>URJJ01000032.1 GCA_900548185.1 uncultured Opitutales bacterium
CCCCCGCGCCGGCCCCCCCTGCGCCGCGAAACGCCTTGACAGGGCGCCCCGCCGGACTAGGCTTTGGAGCTTGAAAATTCCGGAAGCGCCGGATTCTGCCAAATGAAGACCTACAACCTAAAAGAACTCCTCCCCCTCTTTGACAATCCCGAGACCAGGGGCAATCCCGACAGGAAAATAAGCGCGATTTCAAGCCTTTCCGAAGCCTCGGAAAACGACTTGAGCTTTCTTGGAAACAAGAAGTACGCCCACGAAGTCCCCGCCTCCAAAGCGGCCGCCCTCCTGCTTCCGCGCGGCTACAAGGGGGAGCTTCCCGCAGGCTGCGCCGCAGTATTTGTGGACAACCCCTCCATTGAGCTTGCCAAAATCTGCGCCCTGATAGAGGAGGAGCTTTGGCCGAAGCCGTCCGCCTCCGTGCACCCGACGGCGGTCATAAGCGAAAGCGCGGAAGTCGCGCCCTCTGCGTGCATCGGCCCGAACGTCGTAATAGGCGACGGGGCGAAGGTCGGCGAGCGGGCGCGCATACAGGCCAACAATTACATCGGCGCCCACGCCGTCATAGGCGACGACGCATGGATAATGCCGAACGCCTCGGTGATGGACTACTGCGAGATAGGCAGGCGCTCGCGCATACAGCCCGGCGCCGTCATCGGCTCCGACGGCTACGGCTACGAGTACGCGGACGGAAAGCACAACAGGGTCCCCCAGGTCGGGCGCGTGGTGGTTGAGGACGACGTCGATATCGGCGCCAACACATGCATCGACAGGGCGCGCTTCGACAGGACCCTCGTCGGCGCCGGCACAAAGATAGACAACCTCGTTCAAATCGGCCACAACGTCAGGATAGGCAGGGGCTGCCTCATCGTATCCCAGACCGGAATTTCCGGAAGCACGAAGCTCGGGAACTTCTGCATACTCGGCGGCCAGGTCGGGCTGGTCGGGCACATCGAACTCGGCGACGGGGCAAAAATCGGCGCCCAAAGCGGCATAAACCACGACATCCCCGCAGGGGAATACGTGCGCGGCACGCCGGCATACCCCTTCATGACGGCCCACAAGCTTGAAATTCTGAAGGAGAAGCTCCCGGAAATGTTCAAGCGCCTCCAGAATGTCGAAAAGCACCTGGGAATAGAAAAGAAGACCTTTTCCTGACAGCCCTGCCCGAAACGCGACGCAGTGGCATAAGATAAGCGGGCGCCTGTAAGCGTCCGCTTTTTTCGCGCCAAAAGAAGGGCTGTCAGGAGCATTCCGCCATGAATTTTTTGACCGCCCGCAGGGAGTGGTAGCTCTGCGCCCCGGCCTTGCCGACTGCAAGCGACGCCGCCCCCATCGCAAGCCCGACCGCCCTGTCCATATCCCCGCCGTAAAGGCAGAGGCCGGCGGCCAGCGACCCTGTGAAGCAGTCCCCCGCCCCGACGGTGTCGACGGGCTTCACATCGTAGGTTTCATAGCGTTTTTCGCCCGATGAATTTATCAGGAGCGCCCCCTTGGCTCCGAGGGTTATTATCACGTTTTTCACGCCCTTTCTCACGAGCCCCTCCGCCGCCTTCCTGGGGAAGGTATAACCGCGCTGGAGCAGCATTATCTCGTGTTCGTTGGGGACGAGGTAGTCGATGAGAGGGAGCATTTCCCTTGGAAGAAGCCGTGCCGGCGCCGGGGTGAGGATTGTTAAGCAGCCCGCCGCCCTGGCCTTTGAGAGCGCGGCAAGCACGGTCTCAAACGGGATTTCGAGCTGCAAAAGCACGTGCGTAAACTTTGAAAAATCCACCGAATCCAGATGGCGCGGGCCGAGCATGTAGTTCGCCCCGGGGGCCACGGAGATTGCGTTTTCACCGCGAGAGCCGACCATTATGATGGCAACCCCGGTGTGCGCCTTGGGGAATTTTTTTACGAGACTTGCGTCAAGCCCGAGCTTTGCGAAACGCTCCATGTACTCCGCCCCCAGCGGGTCTCCTCCCACCCCCGAGCAAAACGACGTATCCCCGTAAAGCATTTTGGCCGCGACAGCCTGGTTTGCGCCCTTGCCCCCGAAATGCCTGGCGAACACGCCCCCGAGGAGCGTTTCCCCCGCAGAGGGGATGCGGTCGGTTTTTACGACCATGTCAATGTTCATACAGCCGATGCAGAGTATGCGGGGCTTTTTGACGTTTAATTTTGATTTTGCCATAATTTGAAACTCCGCCATTTGTCATTTTGAGGCTATGAGTATTGCAAGCCCCGCCGCAAAGAGGGCAAACATCGCAAATATCAGCGCGTTTGTGCCCTTGGGGGCGCCGCGGAACTCCTTCCAGACAAACACCCCCCAGAGGGCAGAAACCATGGTCGCCCCCTGCCCGAGCCCGTAGGCGAGCGCCGCTCCGGCGGCGTCGCTTGCGATGAAGCTGAATGCGGAGCCGAGGCACCATACGGCGCCCCCGAGCATTCCCACGAGGTGCAGCCCGGGCGTCCCGCGCTTGAAATAGTCCGACGCCGGAACCGGGTCCCCGGATATGGGGAAACGCATGGCGAGAGTGTTGAAAACGAAATTCGACGCGAATATGCCGACAGCAAAGACGAACATCGCGCTGTACGGGGAAAGCTTTCCCGCCTCCAGAACGACCGCCCCTCCGGACGCGTCAATCTTCCCCATGGAGGAAGCCACAAAGCTGTAAAAAAAGCCCATCAGGATGCCCGCCAACAGGGACACGGAAACGCCCTTCGCCGTGGCCTTCCCGCCGCCCATCCTCCGAAAGGCCATCGCGTCGAGAACTATCGCCGCAGCGATGAGGGCGACCCCCGGGAAGAGCATGGCCGGGTTTCCAACGCCGGTGGCAAGGTATGTGGTAATCACGCCAAGCACCAGGGCGAGCCCTATCCCGACGGGGAAGGCCACGGCGAGGCCCGCGATGTCGATTGCAATTACAAGCAGAAGGTTTGCGGCGTTAAATATGACGCCCCCGATAAATGCGGAGCCCAGCCACTTTGCGTCGGCCTGCATCATATCCGGAACAAACGCCCGTCCGCCCGAGCCCAGCGAACCCATGGTCAGGGCCAGAAACAGGGAAAAGAGAAGTATGCCCACCGCATAGTCCCAATAAAACAACTGGAACTTCCACTCCCTGCTTGCAAGTTTTTGCGTATTGCCCCACGAGCCCCAGCAGAGCATCGTTACAAAGCACATAAGCACGGCGACCGGATAGGATGATACTGTCAGCATAAATTGGCTCCCTCATGGCCCTCCCACGGATTCTCAAGCGCGAGAACGCTCCGCGAGGCTCCATGTATTCATCGTAAAGCGGGGCGCCCATTTAAGGGCGCAAACACAAACCAGACGGACGCAAAATTTCCCATACAGCCCATTGCGTTCCGGAGTGCGGCTTATTGCAATAAATTTCAAGCCTTTTTACCGCGCGCGCAAAAAGCCGCGCGGCGGGGATGAAAAACGCGGCTCCCGGGCGTCATATTTTCTTTGCGCGCCAGTCGGCCTTTTTAAGGTACGTCCACGCGAAAATCATCATGCAGCCCCAGTATATGAATTCCGTCGTCCAGCATACCGCGACATCCGGCTTTAGACCCACAATTACGGCAAAAACATACGCCGTATAGACCAGGAGCACGCACACTTCAAGGCCGAGCGCGGCGCGTGTGTTGCCGGTTCCGGAAACCGCGTTTAAAAGCACGCATCCGGGTATCGTAACCAGGGCGGCAAGCATGGTGACATAAAGGGTCGGCACGGACGCCGAAACGAGGTCGGCGTTGTCGGTGTAAATCCCGAGCACCTCGCGCGGGAAGAGCATCATTAGCGCGATAAGCGGAAGCAGAACCATGTAGCAGAGCTTCACGACCTTGGCGCAAGCCTTCATCACAAGCTCCGGCCTGCCCTCCCCCATGAGGTTGCCTGCGATTGTGCTTGCCGTCGAGCCGAAGGCGAAAACCGGCATCAAAACGATGGCCGACACGCTGCGGGCTATGTTCGAGACTGCAAGCGGCCTTTCGCCGAGGTGCTCGACTGCGATAAAGAAGAAAAACCACGTCACGATGCCGAAAAGGTACTGAAGCATGGTCCATACCGACACGCTCAAAATCTTCCCGACAACCTTCGGGTTCACGCCAGAAAACCTGTTTAGCCCGTATTTTTCAAGGTCCACCCTGCTCCACACATACCACGCAAAAAACAGAAGCGACACCAGCTCCGAAATGGACGACGCGATTGCCGCCCCCGCTATGCCAAGCTTTGGAAATCCGAATTTGCCAAATATTAAGACGTAGTTGAGGAGGACGTTGCAGCCGACCATCACGACGGAATTGATGGTGAGTATGCGCGTCTGCGCTATCCCGACGAAAAACGCCCTGAACATCACCGCCGCAAATATGAAAAACACGCCGAAAATGCGCCAGTTGAGATACTCCACAGCCGCGGCGCATATCTCCGGGGAAGACACGAGACCGCGCATCACATGCGGCGCAAAGGCGCGCGTAGCGGCAAAAAGCGCCGCGGCGAGGGCAACGAGGAATATCGTTCCCTGTATCATTATCGGGCCTATCGCCGCGTGCCTGCGCTCGCCGTTTCTGCGCGATATAAGAATCTGCGAGCCTACGCTGAAGCCGAAGCCCACTACAAATATGGAAATGTAATAGACGCCCCCGAGCGCGGACGCGCCGAGCTCCACCTCGCCGACGCGCCCCAAAAAGGCCGTGTCGGTCATGCCGATAAGGTTTTCCATAACGATGGCAAACAGAATCGGATAGGCGATATGCCAGATATTTTTATAGCCGCATCTCATATGTCAAAAAGCGGGCCTCCCACCAATGGGCGAAGGGCCGGCGGATTAAAAAGCACAAAAGAATCGCGCAAAAAAAACAAAAGACAATTTTTTTATGAAAAAACTGCGCATTGCGCCCTCCGGCGGCGAGGCGCAAAAAATGGCGCAGGATGCGGAAAAAGGCGCAACGCCCCCCCCGCAATGCGCTCGCCCCGCGCAAAACTATCCGCGCGCGGATGCGGAACGCGCCTCCGCCACGGCCTCGGCTATCTTTTTCCTCGATATGGGCTTCAGCAGTACTGCGCTGAAAAGCCCCCTTGCGTTTGCAGTCTGCGTGTCCGCAGTGACGGCGACTATCGGAATGGAGGCGGTCGCGGGGTCGGACTTCAGCCTCTCCGCCAGCTCCTCCCCGCCGATTTCCGGCATCCAAAGGTCGGTCATAACAATGGACGGCATCTCCCTCGGGGCGGCGTCAATGGCCTCCGCAGCCGAACCGCACGCCACGACTTCCGCCCCCATGCTCTTCAAAAGCGACGAAAGCACCTTCAGGTTCATAGGCACGTCGTCCACTATCATTATCTTTCCCGAAATCCTTTCAAAATCCCCGCCCGAGCCGTTTTCAACCGGAGCCCGCCAGCCATGCGCAACCTGGACGCCCGGAATGCGCACGGTAAATACGCTTCCCTTTCCGGGGGCGCTTTCAACCGAAATGCCGCCGCCCATCTGCTCAACGAGCCGCTTGGAGATGGCAAGGCCAAGGCCCGTCCCCTCCTGAAGCCGGCTGCCGCGCACGCCCGAGGCCGGCTGGCGCTCGAACGGGTCGAAAACCCTCGGGATGAAATCGGGCGAGATGCCCATGCCGGTATCCTCCACCGAAAACGACAGCACGCCCTCCCCCTCACCGGAAGGCTCGAACGACGCGCGCACCCGAACTCTGCCGTTATCGGTGAATTTCACGGCGTTGCCGACGATGTTTATCATGACCTGCTTCATTCGCAGCGGGTCGAGCATCAGCGGCGGGATTGACGGGGGCACGTCGATTGACATTGATATGTTCTGCTTGCGGGCCCTGAATTTGAATATGCCTGAAATCTCGTCTGCGATTGCGGAAAAGTCCACGGCCGCCTTTTCGATTGTCATCTGCCCCGCCTCTAGCCTGGAAAGGTCGAGGACGTCGTTTATAAGGGAAAGCAGGGCGCTTGCTGCGAGGTTTATGTTCTTTAAGTTTTCTATCCGCTCGGCCGGGGATATGCCGCCGTCCTGAGAGAGTTCGCTGTAACCTATCACCGCGTTGAGCGGGGTGCGCAGCTCGTGGCTTATCGTGGCAAGAAACATGCTCTTTGCCCTGTCGGCGGCCTTGGCGGCCTCCATCGCCTTTTCAAGCTCGCGCCTGCCCTCGTAGAAGTCGGTCATGTCCAGAAACGACTCGATTATGTTCGCAATCCTGCCGTCCTTTGAAAATACCGGATAGGCGTTTGCAAGGTAGGTCCTCCCCCCGTGCTCAAATTCCACGGACTGCTCCATGCCGGTTGCCGCGCACTTTTTCACATGGCAGCAGTTTTTCAGGCGCCCGCGGCAGAAGCTTTCGCTGCAAGGCTCGGCGAGTATCCGGGCGGCGTTCCGCCCCGCCATTTTCTCGGCGGCGGTGTTTATGTTCACCAGGTTTCCGGCCGCGTCGAAGAGCAGGATGGGAATCTTCATGGACTCCAGAATCATCCCCTTCTCGGCCTCGCTTTGCTCGAGGGTTTCAAAGTCCATGCGCCGCTCGTCGTAAAGCTCCATAATCCTTGCGGCGGACTCTATCATGCCCTCGTCCGCCTGGGTGAATGCGCGGGCCGACTTTACAAAGTCAACCCCTATGAATCCGCCCAGCCTGCCCCTGCGCCATATTCCGGCCGCCAAAAGCGTCTTTACGCCCTGGGGCGCGGGCGCCTTTTTGGCCGCCGCGAATCCCGGAGTCCCATCGGGCGACAGGCTGTCTGTCACGACGAGCCTGCGTTCGAGCAGCGCGGCCCGCAATGCCGGCATATCCGAAAACGCAACCCCGCGCAGGCCGGAAATCTGCGAAGCGACACCTTCCGCGCACCACTCATGGGTGTTGTTTGCGACCTGCGCAACGTCGTCAAATTCAAAGATGTAGCACCTGTCCGCGCCCATCCCCTCGCCTATCGCCTTCAAAATGGAGTTCGCCGTGGCGTCGTGGCCCTGCCCGGAAAGCACGATGCGCAGGCATTCGTTTATTATGCGCTCCTGCTCGGCATAGGCCCTCATGCGCTCCTGCGCGCGCACGAGCTCTGTGACGTCGAGGCTTATGCCTATGATTTGCGTGTCGCCGGACTCAGTAAGGACGGAGGTTTTGAAGGTGTGGCTCTTTCTCATTGAGCCGTCCGGGTTGGGCACGTCCTCTATCCTGTCCAGGATTCTGGCGCCCCGCACGATGCGCTCGTCGTCCTCTATAAACGAGCGGGCGGCCTCCGGGGGAAATATGTCGAAGTCCGTCAGGCCCTCGAACGCCCTGCCCGGCATGCCTACGTACTCCCTGAAAAAGCGGTTTGCGAGGATGTAGCGGCCGCCGCGCGTGTGGTTTTTGACGAATATGGAGCAGGGGATGTTGTCGAGGATGGACGAGAGGAGGCGCGTGGTGTCCTTGAGGCTGAATTCGTCCTGCTTGGACTTGGTTATGTCCTGTATTATGCCTATGTACTCGACGGAGCCGACGCCGTTTCCCGGCTCCTTGCGCACGACGCGCATGCTGAAATATTTTCTGGCCCCGAAATAGTCCGAGCGGTAAAGGAGGTCTATCCGCGACACCTCCCCGGATTTAAGGCGCCTCCATTCGGCCTTGAAATCCGGAAGGTCCTCCGGAATCAGCCATTTTTCGGCTGGGATTGCGGTTCCGTTTTCAAGCGGCCAGAACGAGGAGTCGAAGCGGTCCGAAAACGTCGTGCGCTTGACGGAGAAGTCCGCATTGCATATGAAAGTCTCCATATTCGAGACTTCCGCAGCGTTTTCAAGAATGGCGTTTTTTGAGATTATCTCGTCCCTGCGGTCGTACTCCCGGGTCACGTCCCTGAACACGAGAATCGCGCCCTGAAGGCGTCCGGAGGGGTCCGATATCGGCGCGGCGGAATCGGCGATATGCCGCCTTGTGCCGTCCTTTGCGATGAGGTCGGTATGGTTTGCCGGGGCCACGGTCCGCCCGGTTTCCAGGGCCTTTGCGACGGGAGAGGGAAGCGGGGAGCCGTCGGTGCAGCTCACGATGTTGAAGACTTCCGAAAGCTTCCTTCCCAGGGCCTCGCCGCAAGAGAAGCCGGTCAGCTCCTCGGAAACGGGGTTAAACATGGTTATGCGCCCGTCGGCGTCGGTGGCGATGACGCCGTCGCCAATCGAGTTGATGGTCGTCTCAAGATGCTCCACGGCCCGGCGCAGTTCGCGGTGGGTCTTCTCAAGCTCCGTGACATCGGAAGATACGACCATGACCATGTCCCTGCCGAAACGGTTTTCAGGCAGCTTTACAAATGTGGCGCGCCTCTTTGAATTGCCCCAGTCGTAGATGGCCGAAGCCTCCCCGCCCCCGCGCCGCACTTCGGCGATTTTTTCGGAAAACACCCCATACACCGAATCCGGGAGATCCCCGAGGGAAAATCCGCCGGCCTTTTTTACGATTTTATCGGCGTCCCCGGAATCCATGTGGCAGAAGCGCACCCTCCCCTCGCGGTCGAAAGCCGTGACTCTGAGCGGAAGCTTGCTGAATATGAAAGAGTAGCGCTCTGCGTAGCGGTAGCGCCTCACGATGGACACGAGCAAAAGAAGAAGGAACGCCAAAACCACGGCGAACGCTATTATCACGCTCTTATGGGCCTTCCACATGCCGGGAGGTGCGCCCAGGACCTCAAAATCCCCCGGAATTTGCGACCCGGGAATTTTGAACTTTGAAGCCAGGGGCCAGCTTATTTTTGAAACCGTCCCGCCTATGACCGGAATCATGGAGCCGATTTTCTCGCCGGAGAGGATTCGCTCCGCAATTTCAGCGGCGGTCTTTCCGTCCGCAGACCCCTTTGCCATCACCCCGCCCAGAACGTTCGGGTTTTCCATGTCTATAAGCGAAAATACCGGCCCCGGCGCCCGCTTTGCAACTCCGCCTATTATCGAGGCAAAGGACAGCGGAAGCTCGTTTTTTTCGCTGCGCCAGTTCGCATAAACCACCACGGAGCGCTTCGGCAGGGAGGAGACAATCTCAAACATCTCCGAAGTGGTGTGGTCGCGGCCGTTTATAAAGACGAGGTCGGTCCGGTTGAAATTCATAAGCGCGTCGCGGGCGTAGTTTTCAACCGCCACGCCCTCGTCGGACGAATCGGTTATAAGCGCAATGACGGAAGTCTTGGGGAAGAGCCCCATTATAAGCTCGATATTTTCAAGCAGCGGCACACGCTGAAGCACCGCAGTGCAGTTTGGGTAGTTCTTCAGGGAAAATCCCTCAAACTCAGGCAACCCGCAAAAGATTACCGGCGTGTCGCGCAGGAGGGTTCCGTACTGGCTTTTGAAGAGCCTTATGGCGGGGAGGTCGGATATCACGACAAGGTCGGGCCTGTCGCCCTTTATCTTCTCGATGCTGCGCTCAAGCATTATGTCTTCGGGCATGTCGCCGCTTGAGCGAAGGAAGCCGAGCTCCACGCAGTCTATATCGACTGAATGCTGCGAATTGCGGAAATGCGCGTTGAAGCCGTCTATCATTTCGCGCGTCCATTCGTAAGTGGAGGAATACGAAGCTATGAAAAGGATTTTTTTCTGCGGCGCGCCCCCTGCGCCCGAGTCCGGTCCGGATATGCCCCCATCCGCCCCGGCTGCAAAAAAGGGAAGAATAAAAAGCGGCGCAACCGCGATAGCGCGGCCCACCAAAGCGCGAAACATCTCAAAAAAGCGCGTCCGGCGCCGTCTAAAAAAACACCCCTTTTGCATCGCGGAAAAGCCTCTGCGAGAAATCATTTTTACAAAGCGCCATTTGTTAAACCCATGGCAGTATCTTCCGCCGCGCGCCGACAGTCAAACACATTTTATGAAAGAGGCCAAGCCCCGCCAAAAAAGCCCGCACGCCGCCCCAAAGGCCGGCAGGGCCGGGAAGCTACGCCCCCGGAATGTTCTTTCTTATTATGTCGCCCAGCTCGCGCGGGTCGGTCTCCTCAAGGGCCTTTCCCCTGCGCTTGAGCTCCTCAAAGGTCTTGACTGCCGTCTCCGTCATAATTTCATGGGTTTCCTCCGTGCCGCCCACAATGGAAAACTGTTCTGCCGTAGTTATCCTCTTGTGCCCGTCCGAATCCAGCCCCAGCCCCAGAAGGCGCGCCCTGTCCTTTTTGCGTTCCATAATGCGTATATCGTAAAAAAAGCGTTTTTATGCCAATTCAGAAATCCCGTCCTCCGGAGTTCGGCGCGCCCCCGTGCCCATCCACGGAATCAGGCACGGCGGAAGCGTCCCCGGCGTCCGGGGCGCCATCAGGCTGGGAGCCATCCTCCCGGCCGCCATCAAAACCGCCCCCCGCGACGCCGGAGTCCCGGGAATGCTCTGCGGAAGGTTCGGGAAGCTTTTTCAAATATATTTCGCCGAAGGCCTCGTCCTGGGATATGTCGAGCCTGCGCAGGCGGGTAAGCTCAAGCACGGCAAGGAATGTCGCAACTAGAAGCGGCACCGTTGTGCGCCCCTTTTCAAAGAGGCCCGAGAAGCTGAATTCCTCCCCCTCGAGCGAGAGGATGAACTCCATGCGGTCCGATACCGAGACCTGCTCCCCCGTTATCTCCCCCTCTACGAGCTTTTCTGCAAGGCGCCGCAGGACGTTGTTAAAGGTGTTCCAAAGCTCTATCCTGTCCGAATTTTTGAGGGGGCGGCGCACCTCTGCGGAGTCCGAAAGGCTGCACGAACGCGGGATGCACGAAAGCCTCTCCTCTATCATGTCCTCAAGCGCCATAGCGCCCTGCTTCACTTTCTTGTACTCCAAAAGCTGGCCGACGAGCTCCCAGCGCGGGTCGGCCCCGGCCTCCTCCTCCTCGCCCTCCTGCCCAGGGCGCTCGTCGGCAGGCAGCAGCATGCGGCTTTTTATGTACATCAGGGTCGCCGCCATGACGAAAAACTCCCCGGCTATGTCCAAAGACAGCCGCTCCATGGCCCTGAGAACGGAGAGGTACTGGCCCGTTATCTGCCCGATGGGGATGTCGTAGATGTCTATCTCGTTTTTGCGCAGCAGAAACAGCAGCAGGTCGAGCGGTCCCTCGAACACCGGCAGCTTTACGGAGAGCTCCGCAGCCCCCCCCAGAATTCCGTCCTCGTTTTCGGGAATATCCATGCGCCGGGATGGGTTAGAACGTGGCGAAGTTGAGGCGCGCGCCAAAGCTCAAGTCGTTTTCGCGGGTCGAGCCGCTGCGGAACGATATCTGGTATTCGATAATCCAGGAATTGCCGAGGCGGGTCCAGAGTATGTAAGCCTGGTCGGTCATTTTAGACAGGCGGGCGTCGTAGTGCCACCTGCCCATTAGCATGTAGTTTTCCGATATGCGGTACTGGGCGAGCAGGTAGTACTGGGATATTTCGGAAGCGAGATAATAGTTGCCGAGCTCCAGACGCCATTCGTCGCCGTCGCTTATGCGCAGGTAGCCGTTTATCTCGGCCTCGACGGAGTTGTTCACGTTGAGGCGGTTGTAGGCGCCGATAGTGAGCCATCTCGCCGGGGAGACGGAAACGTTCGCATAAAAGTCCGAAAACGAATAGCGCCGCCCGGGATTGGATATGTACGGCTGGCGTTCAAAGTTGAAATCCTGATACAGGTCTATGCGGGCGATTTCCCGGGAGCCGTACGAGCCGTCGCGCGTCTGGAACACGTTTTCAAGGCCAACGCGCATGGTGTTTGCCGAATACAGGTCGTCCACATTGCGCATGAGGCCGAGGTCGAACACGGACGGGTAGGAGCCGTAATAGAGGGTGTCAACCTGCTTTATGCGCGACTTGCCCTGGTCGGCCGAAGGTATGTAGCGGTACTTGACTACCGGGCGGATGTTGTGCCTTACCCCGTCGATTCCGAGCGTCTGGCTGCGCACCTCCCAAAGCCCCCATGCGTCCGCCTGCGCGTCAAAACCCGCCTGCCCCAGCATGCGGACATAGCTTCCGGAATTGTCGGCGGTTGAGCCGTAGTAGGTAAGGCGCCCGCCGAGTATCGGGGTGATGGAGCTCCATGAGTTCAGCTTGACCGGGCGGGAGAGCCCGTAGTAGGCGTCGAAGCGGTCGAACGAGAGGGTGTCGCGCAGCCCCTGCGGGGACGAGTCGCGGTAGTAGCCGTAAGTTGCGAAGAAGTTCTGGTATATGCCGGTATTTAAGACGGCGCGGGAGGGCATGTTGAACGTCGCCTCCGGAAGCCGCTGGACGGCGCTTTCCCAGGAGTTTGGGAGGAAGCGGGCGAATGCTGAAAACGAATAGAAGTCCCCCCGGTAGGAGGCTTCGGCGAAATTGTCCGGAACCTGGTCTCGGTCGAATATGCTTTCGCGGAAGTCGCGCGTGACGAACTCGTCGCTCCAGTAGTTCAAAAGGGACGTGACGCCTATGCGCTCGGAAATGCTTGCGCGGTTTTTCCAGTCGATGAAAAACCTGTCGCGCGGTATCGGCGCCCCGAAGGAGTTGACGCCGAGGACGCCGTCCGAGCCCTGGTCTGAAATATAGCCCGAGCGGAGCTCGCCGACGGCGCGGAACCAGTCGGAGGAATAGTCGTAGTCGGCCGCCGGGCCGAACAGCACGCCGCGCTTCGTATAGCCGTCGAGCAGCACGCCGGGGGCGACCGGCCCGAGCCCGGTGTAAAGAACCGTGTTCTGGATTCGGAAGCCGAAATCGCTGTTGTAGCCCACCCTGTTTTCAAATATAAAGGGCGGGCGTTCGAGGCCGTACTGCCCGTAATAGGGAACGTACATAAACGGCACGGGGCCTATTTTAAAAAGCGCGTCCTCAAGCTCCAGGTAGTCCTCGTCGGAGTCGTAGGAGATTCCGCCCACCCCTACGTTCATGGAGGCGAAATCCGGCTCCCCGAAATATATGGAGCTCTTCCCGGCCGAAATCATGCGCTTGTCGCCCGACACCCCGTCCGTCTCTATGAAAAGCGGGTTGGAGCCGAGGCGCACATACGCGGCCTTCATCGTGTTTTCCGACGACGAAAGCTCCACGCTGCGCGCCAGCACCCTCACCTTTTCCTGGGACATCCTGACGTCGCCCGCAGCCTTGGCGCGGCCGTCCTTGCTGTAAAATTCGATGACGTCCGCCTCGACTTCAAAATTCTTGTCAGTCAGGCGGGCGTTGGTTTTTGCCACGAATTTTCCGGTCTCGGTGTCGTAATCGAGCGGGGACTTGGCCTCGAGCTGCGGCGTCGCCCCGCTCAGGCTTGAAAGGTAGGACGAGCGGTATTTGCCCTCGCTTTTTTTCTGCTGGGCCGAAAGTTTTGAGGCGAGATCCGCCCTGCGCGCGGCTTCGGCCTTTTCAAACTCCTCCCTCTTCGCCTTTTTTGCCGCCTCGATTTTTTCCAGCTCGGCCCTTTCCTTCGCAGCTTCCGCAGCCTTCACTGCGGCGAAATCGACGTCTTCGGCGCGCTGGGGAACCTGGATGTCGGCGGCAGGAAGCGCCGCCGGAAATGCGGAAGCCGCCGCAGAAAGCAGAAGGTATCTCGTCTTAAAAAAATTCACGCGATAGACTTTTACGGATATTCCACTCCAAAACAAGCTTATTGTTGGAGCCTACGGGGGCGTAGAAACGCCCGCCGAACCGGCGCCCCGCCCCACGCGCCCGGCGGCCTGCTGTCCAAGGGAAGCCGGGACAAACGCCGCAGCCAGGAGGCGGCGCCCCCTGCTGCCTAAAGGTCCGCAGGCCGTCAAATTCATAAAAAGGCCGCAATCCGAGCCACAAACCCAAAAAAATCCTAAAGACTGCGGGTTTCCAGCCTCAATCCCCCCCGCCCGATACAGAAAGACGCATCGGAGGCGGCGGCCGCCCCCCGGGAAGTCCCCGGGAGCCGGAGGGCAACGCCTAAAACGACAGCATCACCTTGCCTGAACGCCCGCCCTCGGATGCCCGCGCCATAGCGTTTTTAACGTCGCTTATGGGATATACGGAATCGACAGGGGCGCGCAGGACGCCCTCCCTTATGAGGGCGAAAATCTTTTCAAACAGGGCCGAAACTTCGGCCTTTGAATGGGTCCGCTGCCAGTTGTCCCACCAGAATCCGCGCAGGCGAAGGTCGTTGAATATCAAAAAGCGCGTCGGGAAGCGCACGGGCTCGGACGTCATGGCCCCTATCGTAACAATCGTGGCGGACTTGCCCATGCATTTCATCATGTTTGAAACGCTTGCGCCGCCAATCTGGTTGAGGCCCAGCCGGGGAAGCGCACCGCCGGTTAGCTCCGCGAGCTTCTTCGGGTCGAAAGACGCCTCGTCAACCACTACGTCGGCGCCGATTTTCCGGAGCCCCTCGGCGCGCCCGGCGGCGTTTCGCACCATGTTTACCGTCCTTATGCCCCTCGCGGCGCAGAGCTGCACCATGAAATATCCGACGGCAGAGCCGGCCCCGTTTTGGATTACCCAGTCGCCGGGCTTCAGGTCTTCAAACTGCTCCAGTATGCAGAGGGCGGTCGGGGGGTTTATGAACGCCATTGCAAGCATGTCAGGCGGAAGGTCGGAGGGGAGCGCCATGAGGGAGTCCGCGCCGCAAAGCTGGTACTGGCGCCAGACGCCCGGCTCCTCGGGAATGCGGACGATGTCCCCCGGCTTCACCCCCGAGACGCCCGGGCCGACCTCCACGACTTCGCCCACGCCCTCACGGCCGGCCACTGCCGGAAGCTCGCGCAGGCGGCCGTAGCTTCCGCCTATCATCCCCAAATCGGATGGGTTCACGGATGCCCGCACAAGCTTTACGAGGGCCTGCCCCGCAGAGGGCCGGGAGACCTCGGACTCGACCGGGTTCAGGACTTCGCAGGGGTTCCCGTATGATTCATGAACGGCTGCTATTAATTTCATGCTATAAAACGCCTTTCCAAATTTTTGCTGTCATCAAATCTTGTTTATCAGAAAAATCCCGGCGACATTAAGCCCGAAGCCCATGCTGCCGCGAGCAAAAAAGAGCTTGCAACGGCAAAAAATATGCGGAAGATAGTTTTAGGAAACGCACTTGAGCCGTCCGCAACATCCAATCTCTAATCGCATGAAATCGAGAAAAATCCCCGCCCTTTTTGCCGCCCTGGCAGCCTCGGCCATTTTGCAAGCCTGCTCCTCCGCGCCACTGCCGCCCGCAGAAAATGCTGAAAAAGGCTCCTTGCGCGGAGAAATCGCGCTCGTAAGAACCGCCCCCGACGGGACCCGCAAAATAGTTTCCATAATGGCAGCCGAAAACCTGCGCGTCTCCTACCCGAAATGCTTTCCCTCGGGCCGTCCAGCCGCCCCACGGGCCGCAAAGCCGGACCTTTCCGGCATAAAAATCGCGTGCAGGCCGTCCGCAGCGCTGATAGCCGCCGGGGCAGCGCCCGGGAATGCGAAAATTCCCGAGAGCTTCCTGTATGGATTCTCGTTCCCAAAACTTGAAATTTACGACACAGTCTGCGGGACGGCGGTTGCGCTTGAGGCAGAATTTTTCGTGGATGAGCGCATCGGGGCCGAACGCGCCGTGTACAAAATCTCCCCGGGGAAGCCCCTGCTAGCGGCCGTGCAAAAAGGCGCCTTCCACACTCTGGGAAAGCTCACGCCCGACGTGGCGCCAGGCGCGCCCGAGTTCTCCGAGGGGTCTGGAAAATCCGCAAAAGCGGAGGTGTCGGAATCCGGCTTTGAGGTGATAATTTATCTTGAAGACTCCCCCGAAAGCGCAAACCCGCCGCACTTTTTCATAAATCTCCACCCCCATAGCGCAATGAAATCCGCATACAAGCCGGATTCAGGCCGGGATTGCACCGTTTAGCCCTCACCTCCGGGCGGCAGGCGCATTTTTCCGCACATACACAGGGCGCGGCGCGCGCCTCCGCTGCCTCCCAAAAAAGCTGGGCGCAATTCTGGCATGTGTCCGCAAGGGGATGATGTTTCTGGCAAAAACGCCCCGGAGCATCCGGGGCCTCATGCAAAATTTCTTGATTCGCGCAAAAAAAAGCCGCTAAGCTGGGGGATTATGGCAAATTCTGAAAATCCCTTCCTGTCGGGAGCCTTCCCGCCCGACTTCTCAAAAATGGACGCAAAGGCGGCCGACGAGGCGGTCGCAGGCGCCCTCGGGCTCGCGCGGGAAAACATAGCAAAAATCGAGGCCGTCCCGCCGGAAAATGCGAATTTTGAAAACACGGTGCGCGCCCTCGACCGCGCGGCATCCCTCCTTGAGGAAGTCTGGAATATCGCAAACCACATGGAAAGCGTCTCAAGCTCGCCTGAAATGCGAGAAGTCCTCCGTGCGCGCGACGCGGAAGTCGCCGGATTTTTCTCCTCGATATGCCTGAACGAAAAGCTCTGGGAGCGCGTGCGGGCCTGCAATGAAAACCCGGGGCCTCTAGGCAGGGACGCCCGCGCGCTGCTGGATGAGACCGTGAAGTCGTTTCTGAGAAACGGCGCGGGGCTGTGCGCCCAGGACAAGGAAAGGCTGCGCGAGGCCGACGCCAAACTCGCCGCCCTCACGCGCAAGTTTTCGGAAAACGCCCTCGACGCCCACAACGCATTCGAGATGCGCGTATGCGACCCTTCCGAGCTTGCCGGCCTGCCGGAGTCGGCAATGTCTCTCGCAAAAAAGAAGGCGCGCGAGAAGGGGTTAGACGGCTGGCTGCTCACCCTGGACGCCCCGATTCTCGGCCCCGTATTGTCCCACTGCGAAAACGAGCGTTTGCGCGAAACCCTCTGGAGGGCCCAATCCGGCCTGTGCGAAGGCGGGAAGTTCGACAACGGCCCCACCATGCGCGAAATCATATCGGTCCGGGCTGAAAAAGCCGCCATCCTCGGCAAGGAAAACTTCGCCGACTTTGTCCTTGAAGGACGCATGGCCCAAAGCGGCGGGAACGCGGCTCGTTTTGTCGAGCGCCTCAGGGAAAGGATGGAGCCGCACTTCAGGCGCGAAATTTCCGAAATAGAAAGCTTCGCGGGCCGCTCCCCCATAGAGCCCTGGAACGCCCCGTACCTGGCGGAGGGAATGAGGCGCAAAAACTACGACTTCGACCCCGAGCAGTTCCGCCCCTACCTGCCGCTCGGCCCCGCGCTCAAAGGGCTTTTCGCCCTCGCTGAAAGGCTTTACGGCATACGCATAACGGAGGGCTCCGCGCCCGCATGGCATCCGTCCGTCATGTTCTTTGACGTGTTTGACGCGGGCGGGGCGCACATGGCGTCGTTTTACGCAGACCTGTTCCCGCGCAAGGGAAAGCGCGGCGGCGCATGGATGAACCTCTTGAGGGACGCCGACGCGCCCGACCCCAAGCTTGGGCTAATCGCCTGCAACTTTAACGAGCCGTCCGGGGACGCGCCCGCGCTCCTCAGCCACGACGAGCTGTCAACCCTGTTCCACGAATTCGGCCACCTGCTCCACTTCATGCTCATGGACTCCCCCGAGCGCGGCCTGCGCGGAGTCGCATGGGATTTCGTGGAGCTGCCATCGCAGATAATGGAAAACTGGTGCGCTAAAAAGGAGGTTCTTGACACCTTCGCAGCCCATTGGAAAACCGGAGAAAAGCTGCCCCCCGCCCTCTTTGAAAAATTCGACGCGGCGAAAAAATTCAGGGGGGCTACGGCCTGCATGCGCCAGCTTTCTTTCGCAAAGATAGACCTGGACCTGCACATGCGCCCCGGCGAGATGCTCCGCGGCCGAATCGAAGAAAACGCCAGGGCCGCCCTCGCCCCGTATTCCCAGAAATTCACGGAGACCCCGCACACCATACTCCCGCATTTCACGCACATATTCGGGGATCCGGTTGGATACGCCGCAGGCTACTACTCGTACAAATGGGCCGAAGCCCTCGACGCGGACGCATTCACGCGATTTGAAAAGGAGGGGCTATTCAACCCGGACACCGGGCGCGACTTTGCGGAAAAAATCCTGAAGCCTGGCCGCGCCGTTCCCCCGCAGGAGGCGTTCAGAAACTTCATGGGGCGCGATCCGGATCCGGAGGCCCTCGTAAGAAGGACGGTCTGAAACGCGCCGAAAGCCCCACGCAAAAGACGGGCTTCCCGGAAAACGCCGGGAGGCCCATGGCGCAACAAGCACCCCCTATTCCGCCTCACGCCTCCGCGCGAGCCGCCTTCTCCATGCGTATCTGCGACGCGGGTTCTTCATTTTCCAGCAGACGCGCGCGGCGGCACCCTGAGCTTCCGCTTACGCCAGCGCCTGCAAAATCCGCTTTCCAACTCCCGCCTGATAAAAAGCCGGATATTCCGGATGCGGCAGGCCGGGGCAAGCCGGGCGCAAAAAAAATCCGCAGGGAACTCCTGCGGATTTTCTGCGGACGAGCATGGCCGCCCGCCTAGTATTTGCAAAGCCATCCGATTTTCGGCATCGGCTTCAAAATCCAGTTTGATACCGAGTACCTTCCCGCGCCGATGAAAAAGATGGCCGAGTACGCCACCAGGAATAACACCGCAAGCTCCCTTCCGGCCCACGGCTGCCCCGCCATGAATACAAAGGCCGCCACAAACATGTTAAATGCCAGCGCCGCCGACGCCGCCCGCGTGAAAAACCCAAAGATTATGAGCAGCGAACAGCCCATTTCCGCGCTCATCGAAAGCCAAAGCGACGCGGCAGGGCCTATGCCTAGCGGATCCAGCCACTTCGACGCATCCCCCGCCAGAATGGTCTGGAATTTTGCGATGCCGTGGGGAATCATCATGCCGCCGGCCCCGAGCCTCAAAACGAGCGCGCCTATATTTTCAAAAACATAAGAGTTCATATTTTTCCTTTTTTACTGCATCGTAAAATATACCCCGCCAGTTAGGCCGCATGGCAAAAATAATCGTCCTTACGCGCAAAAAACATTTTACGATACAGATTTTAACGCGGGCATGGGGCCCGCCTGCAAACTGCCAAACCGCAAACAAAGGTCCATTCATGTCCCAATCACCCACCAAGGCAGCCGCGCTCGCGGCGCTAACGGCGGCCGCATTCGCAGCCGGCTCTACCGCCCAGGAGGAGGGCGGCGGTTTTGAAATCCCCTACGGCAACCTGGGCTTAAACTACGCTTCAGCCAAGATTGCGGAAGGCCAAAACTACCTCTCAAACGACTACGGTATAAGCCCGTTTTTCAGCTACTACGGCGTAATCGCCACAAACCCGCACGGGGGCGCACACCAGGGCACCAACTACACCCAGGAGATAATTTACGGCATCAACGCCGACCTCGAAAAAATCCTTGGATGGAAAAATACGACCCTCACCGTTTCCGGCGCCTACGACTCCGGGACAGACCTGTCAAACAAGATAGGGAACCTCTTCACAATAGCCGACTCCTCCGTACCGAGCGGAGCCTTCTTTTATGAAATGTATATTGCAAAAACTTTTGAAATATACGACGGAACCCTTCAAATCACCCTCGGCCGCTCCGGCATGGCCGACATCTTCAACACCCTTCCCGTATTCGGCAACCTCGTAAGCGGCGGCCTCGACAACTCCGCCGAAGCGGTGTTTTTAAACTCCCCCTTCACCTCCTCCCCGACGGCCACATGGGCGGCCACCGCACAGTACACGTTCGCGGGCGACGAATTTTCGCTTGCAGGCGGGATATACCAGATTCCCCGGAACGTAAACTCCCAGAACTACCACGGCATCGACTGGCGCATCAACTCCTCAAACGGCTACATGATGCTCGGCCAGTTCCAATGGACCCCGGAATTTTCCCCACAGACAAAGGACGGCAAAAAAGTGGCGGGCACGGGGCTCCAGGGCGTCTATCAAGTTGGCGCATACTGCTTCGGCGGCTACGACATGCCAAAGCTCGACGGCTCCGGCACGCGCGGGAACGCCTACGGATTCTACGCGCAGGCCCAGCAGATGCTCTGGCGCGACCAGAACATGCTCAACCGCTACGTCCTGGGCTGGGTCGGAGTGCAGTATTCTCCGGTAAAAAGCATCTCCACGATGCCTATAATGGGCTACGCCGGGTTCCAGCTTAGCGGCTTCGTGCCGGGACGGGCCGACGACTCGTTCCTCTGCTCATGGCTCATAGGCTCCGTAAACAGCGACTATTCCACCCAGTACAAGGCATCCTACGAGACCGCCATAGAAGTGTCCTACATATTCCAGCTGAACCAGAACATCTCCATCCAGCCCGACATCCAGTACATCATGCGCCCCGCAGGCAATAGCGACATCCCCGACGCGCTTGTGCTCGCAGGCCAGATAGCCGTGTCATTCTAGGCCCCCCGCCGATTCCAAACGCGCCTGCCGCCACCTGCGGAAGGCGCGTTTTTTCGCAACAATTTTCTCGCGTGCGCGGCGCGCAAAACTAGATTCTACACCATGCAAATTCACAATTTCGAACTCGGCCCGATAGGCGTCAACTGCTTTCTCATAGTCCCGGAAGCCGGCGGGGCCGTGGTCGTCGACGCTCCGGAGGGCGCGTTTGAGGCCGTATCGAACATCCTTACGCCAAAGGGCATCGGGGTCGGGGCTGTCCTGCTCACCCACGGCCACTGGGACCACATATGGGACGCAAAAAAATTCCGCGACGCCGGCGCCAGAATCTTCGCCCACCCCGACGGCTCAAGCCTGATAGAAAAGCCGGGCTTCCAGGCGCCTTTCATGTTCTTCGGCGGCGAGCCGGAGCCCGCAAAAATCGACGTGAAATTGTACGACGGCCAGACGCTGGAATTCGGCGGCTGCAAATTCGAGGTCCGCTCCGCCCCCGGCCACTGCCCGGGAAGCGTCGTATACGTCCTGGAAGGCGCAGACACGGCCTTCGTGGGCGACGTGATATTTTCCGGGTCTATTGGCCGGACGGACCTGCCGGGAGGCAGCTTTGCAGAGCTTGAAAAGTCGATAAGGCAGAAGGTTTACACCCTTCCCGAAACGACTCGGCTCCTGCCGGGCCACGGGCCCTTTACGACCGTTGGCGAAGAGAAGTCTTCAAACCCGTTTGTGCGCCCCTGACCGCCCTCCGAAATGCCGCAGAAAGGCGACGAATTCTTCATGCGCAGGGCCCTCGAGCTCGCCTCAAGGGCCTGGGGTGACACGCATCCGAACCCCATGGTTGGGGCCGTGATAGCAAAGGACGGCAGGATAATTGCTGAGGGCTGGCACCGCCGGGACGGGGGTGCGCACGCCGAGATAAATGCCCTGAAGAACCTGCGCGAATCCCCGCAGGGCGCTGCAATATACGTCACGCTTGAACCGTGCTCGACGCGCGGGCGCACCGGCGCGTGCACAGACGCAATAATCGGCTCGGGCATATCGCGCGTGGTAATCGGTGCCAGAGACCCGAACCCCGCGCACGCCGGGCGCGCCCCCGGCATTTTCAGGGCCGCCGGGATAGAATGCTCCGAGGGCGTCCTGGCCCGGGAGTGCGCCGACATCAACATGATATTCAACTTTTCAATAGCCCATAAGACCGCCATGCTCGCCGTGAAGTACGCGCAGACTTCAAACGGCAAAATCGCCGAGCGGGCGGGCGAACCCTCGCGCATAACCGAGGCCGAGGCGCGCGCGCACGTCATGAAATACCGCCGCCTTTTTCCGGCAGTCGGCGTCGGGTTCGGAACGCTCGTTTCCGACAATCCGGCCCTTACAATACGCGGCCAGGGCCCGGACCAATGCCGCCTGCGCCTGCTATTTGACAGGTCCCTTTCAAGCGCCTCGCTCGACATCCGCCGCTTCAGGCTGTTCTCCGACCCATTTTCCGAAAACACCGCAGTAGTCTGCGACGCCTCCGCCCCAAAAGACGCCGTAAAAAAGCTCGAAAAAAAAGGCGTGAGGGTGATACGCCTCCCCTCCGCGAAGGAAAGCCCAGGGGACTTTTGGAAAACGCTCAAAAAAACCCTCTTTGACATGCGGATAACCGGCGTGATAGTCGAAGGCGGCGCGAAAATCCTGACTTCTGCGGTTTCCTCCGGCGAGGCGGACTACGCGTTTGAATACACTTCCCCGCGCATATTTCCGGATTCTGCCCTCGACGCCTTCGCATGCAAAAAACCGGAAATAGGCGGTCCAGAAGTCGAAATGCTTGGCGCCGACACGTGCAGGCGCGGCTTCATAATAAACAGGCCAGACGCGCCCTGAAAATCCGCCCCACCCAATCCGGGGATGCCGGGAAGTTATTTGCAGGAAACCGGCTTCAAACAGCCGCCATACGGAAAATTCGCCCGCCGAAAATCCCTCCGCCCCCGGGGCTGCCCCGGTTTTCTAAAATTCTCCGGCCTCCGGCCGACGCAGGCTAAAAAAAATCCGCCTGCAACTACCCGCAGCCTGAAACTGCCAGGCGAACTAGGAGAGCGCGAATGCCGGAAAAACGCCAAGCCAAACAGGCGGCCCGCAAATTTCACGCGCGCTTTTTCAAACCGCCTTTAGCCTTTCTGCGCGCTCCGGAAATGCCGCCCCTGCTCCGCATATCGCGCACATTTTAAGCGGCGCCCGCCCAAAAAAAACGCCGCGCAAACCTGCGCGGCGCACTTGCCGGGAAACGCATGCGGGGCGCTAGCCCATCAGCCTTTCGGCGGCATCGACGTCGGAAAAGCGCATTATCATTATCGGATTTGCGCATTCCCCCTTCGTCATCGCGTACATGTACTCGATGTTTAGCCCGGCCGCCTCGGCCTTTTCCAGAATCTCCAGAAGCGCGCCGGGCCTGTCCGCAACCTCGACGCTCAAAACGTCGACAAGCTTGGAGGCAACCCCCTCCTTTTCGAGTGCGGAAACGGCCTCTTCGGGCCTGTCAACAATCGCGCGCATGACCCCGAACGACTTGGACTCGGCTATTGTGAGCGTGCGTATGTTTATCCCCGCTGACGCGAGTATGGAGCACACCCGCTTGAGGTGCCCCGGGGAATTTTCCAGAAATACTGAAAGCTGCCTGAATTTCATGAAAGCCTTTCTAAGATTATATGTTGCGCCTGTCAAGGACGCGCTTGGCCTTGCCCTCCGAACGCGCAATCGAGTTGGGCTCGACGATTTTAACGTCCATGCGTATGCCGACGATTTTGGCAATCGCCTCGCGCGCGGCGCGGCGGACCGCCTCGATTTCGGAAACGCTGTCGCTCAAATATTTCGGCTGAATTTCAAGCTCCACCGTGACCGTGTCCAAATCCTTTTCGCGGTCGAGGACAATCCGGTAGTTCGGGGACGCCTCCCTCACGTTCATGAGCGCCGCCTCTATCTGCGACGGGAATACGTTCACGCCTCGGATGATGAACATGTCGTCGCTCCTTCTGCCGATGCGGCGGATGCGCCGGATGGTCCGCCCGCAGGCGCAGGGTTCTGCGACAATCGTCGTAAGGTCGTGCGTGCGGTAGCGCAGGATGGGCATGGCGCGCTTGCTCAGCGTAGTGAGGACAAGCTCGCCCTCCTCGCCGTCGGGCAGAGGTTCGCCAGTTTCGGGGTCGACTATCTCGGGATAGTAGTGGTCCTCAAAAATGTGGATGCCGTCGCGGCACGGGCACTCGCCGCCGACGCCGGGGCCTGCGATTTCGGAGAGCCCGTATATGTCGAAGGCGCGGACGTTCGTGTTGTCCTCTATGAATTTCCTCATTGCCTCGGACCACGGCTCCGCGCCGAAAATGCCGAAGCGAAGCGGCAGCGACTTCATGTCGATTCCCATCTTCTGGGCGCACTCGATGAGATGGATGAAATAGCTTGGGGTGCAGGCCGCAGCCGTGACGCCGAAATCTTTCATGAGCATTATCTGGCGCTCTGTGTTGCCGCCCGAAGCGGGCACAACAGTGCACCCGAGCGACTCCCCGCCGCCGTGCAGGCCCAGGCCGCCTGTGAAAAGACCGTAGCCGAAGGAGACCTGGAGGATGTCGCCGCTTCTTACGCCGAACATGAGAAGGGCGCGGCGCACCGTGCTCTTCCACACCTCCATGTCCTCGGCCGTGTAGGCCACGACTATCGGCTTGCCGGTCGTCCCGCTTGAGGCGTGGAGCCGCACGATGTCCGACATGTCGGCCGCGAAAAGCCCGTAGGGATAAGTGTCCCTCAGGTCGGTTTTCTGCATGAATGGCAGGCGGGAGATGTCGGAAAGCGAAACAATGTCGGAGGGCTTGACGCCGCGCTCGTCCATGCGCTCCCTGACGAGCGGCACGCGCCCGTACGCAAGCCTCACGATGGCCTGGAGGCGCTGGAGCTGAAGCTCGCGCAGGTGGTCGTGCGGCAGAAAATCCAGGGCGCTGTCCGGATGGAAGCGCGCAGTCTTGTCGTTCCAGTTCACCATGTCAGAGCTCCCCCCTTCCGACTTTGAACGCCGTTTCGTTTGAAGCCCAAAGCTTTTCGGGGAATAGCCTGCGCAGCACAGAATTCCACCTTTCAAGCGGGATTCCGGGAAGGTGCAGGCTGAGCGCGCCGAGGGCGGCGACGTTCATGCTCTTTGCGCTAACCAGCTTCGAGGCGTCGAAATCCTCGGGCGAAATCCTAACGCCGCCCTCCCGGAGATCCGGCATGTGAGCGTCGGACCACTCCGGCTCAAGCGAAACAAGGTAGTCGACCTTCCCGGACGGAATCATAGGGCTTTTCACCGACTTGCCGAAGCGCACGTCGCTCGATACGGAGCCGCCACGCTGGGCCATGCCGTGGACCTCCGCCTTCTTGACGTCGTATCCCTCCTCAAAGAGCACTTCCCCCAGTATGAGCGTAGCCTTGAGCACGCCCATGCCGCCCAGCCCCGCTATCCTTATGTTTGTAACTTCTTCCATTGGATTCAAGAGTTTTTGGAATTGAGTTTTGCAATCATTGCGGCGGCGAGCACGCACGGCTGCTTGAGCACGATGAGCGACAGTTCGTCCTTTGCAAGGCATTCCGAAAGGTACTTCACAAACTGCTCCCTCTCCTTTACGGGATTGAAGGACGCCACGTTTTTCACGCCGATTCCCCGCGCCACGTCCTCTATGACAACCTTTGTCGCGGGGGAATGGTCGAGCCTCCGCCCGGTGGCGGGATTCTCCTGCTGGCCGGTCATGGCGGTTATGGAATTATCGACGACAATCACGACGTGCCCGGTTTTCGGCGCGTTATAGACCATCTCGACAAGCCCCGTCAGGCCGCTGTGCATGAAGGTGCTGTCGCCCATAACGCTCACCACCTTGCGGGCCTTGTCCTCCGGGAGGACGCGGCGCATCCCGAGCCCTATGCCGATGGACGCGCCCATGCATATCTGGATGTCCATGGCCTCAAGCGGCTTGAGGGCCGCAAGCGTATAGCAGCCTATGTCGCCTGCCACTATCAGGCCCATCTCGTTTAGCGGCGCGAAGCTGAATGCGTGAGGGCAGCCCTTGCAAAGCTGCGGCGGCTTGCCCTTCACCGGAACCTGGTTTTCAGAAGTGTCGCCGCGTATCTGCGCGGCGGCCCTGTCCACATTCATCTCCCCGAAGCGGAAAGTCTCCGGGCGCTCTGCGACGTTCGCCCCGGCTGCGCGCAGGAGCGTCGTAAGGTACGGGTCGCCCTCCTCCACCGCCACGCACTTTTTGTATTTCTTGCAGAATTCAAGAATCTTTTCAACGGGCAGGGGGTTCGACATGCCCACCTTGAAAAACCCCGCATCCGGGGCGGCCTCGAACGCGTGCTGGAACGCCACGCCGCTTGAAATTATGCCGAGGGACGAGTCGCGGCCCTCTATGATTTTGTTGGGGCCCTCCTCGCAGTTCCAGGCGGCGAGGTCGGCGAGCTTGCGGCGAAGGCGCCTGTGCGCGGGCTTCGCGTGCCCCGGCACCATCACGCGCAGAGGGATTTCCCTGCGGTAGTCGGCCTTGGGGAGCGGCTCGCGCTCGTCGGAATACCTGACGATGGTGTTGGAATGGGAGACACGCGTTGTAATGCGTATTACAACCGGGGTGTTCCAGCGCCTGGAAAGCGAAAATGCGAGCCTGGTGAAGTCGTAAGCCTCCTGCGAGTCGGAGGGTTCGAGCACCGGAAGCGCGCCGGCGTGGGCAAGGGAGCGGGTGTCCTGCTCGTTCTGGCTGGAGGCCATGCCGGGGTCGTCGGCGACGACTGCGACAAACGCCCCCTGGACGCCGCTGTACGCGGCGGTAAAAAAGAGGTCCTGGGCCACGTTGAAGCCGACGTGCTTCATTGTGCAGAGAGCCGAGCTTTCGGCGAAAGCCACTCCGAGTGCGACTTCCGCCGCAACCTTTTCGTTCGGCGCCCATTCGGCGTCCCCGCCGAGCTCCGAAAAGTTTTCAAGAATTTCAGTGGACGGCGTTCCGGGATAGCCAACGCCGAGGGCGCAGCCGGCATGCAGCGCCGCGAGGGCGACGGCCTCGTTTCCGCTCAACAATTTTGTTTGAATAGACATATTTGAAAGTCAAGCATTTCAAAAACGACCGCGCGATTCAAACCAATTTTAAAGTATTTTTTTGGGGGCCGGCATGGATTGGAACGCTTCGGAAGAGGCGAAAAACAAGGCGGCATTTAGCGGCAGCTCAAGCGGGATTTTCCCCGCCCGCGTAAAATGCCATTTAAGAATCCGCCTCCTTTTCCCTTATCTATGCCCTGTCTCTTATACACATCTGACGCTGCCGACGAAGCTAGAAG
>URJJ01000033.1 GCA_900548185.1 uncultured Opitutales bacterium
GGCGGGCGGACAGGCGGGGGATTTTTTGAGGGGTGCGGATTTTTGCGGCTTTTTTCAAAACAAATTGACGGGGGCCGCGTTTTTGCTAGAGTCGCTCGCATATATGAAAAGGGACGAGTATGGAAATCTTGCGGCGGTGAGCTTCATAGAGACTGCGATTTTCTTCGCCGTAATCGTGATTCTTGCCGTATTTTTCTATACGAATTATTACAGGGTGATAAGCCGCAGCCACATGTCCGTGGCGCGCACCTGCGTGTACGAGACCTTCCCGTCTGCGCTTGAATCGTACAAGATAGACATGGGGGAATACCCCTCGACTGCCCAGGGGCTTGAGGCCCTCGTCGCGCCGCCGCCGGGGATGGAGGACCGCTGGCGGGGCCCGTATGTGGCGGCCTCCCTGCGCGACCCGTGGGGGCGGGAATACCAGTACGTATATCCGAGCGTCCACGGCGACGGGGTTTTCGATTTGTGGTCCCTGGGCCGGGATGCGTCTTCGGCCGACGACGACATCGCAAACTGGAAGTCGGACGCCTCCTCTTTCAGATAGCCCGCGCCCCGCGTTGCCGGATTGCGCCTGCGGCATTTCGCTTTCAGGCCGGGGCGTTTTTTGGGGAAGCCCGCATCCTGGCATGTTCCCGATTTTTCTAAAAAAATCCGGGTTTTCATAAATGGGGGCGTACTGCGGATTCGCAGGCGGAATTTTGCGCGCATGGGGAAGTCCGCCTGATTCGCCGTGCCGCGCCGCCTGGCTCATCGTTTTTTCCCGGCGCAATCCAACCTGTGCCCGCCCAAAAATTTATGATTATTTGGCTTTATTTTTTACGCCGGGGCCCGTTTAATGTGGAAAAGGTTTTTTAGGGAGGCCGAACATGAAAACTGTCGAAAAAATCATATCCGGGCTAAGGGCCGGAAAGCTGAAAATCGCCGCGGCGGAGTCCTGCTCCGGCGGGCTTCTTGCGGACGCATTCGTGTCTGTGCCCGGGGCAAGCGACGTGTTTTTGGGCTCTTTGGTCTGCTACGACCCGAAAATAAAAAGGGGCGTATTGGGGGTTCCCGCAGCGGTTTTGAAGCGTGGGGTGGTCAGCGAGGAGTGCGCGCTCGAAATGGCCGAGTGCGCTGCGGAGCTTTTCAAGGCGGACATCGCCCTTGCCATAACGGGGTTTGCGGACAAGTCCGACGAAGACGGGGTGGAGGATGGCACCGTATTTGTTGCGCTGAGCTCAAAGAACGGGGCGTGCGTCGAAAAGATGCTATTGAAGGGCCCGCGAAATTCAAACCGCAAGGCGGCAGTCAAAACTGCGCTCAAAATGCTGGAGGCGCATTTGGAGCCTTGAGCTTTCGCCCGCACGCGGTTGCGCGCTCGCTGCGCGTTCCCGTTTAGCGCGTTTTTGTGGGGGCGGGGGCGGACTGGGCGCGGCATTTTGCGCGCCCCGCGCAAAAAAACCGCCTTTTCGGGGCCGAAATGGCTTGCAAATTCCGCAAACGATTGAAATTGTATAAGGGCGTTTCAAACAAACGCTTATATCTTATAATATATGATGAAAATGAAAAGGGGAAAATACTGTTTTAATGCGGCCGCGCTCGCGGCCATTGCCGCGCTTTGCGGATATTCCGGCGCCGATGCCGCGCCGTCTGCCAAGGATGCCTCGGCCGCCCAGGCCCAGACCGACAAAAAGGCGCGTGAAAAGGCGGCAATCGAAGCCAAGCAGGTATGGCAGAAGGACTTCAAGCGCGGGGCCGTCGAGGACCGCTTCATGAAGCTGAATGCGGATCCGGAACCCGGGCTTTCGTCCGGCTTTTCCGCAATCTTCGACGGGCGGACGCTGAAGGGCTGGAGGACGACGACCGGGAGCGCCAGGTTTGAAGTGGACGGGGGCGTCATAAGGGGCACCCGCAATCCGGCCGACGGCCTGAATTCATTTCTCGCGACCGAGAAGTCCTACAGGAACTTCATTTTGACGCTCGAATACCGCTGGGTTGAAAACGGCAATTCCGGCGTTATGGTGAGGGCCGGCATAAACGGCCAGGGCCGCGTCGCCGGGCCCCAGATAGAAATCGAAACGGACAACCGCCGCAGGTGGACGGGCGGAATATACGGCGAGGCCGCGGGCGCATGGAAATATTCGCTCTCCCGCGAGGACCATGAGGCCGCAAGGGGGGCTGTCAAAGACTACGGGGCGTGGAACCGCCTGACTGTCAAGTGCGACGGCGGGCGCATACAGACGTGGGTTAACGGCGTGCCGTGCGCAGATTTCGATTCGTCCTCCGACAAGGACCTCTCAAAGTATAAGGAGGGCTTTGTCGCGCTTCAGGTGCATGCGGGCGGCTCCGGCATTTCGGAATTCAGGAACATAAAAATAAGGGAGCTTTGACTCCCGAGGGGAAAGGATTTATGAAGATGAAAAGAAGGGACTTTTTGAAGGGCGTCGGGGCCGCAGTGTTTTTCCCGGCCATAATTCCGGCGTCGGCGCTTGGCCGCGACGGGTTTGTGGCGCCCAGCAACAGGGTTGTGATGGGCTCCATCGGCCTCGGCGGCATGGGCTCAAGCAACACGTACAACTTTATGGGCGACAAGCGCGTGCAGATTGCGGCCCTCTGCGACCCGTGTGCGGAGTCCAACCGCTACGGCTATTCCCACAACAATAAAAACGGGGCCGAATACTTCAAGGCCCGCCACAAGCTTGACGTTCCGGTCTATAAGGATTTCCGCGAGCTTCTCGCCCGCGGCGACATCGACGCCATAACGACCGCGACTCCCGACCACTGGCACGCGATAGTTGGAATAGCCTGCGCCAACGCCGGCAAGGACGTGTACGGCGAAAAGCCCCTGACGCGCACAATCGAGGAGGGCAGGCGCCTCTCGGACGCCGTCCTCAGAAACGGCGTCATATGGCAGACCGGCTCGTGGCAGCGTTCGACGCACGATTTCTGGCGCGCGTGCGAGCTTGTCAGAAACGGCGCCATCGGCAAGGTAAAGCTCATAAAAATCGGCCTTCCCGGCAACTCGCAGATAGGCCCCCTCGCGCCTGAGCCCGTCCCCGAAAACCTCGACTGGGACATGTGGCTCGGGCCCGCCGCCCGGGCGGACTTCCACCCGTTCAGGGCATTCACCACCTGGCGTTTCTTCTCCGATTACAGCGCCGGCAAAATCGCCGACTGGGGCGCGCACCATCTAGACATCGCCCACTGGGCAATGGGCTACGACCTGAAGGGGCCGAGGACCATAGAGCCGATGAACGTCGAATGGCCAAAGGACGGATTCTACGACCTTCCGACAAAGTTCAAGGTTCGCTTCACCTACGACGGCGGCGAAGTTGTCGAAATGGCCGACCAGAGCCAGATTCCCATGGGCCTTGAAATCATCGGCGAAAACGGGACCATATGGGCCGACCGCGGGCGCCTGGCCTCGAACCCGGCGACGATAGTGGACGAGCGCATAAAGCCGTCCGGAGCGCGCCTTTACGGCCTCAGGGGGGGGCACCACAGCTCGTTTATCGACAGCGTCCTGAACAGGCGCGCGGCCGTGACCGACATCGAAACCGCCCACCGTTCCAACTCCGCATGCCTCCTAGGCGAAATCGCCTACACGACAGGCCGGAAAATCGAATGGGACTGGGCCTCCGAAAAGATAATCGGCGACCCCGACGCGTCGCGCATGTGCTCGCGCGCCTACCGCGGCGACTGGCAGCTCATATAGGAAAGGATTCAAGCCCAATGAAAAAACTGGCAGCTTTATTCGCATTTTCAGCAGTTCCTGCGTGGGCGCTTTTCGCGGCGTCCGCCTCCGACATATCCTCATACCAAAGCGGCGGTTCAATGGCCTGGTACCACGAGCTGATAGCCGACGCCCGCTCTCCGGAAACCAAGGCTTCAGCCGAAAAGACCGTGATGGAGGCTCTCGCCTCCGGCGACATTTCAGACGAGGCTTTCCGGCTTTCCTGCAAAATCCTCAAGGCTTCGGCCTCCGACGAATGCGTCCGCTCCCTCGTCCGTTTCGCCGAAAATCCCGCCCGGGCCCCTTCGGTCTTTGACGTCCTCGTATCCCATCCGACGCCTGCGGCCGACGCGGCTCTGATAGGGATTGTCGAAAAATCCAAGGACGAAAACGCCCTGGCGCACGCGGCCTACGCCCTCGGCTCCCGCGCGAGCCGCAAGGCTGTCGCCCCGCTTCTTGCGCGGGCGGAAAAGTCTTCGGGCAGGGTGCTGGACGCGTGTGTCGTGGCGCTCGGCCACATACCGGGCCGGGATTCGGCAGCAGCCGTCGCAAAAATCGCCAAGTCCGGGAAGGCCGACCCGTTTCTGGTTTCGACTGCGCTCGCGGAGCTGCGCGCTTCTTTCATCGCCTCCGGGGACACGGACGGCGCGCTTTCCATCTCGCTTTCCCCCGATTTCCGTCCGGGGCTGCTTTCGCTCGCCCGCATGAAGGGCGCCGGGGCGATGCCGGTTTTGGACGGGATTATCGTTTCCGAGGGCCCCAACGCGCGCTATGCGGCCAGGATTGCCAACAGCGGAAGGACGTTTGAAAACTCCGGAAAGCTTCTGAAATCCTTCGACGGGCTTTCCGAAGGTGCGAAGGTCGCCGCAGTGCGCAGTTTTGCGCTTTCCGGAGACAAGCGGTTCTTCCCCGCGATAAAGGGGCTTATCGACGGATCCGACTCGCCGGTTGCAATCGAGGCGATATACGCCTGCGAGTTCATCGGCACCGACGCCGCAGTCCGCCCCCTCATCGAAATACTCGAGTCTAAAAACGACAAGGGTAAGCGTCCGCAGGCTTCTCATGCCGCAGGGTACGTCCTTCAGATGATGCCTTCCGAGGCCGTCAACAAGGCGCTGAAGTCGGAGTATTCAAAGACGAAGAGCCCGCTTCTTCTGAACGTCCTTATCGAGAGGGCCAATTTGGAGTATAGGGGAGAACTCATAAAGAGGCTTCTCGACTCCTCGGACCCTGACCTGCGCGAAATCACGTCGCTTGCCGAACGCCAGCTCGGGTACGGCGGGTTGGAGCCGCTGTTTAAGGCCATGCAGAAGTCCGATGACAAGGCGCGCTCCCGTGCGTTCCGCACAGCCGTCAAGTTCGTTGCTTCAGACCGCGACAAAAAATTCAGAAAGGGAGTGGTCGAAAAATACTTTGGAGCCGCGAAGATGACCGACGAAGAGCGCCAGCTCGTGGAAACGCGCCTGCTGAACCCCCCGAAGGCAAAGAAGTAGGAGCTCCCGAAAAGGCCGCAGAAAAAGTAAAAATAGCGCTATGCGTGCTTTCAAAAAGTCCCGGATTTTTCCGGGATTTTTTTGCGGCCCACATGGATTGGCATGTCCTGAAATGGATGAACGCCGGATGCGCAGCCTTCCCGCCTGCGCGGCCGCTTGCTTTCCAAACTTTGCGATTGCTTGAGTGTGAGCGATTGCGAAGCAATGCGCGTGGAAAAAGAAAAGGCCCCGGCGCAAGTCCGGGGCCGGATTTGACAGGGCAAAACGAAGTTTTGCAGGTTGAGGGGCTATGCCAAAAAGAGCGGGTTGGGTTGGCTTTCCGAATTTTGCGATTGCTTGAGTGTGAGCGATTGCGAAGCAATGCGTGTGGAAAAAGGAAAGGCCCGGGCGTGAGCCCAGGGGCGGATTCGACAGGGCAAAACGAAGTTTTGCAGGTTGAGGGGCTATGCCAAAAAGAGCGGGATGGGTTTGCTTTCCAAACTTTGCGATTGCTTGAGTGCGAGCGATTGCGAAGCAATGCGCGTGAAAAAAGAAAAGGCCCCGGCGTGAGCCCGGGGCCGAATTTGACAAAGCAAAACGGAGTTTTGCAGGTCAAGGGGCTATGCCCCTTGAGAGGCTATTTTGGCGATTACGGATGGGAGGAGTTCGTGTTCTGCTTTGTGTATTTTTGCCTCAAATGTTTCGAGGGTGTCCTCGGGGAGTATTTCCACGGCTTTCTGGGCGATTATCCTGCCGCCGTCGAGTTCGTCGTTTACAAAATGAACCGTGCATCCGCTCACTTTTGCGCCGAAATTCCACGCCTGTCCGATTGCGTCTTTGCCTTTGAATGCGGGGAGCAGGCTGGGGTGGAGGTTTATTATCCTGTTTTTGTACGCGGAAGTTATAAGCGGGGGGAGGATGCGCATGAATCCTGCAAGAACCACGAGCTCGGAGCATACGAAGCGCAGGTTTTCGAGGTAGAGCTCGGAGCCCTTTTCGCTGAAGAAGGCTCCCTTTCTCATCGGGTCCAGATAAATTCCCTTCACGCCGAAATCGCGCGCTATTTGGAGCGCAGGGGCGTCGGGATTGTCGCTTATAAGGGCTGAAATTTCAACGCCCGGAAGCTCTCCGGCCCTCCATTTTTCAAGGATGCTTTTGGCGTTTGAGCCCCTCCCGCTTGCAAGAATCGTAGTTTTCATTTCTTATTCAAATTTCACTCCCTGAAGCACGAATCCCGAATCCGACTTTTCAAGCGCGCTGCGCGCCGCCTTCAATATGCCTTCCGGCGACGAGGCGCCGCCCGTTTCTATTACCGTTTTTCCGTTTGATTTCCAGGAGAGCTTCAGGGTTTTTTCGGAGAGGTCCATGTATTCGGCCGAGTTTATTGATATGCGCATGCCGGAGAAGTCTTCGGGGGCGGCAAGCGACGCTGCGCCGGAAAAATTTTCCAGAAATTCGCGCACATTGTAGCGGGTTGCTGAAATCCGGTAGCATTGCAGCGAGTCAATTTCCAGGTCCATCCCGCGTATGACGACGTTCAGGCGCAGCATTTCAAGCGGGTCTATTTTCAATACGGCCCTTTTTATCTTGAGAAAGCCGTTCTCCGGATATGCCTTAGGATTTGTTATGTCCATGTTGCGGATGCTCACGGTTCCGCGCGCGATATTCACAAAAATCTTGTCGGAGTTGAAGAAGAAGCCGGTTTTTTCCTCAAACTTGTTCCTTATCGCCCCGGGCGAATATATTGCAAACACCGCCGCCACAAACGCGCAGGCGGTTGCGGCCACGAGGGCTATCGAAACAAGCGTGGATACCGCGCATCCGAGCGGGCTGCGCCTTATTATTTTCAGTGCGTCCGACATCCTGTCAGCCCCTGAGCTGGCCGTTCCCGGTGATTTCGTACTTGTATGAGCATAGCTCTTCGAGGCCCATGGGGCCGCGCGCGTGGAGCTTGTCTGTGGAAATGCCTATCTCCGCGCCGAGGCCGAACTCAAATCCGTCGGTGAAGCGCGTTGAGGCGTTCCAATAGACGCAGGAGGAGTCCACGCCGCTTAAGAACTTGCGCGCTTCGGCCTCGGATTCCGTGACGATGGCGTCGGAGTGACCGGACGAGTGGGCGTTTATAAAGCGGATTGCCTCGTCAGTATCCTCCACAAATTTTGCGGAAATGACGAGGTCGCTGTATTCCTCGAAGAAGTCGTCCTCCGACGCTTCCACAGTTTTTACGCCGTTTTCTGAGAGGAACTTTGCGGCCTCCGCATCCGCCCTTATTTCGACGCCGTTTTCTGCAAGCTCCGCCGCCGCCTTGAGGAATGCGGGGGCCGCGCGGCGCGAGGCCAGGAGGTTTTCGGCGGCGTTGCACGTCCCCGGGCGCTGGCATTTCGCGTTCACAGCGATGGCGGCCGCCATTTCGGGGTTGGCTGATTCGTCTATATAGATATGGCAGACGCCCTTGTAATGCTTGATTACGGGGATGCTTGAGTTTTCGACTACAAAGCGTATGAGCTTTTCGCCCCCACGGGGGATTACGCAGTGTATGAGGGAGTCCAGCTTAAGCAGGGTGTTCATCGCCGCCCTGTCGCTTGTGGGGATGGCCTGGACGCACCGCCTGTCAAGCCCCGCGTCTTCCAGCGCGCGCGACACGAGCCCGGCCAGGAATGCGTTTGAATTGAACGCTTCGCTGCCCCCGCGCAGTATTGAAGCGTTGCCGCTTTTAAGGCAGAGCGCCGCGCAGTCCACGGTGACGTTGGGCCTGCTTTCGTAGATTATGGCTATAACGCCTATGGGGGTGCGGACCTTCCTTATTTCAAGCCCGTTGGGCCTGCGGACGGTTGAAATGGCGGTCCCCACGGGGTCCGGAAGGGCGGCCACCTGGCGCACTCCGTCTGCCATGGCGGCTATCCTTTTGGGGTTTAGCGCGAGCCTGTCGCGGAAGGCGTTCGATATTCCTTCGGCCGCGGCGAGATCCTTTGCGTTTTCCTCGATTATCCGGCCGGCGTTTTCCTCTATGAGCGACGCAAGGCGAAGGAGGGCCGCGTTTTTTGCGCCCTCGGAGGCGGTGGCGAGCTTCAGGGAGGCTTCGCGCGCCCCCGATGCAATATTTTTTACAGTCTCTTCCAAATTCATACCGCTGTAATCTTTCTGATATGCTCCTCGCGCGCCTCGACTTCCGCAAGGCCCGACTCTTCGAGCTTGTAGCATGAGAACGACTCCACCGTAATCGAGGCGGCGGCGGTTCCCGCGAGCATCGCGCGCTTTATGGTTTCAAAGTCGGTTGAGCCCGCGCCCGCCATGTAGCCTGCGAGCGCCCCCGCAAACGAGTCGCCCGCGCCTGTCGGGTCGTGGAGCGCGCGCACCGGATAGGCGGGCAGCGTGAAAAACCCGTCCGCGTGGAAGAGCATCGCGCCGTGCTCGCCCTTCTTTATTATTACGGACTTTGCGCCCATTTCGCGCAGGAGGTCGCCGCAGAGAATGAGGTTGTTTTCATTCGCGAGCTGCCGGGCTTCAGAGTCGTTTAAAATGAGGATGTCGGCGCGTTTTATCAGCTCCCGCAGGGGCTTGTTGGCTATCTCTATCCACAGGTTCATCGTGTCGAGGATGACGAACCTTGGGGACTCCATCTTGTCGAGGACTTTCGCCTGGACGGACGGGTCTATGTTGCCGAGGAGAACGAACGGGCAGTTCCGGAGCGCTTCGGGGATTTTCGGGTCGTAGTTTTCATAGACGTTCACCCGCACTTCGAGGGTGTCGCGCTCGTTGAAATTGTTGCAGTACTTTCCGCGCCAGAAAAACGTCTGCCCTTCGCTTTTTATTTCGAGGCCGCGTATGTCTATGCCGCGCGCGCTGAGGCGCCTTATGTCGTCCTGCTTGAAGTCTCCGCCGACCACGCCGACCATCTTTGTGGGCGCGAAAAAGGAGCTGGCGAGCGCGGCGTAGGATGCGGAGCCGCCGAGGATGTAGTCCGCCTTGTCAAAGGGTGTTTCGATGCAGTCGTACGCGACGCTGCCGAAAACTAAAACGCTATTTTCTTCCATTGTCTGCCAACCTTAGCCCGGGGCCGGGCGTTTTCAACAAAAAAGAGGGCGGGGGGAGTTTGCCCCCCCGCCCGGAAGGCGTCATTTGCCCGAGGGGGAATCTGTCATTTCAAACACGAGGCTCGCGCCGCGCAGGAGGTCCGAATGCGAGATTGTCCCCGAGTCAAGCGGCTTGCCGTCCAGAAGGACGCGCCCGACGTACTTGTTCTTTTCGGAGAGGTTTTTCGCCGTCATTTCAAAGGTCTTTCCGCCGCCCATGTCGATTTTTGCCGACGGGACCTGCGGCGCCCCAAGAACGTACTCGCCCGAGGCCGGGTCGAGCGGGTAGAAGCCGAGGGCGCTGAAGGCGTACCAGGCGCTCATCTGGCCGCAGTCGTCGTTGCCGCATAGGCCGTCGGGGCGGTTCTGGTAGAACTTGTCGCATATTTCGCGGACCAGCTCCTGCGTGCGCCAGGGGCGGCCTGCGACGGCGAAGAGGTAGGCTACGTGGTGGCTCGGCTCGTTGCCGTGGGCGTACTGGCCTATCAGTCCGGTGACGTCCGCCGCAAAGCCCGCGCCCTCCACCTTTTCGGGCATCTCAAAGAGCTTCGAGAGCGCGTTTGCGAAATTTTCCGCCCCGCCGAAGAGGCCCATGAGGCCCTCCTCGTCGTGCTGGACGTGCCAGGTGTACTGGAGGGCGTTGCCCTCTATGTAGTCGCGGCCGCATCCGCCCGCGCTGGGAAATGCGAAGGGGCTGAACGGCTCGCGCCAGGCCCCGGACGAGTCCCTCCCGCGCATGAAGCCGGACTCCCTGTCGAACAGGTTTTTGTAGGACATGGCCCGCTTTGCAAAGCGCCGCGCCTGCTCCTCATCCCCAGCCGCCTTGGCGAGGATTGAGACGCAGTGGTCGTCGTAGGCGGATTCGAGCGTGCGGGCCACGGAGGCTCCTCGGGTCTTGTCGAAGGGGAAGTAGCCCAGCTTTTCGTAAAGCGGCCAGTTCGACTGCCTGTACTCGCCCTCGGAGGACTTCTTCGCCGCCTCAAAGGCCCTTTTTGCGTCAACCGGGATGCCCTTGACGACGGCTTCGGCCAGGACTGGAATCGAATGGTTTGCTATCATGCAGTAGTTTTCGACGCCCCAGAGGGTCCAGATGGGGAGCCTCCCGGCCGCGTCGAAGTGCAGGAGCATGGAGTTTGCAAAGTCGGCCACTGCGTCAGGGGCGGCAATCGTATAGAACGGGTGGGCGGCGCGGAATGTGTCCCAGAGCGAAAATGTCGTGAAGTAGCGCCCGGTTGGGGAGGATGCCACGCGCCCGTCGGCCCCCCTGTACCTGCCGTCGACGTCGGCGATGTTGTTGGGTTGTATGAAAAGGTGGTAGAGGGATGTGTAGAAATTCTCCTTCTGCACGCGGTCGCCGCCGATTCGAACCCTTGAGAAGACGTCCTCCCAGCGCCTGCCGGCGGCGTCCCGCACCGCGTCGAAATCCCAGCCGGGGATTTCTGCGGCGAGGTTTGCCTTCGCCCCCTCAACACTCACTGACGACAGGCCGATTTTCACTATCAGCTCGTCGCCGGGGGACATGCCGAAATCTATCGCATATATTTCCCCCGCGCCCTCCCCGGGGTCGCCTTCGAGCTTCTGGGCGCTCTTTACAGGGCGGCTGAATTCGAGCGCGTAGAACACCTCGCGCTCCACCCACATCTTTGGCCTGCGGCTTCCCGTAAGCATTGAGGGCGTTTCAAATGCGGACTGCGAGGAGAGGCTGTGGTAGGTCTTGCGCCCCGAAGTCACGCCGTGGCGGAAGTCGGCGAGGAGCCTCGGCGCCGGGCCTCCGTACCTTATGCGGTATATCGCGGCCCTCTCTGTGGCGGAAATTTCGACGGAGGCCTTTGCGTCGTCGAGGAACACTTCGTAGTGGCCGGGCGAGGCCCTCTCGCTTTTTTTGGAGAAAGAGCTTTTGAAGTTTTCGGTTTTCTGCGACGCGTCAAACGGCATTATCGCCGCGTCGCCCAGGTCCCCGACTCCGGTGCCGTTTAGGTGTGTCTGCGAGAATCGGACTATTTCGGAGTCCTCATAGTTGTAGCCGGAGCAGTAGCGCCACCCTCCGACCCCCGTGTCGGGCGAAGCCTGCACCATCCCGAACGGGACGCACGCCCCGGGGAAAGTGTGGCCGTGGTAGGCCGTTCCGATGAAGGGGTTTGCGTAGCCGGCGAGGCTCTCCGGTTCGGGGCTTTGCGCCTCGGGGGCGGATGAGCATGAAAAAAGGAGCGCCGCGGCGGCTGCGGCGCAGGCTGTGCGTATGGGTGTCGTCATATATAAGGGATTGAAAGAAAGGCGAATAGCCAAACGGGCGGCGTTTGTAAACATTAAAAAATTGAAAACGGGCGCGGGCGGGCTACAATCGCGCCACATAAAGACATGGATTCGCTTCTTATAAAAAACGCCCGCCTCCCCGAGGGGGCGTGCGGGGCTCCGTTTGGCGACGTGGCTTCGTCGGGCGGCGTAATAACCTACGTGGGGCCGAAATTCACAGGTTCCGCGCGGCGCGTCCTGGACGCCGGCGGGGAGCTGCTGCTTCCGGGATTTGTCGACATACACTTCCACGGCGCGGCGGGATGCGACTTTTGCGACGCCGATTTCGAGGGCCTCCTTTCTATCGCAAACCGCAGGCTCGCCGAGGGCGTAACAACCGCGGTTCCTGCCACGCTCACCCTCCCCGAAGGGCGGCTGCGCGGGGCGTTTGAAACGGCCGCCCGCTACTGCGGCGCCGGCTCCCCGTTTTGCAGGATTCCCGGAATACACCTCGAAGGCCCCTTTATAAACCGTGAAATGGCCGGGGCCCAGAATCCGGAGTTTGCGCGCGCCCCCGACATCGGGATGGTGCGCAGGCTGTCGTCGGCCTTCAAGATTCTCAAGGTTTCGTACTCGCCGGAGCTCGACCCGGGCTGCTCGTTTTTGCGCGCGCTCGTTGAGGATGGGATAGCGCCCTCATGCGCCCACTCGTGCGCCGGATTCGCCGAGTTTGAACGCGCCCGCGCCTTTGGCCTGCGCGGCATAACCCACTTCGGAAACCGCCTTGGCCCGCTTTCTCCGCGCGATATTGGAGCCCTGGGGGCCGGCCTTTTGTTTGACGACGTAAGCTGCGAGATAATCGCCGACATGGTGCACCTGTCTTGCGACATGCTGCGCCTCGTCTTTGCCAAAAAGCCTCTTTCGCGGATAATCCTCATAACCGACGCCATGCGGGCCTCCTGGATGCCCGACGGCACATACTCGCTCGGCGGGCTCGGGGTTGACGTGCGCCGCGGCGAGGCCCGGCTCGTTTCCGGGGGCGCCCTCGCGGGGAGCGTGCTTAAAATGAACGAGGCCCTGCGCAACGCGTGCGCGGTTTCGGGCGTGCCGCCGGAGAGGCTGTGGCCCGTTTCCTCGCTCAACGCGGCCTCGTCTCTGGGGATCCCGCTCACGGGGAAGATTGCGGAGGGGTGGGCTGCCGATTTCGCGCTCCTTTCCGGGGATTTCCGGGTGCTTAAAACGGTGGTTGCGGGGGAGGTCAGGTTTTGCGCCTGATTTCCTGCGGGGGCGGAAAGTTTTACTATCGGCATGCGGGGATTTTTCCGATATTAGCCTATTGAAAATCCCAAATTCAGATATGGAAAAAACTCCCGCCACAGTCACCCTTTCCCTGACGCTCTCTCGCGAAATCGCCCGCATCGCATCCCGCGAGGCACACAGGGCCTTTGCCGGGGACGTGTCGGCATTTTTCGCCCACGCGGCGCTCGTGGCGTCCTCGTGCGGAATGTGCAGGAATTACGCGCCTAAAATCGAGATAGACGTCAGCAATTTTAACGGCGAAAATAACGGCGTCGTAAACCAGAACACATCTTCCGTCTGATTCCGGCCGGAACTTTTTTGAATGTGTGGCGCGTCCGCAGATGATGGCGCTTCTGGTCATTTTGCGCGCCCCGGGCGGCGTGCGGGCCGCAATATTTTAAGCAGGGCGTCGTCCTTTGCCTTCGCCTCTATTTCGCATATGTAGGGGATGCCGAAGGAGGGCGGCGGCGCGCAGAAGTCCGAATGGCTGCGGGGCTCTTCGGGGGATTTTGACTCCGCGAAGTGGAAGACCGGCGCGAATCCGCCCCACGTTTTCAGGCACCTTTCAAATGCCTCCCTCTCGGAGAGGGCGCACGGGTTGCATTTGCGGTGCAGAAAATCGAGCGCGACAGGTATGCCGAAGGGCTCCAGAAATTCGAGGAGGGCCGATACCGTCCAATGCCCCCTGTCCTCGTTTTCAATCGAAAGCCTGGACCTGGCCGCAGGCGACAGGGCGTCCAGCCCCGCCTTGAAGTCGGCCGCAAAATCCCGCCCTGACGGGGAGGAATTCATGTGGATATTTATGGGCGCTTCGGGCGTCCGGGGAAGACCCAAGAGGTCCATGAAGGCTGAATGGAGGTTTATGTCGCGCACAGAATTTTCCCGCACTGCGGGGGAGCGGGAGGCGATTACGTCGTACTGCCCGGGGTGCATCGAAAGCGATATTCCGAATTCCGAGGCGGCCCTCCCGCGGCCTTTCAGCTCTTCTGAAATTTCCGGAAAGTCCGGGAGGCCCGTGAAATCCAGGCGCAGTTCAGGATGGCTCATAAGCGGGAATACCGACGAGCTAATCCTGTGGTGGCGGATGCCGCTTTCGCCGCAGAATTCCAGAATCTTCCGGAGCGTCCGGCAGTTGTGGAGCACGGTTTTTGAAACGGCTGCGGCCTTTCCGGCTGCGGTTTTCCCGCGCATCCCGGCAAGCGTGAGGCCCCGGAACGACACCCCGCGCCTTTTAAGCGCATTTGATATGCAGCAGAATCCCGCCGTTATTTCAGGGGCAACGTATTTTGAGCTCTGTTTCAACGGCTTTCCCTATCTCTTTTGCGGAAAACGAAAACCCGAGGCCCTCCAGCTTTTTCGGCGGAGCGTCCTGGCTTGCCAGCATCAGCTCCGAGGCCGCACCGCCAAAGGCCAGTTCCGCCGCGAATTTCGGGATTGAAAAGAGCAGGGGAACCCCAAGCGATTTTGCCACTGCGCGCGATATTTCCGCGTTGGAGGCCCCAGAGGGGGACGCCGCGTTTGCCGGCCCTTCCAGTCTGGGCTCCCGGATTGCGGAAATGTAGGCTGCGCACAGGTCGCCTATGTGTATCCACGGCGTCATCTGGCTCCCGTCTCCGATTGTCGCGCCGAGCCCCAGCCTGAAAAACGGAAGCATTGCTTTTAACATTCCGCCGTTTCGGGATATAACAGCCCCCTGGCGCATGAATACCGTCCTTATGCCGGCTTCGCGCGCCGGCAGGCACGCCCTTTCCCATTTCCCGCATACTTCCGCCAGAAAACCTCCGCCCTCCGGCGCATCTTCCCCGCACTGGCCGCATGGGCGGGGTCCGTAGTATCCCGTCGCGGAGGCGCATATGAAGGCGCGCGGCTTTTGGCGGAGCCCTGCCGAGGCCCGCGCAAGAAGCGAGGTGGGGATAGTCCTGCTTTGGAGAATCTCGCGCTTTTTTTCCGGAGTCCATCTTCCCGCAATGCTTTCGCCTGCAAGGTGTATGACAGCCTCAACGCCCTCGAGCTTTTCCGCCTCTATCTCCCCCGATTGCGGATCCCAGAAAACGCCTCCGCTTCCGCGCCTGCGCGATATTTCAATGACGGAAAACCCTTCGGCGCGCAGGGCGGGGCAAAGCGACGAACCTATGGTTCCCCCAGCCCCGCTCACCGCAATCTTTAAGGTGGCATCCATTGCGTGATATATCGAAATAAATTGTCCGGACAATAGCCCCGGAACGGGCGGGCTTGCTAAACGGGGGAGGTGGTGCCGGTTTTTTGTAAAGAACGTATGTTTAAAGAATGAAAACACGGCCGCTGGCGCAGCTTTGCAAACCCCGCTTAAACGGCCTTTCCCGAACTTTCCTCCGGAGTTTGCAAAGTCCGGGTCTTTGCAGGGTTTCGGGCGTTAGATTTTTATGGAAGAGCGCGCGCGTCCGGCGTTCTGCGTTCAATGCCTCTCATGGATTGCGGGAGGCGCATGCCGCCCGAGGCGGCCCTGCGCCCGGGCTTTTCGGGTGCGTACTGGAGGGCGCAGGACATTCCCGCATGTGATGTAAGGCTGGTAAATCCGAAGTTCAGATTGTTGAGCGGAAACGGGCGGAAGCGTATGGCTTGGGGGCTGGTGCAGCGTCAAACTGCGGCATTCGCGCCGGAATGGGGTCTTATAAATCCCAAGCCCGCCGCGCGGCGGAAGCGTTCCCGGATGTTTTCAGCATTGAAATTTTCACGCGTTTTCGGGGGATGCCGGGCGCGCAGGGCGGAAGGCTATTTGCCGGGCGTGCGCGTAGCCCGCACAGCCCAAAGGTAGGCCAGGTCGGAAAGCCTGTTCAGGTAGCGGAGCGGAAAATCCCGTGGCAGAGGCTCCGTTTCGTTCAGCCGGGCGGTCTCCCTTTCCGCCCTGCGGCAGATTGCGCGCGCAAGGTTTAAGGCGGCGTCGAGCTCTGTTTCGCCGGGCATTTTCCAGCCCGAGAAAGAGTCCCCCTCTGCTTCCATTTCAGATATTTTTGCCTCGATTTTTGCGAGGTCGCCGTCGTCCAGAAGCCCTATGTTTTTTTCAGCGAGCCTGCCGAAATTTTTCGGGGATGTCGCAAGTTCTGTCATGAGCTTTATGAGGGAATTTTGGACTTCCAGAATTTCCCCCTTCAGCTTCGGGCATTGGGCCTTTGCGCGGGCCGCCCCGAGCGCCGCGCAGAACTCGTCAACCGTGCCGTAAGCCGCCACGCGCGGCGATGCCTTTGACACCCTTTCGCCGAACATCAGCGCGCATGTTCCCCCGTCTCCCGTCTTTGTGCTTATCTTCATGGAATCCCTTTTTCAAATGCCGATAAAATCGGAATGTTTCCCTTAAAATAATGCCGCCTCCGGCGCCGGCGTCAATTTTTTTGGAAAATTTATCCTGTCCGGATACGCCCCTGAAAGCCTTGCCCATGAATTCTCCCGCCGTGTGCGGGCGCCTTGGGGGAGGGCCGGAATATATGGCGCTATTTTCCGGCGCGCTTGAGAGCGTGGGCGGGGCTGGAGTGGCGCGGGCAAGCTTCCCGCCCGGTAAGTGGGATGATTCCGATTTGAAGATTGCGGGGGGATGGATAACCCGCTTTCTGGAGAGTGTGGCATTTCGTGAAGCGTTCGATACCCTCCGGCGCGGGGTATGGCCTAAAAAAATGACTTCATATGAAGGGCAATTTTTGAGCGTTATCCCTTCCGAATTGCGCCTTTCAAATATCATCCGCATTCCAACTGCCCCAATGTTTCCGGGCAAAAAAAAGCCGCGCTCGTCGGCGCGGCATGGGGCACTCGGGGCGATTCCCCGAAAGCTACATTTTTTTGAGCGGCTCTATCGCAAGGAGCCTCAGGCCCGTTTCAAGTATCTCAAGCGTCCTTGCGCAGAGCATCAGGCGCCTCGCGCGCTGGCCGCCGTCTTCAACCATGACCTTGTTTGCGTTGTAAAACGACGAAAACATGCCGGCCAGTTCGTAGAGGTATCCGCACAGGTGGTGCGGCCTGAGTTCCGCGAGCGTCAGGTCGAACACGTTGGGGAGCGCTATCAGCTTTCTTGCAAGCTCGATTTCCTGCGGGGTTTCGAGGGCGGAGGCCGCATCCTCGAAAGCCGATTCGGGGTCGATTTCCGCCTTCCTGAAAATGGAATGGATACGCGCCACCGCATAGAGCAGGTAGGGGGCCGTATTGCCGTCGAAAGCCAGCATCTTATCCCACGAGAAAACGTAGTCGCTCGACCGGTTTTGCGAGAGGTCCGCGTAGCGCAGCGCGGCCACCCCCACGGTTTCCGCGATTTTTTCGGCTTCCTCCGCCGGCATGTCCGGAGTCTTTTCCCTGACGATTTTAAGCGCGCGCGCCACGGCCTCGTCGAGCAGCGCCTTCAGCTTTACGGGCTCGCCGCTCTTTGTCTTTATTGCCTTGCCGTCCTCGCCGAGAATGGTTCCGAACCATACGTGGCGCAGTTCAGGCATGCGGTACCCCTTTGCGGCGAACCACTTGCCGACGGTTAGGAAAAGCTGCTGGAAATGGTCCTGCTGGCGGCCGTCCGTCACATAGATTATCTCCCTCGCCCCGAGGTTTTCCACCCTGTAAAGCACTGTGGCGAGGTCGGTGGAGGCGTAGTTCGAGGCCCCGTCCCGCTTGCGGATGATGAAGGGCTGCTCCCTGAAGCGCTCGTGGTCCTTGAGGAATACGACGAGCGCCCCCTGGTCTTCGACGGCCAGGCCGGTTTCGGTTAGCTCCTTGTAGATGCGCCCCACCTTGTCGCGGTAGAAGGATTCGCCGAGGGTGATGTCGTTTGTCACGGACATGCGCTCGTACATCCTGTCGAACGCGATGCGGCTGACCTTGTTGATTTCGTTCCAAAGCGCTGTGTTTTCGGGGTCCCCGTTTTGCAGCTTGACGAGCTCCCCGCGCGCGGCTTCGGCGCATTCGGGATTTTCCTTGGCCTTTGCGGAGCCCGCCTTGTACATGCGTTCGAGGTCCTCAAGGGCGTTTTCGTCGGAGGCGTCGAGGCGGTAGTTTTCGCTTTTTATGCCGTAGATTAGTATGCCGAAATTCGTGCCCCAGTCGCCGATGTGGTTGTCGCAGGTCATGTCGGCGCCGCAGAAGCGCAGGAGGCGCTGGACGGCTTCGCCTATGACCATCGGCCGTAGGTGGCCGACGTGCATCTGCTTGGCGGTGTTTGGCGAGGGGAAGTCTATGACGGTCTTTTTGCCGTCGTAGAACTTGCTTGCGGCCTCCCTCAGGGCTTTTGAACCCTTGTATTTGGCAAGCCACGCCCCCAGGAATTTCGGAGTCAGCCTGAAGTTGACAAATCCGGGGCCCGCTATCGAGACTTCAACAAGCTCCGGGTCTATCCCCCCGTGCTCCTTGAGGGCCTCCACGAGGGCTTCTGCGGCCTTTCGCGGGTTGGATTTCTGCGCCTTGGCATAGGGCAGGGCGCCGTTTATCTGAAAGTCCCCGAATCGGGGGTCCGCAGGGCGCGCCGAGGCGTCGAACGGAAATTCAAATGTTTTTGCGGCGGCTTCTGCGGCGATTTTTTCAATCGCCTTCGATGGGTGGAACCAGATTTCTGACATTTTTTAGAAGCCCTTGATTTTAAAGAGGGAGGTTACGGACATGTTGTTGTGCACGCGGAGTATGGCCTCGGCCAGAAGGGGCGCCACGGATAGCACCGTAATCGGGTAGTCCGCATATTTTGGGCTGGGGGGCGTGGAGTCAGTGACGATGAGCTCGTCAAGCAGCCCCTCCGAGAGGCGCTCGTACGCCTTTTCGGTGAGGACTGCGTGCGATACCGCAGCGCGCACCGAGCGCGGGTTCCTCTCGCGCAGGAGCTTTGCGGCGGCGACGAGGGTGCCGGCGGTTTCGGTCATGTCGTCCACAAGCAGGATGTCCTTGCCCTCCACTTCGCCCACGAGGTTCGTGGCCTCCACGTGTTCGGCGCTCACGCGGCGTTTTGCGATGAATCCGAGCGGGCAGTCAAAGAGCGTTGCAAAGGTCTGCGCGCGCTTCAGCCCGCCGATGTCCGGGGAAAAGACAGTGAGGTTTGAGATGTCCTTTGTCTTAAGGTAGTCGTAGATTACGGGAGAGGCGTAGAGGTGGTCGCAGGGGATGTCGAAGAATCCGGGTATCTGCTGGGCGTGCAGGTCGAGGGTCAGGATTCTGTCGATTTTTGCCGCCACCAGAAGGTTTGCCGCGAGCTTTGAGGTGATGGGAACGCCGGGCTTGTCCTTCCTGTCCTGGCGCGCGTACCCGAAAAACGGAAGAACGGCCGTGATGCGGGATGCGGAGGCCCTGCGCGCGGCGTCTATCATTATGAGAAGCTCCATCAGGTTGTCGTTTGTGGGGCGGCAGGTGGGCTGGATGATGAACACGTCGTCGCCCCTTATGTGGTCGAGAATCTGGACGTATGTCTCGCTGTCCGGGAAGGTCTCCGTGACGGCGGAGCCAAGCGGGGCCGAGAGGTAGGCGCATATGTTCTTGGCTAGCGTCGGATTGGCGCGGCCCGAAAATATTTTCAAGTTGTCTATCTTCATTATAGAAGGAAGGGGGTTCGGATGTTCACTTTAAGACGGGCACTCTATATCAGGCACTTTCCTAGTCAAGGCTTATCGCCTCCGCCCACCCGGGCGGAGGGGGCACAGGCGTTCCGGATCAGCGTGGCGGCGGGGCCCGTTTGAAGGCCGGCCTTCGGGCCGCCCGCCGCGCGCCGGATTGGGGGACCAACCCGCTATGCAGTAATCCCTTTGGGAAGCCTTACCGGCACGATTTCCGCCCTCCTTGCCGCGACAATTTTGAGGGAGATTTTTTCCGGGGCTATTCCCGACAGGGTTTCGAGGGCTGAGGCGTAGCGGGCGAGCTGGGGGGCGTACCTTGCGGCGAGCTCCCCGGCCGGGGCGTCGTCGCTTTTAAAGTCCACTATCTCGGCGCAGCCGCCTTGCGGGGGAAAGTTGACGCGGTCGAACCTTCCGCATTCCAGAGCGCCGTTTTTAAATACCGCGTAAGGCTTTTCCGCCCAGAAATTCCGGCATTTGAAAATTTCAGAAATAGCGGGGTTTTCCATGCACCTCTTTGCCATGGCGAAGGCTTCGTCGAATTCGTCTGGAAAATCCGCGTACATGGGACGCGCGGCCTCCGCCGCGCATTCGAGCGACGTGGATTCTGGCCCGAGCCTTTCAAATATGGAGTGCAGCGCAAGCCCGGTCTGCGCCGAACTTTCGTCGCGCGCGCCTGCCGGAGGCTCCGCCGGTCCGCATTCGTCTCCCGGAATTTGGGGGCTTCCGAAGCTTTCGCCGCCGTCCCGCCGGGGCTCGGGCGGCCTTTCGGGGAAATCCCCGGCCCACGAGGCGTCGCCAAAGAGCGTCGCCGGGGCGTCTCCCGGCTTCCGCTCGGGGATGTCGAATATGTCGGAGAGCATTGCCGCGAACCCCCCGCGCGCGGCCGGTTTTGACGCCGGCTCCCTTGGGAGAATCAGGTGCATGGCGCGCTTTGCCCTGGTGAGGGCAACGTAGAACCTGCAAAGTGAGTCGTAGGCCCTTTCGTCCGCAAGCTCCGCCGCGGCTGCGGAGAGGGTTTTGTCCAGCCTGCATACGCTGTCTGCGGGGAGCGCCAGCGCGAACCCGGACGGGGTGGCCGATATTCTCCCTCCGTGGCCCCCGGCGGGGTTTCCCAGCTCCGGCAGGATTACGACGTCGAAATCCAGCCCCTTGGACTTGTGGATGCTCATGACCTGCACCGTATCGGAAGACGCGCCCTCGCGTATCCTGAACTTCCGGGCGGCTTCGACGAATTCGTCTATGTCGCGGATGTTTTGGGCGTCGAATTTCCGCGCCATTTCCATGAACTGGGCGATACGGTTTCTCGTGAAGGAGTCGCCCGGTTCGCATGCCTCCATGAGGGCTTTTGCGGGGCGGGAGAGGGCCGCGGCAAGCCCGAGGTCAGACGCGGTTCCCAGGAAGTTTTCCCTCCACCTGTCCCCGCCCAGCAGGGGCTTTAGCGGCGTCATTTTTGCGTAGCCCAGCGACAGGGTGTCTGCGAGGTGCGCGGCTGCGAGCGCAAACGACAACATCGCGGGGCATGCCATGTTGTCTGAAGATATGTCTACGTCCAGCTCGCCCGCCGCGCGCATGGGGATGCCGTCTTCTGCGGCCCTGCGCCGGAAGGTCTCTATTATGCGGGCGGCGGTCTTGTTGCGCTGCACGAGCACGGCACAGGTTAGCCCGCGGGCCACGGGGTTCAGGGACTTTGCAAACTCGTAGGCGCGGTCGGCCGCGTCCTCGTCGCTTTCTGCGCGTTCGGCCGTGACAGCTCCCCGCATTGACGAGTTCGGCGCGGCGGTGTCGTGGTTTTCCCATATGCGGCCCCAGCGGCCGGCGGCCTTTTCGCCGAAGTGGAGCGCCATGGCGCGCCCGTCTGAAAACACGGCGTTGACGGCCGATATGACGGCGGGGCACGAGCGCCACGAAGTCTTTATCTGCGGGTTGTCGCGCACGGCCCCGTCCATATTGTCGTAGATTTCGTCAAACAGCGCGCTGTCGCCTCCGCGCCACGAGTATATGGACTGCTTCACGTCCCCGACGTAAAAGAAAGTCTTTTCCCCGCCGGAGTTGGTCGCTGCCTCCCGGACTATCGGCTCAAACACGGCCCACTGCATGCGCGAGGTGTCCTGGAATTCGTCGAAGAGCCAGTGGGAAAAGCGGGAGTCGAAGCGGTATTCGACAAGCTCCCTTGCAGTCCGCGCCCCGCTTGAGGCCACCAGCGCCGGCATGTCAGAAAACGCCATCCGCCCACGGGACAGGGCGCACTCCGAGTAGGCCCCGGAAAAGGCCCCCATTATGGAAAACACGGCCTTTGCTGCGTCCCGGGCCGACGAGGCGTGGGCGCGCAGAAGCGACCTCGCAGCCCCGTCGAACAGGCGCGACTCCTCAGGGGTGAGCGGGTACAGCGCGCCGCCACGGGACGGGGGGGCCTCAAAGCCCCGGCACGTGCCGCGCTCGGCGAAATATTCGCAGAAGGCCAGGGCGGCTTTTGTCTTTGATTTCGGCGCCGTTTCAAAATCGGCCTCCGCGAAGAATTTCAGGATTGCGCCCTTTGCGGCGGCCTCTTTCGGGTCCCCGCATTTTTCAAGCTCCTCCGCTGCCCGGGCGAGGATGGCGCGGTATTCGTCCGAATTGCGGGCGGGGGCGTCAGGCGGCGAGAATCCGGGGAAGTCCCCCCAGCGGGAGGCGTCGGGTATTGCAAGCCATATGTCCCGCGAATTTTCGATGAAGGAAATCAGGGCGTCTGCCACGCGCTTGTTTTCCGCCCCGAAATTCGCGGCCTTGAAGGCCCTTGCGAAGTTCTGGAAGTCGCCCTCCTCCGACGAAAACCTGCGCAGCACCTCCTCTGCCGCGCGTGCGTTTTCGCGGGCGGCGCCGAGGTCGTCGAGGATTTGTATGTCCTCGAATATCCCCAGCTCCGCTGCGAAAAACCTGACGAAGCGCGAGACGAACGAGTCGATTGTCTCCATGTGCAGCCTCGGCGCGGCCTCCGCAAACTTCGCCAGCGCCTCCTCGAAATCCCCTCGCGACGGGGGGGGCAGCAGCGGGGCGGCGGCCGATATGTCGCGGGCAAGCGACGCGGCAAATTCGGGGTCTGCCGTTGCCCGGGCGAGCTTTGACATGGTCTTTGAAAAGAATTCGCCGGCAGCCTTGCGCGTGAAGGTGAGGGCGCATATCTCCTCGGGTTTGGCCCCGCCCAGGACGAGGGCGATGAAGCGGTTTGTAAGCGCGTAGGTCTTTCCCGACCCGGCTGAGGCGAGCGTGCGCTCGTTTTGGAATACGGGGCCTTTCATTGTTCAAACTCCAGAAATTTTGAAATTTCGCCGGAAAACCCGAAGATTTCGGGATAGTCCGAACCGATGGGGGAGGCGTCGTCCGGGGTGAAGCTGCGCGCCCTTATTGCAAGCGCGATTTCCTCCGCCTTTTCAAGGGCCGATTCCCGCTGCCCGGGCGAAATATCCCACACGTCTATGCGCGTCTTGTCCGCGCTTTTGGGCAGCAGGAAGTAGGCGGCGAGGGAGCAGGGCCTGCCGAACTTTTTTGAGGCGCTCTCGGCGTAAAGCGGGAGCTGGAGGTCCTTCCAGGCTATTCCCCCGCCGGGGGCCGGCCTGGCCTTCGTGTGCGCCGCCTCCGGGGAGGAAACTCCCCGGCGCGTCTCGGGGGAGTCTATGGTCTTGTAATCTACCACCATCAGCTCCCCGTCCGGCCCCTCGTCTATCCGGTCTATGCGCGCCCTGACGGGGAACCCCCCGAACGAGAGGTTGCCGTAGTCGGTTTCGGTTGCGACCGTCCTCCAGCCTGCGGCCCTGTGTTCGGCTTCCGCGCGCGCGGCGGCCCTGAGCCTCTGGAGGAGGAAATGCTTTTGAAATAGCGCGGCCGGGGGCGGCGAAAACCCGAACGAGGCGCGGAATTCCGACTCCAGCGCGGAACTCAACACCCCGAAAATCCCCTCCTCGCCGCAGTCGCGGTATTCCGCCAGCTCCTGGAACGCCGCATGGACAAGGGTTCCGCTTTCCATCGCGTCAAGCTCGCGCTTTTCCAGGTCAAACGGCCTCATTTTCAGCACGCGCCCAATGTAAAATTCAAACGGGCAGCGGATGTACGCCTTGAAGTCGGTCGCGCTCAGGGCTTCCGGCAGCGGGGCCTTGGGAACCTTCAGCTTCCAGGAGCTTGAAAACGCCGAGGCGGAGCCTTCGGAGGCGGTTTCTGAAAAGAGCGCGGCGGCCCTGGCTGCGAGCGAGCTCCTCGCAGTCTGCATGAGAAGCGGGGAGGGCATGAGCGGCGCGCCGTCGAAGTCCGCCTTTGGGGCGTAAAACTCCACCGAGCCGCAGGGCTTCCTGGATTCCAGCAGGGCCCAGGCGAAATATGCGTCGCGGTCCCGCCTCGCAGACGACGGCCTGACGCCGAGGAGCTCGCGAAGGGAGTCGGGCATGAAGGCGTCGCCGGAGGCGCTTTCGGGCACCTTGCCGCCGCTGAAGTCGGCGATGAAAAGGCGCGGGGCGTACGACCAGAAAATTTCGAGCCAGTTTTGCACGGGCACGCTGCCCTCGGGGCGCGCGCCGCAGGAGATGCTCTCGTCGCAGAATCTCGCGAGTTCGTCGGCGGTTTCCCATGCGGGCCTTTCGCCGAATGATTTTTCTGCTGCTGCGGCGCGCCGCAGGCCGGCGCGCAGGGCGTTGCGGGCGGCGGGCGCGAGCGGGTCGAGGGAGGGGGCTGAAAAGGCGGTTTTTTCGAGGGTTTCCAGGATGCCGCGCGCGCCCGGGAGGGTCCCGATAATCCCGTCTGCGCACTCGAAAAGGGCGCGTTCGCGGGAGCCGGGGCGGGAGCGGGCGATGGCGTTTTTCAGGTCGCGGCAGAGCATCCCCGCCCTGTACTTGTCGCATATCCCGAGGGCGTCGGATGCTGCGGTTCCGGAGCTTTCGCACACTGCCCAAAGCATCGGGCCGGTCCGCATTAGCGCGCAGAATTCGGAAAATCCGGGGCTTTTCAGGTATGCGGAAAGCGCCCTTAAAAACGCGAAAACCCCGCTTTCAGACAGCGCCCTTCCGGCGGGGGAAAAGCCTTCAAGCCCCGCGCGCCCGAGGGCTGACAGCATTTCGCGCGCGCCGTCCCCGTCCTCGCAGGACACTGCGCAGCAGCTTCCGGAAAATTCCGCCGCCCGGCGCGCCACTGCCGCCGCCTGCGCGCGCCTGTCGGGCGGGGTGAATATGCTTTTATCGGGTATTTCAAGCTCCCGGTGCGCCCACTTGCCGGGCGCAGGGCGCCCCCAGCCGTCGAAGTCGCCCCGCGAAATCCCGAAGGCTGCCGCGCGTATTTCCGCGCCGCCGCGCTCGAGGGACTCCAGCATAGTGAAAAATACGGGGGGGGCGTCTGCCACGCCCAGCAGGAACACCCTGTCAGCTTCAATGGGCGGGTTTTGGGCGGCTTTTGCCAGGGCCGACGCGCGGTCCGCCTTGCCGCAGGATGCGAGCAGGGAGGCGTACCTCTCCTCTATCCTTGCGAGGTCGCGCCACCTGCGGGCGTCCGGCATGGATTCCGCCTCAAGCGCCCCGGCGGCGTCCGCGAAGGATTTGCCGGCCTCCGCGCAAAGGGATTTGAGCCTCAAGAGCTTTTCCGCCAGGGCCGAGGCGTTCGCCCCCGAGACCGGCCCGTTGGGAAGCAGCGCAGCGCAGGACGTCCCTTCGGACTCCACCGCTTCCCGCATCGCAGCCGACTCCTCGAAGCGGTCGGCCGTGCCCGCCGCGGGAAGCGCAAGCTCCATGAAAGTTTCGGGCGTAAGAAACTCAATCCCCGACACGCCGCATCCCTCCCTGCGTGCTGCGGACTCTGCGAGCGCCGCAGCCGCAGACCGCGCCGCCTGCCTCGTGGGCGCGACTGCGAAGGTTCGGGGGAAGTCGCACGCGCCGCGGCGCGGGGCCAGGGCTTCAAAAAGGAATTCGGCGGCTCCGCCTGAAAACGGCATGCGCGGGGGCAGTATGGAAATTTCGGGCATACCCTTTATATATCTCCCCTGTGCCCCAATCTTTCAAACGTTTTTTGCCGGGGCTCTGTTTTTTGCGTTTTTGCGTCCGGGCGGAGAATGGTGTTGCAAAGCGCCCGTCCGCGTGTGAAATACGGAAAATGGACATAAGGGTGCTTTTTTCGGACTGGGGCGAATACGAGCTTCTCGACTGCGGCGGGCGCCAGAAGCTGGAACGCTTCGGCGGCGTGGTGGTGATAAGGAGCGAGCCCAAGGCGTGGTGGGGCAGGTCCAGGCCCGAACTTTGGGCTTCGGCCGATGCGAGGTACCTGGACGACGACAGGAAAAACGCGCGCTGGCAGTTCATGTCCAGGGATTTGCGCGCGCCCGTGCTGGATTTCTGCGGCATAAAGTTTGCCACGAAGTTCATGGACGGCTCCAAGCACCTCGGCGTCTTTCCGGAACAGTCGCCGCACTGGGAGTTCATCGCCCGCGAAGCCTCGCTGCGCCCCGGGGCAAAGGTTCTGAACCTGTTCGGGTACACCGGGGCCGCGACCCTCGTTGCCGCGAAAAACGGCTGCTCGGCGACCCATGTCGACGCCTCCAAGCCGTCCGTGGACTGGGCGCGCAAGAACCAGGCCCTCAGCGGACTGTCCTCCGCCCCCGTCCGCTGGATAGTGGACGACGCCCTGAAATTCGCCCAGCGCGAAGCCCGGCGCGGCTCGAAGTACGACGCCATAATCCTCGACCCTCCGGCCTTCGGAAGGGGGCCTAAAAACGAGCTTTGGAAGCTTGAAAAGATGCTTCCGGAGCTGTTGGCGGCCTGCTCCGGGATACTGTCGGAAAACCCGATGTTTGTGCTTATGACGCTCTATTCGATAGACGCCTCCCCGATAATGGCGCGCAACATGCTCTCCGAATACTTCCCGAAACTGCGCGCCGAGTGCGGCGAGCTCGCGCTCCCGTGCCCCCCCCGGCCACTTCCGCTTTCGCTCTGGGCGCTCGCCCGGCCCTGATGGACCGGGCTGCGGCCTTTTTCACCGCTTCGCTCGCCTGCCTCGGCAGCAGGGGGGGGGCATGGCCAAAGCCGGGACTGTCTCTTATACACATCTCCGAGCCCACGA
>URJJ01000034.1 GCA_900548185.1 uncultured Opitutales bacterium
TGTATAAGAGACAGCCCCGAACCCGCCCGGCCGCGCCGGAAGCGCATTGCTTTGCGCAAAACGCCGCGGCGGCGGCAGGGCCGGATTCTTTTTCTTTACACCGGGGCCCGCGCCGGATTTTATACAGTTTCAAAAGCCGGACGGACGGGGTTCCGGCATTTACACATTTTAAAAAGGCTAAAACGGCATGAATATCAGAATTTTTTTATCGTGCGCGGCGCTGCTTGCGGCTGCGCTTGCGCGGGCCGGCGCCGCGGAGAAGTCGGGGGCATGGATAATACTCTCCGACAACGAGGCGAAGGCGGAGCTTGCCATAAGGTCGGCGAAAGATTTCGGGGTCGGCCAGATACAGCTTTCGCACAACATAATACACGACCTGAGGGAAATCCGCTCGGAAAAAAAGCGGGCCCTCGTATCGCGCCTGGCAAACCTCGCCCATTCGGAGGGTATCGGCGAAGTCCTGCTGTGGGACCACTGCCTCTACCCGCTCGGATACTATCCCGACAGGTTCAAAACCGGCCCGCGCGGCGCCATAAACTTCGACGACCCGGAGTTCTGGGAATGGTTCAAGCGGGACTACCGGGAAATGCTGGACCTCGCCCCCGGGGCCGACGGGGTGGTCCTGACATTCATAGAGACCGGGGCCCGCGCCGAAGGGCAGCATTCCGTTAAAATGAAAACCCCGGCCGAGAAGCTCGCGGCAGTCGTAAACGCCGTGGCCGACGTCGTGGTTGGCGAAAGGAAAAAGCGGCTCGTAATCCGCACATTCGCCTATTCCGACAGGGAGTACGAGGCAACGGTCGGCTGCATAAGGCATATAAAGGAGCCGTCCGTGACCCTGATGGTAAAGGAAACGCCCCACGACTTCTTCCTGACACACCCGGACAACGCCTTTGCGGGAAAGACCGACAGGCCGACAATTATCGAATTCGACACGGGCAACGAATATAACGGCCAGGGAATCACCGCAAGCACCTGGCCCGAATACGTCCTGAAGCGCTGGAAAAACTTCATGAAAAACCCCAATGTCGCCGGATACGCCGCCAGGGTTGACCGCTACGGCGACACTTCAATCGTCGGAACCCCGAACGAAGTCCAGCTCTACGCCCTCAAGCGCGCCGCCGAAGACCCCTCCGTCGACGCGGGCGCCGTCCTCGACGAATTCATAGCCTCCCGCTACGGGAAGGCAGCCCTGCCCAACCTGCGCGGCGCCTTCTCAAAGGCGTTTGAAATCGCCATGTGCTCCTTCTACACTCTGGGCACCAACACCGCCGACCACTCCGCCTTAAACTACATGGAAAACCAGTGGGCCTACACGCGCCACGTCTCCGGCAGATGGCTCAACCCTCCCTCCGTCAAAGTCGGGCACGGCGTGGACAGGACTTTCCACTATTGGAAGGACGTGATAAACGCCATATCCCCTGCGAAGTACAAGTCCCCCAAATCCCCCTTCGCCTCCGAAATAAGGGAAGTCTTTGAAAAAGGCTGGCTGGAGCCCGGCGAGGGCATGGACGAATTTTTCTACGGATGCGTCATGGCGGAAAAGTCATTCGGGGCTCGGCTTGCGGAGAGCGCACTCGCGGAAGTCGAGGCCGCAAAACCGCATATGAAGCCCGAAGACTTCGAGGCAGTCGCCGGCCTTTTCCGTCGCACGAGCCTCACTGCCCGCCTGCACGAGGCCGTATGCGAAGCCTACTACGGCTCGCGCCTCCTCGCGCGGGGCCCGGAGTTCAGGACGCCGGAGCTTGAGGCCGGGGTGAGGGGCGCGGCAGAGCGCATAAGGCTCATTTCAGACGAGATGAAAGCGCTCGGGCGCGGCTGCCCGGCCGGACAGTACAACTGGCTCGGCGACGCAAAGCGGGCCATGCGCCACGGGGAAGCCGCGCTCGCGGCGGCCGGGCTCTCCGGGAAAAGCGGCGGCCCGCACGGCCCGGACGGCGCGAAAAATAAGGGCGAACCGCGGCCCTAATTTTGTTGACAACGGGCGCATATGAAAGAACATCGGAAGAAGTTTTATCAACTGGGAATTTCTAGTTAAGGAAAAATATGACTACCATAGTAGATATCAGAGGCAGACAAATCATCGACTCCCGCGGCAACCCCACGGTAGAAGTCGACGTTGAACTCGCGGACGGCTCCCTCGGCCGCGCCGCCGTGCCCTCGGGCGCTTCCACGGGCGTTTCCGAAGCGCTCGAACTGCGCGACGGGGCCCTCTCCGACAAGGCGTTCCCGAAGGGATTCAACGCCAAGAAGCGCTTCTGCGGCAAAGGCGTCGTGAAAGCCGTCCAGAACGTAAACGAAATCATCGCCCCGGAACTCGTGGGCATGGACGCCACCGACCAGATCGGCGTGGACAAGCTCATGCTCGCCCTCGACGGCACCAAGAACAAGGCCAAGCTCGGCGCCAACGCCATCCTCGGCGTCTCCATGGCGGCGGCCAAGGCTGCGGCCATATCCCTCGGCCAGCCGCTCTACAAGTACCTCGGCGGCCCCAACGCCAAGGTTCTGCCCGTTCCCATGATGAACATCATGAACGGCGGCGCGCACTCCGACGCCCCCATCGATATCCAGGAATTCATGATAATGCCCGTAGGCGCCCCCACGTTCAGCGAGGCGGTCCGCATGGGCGCCGAAGTCTTCCACTCCCTCAAGAGCGTCCTCAAGGGCATGAAGCTCTCCACGGCAGTCGGCGACGAAGGCGGTTTCGCCCCCGTGCTCAACAGCAACAAGCACGCCCTTGAAGTCATCTCCAAGGCCGTCAAGGACGCCGGCTACAAGCTCGGCAAGGACATCTTCTTCGCCCTCGACGTGGCCTCTTCCGAATTCTACGATTCCAAGAGCAAGAAGTACGTCTTCACCAAGTCCGACGGCTCCAAGCGCACATCCGAAGAGATGGTAGCCTTCCTCAAGGACCTCTGCGACGAATTCCCGATCCGCTCCATCGAGGACGGCTGCGCTGAAAACGACTGGGACGGCTGGAAGATTCTCACCGACACCCTCGGCAAGAAGGTTCAGCTCGTCGGCGACGACCTGTTCGTGACGAACACCGAATTCCTCAAGAAGGGCATCGAAAAGGGCGTGGCAAACTCCATACTCGTCAAGGTGAACCAGATTGGCTCCCTCACGGAAACTTTCGACGCCATCGAAATGGCCAAGGAAGCCCGCTACACGGCCGTCGTCTCCCACCGCTCCGGCGAAACTGAAGACGCCACGATAGCCGACATCGCAGTCGCGACCAACGCTGGCCAGATAAAGACCGGCTCCATGAGCCGCACCGACCGCGTCGCGAAGTACAACCAGCTCCTCCGCATAGAAGAGGAACTCGGCGACGAAGCCATCTACGGCGGCAAGTTCTACAACATCTAGTTGCCGGACTTTCCTGAAATTTGGGCGGCCCCTCAAACGGGCCGCCTTTTTTTTGCCCGCACGCGCGCCCCTTTCCCAGGGAAAATGGCGGAATACGCAAAAGAAATTCGGAGGCAGAAAATTGCGCCCGCAAAATGCGCCGATTCCCCCACCCGTCCGGCGTTTCGCGCCCAGTTTCTCGCCCAGTTTCTCGCCCTGAGACGCCAAAAGCCACCGGGCGCGAAACTTTTTGTAATACATTTTGCTTGAATCGGTTCAAAAAGTGCAAAAAGTATTTTTATAACCTAAACCAATACACGCAAAACTCATATGAAAATAGGAAATATACCGGTCATTGCCGGATGCGTAATAATGGCGGCCGCCTCGCCGGCGCGCGCCGACACCCTCCACGCCGGAGGAAACACCGACGGCCGGGACTTTGACGGCGACATATCGGCGTCGTTCAGCAACCTCGACCTGAGCGCAAGCGCGGTTCCTGACAACTACATAATAGGCGGCAACGCCACCGTGAACGGATACACCGGAGCGGTAAACGGCTCGGTGGAGGCAACCCTTTCCAACGTAAATCTCGGCGCCTCCGGATGCGTCGTCGGCGGCAACTACTCCTACCCCAACTGGAGCCAGCAGATAGAGGGAACGGTCGGCGCCATATCGGGCGACATAACGCTAAACCTGGACAATGTCCTGGCCTACAATGTCTACGGCGGAAACATGATAAGCAGCGTCGTAAAGGACGCCGACTACTCAGCTCTTCCCTCGGGCGTGGAAAACCTCACAATAAATATCGATGGGGCCGATACCAACATTGCGCGCGCGGTCCGCGCCAGCAACGCCTACAACGGCTATAACGACACTGCGGCTCTGGCTGGAACCGCGATAAAAAACGCCACGGTAAACATGAAAAACGGATACGTCGGCACCATAATGCCCGTAACCGGCGGAAACTACGCAGGCAACGTCGCGGTGAACGTCTCAGGCGGCGAAGTCGGGACGATTATCGGCTCAATAGGCGGGATTATCGGCGGCAACTATTCAATAAACATATCGGGCGGCAAAATCACAGGCGACGTAGTGGGCGGCTTTGAGCCTGCGGAAGGCGAGCGCAACAGCTCCGCCGTGAAGGGCGACGTCTCCATCACAGTCGGCTCCTCGGAAAACAAGGTGTCGATAGGCGGAGACATAATAGCCGGAGGCATGGACTCTGCGACAAAAGTCGAAGGGGGCGCTTCCGTGGCATTCGTAGGCAGCGGCGAAAACCTCGACTTTGCCGGGACCGTGTACGCCTCCGGAAAGGACGGCTCGACGGTTTTGGGCGCAAAAACGGCGGCTTTCGGAAACGCCGAACAGTCCTTCACCGGAACTTTCCGCGGGGAAATTTCCGGCTTCGACAGGCTGATAGTGGGCAGCGGAAGCGACGTGCTGCTTGAAAAGTCCGCCGCTTTGGAAACGCTCTCAATATACTCAGACGCAAAAATAGGCTTCGCCGCCGCGGAGGCCGGAGCCGCCCAGAACCTCTCTTTCGACAATCTGGAAATCATCCTGGCGGATTCCTTTCAGGACGGCGGCAGCGTGGACTTCACGGAAATATTCGGCGAGACAATAAGCCTTGCGGGAATTTCCGAAGACAAGGTAAGCGTCACGAACTCCTCGGGAGCCGCAGTTGCGGGTTTCGACTTTGCAAAGGATTCGGATGGCAACATAACGGGCATTTCCAACGTCGTCATTCCCGAGCCATTGTCTGCGGCGGCGGCGCTTGGCGCGTTTGCGCTATTTCTCGCCGCCTGCCGCAAAAGGAAGTGATTTCTGCAAAAGACTTCCCGTATTTCGCCGCCCCGCTCCGGGGCGGTTTTTTGCGCCCGCTGCGGCGCGGCAAATGGCATTCTCCGCATTCCAAGCCTTATTCCCATCGGGAAAGAGACGCCGTCCCGGTGTAATATGCGGACATCGCCAAGCGCCGCAATCCCGGCGCCGCGCAACCTCCACAAGGCTTTAAAAGAGGCATCCGCAAAAAAAACAATCAATATGATTGACTATAAAAATCAGCGGTTCTTACTCGCTATCCAATAATCATATGTTACAGGCTTCTTTTTATTTTGAGGTTCCGGTAAAATATAGTTAGAAAACAGGCGGAACTGTTCCGCCTCAAAACCAAAATAAGAAAGAAGTTAGGCAAAATGGAAATATTCGCAGGCAACCTGTCATTTGAAACAACGCGTGAAGACCTGGCGTCGGAATTCGGCAAATTCGGGGACGTAAGCAATATAAAGATGCTGACAGACCGCGACACCGGCAGATTTCGCGGAATAGCGTTTATCTCGATGAACGACGTGTCGCAGGGAAACGACGCCATAAAAAATCTCAACGGCTCCGAATTGCTCGGCCGCAGGATGAAAGTGGAGGCAAGCAGGCCGCGCGAGGACAGGCCGTTTGGCGGAAACCGCAGGCCATTCGGGGGCGGCGGAAAACCCTTTGAAAAAAGGCGCTAAACCGCAGCCGAAAGGGCTTCCCTAACAGGAAGCCTTTTTTGTCGCAAAATTTCATCGAACTTCCGGAAGCGGCGGCCCTGAACGCGCAATGCGCCGCCCTGCCAAGCCCGCAAAGCGGCCGCCTTATATAATTGCCACGCGCAAAAAAGATGCCAATATGAAGGCATGAAAAGCATTTCCACAATCCTTTGTGCGCTCTGCCTTGCGATTTTTTCCTCCGGATGCCAACTGGCGCCTGAAACGGAGCGGGAAAATTTTGCCCCGCCCGCCGTGACAGAGGCGGCGGAGGCGCAATGCTCCCTGGCGGTCTCTGCGATGAGGGATGCGATGCAGAATCCGGAAGCCGACAGGGAAACCCTGTTCGCGCTGGCCCGGGAAATAATGTCGGGCCTATGCGCGGAATATCCGAATAACGCAAAATATCTGGCGCGGGCGGCGCAGGCGGATTTCTACGCGGCAGAGCACGGCCCCAGTGCGGAACAGTCCGCCGCAATCCGGGCGGAGGGCAAAGAGCGCCTTTGCCAAGCCCTCGCCGCCGACCCGGGGCTTCCGGAATGCGCCCTCGCCCGCGCCCTCTATCCGGAGCCGGGGGAAAGCTTTGAAGAGCTTTGCAGGCTCGCTATTGGCCGCCATCCGGACTTTGCGGAGCTATACCTTGCAAGCTACTTCGGCTCCCCGGCTTCGGGGGACAAAAAGGCGATGGAGGAGCTTTCAAACCTGATAAGGCTTGAGCCTTCAAATCCGGCCAACTACCGCACCCGGTTTTCCGCCCACTTCCAGGCGGGCAGATACGCCGAAGCCCTAGCCGACATCCTGAAGGCGGCGGAGCTGGGTTATCCCGAAGGGCTGGCAGCCATGGAAACGGCCCAAACCCGCATCGCGCTTGGGGACTGGGAGGCGCTGGACGCCCTCCTGAAACGCGCCGAAGAAATGAGGGAGGCTGGAGAGCCATGCAACATAAAACCCGCCGCCCTGCATGCGATGCGCGCGCGGGCAAAGTTTGAACTTGGCGACGCAAAAGGCGCGCTCGCCGAAGCGGCGGCCGCGAAGTCCGTATCGGGAGAAACTGCGGAAATCGCGGAGCTTATCGCAAAAATCCGAGCGGGAGATGCGGCGGGTGCTAGGCGCGGAGGGAGGCCGTAATGCGCGCGGCAGTCGCCGTTATCGCAATGGCGGCGGCCCAGCTTGCATCGGCGGGGGAGTTTTCAAACATAGTCCGATCCCCCGTGCTGGACGTTCCAATCCAAAAATCCCCGCCTTACGAACTCGTATGCTATCCGGCTCCCGGAGACAGCCTCGGCGAGCCCGAACTGGCCGCCCTTGCCAGCCTTCAGGGCGCGCTCGCCTCAAAGGGCTGCCGCACAAACCTTTTCCATCTGGCAAACCCTGCGGATGCGGAATGGCTGGATACGCTTTCCCGGGATTTCGGCGTCGGCGTCCGGTTTGGAAAATTTGCAGGCATCATGGAGGAGTACGGCGGGGAGGCTGGCGGATATGTGGAATACGGGGATCCTAAAACCGACTTTAACGCGGCGTGCATGGAGGCCGCCCTCCGCAACGCGCTCGTATTCGAGAAGAGCCGGGCTGAGGAATTTTCGCGCTTAAGCGGGCTTAAAAGGCTGCCATTGCCATCGGAAACCGCAAGCCGGGACTACATTGCAAACAACTCGTCCTCCCTGGACTTTTCGGCGGCCGCCTGCCAGAAACCGGAGCTGAAATACCCGCTCCGCGACTACATCTCGTTTGCGAAAATCCCGGTCTTTTTTGCCCCCAAACTTCCGCGCGCGATAACAAAATCGGCAAAGGGAAAGAGCCTGCCCATATTCGGATACGGCGACTACGAGAGCGCGGGCGAAGACGGCTTTGTAAAAGAGTACACAAAAAACGGGTTTTACAGCCTCCCCACCGACCACGCGCGCAACCTGTCCGTCCTGTGCGCCTTCCGCTATCCCGGAACGCCGTTTAGGAAGCCCTCCGCCGAAGCCGTCCGCAAAAGGCGGGTGCGGCTTGTGGCCTTTGTCATGACAGACGGCGACAACCTCGGCTTCAACCTTGGAGACATGCGCTGCGGAAAGCGCTGGGGCGCTGCAAAACGCGCTTCGGACTTCCCGATAGCCTGGGGGCTTTCCGCCTCGCTTGCAGAAATCGCGCAGCCCGCGCTGAAAAGGTGGCTGGACTCCCCCGGCGGATACACATTCTTTGCCGCATCCGGCCAGGGATACTCCTATCCCAGCCTCATGGACGCCGATTTCAGGGAAAAATACGCCAGGGACCTATCTCGCCTCATGAAAAAAAGCGGCCTTTCCATAATGCAGGCAATCGACTTCGGCGCGGCCGGAAACGCCGGGGTCTGGAGGGATTTTCTGAAACATCCCGAAATATCCGGGGTAATATACTTTGAATACGCCCCCTATCACGGGGCGGACGGCGCGGTGAACTTTGTGGAGAATAAGCCAGTAATAGCGGCAAAGGCGTCATTCTGGGAAGGGCTCACTCCCCGCCCCCCGCTGGCAGGCTCAAGCGAAGACGACATAGCGCGGCTCGTCAACTCGGCCCCGGCAGACCTCGCAAATCCCGATTCGTACATAATAATAGCCGTCCATGTATGGTCAAAGAGCGTGGGCGACGTTGAAAAGCTCGCCGCGCGGTTCGACGAAAACACGCTCATAGTATCGCCGGAAACGCTCTTTAAAACCGCCTCGGAACGCCTCGGCGGCGTGAGAGAGAGGCGGGGGCATGAATCCGCCAAATAGCCCCAATCTGCAAACGGCCTTGTAAAATGACTGTAAAAATGGGCTAAGTTTGCGCTTTGCAGGCGCAGGTTTCGGCTGGCAAAAAAAGGCCGGAATCCGAAAAGCGGATTCCGGCTGAAATGAGAGCCCAACGAACTAGTCCCGCCTCCCCGCAAGCAGGAGCAGAAGCCAGCCGAGGGACGTTATGAAGGCCGCGACATATGTGAACGCGGCGGCGTCCAGGGTTTCCTCCACCCCGGCAATTTCGTCTCCGTCGATTATCCCGAGACTGCGAAGGTGTTTTTTTGCGCGCGTCGAGGCGTTGAACTCGACGGGGAGCGTCACGAGCTGGAAAAGAGTCAAAATGAGGTATGCGAGGACGCAGACCTCAAACAAAAGCCAGCCGCCCGACCCGCCCAGAAAACCCAGGCCGCCTATCATGACAAAAGGGAGGATGGAGCTTGCAAGCGACGTTATCGGTATCATCGCCATGCGCGTTTTTAACGGCGCGTAGGCCTCCTTGTCCTGAATGGCGTGCCCAGCCTCGTGCGCGGCAACCCCGAGTGCGGCGAGGCTCGTCCCGTAGTAGTTTTCGCGGCTCAGCGCAAGGCGCTTGTTGAGGGGGTCGTAGTGGTCGGTGAGATGCCCCGGTATCTCGACGATTTCCACATCGCCAATCCCGGCGGCGCGCATGACCTCGGCGGCGGCCTGCGCCCCGGTTATCCCGCGGCGCGAACGGACGCCAAGATTCTTTTTATAGGCCGAAGCCACCCTGTTCTGGGCGTAGAGGCCGATAATTATGGGGATTATGAGGAAAAAAATAAAATTTGTCATCGGACTTTTATCGCAATAAAACTGCGGCGTTAAAAATATTTAAAGCGCCGGGCCCGGGGAGGAACCGCCCCCCGGAGAAGCCCCGCGCCCCATTTAAGACACGCCCTTCCCGGCCAAAGTTCCGCGCAGCGCCGCAAAACCGCGCGAAAACCGGCCGGAAACTCCGCAAAGCGTCGGAATCACGCCTTGAAGGTGGCGTTCTCCGAGGAGCCGCCGCCGCAGGACTTTTCATTGTCGGTCTCGTATCCGGCAATGTCGTCGATTTCGCGTTCGCGCATGCGCGTATAGGCGACATTGGTGTCCCCCTGATAAATCTGGCGCGGGCGAGTTATCTTGCCCTTTGGCTTGGAGGAAACCTCCTTCCAGTGGGCTATCCAGCCCGGCATGCGCCCGATTGCAAACATTGCCGTGAACATGTCGGTCGGAAGGCCTATCGCCTTCATTATGATGCCGCTGTAAAAGTCCACGTTGGGATAGAGGTTGCGCTCGATGAAATAGTCGTCGCTGCGCGCCTTGTCGGCGAGGTTCTGGGCGATTTCCAAAATGGGGTCGTCGGACTTCACGACGTCAAGCACGCGCCTGGCGGCCTCCTTCAGAATCATGGCCCTCGGGTCGTAGGTCTTGTATATCCTGTGGCCGAAGCCCATCAGGCGCTTTTTGCCGGTCTTTGCGGCCTCGATGGCCCTGGTGCCGTCGTCGCCCGAACGGTGGATTTCCTCAAGCATGCGTATGACCTGCGTGTTCGCGCCGCCGTGGAGCGGCCCCCACAGGGCGCAAACGCCCGCCGAAACCGACGCGAAAAGGTTTGCTCCGGAAGACGCGACAATGCGCACCGTCGAAGTCGAGCAGTTCTGCTCGTGGTCCGCGTGCAGGAGAAGTATGAGGTCGAGAGCCTTGGTGATGTCGTCGTGCGGGTAGTACTCGTGGTACGGCTCCGAAAACATCATGTGCAGGAAGTTCTGGCTGTATCCCAAATCCCTCTTGGGATAGATGAGGGGCAGGCCGTGCTTCATGCGGTAGGACATTGCAACAATGGTGCGCACCTTGCTCAAAAGCAGCGCGGCCGCGTCGTCAAAATGCTCGAGGTCGTGCTCGCGCTCGTTTGTGACCATGTCAGGATAGTAGCACCCCAGGGAGTTGAGCAGCGCGGAAAGTATCGCCATTGGATGCGCCGAAAACGGGAAGCCGCCGTCGAAAAAGTGCATCATCGACTCGTGGAGGCTGGCGTTTCTCAGCACCCTCTGCGAGAATTCGCTCATGTGCCTGCGCGTGGGGAGGTGGCCGTATATGATAAGGTAGGCGGTCTCAATGAAGGTCGAATTTTCCGCGAGAGCCTCGATGGGGATGCCGCGGTAGCAGAGCCTCCCCTTCTCGCCGTCAATGTAGGTGATCTTGCTTTCGCAGGCCCCCGTGTTTCCAAACCCCTCGTCGAGCGTTATGTAGCCGGTTTTGGAGCGAAGCTGCTGGATATCGACGGCCCTTTCGCCCTCGGTTCCGTATACCACCGGAAATTCGTAGGTCTTTCCCGCAAGCTCAAGCTTTGCAGTCTCGCCCGAAACGTTGTTTTTTTCAGTAGAATCAGCCATAATTTAAGTTTTGAACGGCCGCCGCAATCAGCGGGCCGCGACAAATCCAAGAAAGTTTTTATACAGTTGCAAGCCTTTTGACTGGCTTTTTTCGGGATGGAACTGGCAGGCGAAAAGCCTTCCTTTGAGTATTGCGCTTGCAAAGCTCACGCCGCCGTACTCGCTCTTCCCGAAAACGAGCGACTCGTCTGAGCACTTCACGCAGTAGCTGTGGACGAAATAAAACTGGTCTCCGCTCTTTTTGATGCCCTCCAGCATCTCCGGGCAGTCCCCGAATTCGACGTCGTCCCAGCCCATGTGGGGCACCTTGAACCTGCGCTCGACCCTGAAGCGCTCAACGCGCCCGGGGAAAATCCCGAGGCAATCCACCCCGCCCTCTTCGGAGTATTCAAACAGTGCCTGAAGGCCGAGGCATATGCCGAAAAACGGCTTGTCGGCCGCTATCCACGAGCGGATGGCCCCGTCGAAACCGGTGCGCTTCAAAAGCCGCATGGTATCCACAATCGCCCCCTGGCCCGGGAAGACCAGCACGTCGTCCCCGCAGATTTCATCCGGCGAGGAAACCAGGCGCGAGCTTGCGCCGGCGGCCTCCCACGCCTTGAGGACACTGCGCAGGTTCCCCATCCCGTAGTCTATTACAGCGACACTGCGCATGTCAGATGCTTCCCTTTGTCGTGGGGAGTATGCCCGAACGCCTCGGATCGAGGGCCGTCGCGGCCGAAAGCGCCTTGGCGAAGCACTTGAAGGCCCCCTCCGCCACATGGTGCGGCTCGTCGCCGCTGAGAAGCGCCACGTGCAGGTTGGCCCCCGCCTCGTTTGCGAAAGCCTGGAAGAACTCCCTGCAAAGCCCGACATTGAAATCCCTCACCCTGTCCGCGCATTTCACGTCGTAGACAAGGTACGGGCGGTTTGACAGGTCCACCGCGACCCTCATCAGGACCTCGTCCATGGGGAGGATGAAAAACCCGTAGCGGTTCATTCCGGACTTGTCGCCCACCGCGGCCTTCACAGCCTGCCCCAGCACGATGCCGACATCCTCGACAGTGTGGTGGTAGTCGACTTCGACGTCCCCCTCGGCCCTGAGCTTCAAGTCGAAGAGCCCGTGGCGCGCAAACAGGCACATCATGTGGTCGAAAAACGGGATTCCGGTTTCGACGTCGTATGAGCCGCGCCCGTCGAGGTTGAGTTCCAGGGATATGCGCGTCTCCCTTGTGTTCCTTTCGATTTTTGCTATTCTTTGCTTTTCCATCGCATGGCGCTTTCCATGAATTTTTCCATTTCCTCCTCGGCGCCCACCGTGACCCTGAGGCCGTCCCTTATTTTCGGGTCGTCCGGCCAGAAGCGTACGAGTATCCGCTCCGACTTCAGGTGCGCGAAAAAGTCGGCGGCCGCCTCCGCCGGCGACATGCCGCGCTTCACCGGGCGCACAAATATGAAGTTTGAGGAGCTTGGGACGAAATTCCAGCCGATTTTTTCAAAAAACTCCTGGACGCGGGCGCGCGTCGCGACCACGCGGGCAATCTGGCGCGAATAATAACTGCGGTCCCCGAGCGCCGCAATGCCAGCCGCCTGTGCGAGGCGGTCGACGTTGTAGCTGTCGCGCACGCGGTTTAATACGTCGATTATCGCGGCGTCCCCGACCGCCCAGCCGACGCGCATGCCCGCCAGCGCCCAGCCCTTCGACGACGTTCCGATGGAAAGCACGTTGCGGTGGCGCATGGCAAGCCCCGCCGAAGTGCGGCCGGAAAACGGCGCGTAGGCCTCGTCTATCACGAAAAGTCCGCGGAAGTTGCGGGCAATCTTCTCAAGCTCGTCCTCCCCGAAGGCGACCCCGAGCGGGGCGTTGGGGTTCGTGAGGATAAAGACGTTGGCCCCGCTTTCAAAAATTTTCTCAAACGGAAGCGAGAGGCCGTCTTCAAAGTCGAACTCCTCAAGCCTTGCGCCCTGCATTTTGGAGAGCACCGGATAGAGGGAGTAGCTTGGGTTCATTGCGGCGACATGGAGGGAGGCGTCGCCGAAAGCGCGCATCACAAGGTTTAAAATGTCGTCGGAGCCGTTGCCGCACACGACGTTTTCGGCGGGAACCCCGTAATAGCCGCCCACTGCGGCCCTAAGGCCGTCCGAAAGCGGCGCGGGGTAAAGCCTGAGCGAGGCGCAGTCGGGGCCGAGCTCCCGCATTACGGCGTCGCGCACCGCCGGAGAGGGCGGATACGGAAATTCGTTGGTGTTCAGCTTCACCCAGCCGCCGCCCTGCGGCTGCTCGCCGGGAACGTAGGCCGAAAGCCCGGAAACAGTCCGGGAAACCCTGTAAATACTATCTTGCATCTCTTCTCTTTGCGGCGAGCGCGCCGCCGTTTGGTATTTTCTTTGCGCGCATGCCCCCCTCCAGACGCTCCAGATAGGGGTCGGCCTTGCGCTCTATCGTAAACGGCTCCTCCGGAAGGGTGTCCTCGTCCAGCTCGATTTCATCGACAGGGTCGTAGTCGTCGAAAGCCATCGAAATGCGGCGCGTCTCGTCAACCATAAGGAGCGCGGGATTTTCAAGCTCGCCGTTTTTCATTTCCATCTGGACCTCGTGCGGATGGCACATTTCCGCGTACCGCCTGCGAATCTTCGCAACTTCCCCGCCGGGGACGCCGCTTCGGTTTGAAAGTATGAGGCAGTCGCTGAAATGCGACACGGCGTCGAAAAACGGGGCGCACTCGTCGAACGCCTCCGAAAACAGGCGGCAGTCCACAAAGCCGAATATGCGCACAAGCCTTAGGATGCCCGCGTCGCAAAGGCCCTTGAAAGCCTCTATTTCGTCGGCGAGGTCGCGCGACGAATCCGCCATGAAAAACAGTACGTCCGCCTCCTCCGCGAGGGCCCGCGCAATTCCCGCGGCGTCCACCCCGCCGAAGCGCTCGACTTTGGCGAGGCGCCCGAGGGCGGCGTCGAAAGGCGACTCCTGCTCGGTGGAGGATAGCATGACTGCGGCGCGCGCGTCCCCGTAAAGCCCCCTTGCGATGAGGTCGCAGAGCGCCGCCCTGCGGCCCGAACCGGGCGTACCTATTATAAGATAAGAATCCATTTCAAAAACCTCATTTGAGCGGAAGCCCGGCGCCTGCGGCGAGGGCCGCGTCTGCAAGGACCAGGGCTGCCATGGCCTCCACAATCGGAACGGCGCGCGGCAAGACGCAGGGGTCGTGCCTGCCGCGCCCCACGACGGTAGTCTCGGCGCGCTGCGTCGAAAGCGTCCGCTGCTCCTTCAATATTGTGGAAGTCGGCTTGAACGCCACCCTGAAGTCTATGACCTGCCCGCTGGAAATCCCGCCCAGAGTGCCGCCCGCGTAATTCGTGCGCGTCCGCACCGCGCCGCTTTCATCGGTGTAAAACTCGTCGTTGTGGGCCGAGCCGAACATGCGCGTGCCCGCAAACCCGCTTCCGATTTCAAAGCCCTTGGTGGCAGGCAGGCTCATCATCGCCTTTGCCAGGTCGGCCTCAAGCCTGTCGAAAACCGGCTCGCCCAAGCCCGCAGGAACGCCGGATATCCGGCAGCGGACTATTCCGCCGACGCTGTCGCCTTCGGCTTTCGCCTTCTTTACAAATTCAATCATGCGCGCGGCCGTCGGCGCGTGCGGGCAGCGTATCGGAGTGGCCTCCACCTCGTCGTAGGACGGGATTCCGTCGAAAGACGGCATCGATATGCAGTGCACGCTCTCAACCCACGCGCGTATGACGACGGGGCCCAGGCACTTTTTGGCCACGGCCCCGGCCGCAACCCGCGCCGCCGTCTCCCGCGCCGAACTGCGCCCGCCGCCGCGGGGGTCCCTGATGCCGAACTTGGCGTCGTATGTGAAGTCCGCATGGCCGGGACGCCAAAGCCTGGCAATCTCGGAATAGTCGGAAGACTTCTGGTTTTTGTTCTCAATGAGAACCGCGATGGGCGTGCCCAGCGTCCGGCCGTCCATGACCCCGGAAAGAATCCTGCACGCGTCGGCCTCGTCGCGCGGCGTCGAAACCTCGCTCTGCCCGGGGCGGCGGCGCGTCAAGTCGCGCTGTATGTCGGCCTCCGAAAGCCCGATATTGGAGGGGCACCCGTCAATGATGCAGCCCAAACCCGCGCCATGGCTTTCGCCGAATGTCGCAACCCTGAAATAGCGTCCAAAAATACTGCCGCCCATTCTTATAATGGAACAATATCGCTCCACCCACTTCAAGCATAAAAAAAGCGGGGCAAAACCTATGCGCAAAGGCGGGGATAAGGCCCATTAAAAAATTCCCCGCAAGGCTCCCCCGGCGCACCATTTCCCTCGCGGGCCCCAAAAAGCCGCCCGAGCAATTTGCGCCGGAGCCGATATTTATAGCGCCCCTTTTGCCCCGACGCAAAACCGACGGGAGTTTGCGAATGCGCCGCAGAGTGTCCGCATTTGAAAGGCAAGCGGCGGGCGCATTCAAAAATAGCAAAGCCCCTCGTCAGCGCAGTTTTCCAGATAAAGCCACAATCGGCATCCCGCCCTTCAACGGGTTTTTCGCGATTTCAAGAGCCCAAATTCCGGGCAAAGCTTTCCCGTCCCTCCAAAATCCGGCCGGGCGCCCCGCCCTACCCGGCGGCACATGCGCCCCGCCCCGCAAGCCGCCTCCGATGACGCCGCCCCTCAAGGCTCGAACTTAGCGCGGACTACCTGCCCAGGAGGCGCTCCACATATTTTTCCACTTCCATCCCCTCCGCCCGGGCCTTTTCAGACATCTCAGAGTAGCTGCAAAACGACATGAACTTGAGGCGCACCGTGGTAAACGGCAGCGGAATCATAAAGCGGTCCCATGTTTTTTTAATGGTGATATGCGGGCCGTAATGCGCGCGTATTATCAGCATGTCCTCGCCGGAAAGCTCCGCGACTTTCAGGGCTCCGCGCTTAATCTCATACATGGGCCCCCTCGGTCCGTCCGGAGTGACGCACACGTCGCAGCCCGACTTCAGTGTGTTTACCATGTCCCTTATGGCAAAAACCCCGCGCCTCCTGCTGGAGCCGCGCACGGTGGAAATTCCGAAAAATCCGAAAAACGCCGAAAGGACCGCGCCGTCCTTGCTGGGGCTTACAAGGCCCGCCATCGGCGAGCCGGAACGGTACCTGTATTTCAGCATCGGCGTTATAAAGATGCGGTTGTGCCATATCAGGACAATCATCCTGCGCCCCGGGCTCAACTGCGCAAGATCCTCCTCCGGCAGCTCAAACCTGACAGTGGCCTGCCACAGGCGCACGAACAGGTAAATCGGATAAAGCCAGAGATAGTACCAGCGCGGGACGGAATAGACGTCCGTCTTGAAGGTCGAATCTTGCATGGTGGAAAAAAGATAAAAAAGAAGGGGCGCTTGACAAGAGTTATGTTTGGCGGCGGAGGCGCGGAATCTTGCAGCAGTGGGCCTGCGGAGCATGGCCTTAAAAGTGCGCATTCAAAAAAAACGCAAAATTTTAAAATTGGCAGTTGACAAACATGAGAGCCTCCGTACTGTGGAGTGCTTTCAATGAGGGGTGGTGGTTCAGTTGGTTAGAATGCTGGCCTGTCACGCCGGAGGTCGCGGGTTCGAGTCCCGTCCATCCCGCCATTGAAGAAGCCGCAAACCCTCATAGGGTTGCGGCTTTTCTGTATCTCCACGGACGGGACGAGAACCCGCGAAGCGGTGTTCGGCCATCGAGCATCCGCAAGATGGGTAGCTTTGCAAAGCAAAGACCCCGAAGGGGCGAGACGAGCGAAGCGGGCGAGTACAATCCCGTCCATCCCGCAGTTAAAAAACATGCCCTCCCGGTAGACTCCCAAACTTTAGCACACACAATCTGCTTGAGTAATTTTACATGCCAGATGGCGATCGGCTCATACGGAAATTTTGCCGCCATTTTCCGTCTTTTAGTATCCACATAATTATCTCGTCCCCACCGAATTTCATTTTAAATTTCGGCTCCAACCCTTTTTTCATGGAAACCATTTGTCTATATTCATTAGTTATACAAAAATCTTCTATTTTCTTGTAAGGCTCTTTGCCAGAGTAAAAGACGAAATTACCCTCTTCATCTTCTTTGCCTACATACATGCGCTCTTCTTTCCTAAAATCACTTTCAGGACTGTCTTTTACCCACTCTTCGCTTATGTAAAAAACCAGAAAACCTCCTCCGTCAATTAAATTGAGTAGTCGTAATTTTGTAAAAGGCACATAATAATAATATTTGATTCTTTTTTGATTTTCAGGTATCCCATTTGGAGCAAGCAAGTCTATTGCTCCCCTATTCATATTTGATAAATCACCCTTAGTGCTTTTATCATAATAAGTCATGCTTACTTCTTCACCTAAATTAAGATACACGCGAAGTTCCCTTCTCCCAGAAAACTCCAATGTACATTCTCCGAAATAGGATATTAACCTTTTTTGCAAATCTTTCATTTTATCAGGAATCATTAGATCTGCGCGTGCATTCATATAGGTTTTTACATCAAAACTTGATGCTATTTTTTCCAAAGGCTTTTGCGGAGATATAAGTGTATAAAATATAAAGTTTGCCCTGCGCTTCCTTGATGCTAAGTCTTCATTTAAAACAACTTTCGCTTTATTACCATCAAACCCAATAATAGAATCCGCATAATCGGACAATTCATTGAGACCTCGACCATCTTTTCGGATAAATTTTAACCTCTCTATATTTTCTTTTGTAAGTTGAAGCGAGTACAACTCTTCCGTTTTCGGTTCAAATATAATAGATAGTTGGTATTTCTGATATCCATTCCAACTGTAATACACATCCAGTATTTCATCGTAAAGATAGAATGTTTCCATACTTACTTTCGGAAGATCATACCCGCCAAAATCTTTTTCCCAAACTGATTCAAGAGAAGTATTTATATCCGTAACAGATTCGACAAAAGCCTTGAATGCTATGATATTAGGAGAATATTCATAAAAAACAGGGGAAAAAATTACTTTTTTAACATAGCTACTATTTGGATCATTTATCTCATTGCTCCAAACACCTGAAACCAACTCCTTAAACTTAGCAAAATTAGGCTCATCACTGAATGCGCATAAACCAAGAACAAAAGATAAAATACAAATAAATATTTTTTTCATACGCTGCTCTTTCTTATGAGTCATATTTATATTGGTTGACCAATACTCAAATTTTCCGCATTCAACCATTAGCTTCAAATGTCTGCATAGGCAGACCAAACCCACATTGCCTTCGTAAAACCTACAAAAAACGGTAATTCTTTCCGCGAGGCAATAAGGCCCTGCGCACTTGCACAGGCTCCAATATGAACTTCACAGTTTCGGCATTCGCGTATTTTGCAATATTGCCGGAGGACTTTAACAGGGCTTCGTCGTTTTCAGGATTTATCCACGCTACGCAGCTTAAAACCCCATTCTCGTCAAACATTTCCACTTGCCAGACCTTTGCCCCTGAAACCCCAAAGCGCTTCATAGTATCATCCAACTTCAGAATCCGGTGTGAAAATTTTACCGGCCTCTTTATTGGCTTTGCGGAAACTGGATTAAAGGGATCCCTATAACGTCTTGCAAATGCTGTTAGGGCTATTTTTTCAGCCTGCCCTGGCGTCTCAATTTTGCCCTTAAACTCCGGCGGAACATTGAGAGCACGGCTTGGCATGATATTCTTCGGAACCGATGCATTATCCGCACCGACTGCGTCGCCGGGATTGGAAATTAACGACATGGCATATTCCCAAACATAAGGTGTTTCAAAAGCGTATTCCCAGACGGAGTATTGAGATTCAACTTTGACGCCCACACTTTTTTCATCCCGATGGGCACTATCGGCGTCAGAAAGGCTGTTTGCCTTAAGATAACAGATCAAATCTTTGAAATCTCCGTCCTTTTGTAAAACAGCACTTATTGTCGAATCCTCTTTTACCTTTTGCAAACATATGAAGTCTTCAAAGATTTTCATTTGCAAAGCTCCATATCCAAGCGTCGCGCGGGAAATATTTTTGGAGTAACGCTCCACTCTGGATGTCAAAATTTCTCTGACCTCGGGAACGTTTGCCCTTAGGGTTGGAGCAAAGTCGTCGCACACTTCAAGATCGTTTAGCAACATTTCCATCACTACAATAAACTCTTCCTTTGCGATATACCCCCTTTTGTCGGGAGGAGCGAACCCTCCTGCATTATAATGCGAAAAAATAATCCCTTTATCCGGGTCATTATGTTCAATCGTCTCCTCAAGGCCAATTTTCTGATGCTGGGCATTACGAATCAAGTCCGAAGCATATTTATATGTCTCTAGCGAAACCCTACCAGAGTAACCTACAAAAGGAGGAGGTGTTGTCACAATAATATGAACAATCGGCGCTACATTTCCGCGCCAAATTAATTCACGTGTTTTAGTTAATTTTAGTGGAGAAGTTTGTATACGTATATTTATGTCATTTGGCATCCCAATCTCAAGACATTCCCATTCCTGTTTCGCCGTTGAAAATGCAGATGATGTCAAAAATATCAAAATAGCTATAAATAATTTATTCAGTATGTTTTGCATTGTCTGTCCAATTTTCTAAATGTTTTTTGAATTGGGTTTGGCAACAGAATCAACAATATAAAACAGATGGGGTTCAGGCTTGTCTCCAGAGTCTGCCGCCGATACTATTGAGCCTGTGACAAAAGTCATCATCATTAGCATTATACATCTTTATTCCATGATACAATAAAATGGCTAAAAAGCAATGACAACTGTTTATGCGCACTCTCATCTTTCCTCAAAGCATTGCGCAGGAAAGGAAAACCCGGCAAGCCAAGCGGGAAATATGGGAAGCTCATATCTTGCACTTTCCAAGGCGTAAAAAAAAGGGTTTCCGAAAAACGGAAACCCTTTTTTGCGAATAGTTTTGATTTAATTTTTTCTGCGGCACGCGCCGGCAACCAAGGCCAATGCCCCGAAGAGCGCGGCAAACGATGCGGGCTCCGGTATCGCCGCGCCGACGCTTATCTGCCCGCCGTCATAGGTGGCGCTGAATTCGCTCCCCTGCCCGTTCATAACGGTCATTGTCCCGGAGGCCAAGGCGCTTTCCACTATTGTGGTGCTGTCTCCGAAAATGGATGCGAGGTCGAAACCGAAGCTGTCGCCCGTCGTGAAATTCTCGGCAAACATGATGCCCAGTTCGTCAAAGCTTGTGCCCGAAGCGAGGGAGACGCTGGCCGACGAGTCCACCAAGAGCGTGGAGACGCTGAATGCGTTTGCGAATGCAACTTCGGTTGCGGAATTTTCCACCGCCAGTTTGTCGAATTCGGAAATCTTGCCGGAGAACGTCCCCTTGAAAGCGTTTTCCGCGTCGCCAAAGGCAACGAGCTTTTGGCCGACGACTTCAGCGCCCTTATCGCCTCCGCCATAGACTGTGCCCGAGAAGATTATGTCCGAGGCGTTGCCGACAAATTTTACGCTCGCTCCGCCTTCGACTTTGGAGCCTTCGCCCGAGCCGCCGGCGTATATGTCGCCCAAAATTTTGCCCGCGCTCAAGGTTATGCTTGCGGGGCCGCCTATTGAGGACTCGGCGACCGTTCCAGCCGATTCGTTCACCGACAGGCCGCCGCCGTAAACGTTGCCCTCCACGGTTCCGCCGTTGATTGCGACGTTAGAACCGCCCGCAACGCTCGCGTATGCGCCGTTTCCATTTGATGTGGAATTTGAGAAAGAACCTCCGTACACGCTGCCGCTCACGACGGCAGTGCCGCCGATTTCCACATTAGAGCTTCCGCCGATATTTGCGTTTGAAGCGAAGTTGTACTGGTAGCTCTCAGCTTCGGAGCCGCCGTAGACGTTGCCGCCGACAGTGCCGCCCGTTATTTTTACGCTGGTGTTTCCGCTGACATCGGCCCGGGCGTCGGCGTGGTTCGCGTTCCAAAAGAGGGAGCCGCCGGCGACGTCTCCGGACACATTGCCGCCAGTCATTTCAACCGACGAATCGCCCGTCACCACTGTGGAGCCGTGCGACTGGGAGTGGGAGCCGCCATAGACGTCGCCATTTATTTCCCCGGATTTTACGTAAACTTTTGAGCTGTCCACAGACGAGACCAACCCGGCGGTTACGCCGGAACTCTGGGAGCCGCCAAATATTTTCACCCCGTCGAGGGTCGCGCCGTCCACCGTCACGCTTGAGCCGCCAATGACGCTGCTTTCCGCCTGGTATCCGAAATTTCCGCCCACGATATAGGTGGTGTAGTTCCCGTAAAAGTTTGCGCCGGCGCCCAGATAGACGGAAGAGCCGCCCTCTATGTTCGAGCCGCCGATTCCGTTGTCCCCATACGTCATTGAGCCGCCTGCCACGACGTAATCTCCGCCGTTATAAACGTTCGCGGTGTTGATTACGAGGCTTGAGCCGTTTTTGATGTTTACGACAGCGCCATTGACATGGGCCCCGCCATAGATGTTGGAAATATAGGTGCCGCCGTTTAGGGTCAGCGAGCTGGAGGCGACATTCATTGTCGTGCCGGCATTCCATGCCTGCCCCGCTCCGGTAATCAGGCTGCTGATTTTGAGGTCGGCGTTCACCGTGGTTTTCAGATTGCCGACATACGCAGTATGGCCGGAGTTTTCAAAATAGGCGCCGCCGTAAAAGCGTTCGAGAGTGAGCGCTTCCGAGACTTCGCCCGAAATATCGCCGAAGTATGCGTCGGCGCCTGCGGAGGCGTGGCCGCCGAAGTATATGCGCGCGGTCGGGTCGCTCGTGAGCTGCCCGAATTTTATATACGCGCTGACGGCATCTTCGGCGCTTTCAGATGCGGATATAAAGTAGTTCCTCTGGTTTCCAAGACTTCCAGAAACCATATACCCGTCATATCCCGACGGGATAGCGGAAGGGAGCGAAGCCGTGGAAGAGGCAGTCCACTCTATTTCCTGCAAGTTCATTTCCTGGGCTTGGGCCGATAGGAATACCGGCAATGCCGCGCAGGCAATGGCAAGTTTGTATGAATAAGGGTTCATGGTATTGGTCAGGTTTTATTGTTTGGCAATTAAAGAAATTTGCCATTTTAACCGCATCAAAATGCCCCCCCCCCGAGAAAGTCAAGAAAACGTTTTCAATCAATTCCAGGGGCATTTACGGGCCTCCAGCGGGCAATTTGAAAGTGAGCATGGCTCCACTCGAAAGCCTCCCGCGCCATGAGGCCGGCGGGGAGAGCGAAGCCATATCAAACAATCCGAACGCCATGGGCACAATCCAAAGAAAATAGCGGGATAACACGCCCCGGCAGCCAGCCCCAAATCGGGAAAAGCCGTGCGCTGCGAAATTAAAAGCCCCGCGGCCAATAAGGCGGAAAAGCCACATTCGGCAAACAGGCAGCAGGCACCGAATTTAAAAATTCCGCAGATGCCCGGCAGGAAGTTTCCCATCCACAAGCGGCATTTTCAAGCCTTGCAGTTAAGCCTAAGGTCACCTGGCGGATAGAGACGCAAGAATTTCGCGCAATTCAAACAGCTTATAAAATTCGTAGGAGAAGAGGAGCACCAACAAACCCGCCATTATCGCCTTGGTCAAAGTGAGATTTATTTTCCCGAAAACAAAACATACCCCGACAATAAAAAAGACAAACGCCGGAAGCACATACAAATTGGAGTATAAAACACCCGTGGTCGGCTGATACGCCAGAGCGATATGCAGCACGTACTCGCATAGCAATAAGAGCAAAAATCCGTATTTCAGCGCGTTGTTTTTCAGGGCTGCAACCCCAACCGCCATGAAAGCCGCTATCGGAACCAGCAGGTAAACAGAATTTTTTGTCACCTCTTGTATAATGAGGGAGACAGACTGCGATTTCTCCATAACGGAGACATCCGGCATGAAAAACTGAGCAAAGAGCTGATATTCAAAAAAGCAAGGGGAGTAATTGCAAATATTGTCAAGCAGCGAGAAATCTATATACGCCCGCAATATATGCGCCATCGAATAAAGCAGGACCAGGGCGAAGAGGATTGCCGGCAGCGCATAGGCATAAACACATTTTTGCGAAGACACGTAGGATACAGCCTTTTGCAATATGCCTTTGCCGTAGAAAAGAAAATAAGCGACGCCCGGAAGCACGCATACCGGATTCATGAAAAATGACAGTATCCACAATAAAATCCAGGCGTCTTTCCTTTTCAAATAAAAGTACGTATACGCGATAAGCAAGAAAGACGACGGGATATACGTTTCAGGAATAAAGCTTGCTATGACGATAGCGCCAAGAAAAATATAAATCAGCGATGAAACATACGCTATAAAAGAATTTACATTTAATATCTTAAAAATCTCGCAAAGAAGAATCGAAGAGACCGCAATCTGCAAAACCTGCAATACGGCTACAATTTTGTACGCGAGCCCCAACGATAAAAATTCATTCCCGAAAACAAAAAAATTAACAGCCGAAAAGGCGCAAACAATCGGGACATATATAAAACTGTACAAAATGTGGATTATAGACGGCCTCAGAAAATAACACTGCTCCAGGCAGCGCTTTAAATCATAATCATAAAAATCGACGCTGTTTATCGAGGCTATGACCTTCGGAGACAAAATCAAAAGCGGCAGGAGCGCCAAAAAGAACGCGTTTAAAAGTTTCCAGGCAGCGCCTGAATTAAAGGAAATTCGCACTTTAAGAAAATCCTCCAGAAGCAGGGTGGAGAAGCAAATTATTGAAATTGAGCAAATATAGCCCAAATCCAGATATTGAAAAAGAACGGGGAATATTGCAGAGAAAATCAGAAACAAAATAATATTTTTCTTTAGCAATCCCCTAAGAGAAGGCAGCCCGACGGAAATGCCGTCCGAATTATACGTTCTGAGGAATAGCGATATGACAAATGACAATATCGATATTGTGGGCAAATATAAAAGGTAATAGCGCACGTAATCCATTTTAGGATGGGCTTCAGCTCCTTGAAATTAAAAATATTCCGAGGCAGACAATGCAAATCCCCGAGATTTTCATAAAAGTTAAAGGCTCTCCGAGAAATAGAAAAGCCATTATTGCGGTAAAAATGCAGCCCACGCCCACGAAGGGATAAGCGACGGACAAATCAACTTTTGACAAGACAATCAGCCAAAGGAACACGCTCAATGCGAATGCGGACATCCCCATATAAATATAAGGGTTTTTTGAAACCTTGAAAAACAAATCAAGCATTCCGTCGAAAGACGCCCGCACGCCTCCGACATCCCTCATCCCCAATTTCAGCAGGAGCTGCGCGGAAGCGGTCAAAAAAACGCTTATTAAAATCAATGCGAAACTTATAAAATTCATTTTTTATATCGGGCCCGCCAGGATAAAAATTGCGGCAAAAAGCGCAATCAGCACATAATTTTCCCCAGTCTTGATTGCATAAATAACCGGATCATCGTGAACCAACCTGCGCGACGCCATCAGCCATGTTTTTGAAATGAAGTAGAGGAAAAGGAGGCTGCCTATCAGCAAGAAATTCGGGCGCAAATACATCTCGGACGCGGCGTTATTCACGTAAAGAATGTAGAGGACGCTCGACATCATCCCCGCAGAAATTCCAAGGGTTGAGATTGTGGAAATATCCGATTTCACATAAGCGCGCCCTTTTACCTTTTCTTCGGCGACTCCCTCCAGCGACTGCAATTCGATATAACGCTTCATTGAGCCCAAGCTGAAGAACATCAGGATAGAAAACGACACAAGCCAAAATGATATAACCGTGCCAGTCGCAAACGCGCCAAAGTAAATCCTGTAAAGATAAAGCGATGAGAGCACAATGACATCGACTATGACTATGCGCTTAAAGAAAAACGAATAGCCCAGCGTTGCCGCGACATATAACAGCAAGAATAAAAAGAGGTTAATACTCACGCACAGAGACAGCGCGGCGGCCAGAAGCGCGAACGCAAAAATCACCAGAAAGGCTTTGGATGCGGGGAAAGAGCCCGAGGCGATGGGGCGGTTCTTTTTCGTTTTATGCGCCCTGTCATTTTCAATATCGAGAATGTCATTGAATATGTAGGTTGCGCTCGCACAAAACGACAGGGCAAAAAACGCCAGAAGCGCCGCAATGACTTTCTCCGCATTGAAATACTGGTGCGATAGAAATAACGGCACAAAAATCAAAATGTTCTTTGCCCATTGGTGTATGCGTATCGTTTTTAAGAAGGCGCGAAACGAATCCGTCTTATTGGGGAATTCCAAAAAATGGCTTTGCGGATTTTGAAGCCTTGCCCGTTTTGAGAGAGCCTCCGGGGCATTTACAAGTATGATTTCGCTTGCGCGTTTCCAGACTTCAAGGTCCGAAGCGGAGTTTCCCGCATACGCAAAATTTCCTTCTCCGAATTTTGACACCAATAATTCGGCCTTGTTCTCCGCCTTTAAGTTTGTTTTTTCAGAGGTCCCGAAAACGTCTTCAAAAAGGTCCAAATCTTTTACAATGGAGCGCGCCAGGCTTTCCTCGCAGGCAGTCGCCAAATAGATTTTTTTGCCCCTTCTTTTCTCCTCCCGAAGAAACGAGACCAACTTTTCATTAAAGGGAAAGCGGTTTGCATATTTGGCGCAATAAAAAGACAACTTCAGCTTAAGGTTAATCTTCCCCTTTAGCAGCCAAAACGGGCACAAGAAAAGCATATGCGGACAATGCTTCAAGCCGCGTATAAACAATTCAACCAACGTATCCGTATTGATTAAAGTGCCATCGAGGTCTACGCAAATTGTCTCACTTTCAATATGCCGGTTTTGCAAAATCTTGTAAAATTTATGGAAAATTTTAACACATACTGCCATCGCATACTTGTCAACATCATAACAGAAGCCGGAATCTTCCGGATTCCAAAAGAGAAAAACTGCCAACCTGCAATGAAGCCCCGCACTTGCTTAACATGAAAAGACGCCCGTCAAAAAATGATTGCAGCCGGATTTGCAGGCTTAACAGGGCTGCTTGAAGAGGCGCCCGATAAATGCGATTTTTAGCCCCCAATTCTTCATCTCTCCGCACGCGAAAGCCGAAGAAAACCGCCAAAGAGCGATATACGGAACGCCTGCATTCATAGAGACGATACGAGCTTTTTGAAAGAGAAATCCAGTAACCGCCATATAACGCAATAAAGAGCGCCCCTGCCCCGCATAACGCACCCTTTAGGCGCCCGATAGCCGCAGATGAAAAATACGGTTTCCCCCTCACCTTTTAATCTCCAACCGTCCCGCACTCCCGCCATGTGGCGATATGCGGCGTACAAAAAAGGCTTCCCAGCACGGGAAGCCCTCAAATTATTTGAAAATTATCTCAATCTACTTTCTTCTGCGGAAAGCTGAAAATGCCAGCGCAAATAATCCAAAGACCGCCGCACAAGCCGCAGGCTC
>URJJ01000035.1 GCA_900548185.1 uncultured Opitutales bacterium
CTTGGGACCTTCTCCAGCCCCAGGATGTGATGAGCCGACATCGAGGTGCCAAACTTCACCGTCGCTATGAACGCTTGGGTGAAATCAGCCTGTTATCCCTAGAGTACCTTTTATCCCTTAAGCGACAGCGCTCCCACGAGCCACTGCCGGATCACTTGGGCCTGGTTTCCCATCTGCTCGACTTGTATGTCTCACAGTTAAGCTCCCTTCTAGCCATATCCTCGCCGACCGATTGCCAACCGGTCTGAGGGAACCATCGCAGTCCTCCGTTACATTTTGGGAGGAGACCGCCCCAGTCAAACTAACCCCCTAACACTGTCCCAAGCCCGGCTTACGGGTCAAGGTTAGACATCTAACAGACAAAAAGCGGTATTTCACATTGCGGCTCTGCCTCACCCTGGAGTGAAGCTTCAAAGCCTCCCGCCTATGCTACGTATTGAAAATCAAATGACAATATCAGGTTATAGTAAAGGTTCATAGGGTCTTTCCGTCCTTCTGCGGGTACGCGGCATCTTCACCGCGACTACAATTTCACTGAGCATCTCTCTGAGACAGCATCCAACTCGTTACATGATTCGTGCAGGTCGGAACTTACCCGACAAGGAATTTCGCTACCTTAGGACCGTTATAGTTACGGCCGACATTCACGGGGGCTTAGACCAGAAGCTTGCACAACCAGCTTTCACCTTTCCGCATTGGTCACATGTCACTCCCTATACGTCGTCTTGCGACTTTGCAGAGAGCTGTGTTTTTGATAAACAGTCGGTTGGATCTCTTTACTGTGACCGCATCGCTGCGGCACCCCTTCTACCGAAGATACAGGGCAATTTTGCCGAGTTCCTTAGAGAGATTTAACTCACGCGCCTTAGAATACTCATCCCGGATACCTGTGTCGGTTTGCGGTACGGGCGACCTATAGATTAACCGTATAAATTTTCCCGAGAATCACTTTTAAGAATCCCCCTCGGCCGTAGCCTCAAGGTCCGCTTGCGCGAAAGGGACGTTCAACACCCCACTCTCATCCGTGCTTCTGTCAATATACGGGTCAGACACCTATAAGCCGGTGCGGGAATATTAACCCGCTGTGCATCGACTACTCCTTACGGCCTCGCCTTAGCTCCCGACTAACCCTGGGCGGACGAACCTTCCCCAGGAAACCTTATCCTTACGGCGGTATGGATTTTGACCATACTTATCGTTACTCATGCCTAGATTATCACTTCCAAAAGCTCCACGGTCAATTCCTTTCCCGCTTCGATGCCGTTGGAACGCTCTCCTACCAACCATTGCTGGTTCCACAAATTCGGTGCAATGCTTTAGTCCCGATCATTTTCGGCGCAAATTCTCTCGATGGGTAAGCTATTACGCACTTTTTAAATGATGGCTGCCTCTAAGCCAACATCCCCATTGTCTAAGAAAATTCACCTCCTTCTTACCACTTAGCATTGTCTTAGGGACCTTATTTGATGGTCTGGGATGTTTCCCTCTCGCCTATGAAGCTTATCCCCCACAGACTGACTGCCCAACTTCACTCACCGGTATTCAGAGTTTGATAAGGTTCGGTACTCTGGTGTGAGCCCTAGCCTTTTCAGTGCTTTACCCCCGGTAATAAGCATTGGACGCTATACCTAAATATATTTCGGAGAGAACCAGCTATTACGTGGCTTGATTAGCCTTTCACTCCTAACCACAGCTCATCCCGTAACTTCTCAAGGTTAATGGGTTCGGTCCTTCACAACGTTTTACCGTTGCTTCAACCTGGCCATGGCTAGATCGCCTACGCTTCGGGTGCTATACCAGATACTTGTCGCCCTATTCAGACTCGCTTTCGCTGCGCCTCCGCGTCGTAAACGCTTAAGCTTGCAACTGATATAGACTCCTAGGCCCATTATACAAAAGGTACGCCGTCACCCCATATAGAGGCTCCGACCGCTTGTAGGCAATTGGTTTCAGGTACTTTTAACTCCCCTAACAGGGGTCCTTTTCACCTTTCCCTCACGGTACTAGTTCACTATCGGTCGACACCGTGTATTTAGTCTTACGCCGTGGTCGGCGCTCATTCACACCAGGTTTCACGTGTCCGGTGCTACTCGGGATACTCCTAAGGCTGTTCGGGATTTCGACTAAGGGGCTGTCACCCTCTATGGCCGGCCTTTCCATGCCGTTCGTCTATCCGTCCCAGTCCCACATCGGAGTCCACACCCCGGAAGGATAAATCCCTCCGGTTTAGACTGCTCCCCTTTCGCTCGCCACTACTCAGGGAATCGCATTCGCTTTCTTTTCCTCCGCTTACTGAGATGTTTCACTTCAGCGGGTATCGCTCTATCGGGACTATATATTCATCCCGAAGTGGTATGCCGTTAACATACCGGGTTTCCCCATTCGGAAACCCCCGGGTCAAAGATTGCTTGCATCTCACCGGGGCTTTTCGCAGCTTGCCACGTCCTTCTTCGCCATGTGTCGCCAAGGCATCCACCAATTGCCCTTGATTGTTTATTTACAATCAAGTTGCTCCTTTTTTTAAAATAGGCTGTCTTGCTTGGTTCTTTTATTTTCCATGCATGCAGTTTATTCTAAGATTCGCTACTGTAGATTTACTACCTCGCTTAAACTTTATTTTCTATAAACTTACATATATTCAAACTGTCAAAGATCTAAAATCTCCCACATACAACACATCCCAATCCAAAACTGGTGGGCCCAGGTGGACTTGAACCACCGACCCCACGCTTATCAAGCGTGTGCTCTAACCAGCTGAGCTATGAGCCCCTGTCAGTTAAAGTATTGGTGGAGCCGAACGGGTTCGAACCGATGACCTGCTGAATGCAAATCAGCCGCTCTTCCAACTGAGCTACGGCCCCATTTAAATTCAACGCACCGGCTTTTCCATCTGCGCCCTTTTCGCTGTATGTTTCACTTTAAAGAACTATGTCCCTAAAATTTACTAAGTACGATTGAAACGAACCTCATCCTCATTCTCGTGCATGACATCCGGTTGCCCGAACGCATGCCAGAATTTCTCCTTAGAAAGGAGGTGATCCAGCCGCAGGTTCCCCTACGGCTACCTTGTTACGACTTAGTCCCAATCACCAACCTTGCCTTAGGGCGCTGCTTCCTTGCGGTTAGCTCACGCACTTCGGGCGAAATCGGCTTTCATGACTTGACGGGCGGTGTGTACAAGACCCGGGAACGTATTCAAGGCGTCGTTGCTGATACGCCTTTACTAGCGATTCCGGCTTCATGAGGTCGAGTTGCAGACCTCAATCCGAACTGGGACCGGCTTTGAAGATTAGCATCACTTTACAGTGTAGCAACCCATTGTACCGGCCATTGTAGCACGTGTGCAGCCCTGGATGTAAGAGCCATACTGACTTGACGTCATCCCCACCTTCCCACCTGAAAACAGGTTTGTCCCCCAAGAGACCTCCGAAGAGTAACATGGGGCGAGGGTTGCGCTCGTTGCCGGACTTAACCGAACATCTCACGACACGAGCTGACGACAGCCATGCAGCATCTGTGTATCAGTCCCGAAGGACTTTGACCTTTCAGCCAAATTCCAATACATGTCAAACCCAGGTAAGGTTCTTCGCGTTGCATCGAATTAAGCCACATGCTCCACCGCTTGTGCGGGTCCCCGTCAATTTCTTTGAGTTTTAACCTTGCGGTCGTAGTCCTCAGGCGGTACACTTATCGCGTTAGCTTGGGCCCCGAAGGGGATGAATCCCCCGAGACCTAGTGTACAACGTTTAGGGCGTGGACTACAGGGGTATCTAATCCCTTTTGCTACCCACGCTTTCGAGCCTGAGCGTCAGATCTTGTCCAGTAAGCTGCCTTCGCCATCGGTGTTCCTTGTGATATCTGCGCATTTTACCGCTACTCCACAAATTCCGCTTACCCCTCCAAGTCTCTAGACACATAGTTTTAGGCGCAATTCCGGAGTTAAGCCCCGGGATTTCACACCTAACACACATGTCCGCCTGCGCTCCCTTTACGCCCAGTGAATCCGAGTAACGCTCGCAGTCTCCGTATTACCGCGGCTGCTGGCACGGAGTTAGCCACTGCTTCCTCTCATGGTTAATTCAGGCAAGGCTATGAACCTTGCGTTTAGTCCCATGTGACAGGGGTTTACAATCCGAAGACCTTCATCCCCCACGCGACGTCGCACCATCAGGGTTTCCCCCATTGTGAATGATTCGAAACTGCTGCCACCCGTAGGTGTCTGGACCGTGTCTCAGTTCCAGTGTGGCGGATCGTCCTCTCAGACCCGCTACCCGTCTTTGCCTTGGTGGGCTGTTATCCCGCCAACTAGCTGATAGGCCATAAGCTCCTCTTGAAGCGCCGTTGCAAGCTTTAGTGCCTCCCCCATGCGAGAAAGGACCACATCCGGTATTAATCCGAGTTTCCCCGGGCTATCCCAAACTTCAAGGCAGATTGCTTATGTGTTACTCACCCGTTTGCCGCTCTCAAAATCATGTATTGCTACAATCATCATCCCGCTCGACTTGCATGTCTTAGCCACGCCGCCAGCGTTCACTCTGAGCCAGAATCAAACTCTCCATAAAACTTTTTAAAGTTTTGAGAATTTTGAATCTGTATTATAGATTCGTTTGGACTTATTTTATTAAGTCATTTTGACATCTTCTTCTTACAAAGAATATGCCGGTTCGCACAATCGTACTTAGTAAACTTTAAAAGAACATCTCTCCCAAAAATCCACACCCTTTAAGAATACCCAAGGATGAAATCTCCGGAACTTTAACACCGCTTTTCAGCGGCGCCTTTCGCGATGAAAGAAAGATTCCAATCAAGGACAATCTTCATCGGCTTGTCAATGCTTTTCTTAAACTTTTTTTAAAATTTTTGAAAAAACATTTTTCAAGAACTCGAAAGAACATATCCCCCAGAGGAATAACCGGCCCGTAAACAAACCGGAAACTCATGGGACCCTTCTCAGGGTGAAAGCTTCTCATTAGGAACTATGAAGTCCGCCCTGTCAATATCTTTTTTGAGATTTTTTTCAAAACCTCAAAAAATTTTATATAACAGAATGAAAAGAACTCTCCCTCCCCAGTTCGAAAGCAAGCGCCTTCCGGCACCCCCTCCCCAACGAGAAAGGACACCCACAGTGTACCTCTTCTCAACTTCTGCAAGAAAAAAATTTTACCCACCACCACAAACCCCACATAACACCCTATCACCCAATCCATTACATTATACACTTTTTTAAAATATCCCCACCCTACCCCAATGAAAAGGAGACGAATGACAGAGGGGGGGGCGAAGCGCCCCCAAAAGGAATCGGATACCTCCAAAAATCGGCCTATTCATGCGTATTGCCTGCATTGCGCTACTTGATTTTAAAAAATACGCATTCAGCTATTGAAAGAGACCTTCACTTTTGGAATGCCTCTGGATGCTTTAAAACAAAGGGTTTCCGGCGGCAAATATGGCAAAATGAAGCAATACATATGAATGGATTGTTTTCAAAAGTGCTGGAGTTTCTGCGCCCGAGCGGATTTCCCAAAAGTATAGCATACTCCGCACGCGGCGCGGCATGAAAGATGGAAAACAAAGGATGGCTTTCTTTTGGGCCGCTTATTCGCAGTAAAGCCCGATACCTTCCAGCAAATCGCTTTATTTTTTAGCCGCACATTTTGCAATGAAAAGCCCGCCTGGAGTTGAATGACGATATTTGAAACCCCAGACTGCGCGGCATAGCTGGAATCCGAAGCCGCCGTTTTCATTTGCCATAAAAAGGCCAGAGATAAACCCCGGTCTATTTCCAAATGTAGCGGGGGCATAACACCCTTTTTCCCTGCAAACAGATGACGGCGCGCCCCCAACAAAAAAAAGGGGATTGGCACAGATTGCAATGCCCCGAAAGAAACGAAGAATCAGGAGGTATTTCGCCGCAGCTAAGGCGGGGTTTTTCTTATCCGCGTAAAATCCCTTCCCCAACCCGCTTCCCGTTTCCTTATCTATGTAAGACTCCAAAAAATCCGCAGTTGGCGGCAATTAAAAATGCGATGTAAAAGCTGAAAAAAGGCCGACAGGGCGAAGTCTGTACATGGCCCGCCGCGCCTTTACGCCCGGACGTTCTCCGCCGCGCGATTGCGCAACAATCTGCGTAAAAGGCGCCCATGATTTTGCAGCATGCCTGGTGCGCCCTGGAGGGAGGCGGCATGTCAGACGGGAAAACGGCACGGCAGACCGAGCCTGCCAAAGCCAACCGGCCGCTTTACGGCGAAGCAAAATTGCAAAACCGCAGAGCGAAGCGCGCACCGGGATTTACCGGCAATCCTCGACACGTTTTTCCGCCGCAATCTTTTCGATGACGCGGCGCACCTGCCTGTCGAGCGGAGAACCCTCCCTATAGTCGGCCCTGGCAACAAAGTTTACGCGGTCTTCGTTTAAAAGCTTCTCGGAACACTTGCCCTTGCGCCGCGAACCGTCGTGCACGGCAATGGAGTATCCGCCCTGGCTTTTTACGAGCTTCATTGAGGGGATGTCCGTCATGCCGTCGCCGATGAAAACCATTCGCTTGAAGGGAACCGGGCGGAGCGCTTCTGGCATGTAGTGGTTGACGGTTTTCTGGAGGTCCAGGACGCCCTTGTTTATCCGGAAAAGGTACTGCATTTTAGTCGTGTAATTCACAGCGTGCGCGGGCCAGACGGCCGCCCCGTACTCGTCGTACATGAATCCCGATGCGAATATTCGGCGGAAGTTGCGCGCAATTGCGCATCCCTGAATCATCTCGCCGATGCCGGATGAAATGACGTAATGGCGGAGCTCCGCCCCGTGCGCCGCAGCGCAGGCGTTCATGCGCGAAAACCAGTCGGAAGGGGCCATAGAAAACAGGTCGCCTGCGCGTGCCTGGGGCGGCGGAGGCTCGGGCAGCAGGCCGGGAAAAAACTCGACGGACCTGCCGAACTCAAAAAAGTCGTCGCGCGTGATTTTTATCTTACGCTCGCGGGCCCGGGCGCACATGAGGTACATGTAGGCCAGAATCAGGTCGCAGCCGTGCGCCTTGGAAAGCTTTGCCACGTCCTCCCAGAACTCCTGCGGCGACTGCCCCAGGCCGGATATGAACGAATACTCCTGCATGTTTCCCGGCGACAGCGTGCCGTCAAAGTCGTAGCATATCGCGATTTCATATTTTCCGGATTTGGATAGCATGGGGTGAATCGTTGACTTTTCCGCATGCAAAATCAAACACTTAACGCAGCCTCCAGAAAATCCCCGCAAAAATACGCCATGCGGGGGCGGGAGAGCGCATATTGGGAAAGCTGAAACGCCGCAACATAACCATGGCAAGGATTACAGCGCGAAATTTGAGGAGGCGGAGGAAACATGCCGGAGAATTTCATCACGGAAGGGCGTTTAGCTAAACCTCTCCGGAATGCGAAAGGGGCGAACATTTTATCACCCCTGCGGAATCCTCCCCCACCCTGTGGCCCCAAGAACTCCCGTCTGCGCCAGTTTCCCGAAGCGGGCTTTCCGAATTTCAAGCATCCAAATCCCGGAATCGGACAATAAAAAACGCCTCCCAGACTGCCTGCTATTTTCAAACCCGGCTTCATTTTTTGCCCAAACTTGGCGCCCCGGCTGCGGCGCAAAACGGCCCTTCAAAAAAAAAGTAATTGTCCGGCTGCAAAATCGTGCGAAAATAAAATCCATGAAAAATATAGACCCGAGGGACGTTTCAGAAAACGCAATCCGCCTTATAGGCGACAAATGGACGCTCATATCCGCCGGCGTCCGCGGAAATTTCAACTCAATGACCGCCAGTTGGGGCGGTCTCGGCGAGATTTGGGGGAAGCCTGCGGCTTTCATATTCATAAGGCCGCAGCGCCACACCTTCGGATTCGTGGAAAAAAGCGGCATTTTTACGCTGTCTTTTTTTGAAGAGAAATACCGCCCCGCCCTCAAAATTTTCGGCACGCGCAGCGGGCGGGACTGCGACAAGCCAAAACTCGCAAACCTCACCCCCGAATTCACCGCATCCGGCGCGCCGTATTTTGCGGAGGCGTCGCTTGTGCTGGAGTGCCGCAAAATGTATGCGGACATGATTAAGCCGGAATGCTTTCTCGACAGGGAGCAAATCGGGCGGTGGTATCCGCAGGCCGACTTCCACAAGATGTACGTCGCCGAAATAACGTCGGCCATGCGCGCCTAGCCCGGCGCAGAGCGGGCGGCCGGAAAAATCATTCCAAAGCCGGAGCGGGTTCCGGGTTTCCGGCCTCACAGGAACCGCCCGGCCCGCCTCCGGACGGATTTTCAACCCACCCCAGAAAGACCACGGCGCCCGTGCCGTTTTCCACAATGCAAAACAGGAATGGCCGGTTTGCCGAAAACTTTTTGACGGACCCGAAAGGCATGTTCAAAAGGTCCACGGCCGCAGCCGTTGTCCCGCTCTCGTCAACGCTAACGGCTGCGGACTGCGAGAAATCCGACACATACAGGCCAGGCTTCACCTCCGCCACACCTCCGAAATCGGCCGACTCCGAAAATACTGCGGGCATCCCCATCTTTGAAAGCACCTCCTTGAGCGAAACCTTCCCCTCCGACACCCGGAAGCGTGGCATGTAAAATACGGTCGGGGCCTTTTCCGCGCCCATGCTCCTCAACACCCCGAACATATTTGAAAAAGACTCCCCCGTAAGATGCCCGAGCGCACCCTTCGCGCCGGACTCAATATCCTTTGGAAGCAGCACGACCATCGAAAAACCGCCCCCAGAATACGGCAGCATGGCCGCGTCGAAATGCTCAAATTCCGCCATGGCCCCGACACTTTCCGAAACCATCATCGGAACCTCCAAAAACTTTTCCCTGGACATCAAGAACCTTCCTTTTCGGGTATCGGCCGGGTTGAATATGCGATTCCACCTGCCCTCGAAACAGGAAGCGCCCGTCACCACTATCGCGGGGGCGGACAGTTCGGACGGCAAAACAGCCTCCTTCACGGCCCCTTTTGTGGCCCATTCCACCCAACTGTTTATGCGGGAGGCCGAAACTTCTGGAAGCTGCGGGTTGTAGGTATTGGGCAAGATATTGAAAACTTTAGCGCACGATTTGAGAAACTCCGCGCGGACGGGCGCGAATCGGGGAGTCCAAACGGCCCCATGAAATGCGGCGGCTCCCCCGGAATCCGCGAAACCGGCTGCCGCGCCGTCCACGGCCGAAAAGAATTCGCCCGGAGCGTCGGGGGCGCCCAGGACGGACGAAATCTGCGCGGACGCCTCCCCCCGGGCCCCGGAGCCCAGCGCGGAAAGAATCCTGAAGGCCGAATACGGAGAGAATGCAAAATTGCCCGCGCCTGGAAACGCGGTTCTCGCAACCCTGAAGCCGAATTCGTTGCAGGCCCTCGCATGGGCCTCAATCCCCGCCCCGGAGCCGCCAGGAGCCCCGCCCGCAGAAAACGCGCAAACTAACGCCGCCAAAACAAAAACTCCCGCCTTCATGACATAGCCTTTCCCAAATTTTCCAGTCCGAAATCCGCGAAATATTTTCCGCACAATACGGGCGCAAGTCAATATGAAACATATCTCGGCTCATGCGGGCGATTCGGAAACTTCAGCAAAGCGCACTCCGCCCGCATGACAGGACACGCCACCCCGAAAAAACTGCGCCGGGCAATTGACGCATCCATGCCGCAGACGCATTCCGGAACATTGCAAACGCGGAATGCCAAAAAGGCCGCGCGGCCCCGCTAATGTTTTACGGCAACTATTGCAAGGCTTACCACATAGTCTGCAATGTCGGCCCCCGCAGGGAGACGCTCGGAAATCTGCCTGTAAAGCGGGTCGTTCCAGTTTTGCATATTTCGCACATAGCCGGGCTTGGGCGTGAGAACGGCCGATGAAAATCCGCTTTCGCGCAGCATGGCTTCGGTCTCCGAGGCGAGCGCGGCCCCGGCAACGCACCCTACAAGGGCCGCAGCCATTTCACGGACGCCGTCCGGAAGCGGCTTCAGTAGGGCCAAATCCGAAACGCACACCCTGCCTCCGGGCCGTAGAACCCTGTAAATTTCACGCCAGACCTGCGGCTTGTCCGGCGACAGGTTTATGACGCAGTTGGATATGACCGCATCCACGCACGCATCGGCAACCGGGAGATGCTCGATTTCCCCCAGGCGGAACTCCACATTGTCAAGCCCTGAAAGGCTGCGGTACTGCGCGATGTTTTTGCGAGCCCTGGAAACCATTTCAGGCGTCATGTCCACCCCGATGGCGCGCCCAGACGCCCCGACCTTGCGGCCTGCCTGAAAGACGTCAAAGCCCCCGCCGCAGCCGAGGTCCAGGACAATCTGCCCCTCTGAAAGACCGGCGAGGGCCAGCGGATTTCCGCACGAAAGCCCCATGTTGGCGCCCTCCGGCAGGGCAGCGAGGCTTTCGGCGTCGTAGCCCACCGACTCCGCGAGCCTGGCTGGGTCGGCGTGGCCGCTGCGTCTTTCAGAGCACCGGCAGGGAGTTTTGCCCGCCGCTATCTGCGCATAGCCGCTGCGCACGGCCTCCCTTATTTCGTCGCCTGATTTGCAAGAGCAGGCGTCTTTTGCATTCTCTTTTCCCATAATGTTTTTCCCTTAATGTTTTTCCCTTAATGTTCGTTATTCGTAAAACTACAAACAATGTCGAGAAAAAAATGTTTTGAAGTTTGAACGGATTGAAATCTCCCCCCACAAAAAAGAAGGGACTGGCATAGACTGGAATGCCCCGAAAGAAACGAGAAATCAGGCGGCGTTTCGCGGCAATTTAAGCTGGCTTTTTCCTCTCCGCGCAAAATTTCATCCATTTCCCAATCCGCTTTCCGCTCCCTTGTCTATGCCAGACTAAAAAAGAAATCAAAAATTTGCAGGCAATCTGACGGCGAATCTTACAGCCCGCCCACCAAAAAAATCGCACGCGTCAATTCCCAAATACACCCCGCCCTTCGGCCCTTTTCCGCCTCCAAACGCCCGCGCGAAATACGCCCGCGCAAGGGGCCGCCTATTTGCAGCATCCGCCCCCGCTTTTCCCGCAGAGAAAATCGGAGAAGAGTTTTCCGGCAAGCTCCCAGTTTTTCCGGTTTATGCAATAGCGAACCTTGGGGGCCTCTATCTCGCCCTGGATTAGCCCCGCCGCCTTAAGCTCCTTGAGGTGCTGCGACACCGTCGCCTTCGATATGGGAAGGACGCTGTGAATATCGCCGAAAAAGCACGAATCGAGCGAAGACAAGTAGTCCATTATGGCAACCCTGGCCGGATGCCCCAAGGCTTTGGCCATTTTTGCGAGGCGTTCCTGGTCTGCGGAATAAACTTTTCCAGATTTTGCCATACGCTGCCAAGGATTGCGGAAAGCCGCGCATAAGACAAGAAAATACGCCATAGAAGCGTTTTCCGCCAAAGGCCCCACGGCTCCGGACGCGCCTTTCGGGGGAGCGTCATATGAATCTTCCCGTCGCGCTCCCGGGGCTGCCGCGAATCTCTTCCGGAGTTCCGGCCGCGACAATGCGCCCGCCCTCATCACCGCCGCCGGGCCCCATGTCAATCACATAGTCTGCGTTTCTTATAACGTCCAAATCATGCTCGATTACAATGACGGTCGCGGAATTGTCGATTAGCCTCTGAAACACCGATATGAGCGTCCGGACATCCGCTGGGTGCAGGCCGATTGTGGGCTCGTCAAAGACAAACACCGAGCCCTCCTGCCCCCTGTCCATCTCGCCTGCGAGCTTCAGGCGCTGCGCCTCGCCGCCCGAAAGCCCCGGCGTCTCCTCTCCGAGGGTAAGATAGCCAAGGCCGAGCTCGTCGAGCACCCGCAGGCGCCGCCCTACCTTGTCCAAATCGCCGCAAGCCGCGAGGGCCTCCCGCACGTCCATATCCATGATTTCAGGGAGGGAGTGGGAAACGCCGGAACGGTTCGCGCGCCTTATCATGCCGGCCGTCTTTGAATACCTGGAGCCCCGGCACTCCGGGCACGGGATGTTCACGTCGGGAAGGAATTGGACGTCAAGGCTTATTTGGCCTGTGCCGTCGCATACGGGACAGCGCAGGCTGCCAGTATTGTACGAAAAATCCCCGGCCCGCAGGCCGCGCTCCCTGGCGTCCGCAGTCTTGGCGTAGGCCTTCCGCAATTCGTCGTGAACGTCGGCATAGGTTGCCACGGTGGAGCGGACGTTTATCCCTATCGGGGAGGCGTCAATCAGCCTCACCTGGCGTATTCCGTCCGCCTGCACAAAATTGACATGCTCCGGCATTTTTTCCCCGGAAATGGCGGCCTGCAATGCGGGGATGAGGCTTTCCAATACCAGCGTGGTCTTTCCGGAGCCGGAAACTCCGGAGACGACGGTCAGGCGCCCCTTTGGGAAGTCCGCTTCCAGCGGCTTTACGGTGTGGATTGCGCCGGTTGAAATGCGGATGCGCCCCCTTGAGAAGACATCGCCAGGCTCCGCCCTGCCGCGCACCCGCGCATCGGCGCGCCCGGAGAGGAATGGCCCGATTATGGAATCTGCGCTGCTGCAAATCTGCCCGACAGTCCCCTCCGCTATAACGCGCCCTCCGGAGGCTCCGGCCCCCGGCCCCATCTCTATCAGCCAGTCCGATTCGGCGAGTATCTGCGCGTCGTGATCGACGAGAACGACCGAATTTCCGTCGTCCACCAAGTCTCTCATGACTCCCGCAAGCCCCGCGATATTTGACGGATGCAGGCCGATTGAAGGCTCGTCGAGGACGTAAAGCACCCCCGTCGTTCGGTTTCGCACGGCGCGGGCGAGCTGCATGCGCTGGCGCTCCCCGGTGGACAGGGTCGAGCTTGCGCGGTCGAGGCTAAGATACCCGATTCCAAGGTCCATCAGGCGCTTTGAGGCTCCCAGAAAGGATTCGCACAGGCTCTCCGCCATTGGCCGCATCTCCCCGGGGAAAGTTTGCGGCAGGCCCCCCACCCAGCCGACCAGCTCGCCCAGCGTCATTTTGCAGGCTTCAGAAAGCGGGGTTCCCCCGACCAGCGGGGCCCTTGCGGCTTCAGAAAGCCTGCTGCCCCCGCATTCGCCGCAAACCCCGGTCTTCAAAAATTTTTCGACGCGCGCCATGCCCTTCTCGTCCTTGACTTTTGAAAGGGCGTTTTCAACGGTGTAGACGGCGTTGTAATACGTGAAGTCGAGCTCTCCGGCCTGGTTTGAATTTTTGGCCTTGTAGAATATGTGCTTCTTCTCGGCCGGCCCGTGAAACACTATGTCGCGCTCCTCCGGGGAGAGGCGGCTGAAGGGCACGTTCGTCCTGACGCCCATCGCCCTGCAAACATCGACCATGAGCGACCACATCAGGGTGTTCCACGGCGCCACGGCGCCCTCCTCTATCGTCAGCGACTCGTCCGGGACGAGGGTCGATTCGTCCACTGTGCGCACCGTGCCAGTGCCGTCGCAAGCCCGGCACGCTCCGCGGCCGTTGAAAGACAAATCCTCGGCCGAGGGTGCGTAAAACCGCGCCCCGCATTCGGGGCACACCAGCTCGCGCCCCGCTGCGACAAGCAGGGACGGCTCCAGATAATGCCCGTTCGGGCACCTGTGGCATGCGAGCCTGGAATAAATGAGCCTGAGGCAGTTGAGCAATTCCGTGCCCGTGCCGAAGGTGCTGCGGATGCCGGGTATCCCCGGCCTCTGGTGCATCGCCAATGCGGCGGGGACGTACAGGACTTCGTCCACATCGGCGCGCGCGCTCTGGGTCATGCGCCTTCTTGTGTATGTTGAGAGCGATTCAAGGTAGCGCCTCGAACCTTCTGCATACAGCACCCCCAGCGCCAGAGACGACTTGCCTGAACCGGACACGCCGGAAATCCCGACGATGCCGTTTAGCGGGACATCTACGTCTATGCCCTTTAAATTGTGCACCCTGGCCCCACGCACCATGATTTTTTCAGGTTTTTTCGACTTTCCCATAACTACCTCAAAGAATACCCGTGAATTCGGCGGGACATGCCCCGCAGGAAAACGCGGCCCGCAATCAATACGCAGCATGCAAAGCGCCGCGCCCGCCCCGAGCCATTCCCGGGAGGCGCGCCCCGCAAAACGGCAAACTCAGGCCGCATGCGCCGACTTTGAAAAATTGCCGCCAGACACCCGGATTTTCAAGAAATTTTATCGGGGGCGCGCACATATTCCGGATGCAAAAAACAATCCGGCCCATACGAACGCCGCCGCCTTCAAAGGCCCGTTTTTAATTGCAGGTTTCCACGCAAAATCCGCAAGCCCCGCCCTATGCGCGACAAGCCTAAGGGAAAGATACCCTTCCCGCAGTCGCAATAAAACCACTCTCGCCTTTCCGCATGGAAGCCCCGTTTTTTACGCTTAAAGATTCCCGGGAGAAAGGGTTGCGCCGGATTTTTCCATTACCACCCTGAACCCGACATCATTGTACCGCCCGGAGGGGCTCCTGAGCTCCGCCATATGCTCCGTTCGGCACTCCGCCCTTTTTGAATTGTAGGCCCCACCCTTCACAATCACCGCTTCCCCATGGCTTGCTTCGCCTTTCGTGGAAGTCCACTCCCAGCAGTTGCCCCACATGTCAATCGCGCCGCAGGCAGATATTGTATTTTTATATGCATCTACGGGAAGGAGGCCGTTTTTTATTCCGCAGTTGAAGTCCGCGTCCTTGGGCATATGCCCGGCTGCGAGCTGCCATTCCGCCTCGGAAGGCAGGCGGTATTTACATGTTGCGTCCCTCTCTTCAAGCCACTTGCAATACTCCATCGCCTCCCCGTATGACACGTTTGTGAGAGGTACCTTTGCCGCATCCCCTGTTATGGATTCCGGAACCGGCTTTCCCTTTGACTTGAGGAAGGCGGCGTATTCGGAATTCGTCACCGGAACGTAGGCTATAAACACGTTCCGGGCGGCTCCGAGTATCGGGAGATACTCGTCTCTGGCATTCCTCGCCCCGGGGCGCAGGCGGGCATCGGTAAAGCGGCTCATCGTTTGCCCGACCCGAAGGTCCCGGTTTTCAACCATCTCGCAAACGATGTCCTGCATTTCCTTCACTTTTGAGGCATGCCTGGCGTTTTTTTTAAGCTCTTCAAGTTTTGCTTTCTTACGCCCGAGCACCTTGTCGTAATTCTTCTCCACCTGTTTTTTCAGGGCCTCAAAATTCTCCCCGGACGGGTTGCGGCGATAAGCCGCGATGAGCCGCCTTGTCTCGTCATCGAGCCTGGGGCGCTCCTTTTCCAAAGTTGCGCTGTATTTGTGGAGCTTCGCTTCTTCATTGGCGGCGGGAAATGCGCAAACAAAGCCCGGGAATGCAATGGCAAACGCCAGCAGAAATTTTTTAACTGCGGGAGAGATATTCATAGAGACAATTTCTGTTTTGGTTTTTATATAAACTGCATTGCAATGCCGACTGCCCCGTCAGACGCGGCCCCGCCTTGAAAGTTTCAACTTTTTGCAGCCTCCCCCGCGCTTATAATGCTACCCTGCAAAGCCTCCCTGTGAAAATCCGCCCCCCCCGCGCGGTTCGGCACAATAAATTGCCAATAATTGGAATTTATTTTCATGCAATTTGGCAAATCGCCAACCGGGCGCCGCTTCCGCATCCGGTAAAAAATTAACTGCCAGATATTGGGAAACGGAATGGAAATTATGCGGCAAAATCCATTTGTAAAAATAGAATCCCGAATCTATGCGATGCGGGGCCGCCCGTTTTTTCCGGGGCGTTCCAATTCCACACCAGCCCCAAAACGACGCTATGGGCGCGATTTTTCAGGAGAATTTGCCGTCACCATATAGACTCCGCCAAATATCAGCATTGCGGCGGCGAGCTTTGAGAGGCTGAAAGAGTCCATGCCCCAGCATATCGCCACTATGCTTGCGACGAGCGGCTGTATGTAATTGTACATTCCAGCTACCGTCGGGCGAAGGCGCCGCTGGCCCACGGCAAGCAGCATATAGCTGCCGAAAGTGCCCCCTATAACCACAAACGCAAGCGCCGCCAAAACGTCAGCGCCCATGTTCCAGTCAGTGGCCGCAATCTCTCCATAGGAAAACGGGACCGTCGCAAGAAACGAATAGGTAAACATCCACTTCATTATGGTGGCCGGGGAATATTTGGCCGCCAGGCTTCTGAATATCACAATGTAAAGCGCATAGCTGAACTGGGCGAACAAAACAAGCAAATCGCCCAAAATGCACCCGGCGCCGGAGCCGTTTTCCGCGGGGCCTGCGGACGCCCCCGCCACAAGCATCAAGGCCCCGCCGGCCCCGAGGGCAATGCCCATAACTTTTCTCCCGCTCACCGCCTCTTTCAGAAAAACTGCGGAGAGGGCGAGGGCGATGAGCGGCATGCTCGTCGTTATGATGGAGGCGTCCACGGGCGAAGCAAGCTTCACCCCAAAGACAAAGCACCCCTGGTTAAAGACAATCGCGAGCATTGAAGCCGCAAACAGCCTCGTCATGTCCCGAGCGCCCACGCGCTCCGGCTTTTGGAAAAGCGAGACAATCCAAAACAGCGCGGCCGCGCCGACAATCCTGAGCTCGGTCACCGCAAACGCCCCGACCGCCCCGCACGACATCGCAAATTTCGCCACGGGGGACATCAGCCCCCACATGGCGTTTGCGCCGAACATGGCCCCGTGTCCGGCCAGCTTTTGCAAGCTCATATCAGTAGCATGTCCATGCGCCGTCGACTGTGAATATCGAGCCGTTTACAAAGGAAGCCTCGTCGGAGGCCAGAAACAAAACCGCCGCCGCAATTTCCTCCGGAACGCATTTGCGCAGATTCGTATCGTGGCCCGCGATGATTTTATCCTCAATCTCCTTCCACTCGCCGATGGTGGCGTCATGGGCCGTTTTCGAGCCGACAAGCTTTTCGCTGTTTGCCCTCAGGTTCGTCTCGACCCGCCCGGGGGCGACCGCGTTGCAGCGTATGTTCCTCTCCTTATAATTGTACGCGACGTTCTTTGTGAGGCCGACGAGGCCGTGCTTTGAGGCCACATAGGCCGCGCCGCCGCCGCGCGCGCCGGTATAGCCCGCGATGGAGGCGGTATTGACTATGACGCCGCCGCCCTGGCGGTCGAAAATCGGGATGGCCATCCGGATTGCTCGCATAGGGGCCGTAAGGTTTGTCGCAATGACCTTGTCCCACAATTCGTCGCTGACATTCCCGACCGGAATCAGCTCGTCAAAAACGCCCGCATTGTTGACAAGAATATCCAGGCGCCCGTATTTCGACAAGGCGGCGTCAAGCATCTTTCGCACATCCCCTTCCTTTGTGACATCCGCCTGCACCGCGACGGCTTCAAGCCCGCGCCCGGAGAGCTCTTTTGCAAGAGCGTTTGCGCCCTCGGCGTTTATGTCCGCGATTACGACCCTGGCCCCTTCCCTTGCAAAGAGGCTCGCGATAGCCTTTCCGTTTCCGGAGGCGGCGCCCGTGACTAGCGCAACCTTATCTTTCAGTCTCATGCTGCATTCCTTTTCCACTGAATTGGCATGCGCCTGCAAAAGCGAACACATGAACAGAAAAACAAGCACAAATATGTTTTTAAGATTTTTCATGCATTCCCTGAAAACAGAATAAATACAATGTATCAATAGAAAATCATTGTATTTTTATTCGATGCATTGTATATTTAAGCTAATTGTCGCTATTTTTTATGCGAGCCGCACCTGCTGCGATACTGCAACGGGGACATCCCGCTATATTTTTTAAAATTTTTTACTAGATGGCATGAATCCGCAAACCCCATATCATAAGCAATTTCCTTGACGGACATGAGGCTGTTTGCCACCAGATATTCGACCCTTTTCATGCGGTTCCGGGTTATGTATTGCCGAAGGCTCTCCTGAAAGCGGCGCTTGAAATAGCGGCCGATATAATTTTTCGACAGGCCGAAACGCTTCACGAGCTCCTCCACCCTAAGGCTGTCGGGCCGATGGATGTGAGTCTGGATATATTGGAGCATGTGCATTTCCCTCGCGGTTTCGTCCCCCTCCTGGATATGCGCATCCGGAGAGCGCCCCAGAATGCGCGCGACTGACGCAAGCGCAATGTCCGCCGAGTTTTGAAGCATGGTTTCCGAGAAGTCCCGCCCGCCTGAAAGCTCGGATTCCATCAGCTCAAAAAGAGCCTCCGCAGCTTTCAGCTCCGGGCCCTTCAACAATATCATGGGCGTGGCATACGACAGGTAGAGGGCGTGTTTTGCCCCGCCCCCCAGATGTTCGTCTATGTAGCGGTCCGTAAAGCGCACAAACAAAAATTTGCTCCGCTTTGAGACCCTAAAGCAGTGGGTCGTGTTTGGGGGAATCAAAAAAAGGCTGCCCGCCGAATATTTGAATTCGCAGACATCCGACATGGGGCGGCATATCTGAAAGACGCCCTCGCCGGCGGCGATATGCACGGCCTCGAAAAAAGAATGCTGGTGGTCTTTCAGGGGAAACCTGTCATGCTCGCGCAGCAGGATTTCAAAGGGCTGGTAGAGATTCTCCTTAAACATTGTTTATATTGGTACAATCTTTTAAAATAAAATACAATTAAATTGCTTTGATATATTGTACAAATATGAAAACTTTGCCAAGCATGAAAAAGATGTCATATTGGTTTTTTAAGAACCCCGCCGCGGACGGCGACAGCATGAATTTTGCCATCGCCTTTTTGCGGATATTTTCAGGGCTTATGATGATTCCTTACGGATGGGGGAAAGTTGAGCGCTACGAAACGCTTAAAGAAAATTTCTTTGGCGACCCGATAGGAATAGGCGACGAGGCGAGCCTGATTGTCTGCATCTTCCAGCAGATATTCTGCTCGATAATGCTGGTATTGGGGGTACAGTCGAGGTTCGCGGCGCTGATGCTGTTTGCAAACATGGCAGTAGCCGTGAAATTCCATTTCTTCGACCCGTTTTGCGCGGTCAAAGCCCTGCCGACGCTCTTTCTCGGGATATACGCCTTTCTCATAATATCAGGCGGCGGAAGGTTTTCGCTGGACAACCTCATTTTCAGGAATCGCAGTGACGCACTGCCCTGCTCCGCAAGCGGGCATTACGCGGCAAGAATCGCCCTCATGTCCGGCGCATTTTGCATTTCATGGGCGGCGTTCGGCAACATTTTCAGACTCGGGGGCGTTCCCAGCGCGATACTCCTCCTTGCGGCGTTTGCGCTTTTTCTTGCATCCGTTTACGGCTTTATCCCGCCAAGCGATATTTGCGGCAGGCGCGGCAAATAGCCGGCGGGAAGCCAAAGCCTATGGGGAATACGCCTTTTTTCTATTGCATGGCTATTTCAAATATTGCCTGAAGAAAGCGTCCAGCTTGGGCAGCGTCATTTTCAGGTATTCCGGCCGGTCGTACAAATCCACATGCGTCGCCCCGGGAACGACAAACAATTCCCTGGGCTCGGCCGCCTTCGCATAAGCGTCTTCCGAAAAATACGCCGACACGGCCTTTTCGCCTACAATGAAGAGCACCGGGCGCGGCGATATCGTCTCTATCTGCGCAAACGGGAAAAAATTCATCATCGGCGCAAGGCTCGTATAAGAGTAGTAGCCGGTAGAGTTCGGATGCCGCCCGCGCTCCGGATTGTCATAGTAATCGAGAAAATCAATGGCAAATTTCGGAGTATTCTCATCCATTTTTTCCGGGAGAGCGCGGATATCCTTGCGCGGGGCTCCCCCATACTCCGCCGTGCGCTGCGCGCCTATTTGGTCGAGAACCGCCATGCGCTGTTCGTAAGTTTGAGAGTCGCCGACGCCCTGGCGGCGGGCGCGCCCCATGTCGTACATGCTTATGGTTGCAAGCGCCCTGATGCGATGGTCTATCTGAGCCGCGCTCACTGAATAGCAGCCCCCGCCGCAAATGCCGATTACGCCGATTTTGCCCGCATCAACCGCAGGGTGGTTTGAGAGAAAATCCACAGCCGCGCTGAAATCTTCAACACGAACTTCGGGCGATTCCATATGGCGCGGATATCCGCCGCTTTCGCCATAATAAGAGGCGTCGAAAGCCAATGTCACATAGCCAAGCTCCGCCATGCGGCGCGCGTGAAGCCCGGAAGTCTGTTCCTTCACCCCGCCGAAGGGATGCCCAACGATGATGGCCGCATATTTTTTTGCAGGGTCGTAGTTTGCGGGCAAATAGAGGTCTCCCGCCAAATCTATAAGGAAGCGGTTGCGGAATCTAACCTTCCGCTTTTCTACGCCGTTTTCAAGCTCTGCGCCCGCGGCTTCGGAGCCCGCTGAAAATCCCCGGCTTTGCAGAATCTCGTTCAATGCCATTTTTCCGGAGTCGGCCTCGCTGCACCCTGCGCATTCCCCGACGACCCGAAGCACGCCGCGCAGCTCTTCAGGAGTCACGCCAAGGTTCAGCGCAATGCCCATGTGGCCTTTCAGCATAGGCTCCACGCCTTTGCCAAGCGAGGCGATTACGGCAACCGTCGCAATTTCGCGTTCGGCATAGCTTAGAACGTCGCGCTCGAAAATATCGGCAAAGAGATGCTCTTTCAAAAAGACTTCTATCTCCGGTGAGAGCGCCGCGTATTTTGGCTTCGGCGCGTCCGACGGAATCCCCGAAATATTTTCGAGAATATCTCGCCCGCGCTCATACTTGCTTTTGCTTCCGGATATCGGAGACGCTTCGCGCCCCCAGTCGTCCTTTACGCCTTTCGCCTTTCTTTCATCAAGCACTCCGGCCAGCGTTTGAAGCCCGCTCAGGGCGCGCGGAAATCCGCAATAGGCATATGCGTGCACCATCACTTCTTTAAGTTCGTTAACTGTCATTCCTCCGTTGAGCGCCTTAGAGAGGGCAGTGTTGAGGCGGTCCAGGTCTCCCCTGGCGGTGAGGGCCGCAACCTGGGCGATATATTGGCGTTTGGCGTCCAAAGCCTGTTCCATTTCCGGCATTTCAGGCGCGCCAACCGCATATCCGAACAGTCCGCAGGCAAGCAGTGCCGCGATTTTTGCTTTTATTTTCATAATGCTATCAATTTCCTATTTGTTTTGCATTATAAAATTAGGCAGAGGTTGCCCGCTACTCCTCCCGACACTCCACCGTCCATCCGCTGCGGCATTGGCGTATTCCTCGTCGGAGACCGCTTCAAGCCATGTAGCCTTGTTGATTTCAGGATTGCATGAAATTGCAAGGTGAGCAAACCGGCTGTCGGGCGAGGCCCCGTGCCAGTGCACGACGCCGGGAGATATTTCCACCACATCGCCCGGCTTGAGCGGGCGGGCGGGCTTCCCCCTTTCCTGATAATATCCCCTGCCGCCGACTGCTATCAGGATTTGGCCGCCGCTATGGCTGTGCCAGTTGTTGCGGCAGCCCGGTTCAAATGTGACGTTTGCAATCGGCACGCCCAATTCCTTCTTCTGCGTCAAAGGCGCAAGCCAGGACTTGCCGCTGAAGTACCGGGCATTGGCCGTATTTTCATAGCCGAGAGGAAACGGGCTTGTCTCTGCCATGCCCCCGGCGCCGCTATCAATAGCTGCAAGCGTTTCCTTCGCCCGACCGTCCGAAAGGGCATTCATATTGTCGCTCGCCCCCGCCGCAGTTGAAACCGACAAGGCGACAATGAGCGCCGAAAAGCGAATCGTATTTTTCATAAAAATTTCCTTTCCATTGGTGGGTTTCAGGCCCTCCATTATATTTTAAATCTGCCTTTTGTAAATAAACGATGCTGCCTAAAATATGCCCAATACCGCCTCCGCCTGTTTTTTTCATAAGGTCGAATCGGGCAGATTTTAGATTGTTCTGTATATTTACTCCGGCGCGCTTTTCGTATAGAATCCATGCATAAAACAGACAAATCAGTTGAAAGGAAAATATATGGATAGACGCAGTTTTATAAAAGGAAGCGCGATGGTGGCAGCACTTGCGGCATTGCCCGGCAGTTTGGCCCTTGGCGCCCGAAAGCCAAAAACGGGAATGAGGCAGCGCATGTTAGGGAAAAATCTAAGGGTGTCTGCCATAGGTCTTGGATGCATGGGCATGAGCTACGGATTTGGCATGCCCAAGGATAAAAAGGAGATGGTCAAAGTCATACACAAGGCCCTGGATATGGGTGTGAATTTCTTCGACACCGCCGAGGCGTACGGGCCGTTTATTAACGAAGAGCTTGTGGGCGAGGCCTTTCAAGGGCGCAGGAATAGGGTTATAATCGCGACAAAGTTCGGCATAAGATATGAAGGCGGCAAACAGGTTGTAGACTCCAGCTTGAAGGGGATGAGAGCCTCCCTTGAAGGTTCGCTCAAGAGATTGAAAACAGACCGCATAGACCTTTACTACCTGCACCGGGTCGACCCCAAAGTTCCGATAGAAGATGTGGCGGGCCTCGTATCAGAATTTGTGAAGGAAGGCAAGGTGCGCGAATGGGGGCTTTCGGAGCCGGGTTTGGAGACTGTCAGGAAAGCCCATGCAGTTCTTCCGCTTGCGGCATTGGAAAACCAGTACCACGCGATGTGGCGAAACCCTGAATCGGAGCTTTTTCCGCTTCTTGAAAAGCTGAATATAGGTCTGGTTCCATTCAGCCCATTGAACAAGGGCTACCTGGCCGGGATATTCGACGAAAACACGGTTTTCTGCCCCAAAGATTTGCGGCCGTCGTTCCCGTGGTTCCAGCCTGAAAACCTCAAGGCGAATATGCCTGTGGTGGACTTTCTTAAAAAATGGGGAGAAGCGAAGAATGCGTCCGCCGCTCAAATTGCCCTGGCGTGGATGATGGCGCAAAGGCCCTATATTGTCCCAATTCCCGGCACGACAAATCCGGCGCACCTCGAAGAAAACATCGCGGCTGCGGAAATAGAATTCTCCACGGAGGAATTGGCGCAGTTCAATTCGGAACTCTCGAAAATAAAAATAAGCGGCGACCGCTATCCGCCGGAGCTAGCAGCAAGGATTGGCAAGTAGTTTAAAAGGCGAACAATGGACAGAAAGTCGTTTATAATATCAATTTCGGCTGCCATATTATCGGCTCCCCTTGACGCGCTTGCGGGCAAGTCCGGCAAGTGCGCACCGGGAAATGAAGCAGCCTCCAAAAATCTGGTTGCATATTTTTCGCGGCTCGGAAGCACGCGCGCAACCGCCCGGCAGATAGCCATGAAAAACGGGGCGGATATTTTTGAAATCAAAACGCGCATACCGTACACTGACGATTACGACAAACTTGTAAAGCAGACATACAGGGAATTGGAAGATGGATTTTTTCCAGAGCTTGCCTCGGAGATTCCTGACTTGTCACAATATGGCGCCGTGTACATCGGATACCCCGTCTGGTGCACGGACATCCCCCCAGCCGTTCAGTCGTTTTTGAAAAAGTGCAATCTTTCGGGAAAAGCAGTATTCCCCTTTTGCTCATACTACTCGACAAAATGGGGAAAGAGCATGAACACACTCGAAAGATTGTGCCCTAAATCAAAGATTGCCGACGGTCTTGCTGTAAAGGGTATAAGCGAAAAATCCATACGCGAGGATGTAAACGCATGGCTGGGAGATTCCTGAAATATATCAAATGCGGAAGAGATGCGGAGTTTTGAAAATATCCCGAAAGGCGGGAATTTAAGCTCAGGCGGAATCCCGTGCGGGATGGCCTGCGGTTTTCAAAGCACAATTTCGCCTGCAAAAAAAATTCTGGTCGCATATTATTGCTCAAGCGGTGAACCGCTGCGTTTCCTGCGCAATATCTTTGCGGAAACGGATGGGGATTTTTTCAGGGTTATGCCCAAGCATGCCTATCCGGACGAATACGGAGAGCGCATGAGGCGCTATCTGCATGAAATCAAAACGGGCTTGCTCACAAAAATATGCAACCCTCCGGAAGGAATCGGGCTATACGAAGAAATATATCTTCTTTGCCCGGCATGCCTTGGCTTCACCCCGCCTCCGCTGAGGTCCTTTTTATGCATGTGCGATTTTTCTGGAAAAACCCTCCGCATGTTTTGTCTGTGCCCGCCGGAGCATCCGGATGAATTTGCGGCTTCCGCGTGCGCCCTTTGTCCCGGCGCAACGGTCGAAATATTTTGCGCGCGCGGGGATGGGACCGCCTCGGACTGCCCCTTTTCAATGCGTGGCGGATGTTAGGCTGACACGTCCTGTTTTGGGGAGATTCCGAACAGCCGCTTGTATTCCCTGCTGAACTGCGTCGGGCTTTCGTACCCCACCGCATAGGCCGCGCCCGCGACGGTTTCGTTTTCTGCAATCATTAGCCTTTTAGCCTCATGCAGGCGCAGGTTTTTCTGGTATTGTATAGGGCTTACGGATGTAACCTTCCTGAAATGCCTGTGGAAGGTTGTCGGCGCCATATTCACGTATTTTGCCAGCTCTTCAATCTGGAATGATTTTGAAAAGTTTTCCCTAAGCCATTTTACCGCGCGCGTGATTTGGTTGCTCTGCGTGCCGAGCGTGCAAAACTCGCGCACATGCCGCCCCATGGGGCTTATCAGCAGGCGGGAATAAATTTCGCGTATCGTTATCGGGGCGAGTATCGGGATTTCGTCCTTTTTGTCCAAAAGCTCCAGAAGCCTTAGAAATGCGCCCATCATCCCCTCGTCGGCGTCTGCAACCGCAAGCCCCTTGCATAGCCCGCCGCCGCTTACTTTTTCAAGGGGCATTTCGGAAAGCATTTGGGAAATGACACCTATATTCAAATCGACTGATATGGTTATAAGCGGCTTTTGCGGGCTTGCCTCCATGACATAGCTCGTCCCCGGAACTTCTATCCCCGGGACGAGGCATTGGTTTTCGCGGTAAACCATTTCCTCGGAGCCGACTACCGCCCTCTTGCCGCCCTGAACCATGAGAATGACTTTGGGTTTGTAAAAACATTTTTCGGAACGCGTTGCGTCGTCCACACGGTTCATATAAAAGCCGGGGATGTCCGTGGTGTAATAGCCCGGAGCCGCGAGGCGTTTCAATGCCGCCTTTTTCAACTGCGCGCCTATCTTTGCCGTACCCATAAATGCATTCCTTTCGCCTGCAAAACCAAACTAAAAACTTTTGTATGCGCAGTGTATCGACAAAACAATTCCAGTCAAGTTCAAGCTTGGCAGGATTGGGCAGATTTTAGGTACTTGTGTGTATTCACATGCGCGCATTTAGATGATAGAATCGCGAGCACAAGTTGAAGCGTTAGACGAAGGAAAACGATATGAATTTTCCCTTTTGCAATTTTTGATACATAAAATTCTTAACACCGTTGCAGCGCATGTTGAAAAATCGGATATTAAATAGTCAGCGACTACCGCAGGCAATGCGACCGTAAAATTGAAAAGCCGCCCAAGCCCGGGCGGCAATCCTCGCCGCAAAATGCGCAAGCATCTTAAATTAAGCGTTACGTTGGTGTTCGAGCATTTTAGATTAAACGATATGTTTTCTTATAAAAAAGCGACTTTTAAATCTACTTTTGATTGCCCCTACCAAGCTATTGCCGCCAGGCAATGCGACGAGATAAACCCATAGCCGCCCGCGCCCGGGCGGCGCACATCGTACCAAGATGCGCGAGCATCTTAGATCCAACGGAACGCTCTTTTACGTATTAAAAAAGACTATCAAATACGCTCTTGATTGCCTCCGCCAAGCTATTGCCGCCAGGCAATGCGACGAGATAACCCCATAGCCGCCCGGACCCGGGCGGCGCACATCGTACCAAGATGCGTTAGCATCTTAGATCCAACGGAACGCTCTTTTACGTATTAAAAAAGACTATCAAATACGCTCTTGATTGCCTCCGCCAAGCTATTGCCGC
>URJJ01000036.1 GCA_900548185.1 uncultured Opitutales bacterium
ATAAGAGACAGGGGGAGGGGCAGGCGGAATCGTCTCCGGAATGGGCGGCGCCTGCGGTTACTATGTCGAATTCAACGTTGGCGCCGGCCGCCAGGCAGAGGTGCTTTTTGATTATGTCCGAATAGTTGTCCCGTATCCAGTCTGCGGCGAAATCCGTGGAGGCGCCGAGTTTCAGGACGCCGCCTTCCACGCCCACGCAGTCCATTTCGCCGAACCACGACGAAAAAGTCTCCCGGGACATGGCGGCGGAAAGCCCCGCCTTTGCCGAGTCCCAGAGTCCTTTTTCAAGCGTGTTCAAAGAGTTTTCTGACATTTTTTCTCCAAATTCTCGGGATTTATTCACAAAAAGCCGCCCTTTCAGTCAAGCCGGTTTTCAGCCTTTTTCACGGCCCGGGGCGCAAGAGGCTTTCGCATAGCGACTTGCCTTTGGCTCCCCGGCTTGGGGGATGGGCGGGGTTGTGGATAAATTCCTGTTTTATATAAAGATAGAAAAATTCGGACGCCCGCTTGAACCCCGTTTCCGCCGCTTTCGGGACGGCTGGCCGAGGCTACGGGCGCCTTCCAATGCAGAGGACTATTTTATAGCGGCCTGATTATTTCAAGAATAACTTTTTGACAAGTTGTTGACAAAACGGATGTGAAAAAAATTTTTCAAAAAATGCTTGCCACGGTTTCCGATTTTTCCGCCGCGCCCGAACCCCCTCCACGAGGGGGCCCGGCGCAGCCGGGGAGGCTGAAGCGCCCTTAAAAAGGGCAAACGCGCTGCCGGGATGTGCGAAACTAACCTGTTTTTAACGATTTGCGGCGGGGCCTTGGAAGTTCTTTGCAAGTTATTGACAATTTGTGGACAGGCGCAAAAGCGGGGGAAATCCATGCAAAAAAAATTTTGGCCCAATTTAAAAAAACGCGCTTTTTGGAAAAAATGGGGCGTTTTTTTGCATTTTAAAGCGCGGGCTTTCGCGAGGGGGCGAAAAATCGGCCGGATTGGCAGGGGGCGGGCGGAACTTTTTTGGCGTTTAATTATATGTAATTTAAAATCAAATAAATATGGATTTTTTGTGGCCCCGTTAAAGCCTTTGCCCCGCCCCCGGGCCCCATCTTAAAACCCGCTGGATTTGCGTGTTTTCACTCCGCCGCGCACCCCCTGTTTGCGCCCGACGGGTTGGGGGGAGGAGGGCGAGGCTATGCTCGGGCGAGGACGGCCGGAGCTTTCGGCTGGGGGAGGCTGTGTTTCGCGGGGCCGGATGCCTTTGTCAATAACATGTCAATATCGGAAAACATTTTCCTTACATTTCCCTTCCGTTTTTCTAACGCGCGCAGCAAGCCCCGGGCAGTTCCGTTTCGCGCGCAGTTTGGCAGATGGCATCGCACCCGCCTGCCCCGTCCCGCGTGCCCATCACTTCCCCCGCGCCCTGGTCTGGGGGAGTGCCCTCGCCTGCCGCAGGGCACAATGGATTCCGCCGCCCTTTATTGTAATATAAATAAAAGGGGGGATGGGGCGCCTAACGCTTGACATCGGCATGGGGGTTCGCATAAAAACGGGTCTTTTAATTCGCATGCGGGATGGTTTTTCCCCGGCGGATTGCACGGCCCCCGGGCCGCCGACTTCCCGCGGATGCCCGGGCTTCGACAGGCCCGGCCGGGAAACCTTTAACAGAATACGTATAAGCATATGACAGACAAAGATATCTTGCAAAATGCCGCAAACGAGGCCAGGGGGCTGGCCATCGACGCCGTCGCCGCCAGGCAGTCCGGCCACCTCGGCCTTCCGCTAGGCTGCGCCGAAATCGGCGCGGTGCTGTTCGGCGAAATCCTGAACATCGACCCGAAGAAGCCCGGCTGGCTCAACCGTGACAGGTTTGTGCTGAGCGCAGGTCACGGGAGCATGTTCCTCTACGCGTGGCTCCACATGGCCGGTTTCGACATTTCAAGGCAGGATGTCGCCAACTTCCGCGTGATGGGCTCCAAGACCCCCGGCCACCCCGAGTTCGGCGAGACCCCGGGCGTCGAGGCCACCAGCGGCCCGCTCGGCCAGGGCATCGGCAATGCCGTCGGCATGGCAATTTCGGAAAAGATGGCCCAGGCGCGCTTCAACACCGAGGGCGAGAAGATTATAGACCACAAGGTTTACTGCCTCGCAGGCGACGGGTGCATGCAGGAGGGCGTGGCTTCCGAAGCCTGCGCTCTCGCGGCCCACTACAAGCTCGACAACCTCATCCTGATGTACGACTCAAACGACGTCACCCTCGACGCCTCCGCGTGCAAGTCGCAGAGCGAGGACACTGCAAAGAGGTTCCTCGCGTACGGTTTTGAGGTGTTCACCGCCGACGGCCACAGCCTTGAAGCCATCCGCGCGGTTTTGAAAAAGGCCGCCAAGCGCGAAAACGGCAAGCCCAAGCTCGTTATTTTCAAGACCACAATCGCAAAGGGCATCGCCGAGGTGCAGGGCACCGCGAAGGGGCACGGCGAAGGCGGGGCGAAATTCGCCGAAGCGGCCCGCAAGTCGCTTGGGCTTCCCGACGAGAAGTTTTATGTGAGCGCGGCCACCTGCGAATATTTCGCAAAGCTTGCCAAGAAGCGCGCCCGCAAGTGCCGCGCATGGGAAAAGGCTTTCGCCGCCTGGAAGCTTAACAACGCCGAAAAGGCGGCCGAACTGGACGACTGCCTCAACAAGGCGTCGGTTTACTCCGACCCCAGGAAGCTCCTGTCGTTCATCCCCGAATTCCCGAACACCGACCACAGCGCCTCGCGCGCGTCCGGCGGCGCAATCCTTAATTCCCTCGCCCAGAAGATGCCCAACATCGTCTCCGGTTCTGCGGACCTGTACGGCTCCACCAAGAACTACATAAAGGAGGGCGGGGACTTCTCCCCCGAAAATCCCGCAGGGCGCAACATCTATTACGGCATCCGCGAACATGCAATGGGCGCCATAACAAACGGCATCTGCTACTACGGCCTCTTCACGCCGTCCTGCGCAACGTTCTTGACGTTTGCCGGGTACATGATGGGCTCGATAAGGGTTGCCGCCCTCGCCCGCCTGCCCGTGCAGTACATCTTCACCCACGATTCCATCGGCGTCGGCTACGACGGCCCGACGCACCAGCCCGTCGAGCTCGTGAGCATCCTCCGCAGCATCCCGCGCCTCGACGTGGTGCGGCCTGCGGACTCAGAGGAATGCGCCGGCGCGTACGCCCACGCGTTCTCGCGCCAGGACGGCTCCACCGCCCTCATCCTCTCGCGCCAGGACCTGCCGATGCTGAACGAAATCCCCGTGCAGACCCGCCGCGAGGGCGCGCTCCGAGGCGCGTACGTCGCCCGCCGCGAGACCCAGGAGCTGGAGCGCATAATCATCGCCACCGGCTCCGAAGTCCTGCTGGCTCTGAAGGCCGCCGACATCCTCGGCTACGGGACGCGCGTCGTTTCCATGCCGTGCATGGAGGAGTTTGAGCGCCAGAGCGAGGAGTACAGGGAAAGCGTTCTCCCGAAGTCCTGCTTGAACAGGACCGCAGTGGAGGCTGGAGTGAGCCTCCCGTGGGGCAAATACGCCTCAAAGTTCGTGGGCACCGACGACTTCGGCTTCTCCGCCGATTTGCCGGAGCTCATGCAGGCTTTCGGCCTCACCCCTGAAAATGTCGCGGCAGTCGCCCGCTGACAAGGTGATTGAAAAATCCGGCTGCAAGCCGTCAAAGCCCTGCGCAATGCGGGGCTTTTTTGTCGCCCAAAGGGGCGGCGGCCCGGGTTCTGGAAGCGGCGTTGCCTACCGCTGCGGGCGCGAAGCCTCTCCGGACAGGGCTTGCGGTCTGCCCCGGGGGAGGGCTTGTGGCGGGGGGATATTTTTAATGGGCGGAGCCGGGAAGCGCGCCGCTTTTTTACGCATAGGAAAGTTTTAGTTTTTGTGGTTTTACTTAAAAAAAATTGGGGTGCCGCCGAAATCCGCCAAAACTGGAAAGTTGCGGGCGGGCGGGGCTTCGGGATTGGCTTTGGGAAAAACGCGCCGCCCGGGCGGGCCGGCAATCTGCCGGAAAATCGGGCATTTTAGAAAAAAGCCGTCTTCCGTTTTTTGTGAAATATCTCATATCGCGCGCCCGGGTTGGAAAAAGCCCCCCCTGCAAGCGGATTGCAAGGGCTTTGAAAATGAGTTGAAGCGTCATTTTTTTAGTGCTGCGGGGATGCTGTCGCCAGACGGGCGGAAAGGATAGTCCGGATGGGCGGCGAACACTATCATTGCGGGGGTTGAAATATGTCCGCAAGCTGGCAGAGTTAGGAATTTTTCCGCAACCTCCCGCTTTTCTATGTTGCGCCCGCAATCGCGCGTCGGGTTGGATGGCGAAATCCCGGCAGCGGGGGATGCAATGGCGTTCTGAAAATGGAGGCTGGGGCATTTCCTTTGCGCGGCGGGGTGGCGGGTGCCCGGATTTCTGGCGGGAGAAGCCGGGCGCTTTATAAATTGCGTCGCGGTAAAACCTGCCGCATTCCATTTTTCAAAAAAGTCGAGCTTTTCGGTATATCGTACCGGCGTGCGGTCCTGGCAAACGCCGGATTTTACAGCCCGGAAGGGGCGCTTGCGGGCGATGCTTTCCGGAGCCTTCGGGGCGGAGGGCCGCTCATTGGGGGATGCGGGCGCAATTGTGCCCGCCGCCTTTGGGGGCCAGCCTCACGGACATGCCGCAGTCGGAACACGTGAAGGCGAGCGACAGCTCAAGCCCCGGGGCTGAAAGCGCAAGAGGTTCCCTCAGTCCCGCCGGGAAGCGGCCCAGCTTCTTGCAAAGCCCGAGCTCTTTTAAAATGCAGTGGCGCGTGCGCATAAGCTCGCGGCCTTCGGGGGAAAGCCCGGACTCCATCGCCCGTTCCGAAACCGGGAATCCGCACTCCCTGTAAAGCTCTTCCGCCTTTGAGTTCAATACGTTTGCCCTGTAATCCGTATCAAAGGGCGCGGGGCCGGGATGCGGGGCCGTTGGGGGGCGCTTCTTGGCGGAAGTCCTGAGCGCCTCGCCGCGCCGGATTATCGCTGCCCGGAGGGCCTCCACGCATTCCCTGCGGAGTGCGTTCAGAGCCGCCGCCCTCAGAAACGGCGCGGTTTTTGCGCTGAACTTTGCGGAGGCGCATTTGAATTCGGTGCCGCCGAGCTTGGCAAGCGATGAAATTATCCTCGCGCGCGCCGCGTCGAAATCCTGCGCCGCTTCGGCCGACCCCGCCGGGATTTCAGCGCGCGCCGAAAACTCCGTTCCGGGAATTGAAAACTCCGCAGCGTACGCGCCTCCGGACTCCGAAAATTCGGCGTTTACCGGAATCCTGCGCACGATGTCGCGCGATATTTCCGCTGAAAAGGCCACGCTTTTATTCCTCCATACCTTCGCCCCGGGCAGCGCCCTCCCTGATGCCCTCGGGCATTTTACAATGCGGGACATGGCCGTTTGGACTAGGGTCCCGAACGAGGTGCCGTCGGGGTTTTCCACAAGTATCCCGTCGCCGTTTGAGAGGGCGGGGGCGGACATTTCAAAGCCCCCGGGGAGGGCCCGCCTGACCGTTCCCACAAATTCTCCGCGCGATTTCGGGGTGTCGAAGCTGGCGTTGCCGGAGGAGTGGCCGTGGAGAAAGTATTCGGTGAAGCCCCTGTTGAAGGTCTTTTCCGGGTTCGGGGCGAATGGTGGCTCCGATTCGCCGAGGGAGGGGCGGGCGAGCCCGGCTCGGGCGATTTCCGCGTCGAGCTTGCGCCGGTAGAAGGCCGTGATGTTTTTCACATAGTCGGCATCCTTGAGCCTGCCCTCGATTTTAAAGGATGCAACGCCCGCTGCAATCATCTCGCCGAGCGAGCCGGAGCGGTTCATATCCCTGAGGCTCAGGTAGTGGGCGGGCGGGGCTACGCGCCTTCCGTCCGCGTCGGAGAGCGAATACTTCATTCGGCACGGCTGGGCGCACTCGCCGCGGTTTCCGCTCCGCCCCCCCGCCGCGAAACTCAGGTAGCACGCCCCGCTCCTTGAGACGCACAGGGCGCCGTGGACAAAGCACTCTATCCTGCATTTCACGGCCTCAGATATTTCCGCAATCGCCTCCAGCGGCAGCTCGCGCGCGAGCACCAGCGTGTCGAAGCCGAGGGATTCGAGAAAGCGCGCCTTTTCGGGGGTGCGTATGTCGCACTGGGTGCTTGCGTGGAGGGCGATGGGCGGCAGGGGGCATTTGAGAAGGCCCATGTCCTGGATTATCATGGCGTCTGCCCCGGCCTCGTAGGCGTCCCGGGCCGCACGGGCTGCGGCCTCAAGTTCGGCGTCGTCCAGTATCGTGTTCAGGGCAAGGTAAAGCCTGGCCCCGTACCTGTGCGCAAATGCCGCCGCGCGCTCCAGCTCAGCGGGAGTGTTGCACGCCTGCGCACGCGCCCCGAATGCCGGGCCGCCCATATAGACGGCGTCTGCCCCGGCGGATATTGCGGCAATCGCGCACTCCGCGTCCCTTGCGGGGCTTAAAAGCTCGATTTCGCGCGCGCGTGCCATGGGTCTGGGCGGGCGGGGCTAGGAGAGGCGCATCATGACGTCGGACCACTCGCCCATGAATGCGGCGTCGCACGAGGCGGCGCGGCCGCCCGCGGCCTTTGCGAAGCGAGCCCGCACCTCGTCGTTTTCCACGGCCAGTATGCCGCTTAGCACGAGCGTCCCGCCGGGCTTTACGGCTGCTATCAGCTCGTCGGCGTAAATCATGAGTATGTCGGCCTGTATGTTTGCAAGGAGGATGTCGCAGGACTTTCCGGCGAGGGCTTCGTCGATGCCGGCCCGGGCGAATTCTATCTGCCCTTCCGTGCCGTTCTGGGCGGAATTTTCAAGGCTGACGCGCACGGCTTCCGGGTCGTTGTCGAATGCGAACACCCTGCCGAAGCCCATGAGGCGCGCGCTTATCGCCAGTATTCCCGAGCCGCACCCGGCGTCTATGAGGAACTTGCCTCCGGGGTCCGGCTGGCCTGCGAGCCAGTCGAGCATCCTTATGGCGCAAAGGCGCGTCGTCGGGTGGTCGCCGGTGCCGAAGGCGAGGCCGGCGTCGAAATAGAAGGCCTTGTGGCCGTCGGGAAGGGGGTAGGTCGCACGCTCCCAGTCCGGAACCCAGTGCAGGGTGCGGCAGCTCCAGGGCTTGAGGTACTTCTTGTACTCGTTTTTCCAGTCCTGCTCGAATACCTCCTCGGAGGCGAAAATTTCGGGGAGTTCGGGAAAGGACTTGCGGAGTTCGCCGTATTGGCCGGCCGCGTCCGCCGCGTCTTCAAAGTATCCGAAAAGCTCCGGCGGGGTGGCGTCGTTTCGCTTGTCGATTCCCCAGGACGACGATTCGAGTTCGCAGAAATGCTCTTCGAGGGCGTCCGGGAGGCTGTACGGGATGGGGGCTGAAATTTTTATCATGCGGCGGCAGTGAACCACAAATGCGCGCGGCGGTAAAGGCTAAAGGCCGAAAAATTCGGCGGCGTTGCGGGTCGTGGCCGAGGCGATTTCGCCGGGGGGTACCCCGAAAATTTCGGCGGCCCTGGATGCCGTGTGGGGCAGGCGCGACGGCTCGTTGGGCTTACCCCTGAAGGGGACCGGGGAGAGGTAGGGGCAGTCGGTCTCAAGCATGAGGCGCCCGAGCCCCTGGGCGAGCATTGCCTCCCTCATTTCGCCGGCGTTCTTGTAGGTTATGATGCCCGTAAACGAGGCGCGCCCGCCGAGGGCGTTTATCTCGCGCATTTCGCCGGGCGTGCCGCTGAAGCAGTGGAATACGACCCTTTTCCAGTCGAAGCCGGACTCCGTTATGATTTCTGCCGCCTCCATTACGGCGTCCCTGGCGTGGATGCACACGGGAAGCCCTGCGGATTTTGCCATTTCGAGCTGCATTTTGAATATGCGCCGCTGGGCGTCCCTGGCCCTTTCGATTTCAGCCGGAGTCCCCTCCATCATATGGAAATCCAGGCCGATTTCCCCGATTGCAACCGGCGGGTTTTGCGACTTGAGAAATTTCCCCGCCCCCTCCAGGGCGGCTTCAGTGTCCGGGCCTATTTCCGTGGGGTGGACCCCGAGCTGCCAGAACACAACCCCCCGGTTTTGCGAGGACGCCTCGAAGTACGCCTCCCAGTCACGCGGGCTCGCCGAGCACGATATTATGCGGGACACCCCCGCCTCCCTCGCGCGCGCCAGAGCGGCGTCCAGCGTCCCGTTTTCAATAAACGCGTCAAGATGCGCGTGCGTGTCCACAAATTCCATGCCGAAACCTTTTAAAAGCAGTCTGAAAATTCCGTTTATAACATCTGTGCGTCAATCGCTTTCAACAATAAAAAAAGGAAAAATATGTCAGTATTGGTAGGAAAAAAGGCCCCGGACTTCAAGGCAAACGCGGTGGTGGACGGCAAAATCGTCCCCGATTTTACGCTCTCGCAGTTCCGGGGGAAAAAGTATGTGATTTTGTTCTTCTACCCGAAGGACTTTACGTTCGTGTGCCCGACGGAGCTCATAGCGTTCCAGAATTCGCTCGCCGAATTTGAAAGGCGCGGCGTGCAGGTGATAGGATGCTCCACCGACAGCGAGTTCTCGCACCACGCGTGGGTGCAGACCCCGCGCGAAAGGGGCGGCATCTGCGGCGTGACTTACCCGATTGTCTCGGACATAAACAAAACCATATCCTGCGACTACGACGTCCTTGCCGGGGAGCATGAAATCGACGACGTCGGAAACACCGTCGTCATTGGCGAGCTTGTCGCCTACCGCGGGCTGTTTCTCATCGACAAAAACGGCGTCGTGCAGCACGAGCTGGTAAACAATTTCCCGCTCGGCCGCTCCATCCCGGAGGCGCTGCGCATGGTGGACGCCCTCCAGCACTTTGAGCAGTTCGGCGAGGTCTGCCCGATGAATTGGAAGAAGGGCGAAAAGGCCATGAAGCCGACGGAGCAGGGCGTCTCCGAATACCTCGGAAAGCTCCCGGAACCGGGGCTTCCTGAAAAATAGCGGATTTTGCGCGCGGCGGAGGGCAGCGCTTTCGCCGCGCTTTTTTTGGCGCCCGGCGGGGTTTGGGCAATCAATTCTTGCAAGGCGGAACGCCATGTGCTTTTCTTGGCGGAACCTTTAAATTTTGTTTCTTATGGAAAATATCATAATAATAGGCGGGGGCTGCGCCGGAATGTCGGCTGCAATATACGCTGCGCGCGCGGGCATGAACCCGCTTGTAATAGAGGGGCCCCAGCCGGGAGGCCAGATTACCACAACAAGCGAAGTCGAAAATTTCCCGGGGTTTCCCGACGGCATCGACGGGTTTTCGCTGGTGTGGAACATGCGCATGCAGGCCGAAAAGTTTAAGACGGCAATCCTCAACGCCGCCGTCGAAAAGGTGGATTTTTCCGGGGACGTGAAGAAGGTCTGGTGCTCCGACGGGCGCGTGTACGAATCGCCCAAGGTCATTGTGGCGACGGGGGCTGCCCCGAGGCTCACGGGGGCGAAGAACGAGAAAGAGCTATACGGCGGCAAGGGCGTGTCCACATGCGCCACATGCGACGGGGCGTTTTTCAAGGACAGGGACGTAGTGGTGATAGGCGGCGGCGACTCCGCCTGCGAGGAGGCGGTGTTTCTCACGCGCTTCTGCAAGTCTGTGCGCCTGATACACCGCCGCGACACCCTCCGCGCCTCCAAAATCATGGCGGACCGCGCGCTTTCAAACGAAAAGATAACGCCGGTCTGGGACAGCGTCGTCTCCGAAATCCTGCCAGGCGAGGACGGCAAATGCCGAGGGGTCGTTGTGGAGAACCTGAAGGACGGCTCGAAGAGCGAGCTGGAGTGCGCTGCCGTTTTTGTAGCGATAGGCCATGTTCCGAATACGGACGTATTCAAGGGCCATCTGCGGCTCGATTCGGAGGGGTATGTCGTAGCCGAAGAGGGGAGCCTGGTCAGGACCGGTGTGAGCGGAGTTTATGTGGCGGGCGACTGTTCCGACAAGAATTTCAGGCAGGCAATCACAGCCTCCGCAATGGGCGCCATGGCGGCCATCTGCGCCATTCAGGACTGAGGTTCTCCGCCCTTTGCGCCGCGCGCCGGATTTGTTTCCGGCGCGTTTTTTTATGGCGTTTTTTAACCCCCCGCAGCGCGCGGAAAAAACGGGCTTTTCAAATCCGCGTTGAACGCCTTTGCTTGCGTTTTTCCGGGGGGCTTAATGCGGAGCATTTCCCGGAGGGCGCTCCCCGGCGTATTCTGCCTTTGTGCTTCGCGCACCCGGCCCGCAGCGGGGGAGGGCGGTTTTTTCTGCCACGTACGCCCGGCTAAAACATGCGGGCGTTTGCCGCGCGGGCGCAACCGGATTTTTTGCGCCTCCATCTTGCATCTTATGCGGAAGCGCGAGCCTGGCGGGCTTGGCATTTCAGCATAAGAAACGCGGCTTGGGGGAGAATGGGGAAATGCGCATCACTTAATGCCGGGGGCTTTTTCCGCCGTGCGGAGTTGGGCCGGATTTTCTACGCGGAACACCGTATGGGGCATTTCGATTCCCCTGTAATGCTTGACCAGGGCCGCGCATGCGGACATGCCGAGCCTTTTTGCGACGCGTATCGACGGGGCGTTTGTGTCGCGTATTATGGAGTAGACGGCGGGAACTCCGAGGCGGGAAAAGGCGTATTCCCTGCACGCCAGGCCCGCCTCGGTCGCGTACCCCATGCCCCAGTGGGAGCGGTTTAGCAGGTAGCCGATTTCGTGGACGCGCCCGAGCGGCCCGGCGTCCTGCATCGTTATGCCAATCTGGCCCGCGAACTCTCCCGTTTCCTTGAGCACAGCCGCCCACGCGCCGAAGCCGTATTCGCGGTACCTTGAAAGCTGGCGGGCCAGCCACTCCCGGGCCTCGCCTTCGCCAAGGGCTCCGCCGTATGCGTACATGGTGTCGTCGTCGCGTATTATGCCGCACAGGCTTTCAAAGTCGCCTTCGCAGAGCCTGCGCAGGACTAGTCGCCGGGTTTCTATTTCGATTGCTCGCCCATCCATTTTGCCTGCCTTACCACAGCGCAATCACGACCGCCGCCGTCATCATCGAGGCTCCCGCCAGCCTTATCGACATGAGCTTGGGGCCCGCCTCCCGCTCGTTGTTGCCCAGCATCCGCCCTGCAAACCAGACGACGGCGATGCTCCAAAGCCCGCGCGTGGCATATATTATGTTTGCGAGGGCCGCCATTTTGAATATGCCCATCGCGGCCACAAGCGTGAACGCCTGGGCGCACATTATGACGGCCCCGGCTGCGGTCCATTTGCGCGCCCCGCGGGGTATGGCAGAAAGGGGCGCCCTGAAAAACGGCACAAGCGCAAGGGATATGAGGAAGGTGGTCCAGTAAACCCCCGCCATGAACCACAGCGTCCCGACTTCCCCCATGCGCATCTGTATCACGCAGTCCGATATTGCAAATGATGCGTTTGCGGCCATCGCAAACACTATTGTAAGCAGGGTCTTTCTCGAAAATTCAGACGACGAAAACCCCATGAGAAACACCCCTGCGGCGGTTATCGCCGAAGCCAGCACGATGTTTGGCTCCAGCGGCCTGCCTGTCAGAAGCGTTATGAAAAACGCGACAAACACGACCTTTACGCCGAGGAGCGGAACCTGCATCGTAACTTCCCCGAGCCTTATCGACAAAAGAAGGGAAAGCTGCGCCAGAAAATACAGCGCCCCGCACAGCGCAGGGTACGCGAAAAGCCGCACGGGCGGCATGGGCGGGGCAAATGGCAGGGCCGCCAGAAGCATCGCCGCCGCAGCAGCGTTTGTTATGAAGAACATGCGCATCACCCCCGCGCCGCCGTCTATGGCGCGCTTTGTGCATATCGCGGCGAACGTGTAAAGCACCGCGGCAATTAGCGGCAGCAGGCACGGGAGGGTCATTTCTTTTTGAAGCGCGAGATTGTCGATGCGTAGCGGGCTATGCCGTCGGCGGCGGCCTTGGCTATTTTTGCCCTGTAAGCGTCGCTGCCGAGGTTGCGGGCTTCGGCCGAGTTTGAGATGAACCCGCATTCGATGAGCGCGGCCGGCATTTTGGCGTCCCGCAGGACGGCGAAACGCGCGCGCTTGACGCCCCTGTCCTCCGCCTTTGTTGCGGCGGCTATTTCCCGCTGGAGATAGTAGGCAAGCAGGGTGTTCCAGTCGTCCATGGAGTTTCCGGCGAGGAGGCGCTTGTCGGCGGCGGTGACCCCGGAGGCGTTGGTGGAGGTCTGCCAGCGCGGGGTGAGGGCGTATGTTTCAACCCCCGACGCGCTTGGGCCTGCGGCGTTTATGTGGACGCTCACGAACATGTCGGCGCCGAGGCGGTTTGCCTTCAGGGGCCTGTCGGGAAGCTCTATGAAGACGTCCCTGTCGCGCGTGAGCGTCACGCGGTAGCCGCGGGCGCGAAGGATTTTTGCGAGCTTGCGGCTTATGTCGAGCGTCAGGTTTTTTTCGTAGAGCCCGAGCGGGGTGTTCATCGCCCCCTTGTCCTTCCCGCCGTGGCCGGCGTCTATGACTATGTGGGAGAGGGGGGGCGGAGGCTTGAGGCGGTGGGGCTGGAGTATGGGAACGAGCGTGTTTTCAACGTCCGCGAGCGCAATGTAGAGCATGCCGCCGCTCTCCGCCACAGGGAATCCCAGCCAGATTTTAAGCCCGTTTAGCGACATGTCCCGCTTGTGGACGGAGAAATCCATGCTCACCCCGGAGCCGTAAACCCTCTGGGCCTTGCGCGGCGAGAGCGTCTTGTATTTCATGCCGAAGCGCTTTGCCACGTATGCGGCCGACACGTATTCGACGCCCTTTATTTTCATTGCGGAGCTATCTTTGCCCGAGCCGAAAAGAAACGCAAAAAGCGCCGCGCTTTTTAAAAAACTCCGGCGCGACATCGGCGCGTCCGGGAAAAACGGGGAGTTCCCTCCGGGGCTTGCGTCCGCCCCGCGCCCCGCGCCGCCGCCTTGCGTCCGGCCAGAAAAAAACGGCCGTCCGAAAAAGTCGGCGGCCGCCGGGATGAGGCGGCCGGCCCCTCTGAAAAAATCCCCCATCGCGAAATTCCAGAGGCCCCCGCTATTCGGCGGCGTCGTCCCCGGAGTCGTCCTCCTCGGGGATGTCGTCGTCCACGCCGGAGTACCTCAGCTTGCGCTGGTTCAGCGGGGCGGGAGACATGGTTGTCGATATGTTCCTGCCCATGAGCTTGGGCTCGGAATCTGCGTGGCCCATGTGTGCGAGGTCGGCTATGGCGCGCTTTACTATTTCAAAGGCGTTGTTTTTGAACTCCATTTCGCGGCCGCGCAGCATCATGGTTATTTTCAGCTTGTTGCCTGCAAACAGGAAGCGCTCCGCGTTGCGCATCTTCGTCTCGTAGTCGTGGCGGTCGATGTTCGGGCGCAGCTTGACTTCCTTTATCTTGGCGCTGGAAGTCTTGTTGGACTTCTGCTTTTTGGCCTCTTCGTACTGGTACTTGCCGTAGTCGAGAATCCTGCATACGGGCGGCTCCGTGTTGGGGGACACTTCCAGAAGGTCCAGCTTGAGCTTTCTTGCGATTGCAAGCGCCTCGGAGGATGACATCACTCCTATCTGGGCGCCGTCGGGCCCTATGACGCGGACTTTGGGAACCCTTATTCTCTCGTTCCTGCGCGGGCCGTAATTTTTGAAGTATCTGTTCTTTTGCGGGTTTGATCTGCCGCCTGGGTATTGATTTGCCATTAATATAATTTAAACTTTCAACCTTTAAATATACTTCTTCGGAAACTTCAACGTTTTTTTAGCGCCTTTGAGGCGAAAGGGGCGCGGCATGGCCTCCGATTTTCCGGGCCGGCCGCCGCCGCACGGGCTATTTTGCGGCCCCCCACCTTTCCGTGAACGGATAGAATATCACAAGCGCCCTTCCGACCACGGCCTTTTCGGGAACCCCTCCCCAGTAGCGGCTGTCGAGGCTGTTTGCGGAGTTGTCGCCCATGGCGTAGTAGCTGCCTTCGGGGACGGTTGCCGTCCTGCCGTTTTTGAGCGCGCCCTCGGCCTTGTATCCGGAGTATTCCCCGGCGCGCTCGGCGTTGGCTTCAAAAGCGGGGGAGCCCTCTATCGGGGCGCCGTTTCTGATGAGCGTAGAGCCCTCGACCCTGAGCGTGTCGGAGCCCTCGCCCACGAGGCGCTTTATGTAGTATTTGTCGTCCGGAACGCCGCCGTTTAGGGCGGTAAGGCCGTCGCACATCCCCGTCCTGAACACGATGGGCTCGCCGATTTTCGGCCTTCTGAAATTGTAGGTGAAGCGGTCCACGAAGAGCATGTCCCCGCCCAGTATGTCGAAATTCAGTATCCGCGCGCCCTTTTCAAAATTGCCGAGGCTCAAGAAGTAGCCGTCCCCGCGCTCGACGATTTTCCCGCGCCTGGAGATTTGGCCCATGTATTCGGCGTCCGTATCGGCTTTTTCCCCGAGGGGATAGGCCGTGCGCATCACAGAATCCAGGGAAAAGTCCGCCGGGAGCGCCAGCTCGAATTCGCGCCCGTTTACGCTGAAAGTGTACGCCTTCTCCTGCGAGGGGAGCACGAACAGCCATTTGGAGGGCCGCACCTGCGCGTCGAAAATCTCCCCTTTCCCGCGGCTGTTCAGCTTCACCAGGACCTCGCCGCCCTCCGGGGCCAGAAGCTCGTAGTTCGACGCCTTCTTCGTGACCAGCCTCGCGAGCTTTTTACCGAACGACGGGGCCTCCTCGCCCTGGGCATAGACGCGCGGCGTCATGCCGTAAAAGCTCGGGTACATCGAGTTTGTGGGTATCTGGAAGGGCTGGAAAAAGAAGCTGCGGACGCTCAGGGCCAGTATCCCCGCGACGACAACGACGTCCACGTTGTCTGAAATGGACGAGAGCGGGTAAACCTTTCCGCCGACCTTCCTCATGAGCGCCTCGAGCCGCCCGGCGGTCTCCGCGTACTCCGGGTCTCCGGACTTGCCGTCGTCAAAAAGCGACTCGGTCTTTTCTATAAGCTCCTTCAGGCGCGCGGCGTCCGCGGGGTCCATCACGTCCCTGCGGTAGTTGTACACGTTGCAGGCCGCCGCCAAAAGCTCCTTTGCCGATTTCCTGCCGCCCTTTGAAAAAAACGGAATGTTCATTTTGCCCCCGTCAGTTTGTGGATTTAAGGACGTCGATGAACGCCTCCTGCGGTATGGACACCTTGCCTATCTGCTTCATGCGCTTCTTGCCCTCCTTCTGCTTTTCGAGGAGCTTCTTCTTGCGCGTGATGTCGCCGCCGTAGCACTTTGAGGTGACGTCCTTTCTGAAAGACCCGAGGGTTTCCCTGGCCACTATCTTGCCGCCTATGGCCGCCTGGATTGCGATTTTAAACATCTGCCTGGGGAGGATGTCCTTGAGCTTCGCGCATAGCGCGCGGCCCTTGCCCTCGGCCTTTTCGCGGTGGACAATCGAGGAGAAGGCGTCCACCTGCTCGCCGTTTACAAGTATGTCGAGGCGCACGAGGTCGCTGGATTCGTAGCCGGCCATCTCGTAGTCCATGCTGCCGTAGCCCCGGGTTATGCTCTTTAGCCTGTCGTTGAAGTCCACGAGGATTTCGTTGAGCGGCAGGTCGGCTGTGAGCATGAGGCGCGTCTCGTCTATGTTTTCGGTGCGCTCGCAGTAGCCGCGCTTTTCGGCTATGAGGGCGAGCATGTCGCCTATGGCGTCGCCGGGGATGTGTATGTGGGCCTTGATTTTAGGCTCGAAAATTTCGTCTATGGCGGAGGGGTCGGGCAGTTTTACGGGGTTGTCGACCTCTATCTCGGAGCCGTCGGAGAGCCTGACCTTGTAAACCACGCTGGGGTAGGTTGAAATTATGTCAAGGTCGTATTCGCGGCGCAGGCGCTCCTGGACTATCTCCATGTGCAGAAGCCCCAGGAAGCCGCAGCGGAAGCCGAAGCCGAGCGCGACGGAGGTTTCCGCCTGGTAGACGAGGGCCGAATCGTTGAGCTGGAGGCGGGCCAGCGAGCTCTTCAGCCTCTCGTAGTCGGCGGTGTCGATGGGGTAGATGCCCGCGAACACCATGGGCTTTACCTCCTTGTACCCGGGGAGCATTTCGGGGGCGGGGTCGGAGGCGAGCGTTATCGTGTCGCCTATCTTGATTTCGGAAACGTCCTTTATGTTTGTTACTATGTAGCCGGTCCAGCCGGCGGAAATGGACTTTTCTGGCGACATGTTGGGCTTGAAGCGACCGACTTCCTTCAGGACGGTGCGCGAGCCGTTGGACATCATCTGGATTTCGTCGCCGGGCTTGAATTCGCCGGAGAACACGCGGACGTAGCAGATTACGCCCTTGTAGGAGTCGAACATGCAGTCGAACACGAGGGCGCGCGTCTGGGGGAAGTCCGCCCAGCGCGGGGGCGGCACGCGGTCGACCACAGCGTCCAGGATTTCCTTTATGCCTATGCCGCTCTTGCCGCTTGCGAGTATCGCTTCCTCCGCAGGCAGCGCCAGCACGTCCTCGACCTGCTTCAAGCACATCTCCGGATGGGCGCTTGGAAGGTCCACCTTGTTTATCACGGGTATTATCGCCAGATCCTGGTTCATTGCCAGGTTCGCGTTGGCGACCGTCTGGGCCTCTACGCCCTGGGCCGCATCCACGAGAAGCAGCGCGCCCTCGCAGGCCGCAAGCGACCTGGAAACTTCGTAGGAAAAGTCCACGTGCCCGGGGGTGTCGATGAGGTTCAGGAGGTACTCCCTGCCGTCTTTTGCATATTTCATCGAAACCGGATGGCACTTTATCGTGATGCCGCGCTCGCGCTCCAGGTCCATGGAGTCGAGAAGCTGGTCCTGCATATTCCGCTTTTCGATGGTCTTGGTCATTTCAAGCAGCCTGTCGGAAAGCGTGGTCTTGCCGTGGTCCACGTGCGCTATTATGCAGAAATTCCTGATGTGGTTAGTATCCATTCCCTATGTATATGATAGCCCTTTAAAATTTTTCCATTTTCCAGACTCCCGGCGCCCATGCAAGCAAAATCATGGCGCCGCGGGCGCGGGAGCCCCATATCAAAAGGGAGGGGGGAGGCGCGCGGCTTCCTTGCGCCTTGACAGGAGGCCCTGCCGTGTGTTGGATGTTCGGACTTTATGGATTTGGATTCGGCATACAGGAGGTGTCAGCGGCTCGCGGACTCCCACTACGAAAATTTCCCGGTCGCCAAGATGGTCCCGAAGAGGATACGCAGGCATGTGGCGGCCGTATACGCCTTTGCGCGCACCGCCGACGACATCGCCGACGAAAACCACGAGACCGTGGCCGCCGACTCGCCCGAGCGCGTGAAGTGGCTTGAGGAATACGTGGCCCAGCTCGACGAGGCCGTGGCCGGCCGCCCCCTCGACCCGAGGTGGGACTGGATATTCGCGCCGTGCGCCGACACCATCGCCAAGTTCGACGTACCTCCCCAACTTTTCAGGGACCTCGTGAGCGCCTTCGCCCAGGACGTCGTAAAAAAACGCTACCGCGACTACGGCGAGCTCTACGACTACTGCCGCCGCTCCGCAAACCCGGTCGGGCGGCTCGTGCTAATCCTGCACGGCCTTCGCGAAGAGCGGATGTTTGAAATGTCCGACGCCATATGCACCGCCTTGCAGCTTGCAAACTTCTGGCAGGACATGAGCGTGGACAGGTCTAAGAACCGCATATACATTCCCATGGAGGAGTGGGGCGCCCTCACAGAGGAGGATTTCTTCGCTCCCTCCGCCTCCGAGGCTGTGCGCAGTTGCCTGTGCGCCCAGGTTGTCCGCACCGAGTCGCTCTTCCGGCGAGGCGAGGGGCTGCCGAAGCTGCTGCCCTTCCCGCTGAGTCTTGAAATAAAGGTTACGATAGCGGGCGGGCGCGCCATTTTGGGGATGATTGAGCGCCAGAAGTTCGACACGCTCTCGAAGCGCCCGGCCCTGCGCGGGCGGGACAAGGCGAGGCTGCTTCTGTCCGCCCTGTTTTAGCGAGCCATGGAGACGGAGTTTTCAGTTGACGAAGCCTCGCAGGTGGAGGCGCGCAGGAAATCAAACCTTGCCTTCGCGTTTTTTTGCATGCCGCGCGACAGGGCCCGCGACATGGAGGTGTTCTACGCCTACTGCCGCATACTCGACGACATCGCCGACGATCCCGACTCAACCCCGGAGCGAAAAATCGCGGCCCTGGAGGCGTGGAAGCGCGAAATCGAGGCGATATATTCCGCGCGCACATCGGAGCTTTCCAAAATGGGGGCCGAGCTGCGCGACACCGTCATGCGCCGCGACGTTCCCAAGAAGTACCTCCTGGACATAATAGACGGCGTGATGCGCGACACCGACCCCGCCCCCTTTGAAACCTACGCGGACATAAAGAAATACTGCTACGGCGTTGCGAGCGCCGTCGGGCTTGCTTCCATACACATATTCGGCTTCAAAAACGAAAAGACCAGGGAGTTCGCGGAGGCCCTCGGGTACGCGCTCCAGTTCACGAACATCCTGCGCGACGTGGTGTGCGACTGGAAGCAGATGGGCCGAGTCTATATCCCCAGGGCGGAAATGGAGGCGTTCGGGGTGAAGCCCGAGGATTTCGGCGCGGACGAGCCCGGCGAGAACTGCCGCGCGCTGTTTGCCATGATGCATTTCAGGGCCAAGCACTTTTTCAACCGCGCCAGGCGCCTCCTCCAGCCCGAGGACGCCGCCTCCCTTGCCCCCGCATTCATAATGTGGGGGATATACGAGAGGATTCTTGACGAAATCGGGGCCGGGGGCTTCAGGATTTCTGAAAAGGCCGTAAAGATACCCAAGTGGCGCAAAATCGCGATTGCCGCCGCGGCGGTGCGGAGGGCCAAAAAATACTCGGCCCCGGCTGCGGAAAATTTCGGGAGGGCGGCCGTCTTCGGCGGGGGAATCGCCGGGATAGCGGCGGCGGTGAACCTTTCGCTCAAGGGCTACGAGGTTGACCTTTACGAGTCGAAGTCGCACGTCGGCGGGCGGGCTGGGGCGATGGAGTGGAAGGCGGCGGGCGCGCGCCTCGACAACGGCAGCCACGCGCTCATGCGCTGCTACGAGGGCTTCCTCGGCCTCCTGGACACGCTCGGAACCCGGGGCGGGGCATTCTTTCCGCCCGCCTCCAGCATCGAGTTTAAAACCAAGTCGGGCGGCAGCTTTTCATACCGCTTCCCGATGAGGGGGAAGGGAGGGGCGGCGCTCTTCGGGAATATTTTCAGGCTCCCCAAAATAAGCGGCTTTCTGCGCTGGCGAAACCTCCTTATGCTGGCCAGGATAAAGCTCGGGCTGGGGGGGGCAAACCCGGGCGAGACCGTTTCGGAATACCTCGACCGCCACGGGGTCGGCGCCGTCGCAAAGTCCGCCCTCTGGGAGCCCTTCTGCGTTTCGGTGCAGAACACCGACCCGGACGAGGCTTCTGCCGAAATGTTTGTGCAAAGCGTGCGCAAGTCGCTTTTGCGCGGGGCGGACATGAGCGCCCTGGTCGTGAACCGGGTGCCGTTTGCCGACCTGCTGTGGCCGAGGGCGAAGCTTTTCATCGAGGCGTGCGGGGGTTCTGTGAACCTCTCAAGCCCCGTTTCGGACGTCGAAGTTTCGGACGGCCGCGTGGTCTCGTTCAAGGCCGGCGGGAGGGACGCGGGGGCGTTCGACTACGCCGTTTTCGCCGTCCCGCGCCGGGCTTTGGCGTCGCTTGTCCCGCAGACGCCCGTCGGCCGGGCTGCGGCGTCGATACCTGACTCCCCGATTTTAAACATATATTTCACGACCCGCACAAAGCTCTTCTCGGGGCCGTTTGTCGCGCTCATGGAGTCGCCTCTGCACTGGGTCTTCGACCGCACCGAAACCGCCGGATTCGGGGGCGGCCTGAACCTATACTCCATAACGGTGAGCGCGTTTTCGGGGGACTTTTCCCCTTCATCCCTGCGCGCCTCGGTAATGGCGGAGCTTGAAAAGTACTTCGGGGCTTTCGAGTTTGAAAGCTTCGTCCCGTCGCTATTCCGCGACGCCACGATGCTTTCCACCTGTGCGTCCGAGGCGGCAAGGCCCCTCCCATTGGGGCATTTCAAAAACGCGGCTGTGGTGGGCGACTGGGTTTCGACCGGACTTCCCTGCACGATGGAAAGCGCGGCGAAGTCTGCGGAACTTCCGGAACTCTGAGGGCTTACGCAATGCCGGCGCTTCTCATATTCCCAACCGTCTTCGAGGCGTCCGCCTTTTTTAAAATGGCGGGTTCGCGCCCCGCGCTCGGGGCGGTCGCCGAAGTTTCATCGCACGGCAAGCGCGTTTTCGGCATGGTTTCGGGCTGCGGATGCGCCGCCTCGCTTGAAAGGGTGCGCGGAGCGGCCGGCTCCCTGGGGCCGGATTTTGCGGTGCTGTGCGGATTCTGCGGGGCGTGCCTGCCGGGAATCCCGGCGGGCGCTTTAATTTTTGAAAGCGCGAACGCGGATCTGGCCGGCGCGCTCGAATCCGCAGGGGCGTCCCCGGGCAGGATAGCCTGTTCGGATTCGGTTGCCGGGCCTGCGGAAAAGGCGGCGTTCGCCCGCGCGGGATACTCCGCCGTGGACATGGAAAGCTCGCTTTTCGGGCCGGTTTTCGGGGAGGGCAGGTTCGCCTCTTTCAGGGCGGTGAGCGACGTGGCGGACTCCGACGTGCCGGCCGGGTTTTTTGCGGCAACTATGGACCCTGAAACCGGCGGGGCGAGGTTCCCCGCCGCAACGCTTGCGAAAATGTTTCTCAAAAATCCGGGCCTGCCGTTTAGGCTCGCCCGCTTCGCCTCGGCTGCGGCCGCCGCCAAGAGGGTGTACGACGCCGCCATCCCGCGCCTCGCGGAAAAAACGGCGCAAATAAGTTTGCAATGGAAGGCCTGAAGCTTTGAATTTTCACACAATGAAAGGAATTTTTCCACGGCTTGCGGCGCTTTATGCCGCAGCATTGCTCGCGCACGGCGCGCTGTGCGCCGGGGGCGGGCCGGTGTTCGATTCGAACAGCCCCCCGCTAATGATAAATTCCGATGTTACCACCATCGAAAACGCCTCCAGGGCCCTTGAAATGGGCATGCCGGCCCTTTCGGCGGCGCTCGCCGGGAAGGTGGCCGACGCGTCTTCCGGCAAGATGAGGGACGCGGCGAGGATAGTGCTTGCCGACTCGCTGATAGCGCAGGGGGCCTTTGAAAAGGCCGGGGAAGTTCTGGACGCCATAGGCGGGGACCCGGGGCCGGACGTCCTCTTGCGGCGCGCGATAGTGCTGGCGCGCGGCGGCGGGGACGGGGCGGGGGCTGCGGAGCTGCTCGCTTCGTTTTCCCCGGACTCTCTCGACGACGGGGCGCGGGCGTGGTATTTCGTGACCCGCGGCCTCGTGTCGTTTGACGAGGGGAATTTCAAGAGCGCCAAGGAGGACTTTCTGAAGGCGAAAAACTACGCCCTCTCGCTGCTCGTCGCCCAGGAGGCCGACATACTTTACAACCTCTGCAAAATGTCGGAGGATTTGAGCGCGGAGGATTTGGCGTCTTTCGCTGCGGATTTGGGCATGAAGTCCAGCCTTTTTATCGGCTCGCCTTCGGGGGTGCAGTACGCCAAGCAGTACGCGATAGTGCTGGACAGGCTCGGCAGGAAGCGGGACGCCCTCGACGTTATAGAAAACGCGCTGTCAATTTCCGTCATGCCCGATTCCGACAGGGACGAGCTGCGCATAATCGAGGCGGCCGTCGAGCCTTCAAACGAGAGGAAGCGCGCAATCCTGCGCTCCCTCCTGCTTTCCACCGTCTCGCCGCGCACCACGGAGCAGGCGATATACCTGCTTAGAAAGACCTACGAAAACGAGCCGGGGGAATTCGACGCGGCCCTGCTTTCGGTGCTCTCCGGGGGCTCCCCGCTCGTCCGCGACAGGATACTTCTGGAGCTCGCCTATTCGGCTATGAAAAGGGGCGCCTACCAGGACGTAAAAAAGTATGCGGAAACCCTTTTGAAAGACTATCCGGCCTCCGCGTTCAAGTCGAACGCCTACGGGGTTTTGGCCTGGGCGGCCTTCGCCCCCGCGCCCGGTAAAAATCCGGAGTACAGGCTCGCGGCGCGGCACCTGATGTCAGTCGCATCCCTCGAGAAAAACCCAAGGATTTCCGACTTTACCAGGTTCCTCGCGGCCGACTGCTATTTCATGGACGGCGACTACGACACGGCGGGCTCCATGTACAGGGCCCTGCTTTCGTCGGAGCTTCCGGAAAACTGGAAGGGGGGGGCGTTCACCCGCGCGGTCGAGTCCATGATAGCCCTGGGCGACGTGTCCGGGGCCGAGAAGCTGGCGGACTCGTCTTACGCGTCGCTTACGCTGAATCCGGAGGACGTCTGGCGGGCGGAGTGGGCAATATCGTCCGCGCTCAGGCAGGAGGGGGCGTCGGAGAGGGCGATGGAACGCGTCTCTAATCTCCTTTCCGGGCCCGTCTCCGAAGGCGCCGACCACGATTTGAGGGCCAAGATGCTCTGGCTCCAGGCTCGCTTCGCCGAAAATTCCGGGGACTTCGGGGAAACCCTGAAGCTCTGCGACGGCATACTCGGCCAGATACGCTCCGGGGCGCTGAAGGCCTCGCGCGAGACGGCCGACGCCATCGCCTCCAACGCCATGCTCATAAAGGCCCGCTCGCTTTCCGCCCTCGACAGGTTCGACGGCCCGGACGGGGCCTTCGAGGCCTACGCGGCCCTTCGCCGGGACTACCCCTCAAGCGACGCCGCGCAGATTTCGTACCTCTATGAGGCCAGAAATTTCGCCATGCGCGGGGCTTTCGCAAAGGCCCAGCAGAACTGCAAGACCCTGGCCGACGCATTCCCGGACGGGGCGTACGCCGACACCGCCCTCTACGACGCCGCCGCATACTCCAGAAAGCTGGGGCTTCCGGGCGACTACCGCGAGGCCGTGTCGCTGCTTTCGCGGCTGGTGGAGCGGTACCCGAAGTCGCCGAAGGTCTTTTACGCCAAGATAGCCCAGGCCGAGATTCTCAGGCTCACCGGGGATTTCGCCAACGCCGCGGCCGTTTACAGGAACATAATCGACGAGTTCGAGGGGCGGCCCCAGGCCATCCTCGCCAACATGGGGCTTGGCGACTGCCTCCTTGCGCAGACCGGCAGGGAGTCCGAGGCCGCAGCCACTTTCGAGAGGATATACTCCATGCCCGACATCCCGCGCGAGGCGAGGGCAGAGGCCGCCTACAAGTGCGGATTTGCGCTCGAGCGCGTCGGGCGCACCAGGGAGGCGGCGGAAGTCTGGTGGGTCTCCGCAAACTCGTTTCTCGGCAGGGCCGACGCCGCCCCTCCCGCATCCGGCGGGAATTCCGCGCAAGCTCCCGGGGCCGAGGTCGCCGACTTTTCGCCCAAGGAAAGGTACTGGATTGCAAGGACGCTCCTCGACCTGGCCCGCACCTTTGAGCAAAACGGCGAAAAGGCGTCCGCGGCCTCCGCATACGCCCTTCTTATAAAGTACGACCTGCCCGGATCGAGGATAGCCAAGTCCAAGGTTCTAAACGCTGTTGAAAGGTAGATTTTATGCAAGGATTTGTGAATGTTTTCAGGGCCGGAGGCCCGATGATGGTTCCGATTATCGCAGCCGGCGCTGTCGCGGGCGTGATTTTTCTGGAGAGGTTCCTTTATCTGCACAAGAGCCAGATTCGCGCCACGGACTTCATGGACGGCATCAAGACGCCGCTGAAGGCGGGGAGGCTCCTGGAGGCCCTTACGATATGCGACGAGACGCCGTGCCCCGTGTCCCGCGTGGTCAAGGCGGCGCTGCTGAACGGCAAAAACGGCAGGGCCGTCATCGTGGACTCGATAAGGGCTGCGGCGCTTCTTGAGCTTCCGCTCCTGCAAAGGAGGCTTTCGAGCATCGTGCTCATAGCGAAAATCGCGCCCATCATGGGCCTCATGGGCACGGTGCTGGCCCTTCTTGAAATATTCGCAGGCATTGGCCGCAGCGGCTCGTATTTCACGGCCGCCGAATTTTCGGCGCAGATTTACAACGCCCTTGTCAGCACGGCCGCAGGCCTGCTGCTATGCCTCGTCTCATGGGTGATGTACGCCTTCCTGCTCGGAAAGGTCAGGGCGATAGCCCACGACATAGACTGGTCTGCAAACGAAATGACCCTGTTTCTCGAGAAGGGATCGCCCGCGGACGAGGGCTTGAGGATTCCCGGAAAGGAGAGCGATGGAAGCGGGAGCTAGGCCGGTCGACCTCATTTCAAAGGTCCACAGGGACGGCTTTTCAATGAGCGTGTTTGCGCTCTTTGACGT
>URJJ01000037.1 GCA_900548185.1 uncultured Opitutales bacterium
CCCCGAGGCCCCGGCCCCGGAGGAGCCCGCGCGCGCCCCCGTCCCCGAACCGTCCATGAAAATGGCGCTCCAGTTCAAACTCGGGCGGGACTCGCTTTCTTTTACAGTGTTCTGGAAAACCCCGGCGGGGCTCGTCCCCGCGTTCGGCGACGGCGGGATGAGCGCGGCGGGGCTGAACGGGGCGGAGCGCGAAAAGCTTGTGAGAATCGCAAGCCTTGCGCGCAAGGCAGGGTTTTCCTACGACGGCCGCTCGTACGGCCTGTCTGACACGTCCAAGTTCTCGCATTTTGTGTCGAAGGTCCTCCCCGAATGGCGGAGGCATTTTGAAATCCGAAAGCCCAGGGACGTGGATATGCTGGCCCTCGGCGCGCGGGAAGTGAGCCTCAGCGTCGACCTTGGCCTCTCCGGGGATTCGATAGACGCGGACTTCCACGCGGAGCTGGACGGCAGGCGGCTCGGGTTCGACGAGCTCAGGCTCCTGCACGGGGGCGGCGGGCGCGGAAGGATACTCCCGGGCCGCGGCCTCGTGAAGATTTCAGAGGGCGACGGGGAGCTGATTTCGTCCGCCCGCCGTGCCTTTGAATTTTTCGGGGGGAAGATTCCGAAATACATGCTTTTTACGCTGTTTGACGGCGCGCCGAAACTCCGGGTGCCCGCAGAGCTTGCGAAGTGGAAGAAGGCGGTCCTGTCGCGCCCGGAGCTGCCCGGCGGGCTGGAGTTTCTCAGGCCCTACCAGCGCGAGGGCGTTTCGAGGATGCTCTCGCTTTTCGGGGCGGGGTGCGGCATGCTGCTGGCGGACGAAATGGGCCTCGGAAAGACGGTGCAGACGCTCGCTGTCATTTCAAAATACTGGGACGGGGCGGAGAAGTTTATAATAGCGTGCCCCGCGAGCGTGATTCCGGTGTGGAGGGGGGAGGCCGAGAAGTTCTTCCCGGAAATCTCCGTCCGCGTTCTGGACTCGTCTTCGGACCTCTCGGCGCCGGGAGGGGCCGTGTGGCTTGCAAGCTACACCCAGCTCAGGCGCAACAAGCAGAAGGCCGATGCCGTGCGCTTCAAAATCGCCGTCCTCGACGAGGCGCAGTTCATAAAGAACCCGGACTCGAAGGTGAGCCAGGCGTGCATGTCGCTCAACGCCGACTTCCGCGCGGCCCTGAGCGGCACTCCGATAGAAAACCGCCTGCTCGACATTTGGACGATATTCCGCTTCCTCATGCCCGGCCTCATGGGGGCGCGCTCCGATTTCGAGCGCAGAATCGCCTCCGAGCCGGAGTTTTCCGCGCGCGTCAGGCGCCAGATAGCCCCGTTTGTCATGCGCAGGCTGAAAAACGAGGTGGCCTCCGAGCTTCCCCCGAAAAACTTCGTCGATTTGCCGTGCCCGATGACCGACATGCAAAACGCGGAATACTCAAGGCTGCTTGATTCGGCGCGCGAGGCCGTGAAGTCGGGCGCCGCCGCAGATTCGCGCGGGAGGGTATCGATACTGTCCGTACTCACGCGCCTGCGCCAGGCCGCGTGCGATCCGGCCCTGCTCCCGTGGATAGGGCCTTCCTGCGACATTTCAAACAGCGGAAAAATATCCGCCATAACCGAGGCCCTCGCGTCCGTTGTGTCAAGCGGGAGGCGGGCTGTCGTATTCAGCCAGTTCACGTCGTTTCTGGCGCGCATAAGGGGGGCGGTGGCCGCTGCCTTCCCGGAGGCGGAGCTTTTCGAGTTGACCGGCTCCACGCGCGACAGGGCGGCCCCGGTCGGCCTCTTCCAATCCTCAAAGGGGGCCGCCGTGATATTTGTGAGCATGCGCGCCGGGGGCACCGGCATAACCCTCACGGGGGCGGACTACGTGTTTATCGCGGATCCCTGGTGGAATCCGGCGGTCGAGGAGCAGGCGGTGGACCGCGTGCACAGGATTGGCAGGAAGCGGGACGTGTTCGTGTACAGGCTCGTGGCGGATTCGACGGTGGAGGAGAGCGTCCGGCGTTTGCAGGCTGCCAAGCGGAGGCTTTTTGAAGACGTAATGGGCGGCCTTGAGGGCGGCGGCAGGCCGTTCGAGGAGGCTGTCAGGGAGATACTGGAAATATGAAGATAGCGTCATGGAATGTGAACGGCCTGAGGGCCGTGCTGAAAAAGGATTTCGGCGGGTTCGTAAAGTCTTTTGCGCCCGACATACTGTGCCTTCAGGAGACGAAAATATCGGACGACCTGCACGGCTCGCTGGAGCTGCCCTTCAAGTACAGGGCCTTCAGTTGCGCCGAAAAGCGGGGGTATTCGGGGACCGCGATACTTTCAAACATTGAGCCGCTCGACGTCCGCGCCGTCGATTTGGACGGGCATCCGGGCGAGGGGCGCATCGTCTGCGCCGATTTCGGCGATTTTTTCCTCGCGAGCGTCTATGTTCCAAACTCCCAGGACGGGCTGAAGCGGCTCGACTACCGCAGGGCGTGGGACGCCGATTTTACCGAGTTTGCCCGCGGCGCCAAAAAGCCCCTCATAATCTGCGGGGACATGAACGTGGCGCACAACGAAATCGACATAGCCAGGCCCGCCGCAAACCGCAGAAACCCGGGATTTACCGACGAGGAGAGGGAGGACTTTTCGGCGCTTCTGGAGGGCGCCGACCTTTCCGACGTCTGGCGCGAGCGCAACCCCGGCGTCGCCGGAAGGTATTCGTGGTGGAGCTACCGCTTCGGCGCGCGCCGCAAGAATATCGGCTGGCGCATCGACTATTTTCTGGTCTCGCGCCCCTTTGCGGCCTCGGTGAAGGGGGCGGACATACTGGATTCCGTGGAGGGCTCGGACCACTGCCCGGTTTCGATAGAGATATGACGAACCGCGCGATGGACGACGCCGTTTCGAGGATAAGGGCGCTCAACAGGATTCTAGCCTCGCGCGGGGGCCGGCTTTCGGAGGCGTTTCTGGACACCTCGCGCGCGATAGACTTTGCGGAGAGGATGGGGGAGAGGCCGTCGAATCCGGCCGCTTTTGCAAAGTCTGTCATGCGCATGTACGACCCCGGGGCGCATCTGGAGTATGTGGATTTGGGCGGGGACCATTTCGACCCGCTCTTTGCATTCGGCATGGTTTCCGACGCCGCAAAGAGGCTAGCCGGATGCCCTCGGCCGGTGCTTGTCATCGCTGGGCTGGACAGGGCGTCCAGGGGCGGCGGGCGCAGGTGGTCGGCGAAAAGGCGGGGGGAATATTCGGAAAATTTAAATGTTGTGGAGTCCGTCGTTTTGCGCTACAAAAGCGCGATTCCACAAATAGAGATAATATTCGTCTGACATGAAAACGGTTTTTCAAAAGATAATGGACGGCGAGATTCCGTCCGAGCCGGTTTACCGCGACGACCTGTGCATGGCGGTGCGCGACATAAACCCGCAGGCGCCGGTGCACGTCATACTGTTTCCGGCAAAGCCCGTGGAGAGGCTCTCCAAGGCGTCGCCGGAGGACGCCGGGCTGCTCGCCCACATGATGCTGGCCGTCCCCGAAATAGCGGGGAAGCTCGGCATAGGCGACGGCTTCCGCGTTGTGGTAAATAACGGCCCCGCCGCCGGCGAAACCGTCCCCCACATGCACATACACATTTTGGGCGGGAGGCAGATGGCCTGGCCCCCGGGCTGATTCTGCGCAACTTTTCAGGCGGCGCCGCCCGCGCCTGCCTGCCGCCCGGCGGAGAACCTTCCGGATTCCGCCCGCGCGTGTTTTTAATGCAAACCCAAATGCGGCAGCGAAGGCCCGTCAGCCTTCCGCCGTTTAACTTTTCATTCCGGCGAAGGCCGTAAAAATGCCAAAATATTCGGACGATTACAGGGTCAGGGTGGGCGACGCGGATTCGCGCGGCATGCTCAAGCTTCCTTCACTTCTGGGGATGCTCCAGGAGGCGGCAAAGGACCACGCCGAGGCTCTCGGGATAGGCGCTTCGGCCCTGCTTCCGATGGATTTGGGCTGGGCGCTTTCCAAGCTCCACCTCAATATAGAGCGTCTTCCTTCGTGCGGCGAGCGCGTGTTTGTAAAGACGTGGCCGTCGGTGCGGACCAGGATTTCTACCGAGCGCGAGTTCGTGCTGTCGGACGAGATGGGCGACAGGGTCGCCACGGCGCGCACCCTGTGGGTCCTCTTCGACGTAAAAAAAAGGAGGCTCGAAAGGCTGGACAGGCTCGGCGAGTGGCCCCGCTCGGAGGATTTCGCCGACGCGTTCAGGTTTTCAAAAATGCCGCCCGCGCCTTCGGAAAACTCCATGCAGGTCTCCAATTTCGGGGTGAGAAAGGACGACATCGACATGAACGGCCATGTGAATAACTCCGTCTATCTCGCCTGGGCCCTAGAGCCGCTTCCGGACGAATTCTGCGGGAGCCGCCGCGCCGCGAGCCTCGAACTTTGGTTTCTGTCCGAGGTCTTCCGAGGGCAGAGGCTCGACTCGGTTTGCGAAATAGACGGCGACATTTCGCGCCACATGGTGGTTTCCGAGGGCAGGGAGCGCGTCAGGGCGCAGATAGGGTGGATTCGCGCTTGATTTTGCGGGGGCCGGCCCCATTATGAACCAAATGAATCCGTATCTGGCAACCGGCATACTTTCGGCGGCGCTTCTGTGCGCCGGCGGCGCGTTTTTTGCGCCCGGCTTCAGGGGCCGCGCGTTTTCCTTTCTGCGCAGCCAAAACGCGGCCTATCTTTTCTGCGGGGCTGCGCTTTTGTGGTTCATGTGGATTTTGTACAACTTGAGCGAGGCCGACTTCGGCCAGTACAAGTTTATCCTCATGGCCGTGTTCGGGGGGGCGGGAATTCTGGCTTTCAGGCACCTCCCGGATTTCCTCCCGGTAAGGGGGCTAAGCGTCATCATCCTGCTTTTCATGCGCGTGCTTCTCGACGCGCTGTACGGAATGCCCGCGCAGTCGAGGCTCGTGTCGGTTTCGCTCGCGTATGTGCTGGTGGTGGCGTTCGTGTATTTCGGGTGCCTGCCGTTTAGGATGCGCGACTTTTTTGAATGGCTTTACGAACGGCCCGTGCGCGTGCGGGCGTTTGCCGCCTCGCTTTGCCTTGCGGGGGCTGTTGCGGCGGGATCCATGCTGTTTTACTGATTCGGGGGATTTGGGTTATGGACGGAATGCTTCTCGTAGTTTCCGGGCCCGCAGGCAGCGGGAAGAACACAGTCTGCGAACGGCTCATGGCCGAATGCCCGACCGTCACGCGGGCCGTGACCACCACTACCAGGCCCCCGCGCCCCGGCGAAGCCGATGGCAGGGACTATTATTTTACGACGCCCGAGGAGTTCGAGCGCGGAATAGAGGCGGGGGAGTTTTACGAATGGGCGCGCGTCCACGGGCGCTATTACGGGACTTCCAGAAGGGAGATACTGGAAAAGCTCTCATGCGGGCTGGACGTGATTTTGATAATCGACGTGCAGGGTGCGCGGGCGTGGCGCGCGGTTGCGGAGTCGGACGGGCGCATTTCGGACGCTCTCAGGTGCGTGTTTATCAGGCCGGAGTCGCTGGACGTTGTTCGCGGGCGCATGCGCCTGAGGGGCGATTCGGATTCTGAAATCGAGCGGCGCATAGAGACTGCAAAGCGCGAGCTTGAAGAGGAAAAATATTTTGACCGCACGATAGTTTCGGGCACGCGCGACGAGGATTTCGAGGCCCTTTTGAAAATCTACCGCGGGTTCCGGGCCGAGCGCGGGGCCTGAGGGCGCGCCTGCAATTAAAAATGCCCCTGGCGCGCGGTTTGGAAGCGGATTTTTTAATGGAGTTTTACGCGGGGATGGAAAGCCTGGCTGGGCTGCCGCTAAACGCCGTCCGTCTTTTCGTTTCTTTTGAGGCATCCTGACTTGCGCGGGCCCGTTTTAAATTCCGCAGGCGCCTTTGTTTTGCGGCGCATCCGGGCGCGGGGCAAAAGGAAAACGCGGCCAAAACATTATGAACATGTGGCCTGCCTGCCCCGGAACGCCTGCGGCCTGGGCTGGGGCGCAGGCTCAGACAGTTTTCGGCATGATGAACTTCCGCCATTCGGCCCGGCGGAAAGTTCGGAAGCTTGCGGCATGGAGCGCACTCCGCCGGGGGCGCGCGCCGTTTTACGCAGCTTTTGAAATATGCCGCGCGAGGCGGGCTATGCCTGGGCGTTTTTTGCTATCTTTCGCAGGTCTCCCAGACTCAGCTTGCCGGAGGCGAGCGTCGGGATTTCATCGACTTTAATGACAACCTTGGGAATCCAGAGGTTTGAAATTCCGGAGTCCACGAGGCTCTTTCTCAGGGCGGGCATGTCGATGTCGAGCGTCGTTACAAGCACCAGCTCTTCGCCCTTGGTCCTGCTTTCGCGGCAGGTCACGGCGACTGTCTGCGTCTCGGAGTTTTCCTGCGAAAGTGCCTTGGCGACAGCCTCCTCGACGAGTGCGTGCGGCACCATTTCGCCGCCTATTTTTGAAAATCTCGAAATGCGCCCCCGGATGTAGATGAAGGCGTCTGAATCAAGCGATGCGATGTCGCCTGTAATGAGCCATCCGTCCCTGAACTTTTCCGCATTCAGCTCCGGGGCTCCGAGGTAGCCGCCGAACACGTTCGCCCCCTTCAGGCACAAGGTCCCCGGCTCGCCCAGCGGGAGAAATTCCCCTGTTTCGGGGCTTATGACGGCAGCCTGCATGCCGGCGAAAAGCTGGCCGACCGATTTTGGGCGCGTTCCGGTTTTATAGTCGCGGTAGGGGTTCAGCGGTATGCCTTCGGGCAGGTTCACGCTGACGACGGGCGAGGCCTCCGTCAGCCCGTAGCCCTCCTTGTAGGCGCTGTTCGGAAACTTTTTCTCCCACGCCTCCTTGAAGCCGTCGGGGGATTTCTCCGCTCCGGCTATCACGATTCTCAGGCTTTCCGCCTGCTTCGGGTCCCCCTTTTTGAGGTAGGAGCGCAGGAAGGTTGGGGTGGAAATCATGACGTTTGAGCGGCCCTTTTCCATGGCGTCGAAATTCTGCTTCACCTCCAGGGGGCTTGGGACTGCCACAACGGGATGGACGAAGATGGACGTGTACCACACCTGTATGCTCTGCCCGAAGCTGTGGAAGAGCGGGAGGTTCGCGTGCAGCGACTGCCCCTCGGGGATTATCCCGGTATAGTCCATCTGGAGGCAGTTTGCCATGATGTTGCGGTGCGTGAGTATGGCGGCCTTCGGCTCCCCCTCGCTGCCGCTTGTAAATATTATAGAAGCCTCCTTCCCGCCGCCCTCGGTGGGTATCCCGAATATTCGTATGAGGGCGCTGGCCGGAAGCAGCCTGACTGCGGCAAGCTTTTTTGCAACGCCCTTGCGGCCTATCGACTTGAGGATTTTTGAGACGTCCAGGAAATTTTCCGGCCACGGGAATTCCGGCGTTCGCTGGGCGACCTTTTCCCTCAGCTTTTCCGCGCTTATGACGGTTTTTACGCCGGCCTTTTTAAAGCACGCCCGCGCCGCTTCGGCGCCCATGGTGAAATTTATGTTGACGCTCACGCGCCCGGCCATCTGGGCGGCTATGTTGACGGCGTTTCCGGCTATCCCGGAGGGCAGGGCGATGCCGATTCGCGCGTCGCGCGGCATATTCTTTTTTATGTAGTCGCTCAGCGCGAGGCACAGGGCAAGAAAGGTCCCCCTGTCCATGGACTTTTGAAGGGAGGAGTCGTATATGTGGTGTTTTGAAGTCCCGCTCGAAAGGGCTCGCACGACGGCCCCGGCAAGGTGCTCCCCGAGTCTCGGGTGGGATTCAAATGCGTCGTGGCGCGCGTCGATTATTTTGCCGTCCAGAATTTTCATTAAGACTTGAAATAATTACACTTCTCGGCCTTCCAGTCAAACGATTTATGAGCCCAAAAAGCCGAAAACGGCGGAGAAATCGCTTTACACGGGCCTTCCCAGGGGCATACTCCATTACTGTATGCCGGAATCCCAATCGAAAGGCCCGCGCGGGTTTTGGACGTTTGCGACGCTCGCGCTTGCGCTGCTTGCGGGCGCGTACTTCTCGCTGTCCTTCCGCGACGCATGGATAGAGAGGGCGGAGCTGCGCGACAAGGCGGACTCGCTGGAGCGCGTCGCCGCCGACATAGCCTCCGACAACGCCTACAAGAAGGAGTACCACACCCGCCTCGCCACCGACCAGGAGTTCGCCGAGCGCGTGATACGCGAGACACTCGGATACGCGGCAAAAAACGAAATAGTGTTCAAGTTTGACGACAAAACCTTCTCGCCGGAATCCGGCGCCGGGGTGAGCGTTGAGCGCGTACGCGGGGGCGGGTCGTGAAGATTCTGAAGGCATGGTGGCACACGCAGAGCTGCGCGGGCGTCTATTTCGACAGGGATTTGGATTCTGTCCCGGAGCTCTTTGTCGAAACCGACGGCGCGGTTATGGGGGCGAAGTCCCGCGTTTCGGAGCCGTGCGAGTTCGCCGAGTACACGTCGTACTACATAAAGGGCGACGTCGTGCATTTTCTGCTGAATTCCAAAAATTTTTACAATGTCGCCCGGCACGGCCGAGCCGAGTACTACGTCTGCGGAAACTTCAACGGGTGGCAGGACGCCATCGGGAACCCCGAATGGCGCATGAAGCCGCTCGGCGGCGACTTTGAATACGGCCTGTGCGTCCCCCTCGCCCTTCTGGGCGACAGGCGCAGGAAGTTCCTCTTCAAGTTCGCGACCTCGCAGAAAAGGTGGCTCCACCCCCGGCCCGACGCCCCGAACATCGAGTACGACGGGGTTGGAAACGCAAACCTGCGCTTCTTTGCGGACCGCTCGTACCGCCATTTCGTGCTTTCTGAATGCGAGTATCCGTGCGACCTGCGCGAGCCGGCCTTCCTGTACTGCCCCGAAACAGGGCAGCGGGTGCCGATAGAGGCCGCCGAGCTGCTGCTCGAAAGCAACTACAATGTGAAAATGGGTGTGGAAATCTCGGGGGAGGCGACGCGCTTTGCGCTCTTTGCACCCCGCGCCGACCTCGTGCAGCTCCTCCTGCGCGACACTCCCCGCGGCGAGCCCGAAGCCTATCCCATGTCTACCGAGGACGGCGCCCTATGGATGGAGGTTTTTCCGGGAAACCTCGCAGGCAAGTTCTATTCCTACAAGGTTTACGGCCGCAACATAACAGGCTCGACCGCCTTCGACCCCTCCCGCGAAATCGTAGATCCCTATGCGGAAGTCATGCTGGACCGTGGGGGGCCCGCCATGATAGTCGATAAAAAGGCGTCCCCGAGGGCGGCCCCGGGGTTCGTTCCCCCGCAGTGGCCGGATCTGCTCATCATGGAGGCCCACGTCAGGGACGTGCTTGCGAACGCCCCCGCTTCGATAGACGCCCGCGAAAGGATGGGCTTCCGCGGGCTTGCAAAGTGGCTGCGCTCGGGGGACTGCTACCTGGAAAAGTCGGGGGCAAACTGCATAGAGCTCCAGCCGGTACAGGAGTTCGACAACGCCTCATACGCCGACTACCACTGGGGGTACATGCCGGTCAACTGGTTTTCGCCCGCGAGCGCCTACGCGCTGGAGCCTGAAAAATTCTCCCAGCGGGAGGATTTCGCCGACATGGTTGACGCATTCCACGAAAGGGGTCTGGCCCTCATTCTGGACGTGGTGTACAACCACTGCGGCGAGCCTAACCATCTCCTCGGCATCGACAAGGAGTACTATTTTGAAACGACGGCGGACGGCGGGCTGACAAACTTCAGCGGATGCGGAAACGACTTCCGGGCCGGGGCCCCGATGTCAAAAAAGCTCGTCATAGAAAGCCTCAAGCACTTCATGAAGGCCTACCGCGTGGACGGGTTCCGCTTCGACCTCGCCGAGCTTCTGGGGGCAGATGTCATGAGCGAAATCGAGGTGGAGCTTAAGAAGGTGAATCCGTCCGTAATCCTGATAGCCGAACCCTGGAGCTTCAGGGGCAACATATCGCAGGCCCTCAGCGAGACGGGGTTTGCGTACTGGAACGACGGCTTCAGGGAGTTCATGCTGAAATACGCGCAGGGCGATGGCAATTTCGACGGCTTCAAATACTACATTTCAGGCTCCCAGAACTGCTATGCAAGCTGGCCCGCCCAGACCGTCAACTACGTCGAAAGCCACGACGACATGTGCCTGTTCGACAGGATTTCAAAAACGCCCGAAAACCCGTCGGTGGCCGAGATAAGGGCTTACAGGATGTGCATCGCCCTCACGCTTGCAAGCATAGGGATTCCGATGCTCGCCGAGGGCGCCGACCTGCTGCGCACGAAGCGCGGGGTGTCAAACACCTACCTGCGCGGGGACCTCAACGCCCTGGACTACGCGCGCGGCGAGGAATACAGCGGCCTGCGCCAGTGGGTCCGCGCCTTCTGCGGCTTCAGGCGCTCCCCGCTTTCGGCGGCGCTGAGGCTGGGCTCGAACTACGGCCCCGGCTACGTCGAATTTTTCCCGGCGAAGGATTCCGCCGGGGCCGCTGCGCTTTTCAACGCCGACGGGTCTCGGCGCGCGCGCAGGGTTTTTGCGGCGTTCAACCCATCCGCGTCGCGCTGCCACTTTGCCCTCGGAAACCTCGATTTGGGCTCGTACGTGCAGATAGCCGACCTTTCCCGGTTCGACCTCCGGGGCATTTCTGATCCCGCGCCGCTGTCGCACGGTGTAATGGAGCTTCCGCCGCGCTCGTTTGCGCTTTATGTGGAAAAGAGATAGGGCGGCAGGGCCTTCCTGCGGGCCTGCCAGCCCGGGGCGCTGCGCCTTTTCGGGGGTGCGCGCTCAGGCCTGGACGGTTTCCCCCTCCATGGCGGACACCCCGGCCCTGAGTATCCTCACGTTCAAAAGCGACCCTGCGGACTCCGGCGGGGCGGCGAATATGACCTTCCTGTGCGTGCGCGTGCGCCCCATCATGTTTCCCTCGCCCCTCTTTGCGGGCGATTCGCACAGCACTTCGCGGACGCTTCCCACCATGGCGTCGTTGAATGCAAGCGACTGTTCCTGGAGGGCTTCGAGCAGGATTTGGTTGCGCCTTTCCTTCTCATGCTCCGGCACGTCGTCCGGGATTGCGGCGGAGGGGGTTCCGGCCCGGGGGCTGTATTTGAATATGTAGGCCATGTCGAAGGCGCTCTTTTTGAAAATTTCGAGGGTCTTTTGGAAGTCCTCCTCGGTCTCGCCGGGGTAGCCGACGATTACGTCGGTTGAGATGGACATTCCGGGCCTGGCCGCCCGGAGCCCCTCCACTATCTCCAGAAACCTCCCGGCTGTGTATGGGCGGCGCATCCGCCTCAGCACGGCGTTGCTTCCGGACTGGAGCGGCAGGTGGGCGTACTCGCAGAGCTTGGAAAGCCTGCCGTAGGCCGATATAAGGTCCGCCTTGAAATACGAGGGGTGGGGGGAGACGAAGCGGATGCGCTCAAGCCCCCGCACCTCCTGCAACCTTTCGAGGAGCTGCACAAAAGGGGTTTTCTTTTCAGAAATTTCAATCTGGCCCCTGCCGTAGGCGTTTACCACCTGCCCCAGCAGGGTGATTTCCCTCGTGCCCCGTGCCGCCAGCCATTCGGCCTCGCGCACGATATCGCCAATCGGGCGCGACCGCTCCTCGCCGCGCGTTTTGGGGACTATGCAGTATGAGCATTTCATAGCGCACCCCTGCATGACGGATATTCCGGCGCAAACTCGGGGGGGCAGGGAGGGGCGGTGGCGGCGGACGTCGGAATGCGCGGATGGGTCGTCGCCAAGCTCTATTATGGCGTCGTTGAATTTCCATTTTGCGCGTTCGCCTCGGGGGGCGTCGGGGGGGATGTCGCCCGTTGCCCGCCTGCGCGCGATTTCGTCTATGAATTCGGGTATCCTGCCTGCCTGCCTGGTCCCCGCTATGAAGTCGATGCGCGGAACGGCCTTGATTATTTCAGCGCCCCTGTTTTGCGACATGCACCCCATGACCCCTATTATGGGCTTTCCGGCCTTCTTTGCGCTCGCCACCCTCGAAAGCTTTCCCAGCGCCTTCAGCTCTGCCGCCTCGCGCACGGAGCATGTGTTTGCCACAAACACGTCGGCCTCCGCCTCGCTTGCTGCGATTTCATGGCCGCGCTCCTCAAGCAGGGCGGCCAGGTTCTCCGAGTCGCGCTCGTTCATCTGGCAGCCGTATGTCTTTATGTAAACCTTCATCTGGCGAAAAAATTGCTGAAAAAATACAAATAAAGCCCCGTCCGACGCCTTTTTAAAGAAAAAACTTCGGCTGGCCCGCCCCGGGCGGGGTTTCAAACCTCGGCCCTCTGGCCGCGCGGCCGCTTGCGGAACGAAATGGCGGTTCCCGGGCGCGAGGCGGCGCGGGGGAGTCCCCGCCCGGAATTTTCGGCGGCCAAGGAGGTAAATGCCCGCCCCGGGCGGGCGGCATCCGGCGCTTAAAAAAACTTGAAAAGGTACGATGTGTGGTGTTTATTTTTGTGAATGTTTAAATCCGGTCGCAGGGCATGGCTCACAGCCGCTTCGCGCGCGCTCCTTTTTTTGGGCGCGCTGGCGTTTCCCTGCGCCGGGGGGGCCTCGGAGCCGCATCCCGGGGGCGGGGCGGACTTGCAGAAGGGGGTTATTTCAGTATTTTCGCAGAGGCGTTGCGCGATTGTGAAAGTTACCGCAAAAAAGCCCTCCCCTGACGGCGCCGCCAGGTACGAGACTGCGAGCGGATTTTTTTCAAGCCCCGGGGGGCATGTTTTGACAAGCGCGTTCGTCGCCTACGGGGCCGACGAGCTTTGGGTCGAGTCCGGCGGCGTGCTGATGGAAGCTGAAGCCCTGGGCCTCGACCCACTGACTACGATGTCGGTAATAAGGGTGAAGGCCGGGGCCATCCCCAAAGGCGCCGGGTTTGTTGATATAGACGCCTCTGCGCCGCTTCCCGAAACCGGCTCGTTTGTGGTTTCGCTATCGCGGGAAATGGGGCTTCCGCCGTCGCCGCGCCTCGGCATCCTCTCGGGGCGCGACATAAATTTCGGGGACGTGTTTCTGCCGACTGTTTATGCGCGCACGGACATTCCGGCCGTCAGCGGCAGCATAGGCGGGGCGGCCTTCGACCTCGGCGGCAAATTCATAGGCATGACCGTGGCGTCAATCCCGGCGACGGGCGGGTCTTTCCTGCTTCCCGCAAGGGCCGTCGCCCGGATAAGGGACGACATCCTCCTGTCATCCGAGCCCGTCTACGGCTGGTTCGGCCTTCAGGCCGAGAATTCCGAAAGCGGGGGCTCGCCCTGCGTCACCGTCCGCATGGTGATTGAAAACGGCCCCGCCGCGCTCGCGGGATTCCTTCCGGGCGACGTCATTTTGGAGATAAATTCAAGCCGCGTCGCCGACAACACCGACTTGAGAAACGCCACGTTTTTCATACGCCCCGGGGAGACCGCCTCGTTTTCGGTGCTCCGGGACGGAAAGCCGATTGTCATATCCATGAAGGTCGGAAGGATGGACCCGGAGATAATAAAGGCTGCGGCCGCCAAGCTGGATTCCCCGCAGGCTCCGGCGGGCCAGGAAGGGGGGGCTGGGAAATGAACGACTTTTCAGCGTCAAATTCCGAATCCGGACTTCCCGGGGAAGTCGGCATCGTGGGGTATTCCGACTTTTTCTGCGGCGAACCCCTCGATTTCGCGCTCGGCGGAAGGCTCGACTCCTTCAACATACGCTACGAAACCTACGGCACGCTCAATGCCGACGCCTCCAACGCCATTTTGGTCTGCCACGCGCTGACGGGCGACCACCACTGCGCCGGGGTTTACTCCATAACAGACCGCAAGCTCGGCTGGTGGAACAATATAATCGGCCCCAACAAGCCCCTCGACACCAACAGGTACTTCGTCGTCTGCTCCAACTGCATAGGCGGCTGCATGGGCTCCACCGGGCCTTCCAGCATAAACCCCGCGACGGGCCGCCGCTACAACCTTTCATTCCCTGCCGTCACCATAAAGGACATGGTGGCGGCCCAGGCCCGGCTCCTCGACCACCTTGGCATCGACACTCTGGAGCTTGCGATAGGGGGGTCTATGGGCGGCATGCAGGTTCTCCAGTGGGCGGTCGACTATCCCGGGCGCGTGCGCAAGGCAGTCGCCCTCGCTGCCACCTCGCGCCAGAACGCCCAGGCCATAGCCTTCAACAGCGTCGGCCGCGCAGCCATAATGCAGGACCCGCTATGGAACGGCGGCGACTACGACCACGACACCCCGCCGCGCGTGGGCCTTGGAATCGCGCGCATGATGGCGCACATAACCTACCTTTCCGACAAGGGGCTTGAGCAGAAGTTCGGGCGTGAAAAGCACGGTTCGGGCGCGGACCTTTTCAGCGTCGGCTTTGAAGTCGAAAACTACCTGCGCTACCAGGGGCAGAGCTTTGTAAACAGGTTCGACGCAAACACCTACCTCTACGTCACGCGCGCGCTCGACCTGTACGACCTGCGCGGCCCCGACGGAACCCTTGAATCGACATTTGAAAACGTCGCCGCAAAGGTGATGACGGTTGGATTTACGTCCGACTGGCTCTTCCCGCCGCGCCAGAACCTGGAAGTCGTCCAGGCCCTTTTGAGGTGCGGCAAGAACGCGACATACGCCGAGATAAAAAGCGATCTCGGCCACGACTCCTTCCTAATCGAGTCGCCGAAACTCTACGAGCTTATAACCTATTTTCTGGAGGCCTGACGCCGTCCGGCGCACGCAGCGAAATGCCCGCAAAAAAGACAGCTTCAAAAAAGCGCAAAGTCGAGCTCCAGGCCATCGGCGAATGGGTGGCGCAGGGCGAGCGCGTGCTCGACCTCGGCTGCGGCCGCGGGATACTTCTGGAGGAGCTTGTCAACTCCAAGGGCGTCTATGCCCTCGGCGTCGATTCGGACTTTGAAAAGATACTGCGCGCCGTAAAGCGCGGCATAAACGTCATGCACTGCGACATCATGACGGCCATCGAGACTTTTGCGGACGACTCGTTCGACTGGGTGATATGCTCGCGAACCCTGTCGGAGCTTGAAAACACCGACGAAGTCGTGCGCGGCGCGCTCCGCGTCGGGCGCCGCGTGGTGATTGGGTTTGTCAACTACGGCTACTGGTACAACCGCCTCCACCTGATGTTCAGGGGCAGGCGCACGGTCAACAAGATTTTCGACCACGACTGGTATTCGGCGCGCCCTGCCAACGAGATTTCCATAGTTTCCTTTAAGGAATACTGCCGCAAAAACGATATACTCATAAACCGCGAGCATTTCCTGCGCGGCAACTGGCGCACGCCCTGCCGCTTAATGCCCAACCTCATGGCCGGATACGCGCTTTTTGAAATTTCAAAGAAAGACATATGAACTGCGAAGAATCAGAAAACAAAAACGAAAAGAACCAGTCCCCCGAAATCCGCAAGAGGTTTTTGGAGGAGCGCAAGGTTTTCCTGTGGGGCGCCGTGACCGGGAAGAGCGCGGCCGAAATCGTCGAGCAGCTCCTCTATCTGGACATGCTCGACCATGAAAAGGAGATAACATTCTACATCAATACTCCCGGCGGCTCCATCTCCGACGGCATGGCCATATACGACACCATAAAGCTGATAAAGGCCCCCGTCAAGGTGGTGGTTACGGGTATTGCCATGAGCATGGGCTCCATACTGCTTTCTGCCGCGCCCAAGGGCAGCCGCTTCCTCTTCCCCCACGCCAGCGTAATGATTCACCAGCCCCTGATAATGGGCGAAATGAGCGGCACTGCGGTTGAAATCCACATCCAGGCCCAGGAGATGGAGCGCATGCGCGACATCCTCAACAAAATCCTCGCCGAGGCTTCCGGCCAGCCGCTTGAAAAAATAGCCCGCGACACGGACAGGGATTTCTACATGACGGCCGAGGAAACTGTGGCATACGGTCTTGCCGACGCCATAGTTGACACCATCTAAAAACTGCGTCCCGGTTAATTTTTACAGGCGCCCCGCACTTGCCGGGCGCCTTTTTTGCATCCGTTTTCCATGGAATTTCTTGAAGCGGGATGCTCCGGAAAAATGCGGTATTAATCCGCATTAAAATGCGTTGGAGGCGGATTTCAGCTTTTAAACTTTTCGCACCTTAACACCCTAAGACGGGCTAAGGTTTGTAAACATCCCACGCAGCCTCCCGTATTTTTCATCTCTGCCGGATGGCGCGCGCCGGGGCTCGGCTAACGGTTCAGGCTTTAAATCCGGCGTTATGCGCTGCCCCGGAAGCCAGGAATATCTGGCGGTACATCTCGTAGGCTGCGATGCCCGCCGAAGTGGATAGGTTGAGCGACCGCAGTTCGGCGTTGGGCTGGGGAATCGTTATTCTGAAAGCTGATAGCTCGTCGTGCAGAAATTCCGGCGCGCCCCTGTCCTCCGAGCCGAACACGAGGGCGTCGCCAGGGGCGAAGTCGGCTTCGTAAATGGTGCGCTCGGCGTGCGTCGTAAGGAGCCAGTTCCGCCGGGGGGCGCCGTCGGAGCCCCTGTATGCGGCCCAGCTTTCGTGGTGGCGCACGTCGAGAGAGCGCCAGTAGTCCATGCCGCTGCGCTTCAGGCGGGCGTCGGTTATTACAAACCCCAGGGGGTGGATGAGGTGGAGGCGCGCCTTCAAAATCGAGCACATCCTGCCGATGTTTCCGGTGTTTTGCGGAATCTGCGGGTTGTGCAAAACGACGTGTATCGCCGGGGTTTCCATGCGGGGCTATTTGTAAAACTTGCGGAGGCTCATGGCGCTTCTGGCCTCGCGTTCGGCCTCGGCCTTTTTGAGGTCCTGGCGCTTGTCGTAAAGCTTTTTGCCCTTTGCAACCGCGATCAGGACTTTCACAAAGCCCTTGGAAAAATACATTTTAAGGGGCACTATCGCGGCTCCGTTTGTCTCGACCTCGCCCCTGAGCTTGAGTATCTGGGCCTTGTGCAGAAGGAGCCTGCGCTCGCGCTTGGGGTCGTGGTTGTGGATGTTGCCGAAGTCGTATTCGGAGATGTGGGCGTTGTAGAGCGTGGGCCGGCCCCTGTCGATGCGGACAAATGCGTCCTGTATCTGCGCCTTGCCCTGGCGCAGGCTCTTTACCTCGGTTCCCGTAAGGGCGATGCCGGCCTCGAAGGTCTCGCCTATAAAATAGTCGTGGGAGGCCTTGCGGTTGCGTATTTCGGTTACGCGGGGTTTTGAGTCGGATTTCTTTGACATTTTGTTTGGGTGGGGGCGGCGCTTGTTTTTTTTGTGTCGGCTTCGCGCCGCCCGGCTAGACGACAAAGCCGCCCGAAAATTCCATTCGGACGGCGTCGGCGCGGCCCGGCGCGCGGCTTGCGCACCCGCGGGCTATTCGTCCTTCTTCGGGTCGTAGGTTTCGAAAGAGAGCTTGTCCTTTATTATTTCGAGGAGTGCGATGTCCTCGAGGGAGAGCTTTTCGAGGGATTCCACGCAGGGCTTGCTTCCGGCCTTGAGCTGTTTGACGCGGCGCGAGACCACGTTTATGAGGATGTTGGGGTCCTGGATTTTAGATTGTGCCTGTTTAAGATAGTCGTTTCTCAAGGTTCCTCCTTGTTCTTAAAAATTAAACATAAAATAACTAGGGAAAAGGCGGCGCAATGCAACAATATTTTTAGGGCCGCGCAGGCGGGCGCAAAAAATTGCGGAAATATCTTGTAAAGGGCGGGCAGATTGTGAAAATATAGCACCCGTATGCAGAGGCTTTTTTCAGTCGTTTTCATCGCGCTTTTCGCGGCTTTGGGCGCCTGCCCGCCTGCGTCGGGAGGGCAGCCAGGGCCCGGGGTCGCGCACCGCGCCGTCGAGGTGTCTGTCGACGGGCCGATTTCCACGCCCCAGTTTTACATACTGCGCCGCGCGATGAGGGAGGCTTCCACTGCTGGCGCCGATGCGGTTTTGATAAACCTCAACACCCCCGGGGGCGACATGGAGACCACTCTGAAAATGATGGAGCTCATTTCCGACTTTGGGGGGCGCACCCTCTGCTATGTGAACCCCGACGCAGGCAGCGCAGGCTCGTACATCGCCATGGCGTGCGACGAAATATGGTTTTCGCCCAGGGGAGTCATGGGGGCGGCGGAGGTCGTTGACGGCTCCGGGGCCGACATCCCCGAAGCCATGAAGCGCAAGCTCGACTCCTTTCTTACGGCAAAGGTCCGCGCCCTTTCGTCCGGCAAAAACCCGAACAGGGTGCTAATCCACGGCGGGATGACGAATCCGGATTCCGAGTTCGACATAGGTCCCATATCAAAGAAGAAGGGGAGCCTGCTTTCTATTACCGCCGACGAGGCAGTCGCGCCGGTTGACGGCCGCCCGGTTTTTGCCGACGGCATCGCATCCGACCCGGCTGACGCCCTGCGCAAGTCCTTCGGGGGGGCTGAAGTGGAGGTCGAAAAAATCGAGCCGAGCGCCCTTGAGGGGGTTGCAAAATATATTTCCGGCATCGCCCCGGTCCTGATGGGGATAGGCATATTCCTGCTTCTTCTCGAAGTCAAGACGGCCGGTTTCGGGGTTTTCGGGATACTGGGCATATCCGCGCTGGCGGTGGTTTTTCTGGGTTCGCAGGCGGCGGGGCTCACCGGGTACGAGGCGGTTCTGATTTTTGCCGCGGGCATCGCGCTCCTTGCCATTGAGCTTTTCGTGCTGCCGGGATTTTTTGTATTCGGCGCGGCGGGCGCCGGGCTGGTCCTTTATTCTCTTGTGATGGCGGGCGCGGCTCCGATGCCGAGCGAGGGCCGGTTTCCGTCGCTTGACTCCATGATGGCGGGCTTCGGCAAGGTCGCCGCAGCCGCGCTGATTGCGGCCGTTCTCCTTTATTTTTCGCGTTCGCTTTTCAAATCGTCCCCGCTTTGGCGCAGAATGGTGCTTGACGGCGGGCTGGGCAACGGGGGCCTTGGGAAGGTGGAAGGCGGCCTTGTGGGTATGCGCGGGCGGGCTGTCTCAGACATGCTTCCGAACGGCAAGGTCGAAGTCGGCGGGAAATCCTATGACGGGATGTCGGAGGATTCGTCGTTCATCCCGAAGGGCGCCGATATAGAGGTTGCGGGGGCGGACTCTTTTCAGCTAAAGGTAAGGAAAATATAACACAGGCATTAAATGGAACACACGACGTATATATTTGCCGGCATTTCAACCGGGGGGATAATAGGGATAGTAATCGCGATAGCGGCCGTTGTGGCGCTCGCCGTCGTCGTGAGCTTTTTCAACACGTGGCTGAAGGCCATGCTGGCGGGCGCCCCAGTGAGCATGCTCACGCTCGTTGCGATGCGCCTCAGGGGGGTGCCGTACGGAACCATCGTCGAAGCCCGCATCATGGCCGTCAAGGCGGGGCTGAACCTCACAATCGACGACCTCGAAAAACACTATCTGGCAGACGGCGCGCTCATCCAGACCATCCAGGCCCTCATCGCGGCCAACAAGGCGCGCATGAACATGAACTGGGAGGACGCCACCCGCATAGATCTGGCCACAAAGGGCACCGGAAAGACCGTCCTTGAGGCCGTGCGCACGTCAATCAACCCCAAGGTCATCGACTGCCCCGGCGGCAACTCCGGGCGGCAGTCGATTGACGGCGTGGCAAAGGACGGCATACAGGTGAAGGTCAGGGCGCGGGTGACCGTCCGCACAAACCTCGACAAGTTCGTGGGCGGCGCGCAGGAGGAGACCATCATAGCGCGCGTCGGCGAGGGCATCGTAACCACCATCGGTTCGGCCGACTCCTACAAGTACGTCCTCGAACATCCGGACAGGATTTCCAAGGTCGTCCTCGACCGCGGCCTCGACTCCGGCACAGCCTATGAAATCCTTTCGATAGACATTGCTGACGTCGACGTCGGCGAAAATATCGGCGCCAAGCTCCAGGAGGCCCAGGCGATAGCCAACAAGAACATGGCCCAGGCCCAGGCCGAAATCCGCAGGGCGGCCGCCGTCGCGCTCGAACAGGAGATGAAGGCCAAGGTGCAGGAGATGAAGGCCAAGGTCGTCGAGAGCGAGGCCCAGGTGCCGCTGGCGCTCGCAGACTCGCTGAAGAGCGGGAACATGGGCTTCATGGACTACTACCGCATGCAAAACATCCAGTCCGACACCCGCATGCGCGACTCCATCTCCGGCGTCCGACCGGACGAAGAAAAGGGCAAGGGCCCCGGCGCGCCGCACCAGTAACCACGCCTGCCAGGAACGCCGATGTCTTTTGAGGATATTGAATTTTGGGGTTCCGTCATCGTCATGGCGGGCTTTCTGGCGTATAATTGGCTTTCCAAATTCATCGACAGGATTTCGGAGGAGATGGAAGGGGCGCGCTCCAAACGCGGCGCCGAATCTCCCGCCCCATCCGCAGGGCGCGCGTCTCCGCCCCGCACGAACCGAAAAATCGGGGGGCATTCCGTATTTGGGAAGGCTCCGGAGGGGCGCGGGGCCGGGTCTGAAAGCCCTTTTGGGATTCCGCTTGAACCGTCTTTTGCCGATATTTCAGGGGGCGCTCCCGCTCCCGTTTCGGATTCCGAAAGCGCGGACGGCTGCGCGGAGCAGCCCGCCCCCGGGGAGTCTGCGCCGCCCGTGTGGTCGCCGTCCGGAGACCTGTGCGGGATGTGCTATGCCGAACACCAGCCTTCGGGAAGGTTTTCGGAAATCCTTTCAAACCGGGACTCCCTGGCTTCGGCGGTAGCCCTTTCAGAAATACTGGGCAGGCCCGTATCGCTGCGCGGCCCGAACGACAAACCCTTCTTATAAAAAATGGAAAAACCGAAATCATCAAAGCTCCCTGCCGGGGAAATTCTCGCGGCGCGCAGCTCCTCCCCGCACGATTACCTGGGCATGCACGAAGTTCCGGGCGGCGTGGCGGTGAGGGCCTACGTGGTAAACGCCGCGACCTGCGAGGTTGTCGATACAAACGACGACATGCGCTCCCGGTACAAAATGGGGCGCGTTGACGATTCCGGCCTCTATGAAGTCTTCATCCCCGGGCGCAAGATGTTTTCCTACCGCCTGCGCACGACCTCCTACGCGGGCGAAGTCCGGCAGTTTTACGACCCCTATTCCTTCATGCCGACCCTGTCGGCCGACGACCTTTTCCTGATAGGGAAGGGCGACGAGCACCGCATATACGACAAGCTCGGCTCCCATGTGAGGGAGGAGGGCGGCGTGCGCGGGACGTCATTTTGCGTGTGGGCCCCGACCGCGCGCCGCGTGAGCCTCGTCGGGGACTTCAACGAGTGGGACGGGCGCTACCACCAGATGCGCATGCTGGGCTCCTCCGGCATATGGGAGATATTCGTGCCAGGCATCGTGCCGGGCGCAAAATACAAGTATGAAATACTCCCGGCCTCTTCGGAAACCCCGTTTTTAAAGACCGACCCCTACGCCGTCCGCTTTGAGCCTTCCCCGCACAACGCCGCGATAGTCTGCGACCTGTCGGGCTATAAATGGGGGGATTCCGAATGGATGAAGGCCCGCGAAAAGGCGGACTGGGCCGCGCGGCCGATGTCCGTTTACGAAGTGCATCTCGGCTCATGGAAGCGCAGGCCGGAGGACGGCTTCAGGCCCCTGCATTACGGCGAAATTGCGGACGAGCTGATAGCATACTGCCGCGAGATGAACTTCACCCATGTGGAGTTTCTGCCGCTTTCGGAATATCCGTTTGAAGGCTCGTGGGGCTACCAGGTCACGGGGTTTTACGCCCCGACGCAGCGTTACGGCACCCCGCAGCAGTTCATGGAGATGGTGGACAAGTTCCACCGCGCGGGTATCGGGGTTATTATTGACTGGGTTCCGGCGCATTTTCCGCGCGACTTTTTCGCCCTCGCGCGCTTCGACGGCTCCTGCCTTTACGAGCATTCCGACCCGCGGCAGGGCGAGCAGAAGGACTGGGGCACGCTCGTTTTCAACTACGGCCGCCACGAGGTGAGAAACTTTCTGATAGGCAGCGCCCTTGCATGGATGGACCGCTTCCACATAGACGGCCTGCGCGTTGACGCCGTGGCTTCGATGCTATACCTCGACTACTCGCGCGCCCCGGGAGAATGGATTCCGAACAAGTTCGGGGGCAACGAAAATCTGGAGGCCATCGACTTCATAAAAAAGACCAATTCCCTCGTAAAAAAATACTTCCCGGGAACGGTGATGATAGCGGAGGAAAGCACGGCATTCCCCGGAGTCACAAAGCCCGTCGAAGAAGGGGGGCTGGGCTTTGACTTCAAGTGGAACATGGGCTGGATGCACGACACCCTCGCGTACATGCGCGAGGATCCGATAAACCGCAAGTTCCACCACGGCCAGCTCACATTCCCTGCGATGTACCAGTTTTCCGAAAAATTCGTCCTGGTGTATTCGCACGACGAGGTTGTCCACGGCAAGGGCTCGATGGTGAACAAGATGGGCGGCGCCTATTGGGGCGACAAGATTGCAAACCTGCGCGCCCTCTACGCTTACATGTGGATGTGGCCGGGAAAGAAAACCCTTTTTATGGGCTCCGAGTTCGGCCAGTCGCGGGAGTGGAAGTACGACGAGTCGCTCGACTGGCATTTTCTGGAATATCCCGAGCACGCGGGAATCAGGCGGGTAGTTTCCGACGCAGCCGGAATATACGGCGGCGACCCCGGCCTGGGTGCGGGGGATTTTGACCCGGCGGCGTTTTCGTGGATAAACTGCTGCGACGGCGACAATTCGGTCATATCGTTTCTCCGCTTTGCAGGCAAAAACGTCTATGCTGTCGTATGCAATTTCACTCCCGTAAAGCGCGAGGGATACCGCATCGGCCTGCCGTTTTCAGGCGTATGGGAGGAAATCCTCAACACCGACTCCGAAATCTACGGGGGAGGGGGCGAGGGCAACATGGGGCGTGCGGCGGCTGAAGAAACGCCCTGCAACGGCTTTCCGTGCTCCGCCTCTCTCCTTCTTCCGCCCATGTCCACCATTGTTTTTCGCGGCAGGGCAAAATAGGGGAGGCGCCTCGAATGCCTGTCGGGGGGGCGGGTACTGCGCCCGTTTTTCTCCTGCGCCCGGCGTTTGGCGGTTTTCGGCCGCGTGCTGCTTTAGAAGGCTTGAGAAGCTGGATTTTTCAGGGAGATATGTCAGTATAGATAAATCAAGGACGCCTATTGGAGAAGCCAATGTGGATAAATATGGTGGTTTACTACTTATGGAAACGTAAAAAAGGGAAATGTTTTTGATAGGGGCTCTATGTGGAATTCAATTGATGCGAGTATCAAAGACGGAATCAATACTTCAACGGTAGGTGGAGGGGGGCACGTTGGAGATGTTGCCCCCAAGCCTAATAATGGTTCTACTCCAAATTTTAAAATAAGGACTGAAAATGAACATAATGAAAATTAGTTCGGTATTTGTATTGTTCGTGATGTCGTTTAATCTATATGGAGAACAACTTAATGTG
>URJJ01000038.1 GCA_900548185.1 uncultured Opitutales bacterium
GGTCTCGTGGGCTCGGAGATGTGTATAAGAGACAGAGGCATCCCCGCCCCCATTCCGCACCCCGTTTTCTTCCGCGCCTTAAAACGCCGCAACCAATGTGGAAAAACCGCGCGGCGCGCCGCAAAAAATTCCAGATTTTCATTTATTTTCGGCGGTTCCGGGAATATAAAACCACGATTTTAAAGATGCCCGCAAAGGAAAACATTTACAAAGGCGCAGACGATACGCGCAAGCTCATAAACGACGCCCACCGCAAGGGGCGCCCGTTTTTCTTCGCGCTGGACTACGAGCTTGAGAGGGGGATATTCCTTGAGGGGGAAGAACTCGAAAGCGGGGGCGTCCTGTTCAAAGTGGGCTCCCGCACAAACGCGCCCGCCGATGCGTGGAAACTCCCGCACGCGGCCTGCGCCGAAATCACCCCGCACCCCGTCCCCTACCGGGCGTACCTCGAAAAGTTTGAAACTGTCATGCGGGCAATCAGGAGGGGCGACTCATTTCTGGCGAACCTCACCATCAGGACGCCCGTCTCCTGCCCGCTTTCGCTCCGGGAGATTTTCGGCGCAAGCGAGTCCCCCTACGCCCTGTGCGTCCCCGGCGACTTCGTGTGCTTTTCGCCCGAGACATTTGTTAAAATCGAAGGCGGCGAAATCCGCTCAAACCCCATGAAGGGCACTGCGGAATGCTCGAGCCCCGGCAGCCTGGCCAGGCTCATGGGGGACGAAAAGGAGCTGCGCGAGCACCGCACGATAGTCGACCTCATACGAAACGACCTCTCCCGCGTCGCCCGCCGCGTGAGGGTGGTGCGCTTCAGATACGCGGAAACAGTCGAACGCGCGGGGAGGCCGCCCATCATACAGACCAGCTCCGAAATATGCGGAACCATGCACCCGGTGCCGCTGGGGGACGCGCTTTTTAAAATGCTCCCCGCAGGCTCGGTGAGCGGGGCGCCAAAGCTCAGAACAGTGACGGCGCTCAGGGAGGCGGAGGGCGGGCCGAGGGGGTTCTATTCTGGCGTATTCGGTTTTTTCGACGGCGAAAACCTCGACAGCGCGGTCGCCATACGCTTCATTGAAAAAAGCGGCGGCGGGCTGTTTTTCAGAAGCGGCGGCGGCATTACGGGCCTCAGCTCGCCGGAGGGGGAATACCGGGAGGCCGTAGACAAGATATACCTTAACATTGCAAATCCGTGAAATTCATAGAATCGATTTTGATGAGGGACGGCACTTTCCCCATGCTGCCCCTCCACCGCAGCCGCTTCGAGGCAACGGGGCTAAGGTTTTTCGGGAGGGCGGCCCCGTTTCCGGACCTTTCCGGCATTGCGCGCGAGAACCCGGGCGGGACCTTCAAGGTGCGCATAGTTTACGGCCGGGACGTGGAGTCGGTGGAGGCGGCGCCGTATGCGCCGAGGCGCGTGGCGTCCCTGAAAGTGGTGGAGAGCGCGCCGTTTGACTACTCGAGCAAATTTCTGGACCGGGCGCGCCTGGAGGAGCTCTTTGAAATGCGCGGGGCGTGCGACGACGTGATAATCTCGGTCGGCGGGAATGTGACGGACACCTCCTTTTCAAACCTCGCCTTCCTAAAGGGCGGCAAGCTCTACACACCCGACACCTTCCTGCTGGACGGGGTGCGCCGCCGCGCGATGATGGCATGCGGCTCGCTCCACCCCGCGCGCATCCGCGCCTCGGACATAAAGGATTTCGAGAGGGTGTTCATAATAAACGCCATGCGCGGCCCCGAAGATTATCCGGGAACGGAAACGGAGCGCGTGGAATGAACATCCCCCCCGTGCTTCTGGCAGACAGCTACGACTCCTTCTCATACAACATCGCCCAGATTCTGGACGAGCTGGGCGCGCCCTTTGAAATTGTAAAAAACGACGCGATAGATTTCGCCTCGCTCGGCCGCTTTTCCGGCGCCATAATATCGCCCGGCCCGGGGCTTCCGGGAGAGTCCGGGCGGATAACAGACCTCGTGGGCGAGGCCGAAAGGGGCTTTCCGGTGCTGGGCATATGCCTCGGCCACCAGGCCGTATGCGAGCACTTCGGCGCGAGGCTCAAGAATATAGAGCCCGCCCACGGAAAGGTTTCGCGCCTCCGGATTCTCGGGGATTTCGACGGGCTTTTCAGGGGATTTCCCAGGGAGGGCGCCGAAGTCGGCAGATACCACTCGTGGTCGGTCGCCCCCTCCAGCCTCCCGGATTGCCTGGAGGCGACGGCCGTGTCGGAAGACGGCGAAATAATGGCGGTGCGCCACAGGGTTTTTAACGCGCGCGGGGTCCAGTTCCACCCGGAGTCGGCCATGACGCCGCTGGGGGCCGCGCTCATAGCGAACTGGATAGGCCTGCTGGGCCGCGCGGCGCATGTTTCTTCTTGCAAAGCCGCCGCGCCCGGGCGATGGTTTCCACCATGCAAAAGCTGACTGAAACCGCCATCAAAAACCTCGTGAGAAGGGGCTTCGACGCCCGGTTTTTCAAAACCCCGCAGGAGGCCCTCGACTTTCTCCTCGGGAGCGTCGGAAGCTGCGCGGTCGGAATCGGGGGCTCCATGACGGTCAGGGAGCTTGGCTGGTTCGCCCCGCTCAGCGCGCGCGGCGAAACCATATGGCACTGGGAGGACGCCTCCGCAGACGCGCTCGAAAGGGAAAACGCCGCCCCGTGCTACCTGACAAGCGCAAACGCGGTCTCTGCGGAAGGCGCCATAATAAACATAGACGGGAACGGCAACAGGGTGTGCGCAACCTCCTTCGGCCGCGGCAAAAAGGTGTTCTTTGTATGCGGGGAAAATAAGGTTGAAAGGGACATCGCCTCCGCAGTCGCCCGCGCGAGGAACGTCGCCGCCCCGAAAAACGCGAGCCGCCTCGCGCGCAAGACGCCGTGCGCCGCAAAGGCGGACGCCTGCCGGGACTGCCTTTCTCCGGAACGGATATGCCGCGTGATGTCGGTGACCGAATACCCAATACCCGGCATGGAGTTCCACATACTTTTCATAGCCGGGTCCTGGGGCTACTGACGGGCGCCGAATCTGCTTGAAGGCGGCCCCCGGATGTGAAAGGATTCCGCCATGGCTAAAGAGACCGCTCTTGCGGATTTTCACAGGGCGCGCGGGGCCCGAATGGTCGACTTCGCGGGATGGTCGCTTCCGGTGCAGTACCCCGGCGGAACGATTGCGGAGCATAACGCCGTGCGCGGCTCGGCGGGGCTTTTCGACGTCTCCCACATGGGGGAGTGCGAAGTCTCGGGCCCGGACGCGGCCGCACTGCTGGACCTCGCGCTCACAAACGAATTTTCGAGCCTCGAAACGGGGCGGGCCAGGTATTCGCCCATGTGCGGCGAAGACGGCGGGTGCCTGGACGACCTCATCGCATACAGGACGGGCGAAGCGTCGTTTCTCCTTGTGCTGAACGCCTCGAACGCCGAAGCAGACGAAGCCAATCTCCGCAGGCTGGCGGCGGCAGAGGGGCTAGACTGCGGCATACGCGACCGCTCGGGGGAGCTTTCGATGATAGCCCTCCAGGGGCCCGACTCGCCGCGCGTGCTGGAGGCCGCGCTCGGCGCCGGCATGTCGGCCCTGGAGAAATTCTCCTTCAGGGAGGCGGGCGGGCTTTTCATATCGCGCACTGGCTATACAGGAAGCGACGGCTTTGAAATCGCCATGCCAAACGCCCTCGCGGAAGGCGTCGCCGAATCGCTCGCTGCGGCGGGAGCCGTCCCGTGCGGGCTCGGGGCGCGCGACTCGCTGAGGCTGGAGGCGCGCTACCCCCTCCACGGCCATGAGATAGGCCCCGGCATAACCCCGCTTCAGGCGGGTCTGGGATGGGCCGTAAAATTTTCAAAACAGCGATTTTCGGGCAGGGAGGCCCTGCTGCGCCAGCGGGAAGCCGGATGCGCAAGCTGCGTGGCCTTCTTCGCGGCGGAGGGCAGGCGCATGCCGCGCGAAGGCTCCGCACTCGCGGACGCCTCGGGGGGGGAGGCCGGGCGCGTGCTTTCCGGCGCGTGGAGCCCCGCGCTTGACGCCCCGATAGGCTCGTGCCTCGTAAAAACTGAATTTTTGCAAAAAGAATTGTTTGCCAAAGTCAGAGATTCCCTTATCAAAGTTGAGTTTAAAAAAAATTTCATATGACCAGATTCACCAAAGATCACGAATGGATCGACGTGGACTCCGAGGGCATAGGCTCCGTCGGAATCAGCGACCACGCCCAGGAGACGCTGGGCGACATAACCTTTGTGGAAGTCCCCGAAGTAGGAGCGACGTTCGCGAGGGGCGATGCGTTCGGGGTGGTGGAGTCGGTCAAGGCCGCAAGCGACGTTTATATGCCCGCCAGCGGGAAGGTCGTCGCGGTCAACGAGCAGCTTGAGGCGTTCCCGCAGCTTCTCAACAGCGACCCCGAGGGGCTCGGCTGGATAGTGAAAATCAGGCTGACGGACCCGGCGGAGCTCGACGAGCTGATGGACCGCGACGAATATATAAAATCAATCTGAAGGGGAGAGAATGACAAGAATTTCACAGGCGGCGCTGCTTGCGGCGGCATTCGCTTTGGCGGGGTGCGAAACTTCCGGCACCCGCATGATAAGGATAACGAGCGAACCCGAAGGCGCGCCCATAATAGTGGACACCCTCCCGCTCTCAAAGACGCCTATATCGCTCGAGGTGGAATCCACCGAAGACGGGTGCTTCACGAGGGCCGTCTCCATAACCGCCCTCCCCCAGAGCCCGGAGCTGCACACGCAGGTCGTCTCCTACCCCGCCTATTCACCATCCAACCCGGAGCCGAGCAGGATTCCGGAGGAAATCCATTTCAACATGCGCGTATCCCCCGCGGCTGAAGCGGCGAAAAAGTAATCCGACAATGTCAGACACCGTAAAATACATTTTGGGCGAAGACAAGATGCCCAAGCACTGGTACAATATCGAGGCGGACTTCCCCGAAAAGACCCCGGCCTCCATAAACCCGGCCACCGGCGAGCCCGTGAAGCCCGAGGAGCTGGAAACGATATTTGCAAAGACGCTCGTCGAGCAGGAGCTCTCCACGGAGCGCTACATAGAAATCCCCGAACCCGTGCGCGAAATACTGCGCCAGTGGAGGCCCTCCCCGCTCATGAGGGCGCGCCGCCTGGAAAAGGCCCTTGGCACTCCCGCGAGGATATACTACAAGTACGAGGGCGTCAGCCCGTCGGGGTCGCACAAGTCGAATTCGGCGCTCGCGCAGGCGTTTGAAAACATGCGCTGCGGCACGAAGAGCGTCACCACCGAAACAGGCGCCGGCCAGTGGGGTTCGGCGCTCTCCCAGGCCTGCAACATTTTCGGCCTGGAATGCAGGGTTTTCATGGTGAGGTGCTCCTACGACCAAAAGCCGTACCGCAAGGCCCTGATGGAGCTTTACGGCGGCTCCGTCATAGCCTCCCCCAGCTCCGAAACCGAGGCCGGGCGCGCGGTCCTCAAAAAGGACCCCGACTGCCGGGGCAGCCTCGGCATAGCAATTTCTGAAGCGGTCGAGGAGGCCGTCACGGGCAAAGACACGAAATACTGCCTTGGCTCCGTGCTCAACCACGTGCTGCTTCACCAGTCAATAATAGGTCAGGAAGCCCTCCTGCAGATGGAGATGGCCAACGACTATCCGGACGTAATTATCGGCGCGTGCGGCGGCGGTTCGAACTTCGCGGGAATAGCCTTCCCGTTTTTGGGCGAAAAGCTGCGCGGCGGCAGGGATGTCGAGATAATCGGCGTGGAGCCTGCCGCCTGCCCCAGCCTCACAAGGGGCAAATACGCGTACGACTTCGGCGACATTGCGGGCACCACTCCCCTGTTGAAGATGTTTACTCTGGGCAGCCGCTTCATTCCTCCTGCGGTGCACGCAGGCGGGCTTCGCTACCACGGCATGGCCCCCCAGATAAGCAACGCCTACAGGCAGGGCTTGATGACGGCCAGGTCGGTCCAGCAGCTCGACGTGTTCCGCGACGCGGTACTGTTCGCCCGGGCTGAAGGGATTGCGCCGGCGCCCGAATCCTCCCACGCAATCAGCGCGGCGATGGACGAGGCGCGCAAGTGCAAGGAGACGGGAGAGGACAAGGCGATATTGTTCAACCTGTCGGGACACGGCCACCTGGACATGGCCGCGTACATAGAGTACTTCGCGGGAAACCTCAAAAACTACGAATATCCCCAGGAGGAGATAGCGATGGCGCTGTCCTGCCTTCCCTCCTGCAAGTAGCGGAATCCCCGCAAAATACGCAATAAAACAGGCGGAGGCCGCGCTTTGGTTCAAAACGCGCGGCATTTTGCCCAAAAACATCAAAATATTAAAAAAGTGTTTGACGAAAGGATGAAAAGGGGTAATTTTTCCTGCTTTTCTTTTAACGATGAAAACTACAGTAGCCAAGAATGAAGAACAGAAGCAGTGGTACGTCGTCGACGCGAATGATCTCGTGCTCGGACGCCTCGCGGTGAAAATCGCAAACGTGCTGCGCGGACGTTACAAGCCGACTTTTTCGCCGCATGTCGACTGCGGCGACCACGTTGTTGTTATAAATGCGGAAAAAATCCGCGTGACCGGCAAGAAGGAAACCGACAAGGAATACATGTTCTACACCGGCTATGTCGGCGGCGAAAAGTATGTAAAGCTCAGCGAATTCCGCAGGCGCAAGCCCGAATTCATCATCGAGAACGCCGTCCGCGGCATGATGCCCGACAACAAGCTCTCCAGCGCCATGCTCAAGAAGCTCCACGTTTACGCCGGCCCCGAGCATCCGCATTCGGCACAGCAGCCCAAGCCCTTCAACTTCTAATTTAAGAGACCAAAATGAGCGAAAAAGAAGTATTCACATCCGTAGGGCGCCGCAAGACCTCCGTCGCGCGCGTCAGCCTCTCAAACGGCAGCGGCATCCTGACGGTGAACGGCAAGCCCCTCGATAAGTACTGCTATACCGACGCCCTCGTCCGCGAAGCCACCCAGCCCCTGGTTGTGACGGGCCTTGCGACGTCCGTTGACGCCTCCATAAAGGTCGACGGCGGCGGTTCCTCCGGCCAGGCCGGCGCAATCAGCCACGGCCTCGCCCGCGCCCTCCAGAAGATGGACGCAAACCTCCGCGACGCCCTCAAGAAGGCGGGCCTCATCACCCGCGACGGCCGCGCCAAGGAACGTAAAAAGTCCGGCCAGCCGGGAGCCCGCAAGCGCTTCCAGTTCTCCAAGCGCTAATCGCGCAGGCGAAATTATTTTTGAGGCGGAAATTCCTGACGGGATTTCCGCCTTTTTGCGCCCGCGCTGAGCGCCTTATCCCTGTACCCCGCCCCCCTGCGAGCTGTCCGCACGGCATGCGTCCCACACAAAAAAAATACTGCCCGGAGCAGTTAAAAAACGCGCCATCCCCTCCCCCGCACCCCGGCCTCCCACATTGAAGGCGTGTTGAAATGCCGCAGGGCGGCGATTGCAGGCTCGTAAAAAGAGGGCATCATGCCGCCCGACGGCGGGACGGGCCTTATAAGGCGCCTTCCGGGGAAGAGTTCGCCATAAAGCCTCCCCTTGCAAGCGGGGGCAAAACGGATGCGCCCGGGTTATTTTAAAATGCGGGCCAAATTTTTGCGGGCGATACCCCCGATTCATCCTGCCGGATTTGAAGAATTGCCGGGGCATTTTATGGGAAGCGGCGGCCTCACGCCGTCCCGCCAAAAAACGCCTTCCCGCTAAAAATCCGGTTTTCGATAAACACCGCCTGCGAATATGCAGATTTTTCCCGAAAGCAAACCCAGATAAAAAAAATCCGCATCCCCTTCAGCCCTGCGGAAATTTTTGCAGCTCCCGGAAGATGCCGGCCACAATCGGAAACGCCTCCAAAGGCGAAAAGGCAGGATGGCGCCCTTTGCCAGAGAAGCGGCAGGCTTTATGTTATAAACAAAAAAAGACTGGCATAAATTGGAATGCCCCGGAAGAAACGAAAAATCAGGCGGCGTTTCGCGACAGGTTAGGCGGGCGGGTGACTTATCCGCGTAAAAATCCATTTCAGAATCCAATTTCCGTTTCCCTATCCAGCCAGGCCCTCAAGAAATTTCCAAAAAAGTCCGCCCGAAGCGTCGCAGAATTTTTGCATTTTTCCGAATCCCGCGAAAGCGCCAAAAGTTCCGCCATGCCCCTTTGGGAAATACCCGCCTCTCCGGATTCCCTCCCCCCGCCGCAGCCGCAGCAATATGCGGGCAACTGCATCTTGGAGTGTAAAAAGGCATGGCAAAGGAATCATGGCGCAACCGGGCCTCCCAAACTTCCCCCATGCCGCAGCCCGCCCGGCATTCCCTTTAAAGCCGGGCGGCGTCTTTGCAAAGCCGGTATTTTAATGAGATGCACCAGCGGAAGACAGGCGCAAAAAAATGCGCCGGAAAAACTCCGGCACACAACTGCGGGCCTTCCCCGCAGATGCGGCAAAATGCCGCTGAAATCACTTGTCCCAGTCTGCGCCGTCTGAAACGCCGAACCTGTACACCGTTTTGGAAGTCATCTTCTGCCCCGGACGGAGAATGGAAGACGGCCTGAATCCGGCATGATTCGGATTGTCGGGCGCATGCTGCGGCTCAAGCACAACCGCGCAATACTTGCCGTAGGGCTTGCCGTCCGCCCCCCTGAATTTGCCGGACTGGCCCTGCCCGGAGTAAAACTGTATGCAAGGCTCCTCGGTCAGAATTTCAAAGAACCTCCCGCTCTCGGGATGCCACACTCTGGCGGCGAGCCCCATTTCCCCGGCGGGCTTTGACAGGTTGAAATTGTGGTCGTAGCCGCCCCCGTTTTTCATCTGCGGGTGGGACATGTCGGCTATGTCGCGCCCAACCGGCTTCATTTTGTTGAAGTCAAACGGAGTGCCCGCGACGCGCACAAAGTTTCCGGTGGGTATCAGCTCGGAATCGACTTCGGTTATGGACTCGGCCGGTATCTGCATGAGATGCCCGAGGTTGTCGCCGTTGCCCGCGCCCGCCAGGTTTATGTATGGGTGGAGGGTCAGGTTGCAGACGGTCGGCTTGTCGGTCTCCGCCGTGTATTCTATTGAGAAGGTGTCGTCCTCGTGAAGCTTGAAGAGCGCGGACACCTTGAGGTTTCCCGGGAAGCCCATTTCCCCGTCGGGCGAGGTGCGCGACATTTTCACCCCGACAAACCCGTCGCCCTTCACCGGCTCGGAATCCCACACATGCTTGTCAAAGCCCCGGCTCCCGCCGTGGAGGGTGTTGCCGTTTTCGTTGGCGTCGAGCCTGTATTCGGCGCCGTCTATCGAAAACCTGGCGTTCCCCAGACGGTTGCCGAAGCGGCCGACGACCGGGCCGAAATAGCTGTTGTCGCTTTCGTAGTCGGAGAGCGACGCCTGGTTCAGGTTTATGTTTTCAAACCTGCCGTTTTTGTCCGGGGTGCGGATTTCGGCGAGGCGCGCGCCAAAATCTATCATCTTGACTGTCAGGCCGTTTGAGTTTTTAAGCTCGTACATTGTGACGTTTTTGCCGTCCGAAGTTTTTCCGAATCCGGAGGAAGCCACCGACATTCCGTCCGCGCCTCCGGCCACACCGGAGCACGAACAAAGCGCTGCGGCGCAGGCGGCCGCCGCAGCCCGGGCGGCCATGATTGCGGGCTTTTTCATATGAGACATAGTTTTATCCTTTTGCTTTTTGTCCGGCGGGCCGCACGCGCTAAGGCCGCGCCTTTTTGAATGAAAACCATCTTAAAGCGCCCGCTCGCGGGGTCAAGAGGCATTTATTTGACAGTAAAGCCCCGTTTCGCGCCCGGACGCGGGATGCGCATGGCGGCAAACCCGGCGCCTCCCGCCATTTTGGCGCAATATTCCGGCCACCAAACTGTCCTATTTTCAGGCATATGTTGACACGCGCAAAAATTTTCGGAAAGTAGTGGGGCATGCACGATTACACAATCGACATGGGCTTTGACGAATTCGAGCGGCTCCCCGAACTGAAAAGGACGCTCGCGGGAGCCATCGTGCGCGGGCTTTTCGGAAGCCGCGACGCGGATGTTCTCACGGACTACACCTGCGGGGGGACCTTTACCGGGGGCTCGCTCCTGCGTTCGGCCCTCGCGCTCTCGCGCACGATAAGGCGGGCCACCCCGGCTCCGCGGGTGGGCATAGTCATGCCCCCGTGCCGCCACGCCGCCGTCGCAAACTACGCATGCATCTTCGCCGGCAAGACCCCCGTGAACCTGAACTTCACTATGGGCCGGGCCGCGGCGGAATCATGCCTTTCGGCCTCCGGCATAGAGGCGGCCATAACGACGCCCGCAATGCGCGCAAAAATTTCGGAGGCGAACCCCGGCTTTCCCTGGGCGCCGGCTGAAATCGACATTTCCAGCGCCCTCGGCCCTGCCGAGTCCGCCCTGCCGGAAGCCGCGCAAAGCTCGCCGGAAGCGGCCCTGGAATGGCTGGGCCTTGAGGAGTTCGGCGAAAACCGGGGGGAGGCTACTTTGATATTTACAAGCGGCAGCGAGGGCGCCCCCAAGGCCGCCGTGCTGACCGGGCGCAACATCATAGCAAACTGCCTCCAAACCCACATGAGCCGGGTTTTCGAGCCCGGAGACCTGCTTCTGGGCAACCTTCCGGTGTTCCACTCGTTCGGACTGCTTTTTGAAGTCTGGTTCATGGCACTCCACGGCATGAGGACGCTGATGGTGGCAAGCCCAATCGACATAAAGGCTAACCTCCGCGCCATACGGGAGTTCTCCCCGTCAGTCATGATAGGCAGCCCCACCTTTTTCAGGGCCTACCTGCGCCACGCCTCAAAGGACGACATGAAAAGCCTGCGCAAGGTCATAGCCGGCGCAGAAAAGACCCCCGAAGGCTTCCACGGGCACTGGAACGGAACCTTCGGCGAAAACACGTACTCGGAAGGCTACGGCCTGACCGAGACATCGCCCGTGGTCGGGGTGAACCTGCCCCAACGCGACTTCGGGTTCTTTTCGACGGGCTCGCGGGCGGGCTCAATCGGGAAGATTTTCCCCGGGATGTCCGCGAGGATTCTCGACTCCTCCACCCTGGAGCCCCTGCCCTTCGGGCATCAGGGCCTTTTGAGCATGCGCGGCGCAAACGTGTTCGCGGGGTACCTCGCAAACCCCGAGGCCACTGCGGCAACCCTCCGGGACGGATGGATAGTCACGGGGGACCTCGCCCGGCTAGACAGGGACGGCTTCCTTTACGTCGACGGCCGCCTGTCGCGATTTTCCAAAATCGGCGGCGAGATGGTTCCGCACGCGACGGTGGAGGCGGCGCTTTCAAAGGCGCTCGGCCTAAACGGCCTCGAAGCCCCCGCCCTTGCGGTGTCGGCGCGCATGGACGAGGACAAGGGGGAGGCCCTGGTCCTGGTGTCGGCGGTAGAAATCGAGATGGCGCGCGTGAAGGAGGCGCTGAGGTCGGAGGGGATAAGCAACCTGTGGATGCCAAAGCACATAGTCAGGGTCGCCAAAATCCCCCTGCTTGCGAGCGGCAAACTGGACCTGAAAGAACTTGCAAATATGGCCAAAGGCTAAAAGTATTTGCCGAAACTGGAAAAAAACTTTACAAAGGCAGCATGAAAAGAATTTTTTTTACGGCGTTTTTCGCGGCGGCGGCCTGCGCGGCACAGGCGCAGTCGGCGGCCCTGGCAGACATGCAGCAGGACTTCGCCCTGATAAAGCGCGAGGTTGGGCAGCTCAGGCTCGAAGTCGAACAGCTCAGGCTAGAGAATGAAAGGCTTTCGGCGGCCCTGAAAAAATCGCTCTCTTCCGGCGCCTCTGCGGAGGGCATGAACGCTATGGCCACAACCCTGCGCAGCGAGATGGCTGCAAAGGACGAATCCGCAAAGCGCGAAGTCCTGGCCCAGGTGCGCCGCGAAATGGAGTCGATGGCATCGCAGGTGAACTCGAATCTCGGCAAGCTCGCCTCCGCCGTCGGTTCGCGCCCCCAGCAGGCGTCCGTACCCTCTTTTTCAAACAACTACCCGCAAAACGGCGTGACCCATACGGTTGTAAGCGGCGACACGCTAAGCGGCATCGCGCGCAAGTACGGCTCGCGCGTAAAATGGATACAGGACGCAAACAGGATAGCCGATCCGAGCCGCGGCCTGATGGTCGGCCAGACAATCTTCGTACCAAAGGAATAGCCCGATGGCATCCCAGCACAAATCTCTAGGAAGGGGCCTCGGCTCCATAATATCCGGCGGCCTCAAGCAGCCGTCGGAAAAGCCCTCCCCCAGGGGGTCGGCAAAAGCGCCAGCCGCTCCGGCGGCGGGGGCTGGGGCTGCGGCGCAATCCCACCTCTTCAGCGAAATCCCCCTGGAGAAGATATCCCCAAGCCCCTACCAGGCCAGGCGCGACTTTCCGGAAGAGGAAATAGCCCAGCTTGCGGAATCCATCGCATCCGAAGGGCTGATTCAGCCAGTGGTTGTGCGCGCCGCAAAAGGCGGGATGTACGAGCTCGTAGCGGGCGAGAGGAGGTTCAGGGCCTGCAAGAAGCTGGGGCTTAAGCGCATCGCAGCCTTCGTGCAGCAGTCCAGCGACTCTTCTGCGGCGGTGAAGGGCCTGATTGAAAACCTCCAGCGCAGCGACCTCAACCCGATGGAAGAGGCGCAGGGAATCGCCAGCCTCATATCAAACTTCAAAATGACCCAGGACGCGGCCGCCCAGAGGCTCGGCAAGCCGCGCTCAAGCATAGCAAACTCCCTCCGCCTGCTCTCGCTGCCCGGGGAGATTCAGGGCTTCATATCAAAGGGCCTGATAACGCAGGGGCACGCCAAAGTCCTCCTGGGCCTCGACGACAAGGGGACGCAGGTGCTTCTTGCGCGCCGCATAATCGAAAGCTCCCTGAACGTCCGCAGCACCGAAGACGCCGTGAGGCGCATGAAAAACGAGCGCGAGAGGCAGACCCCGGGCACGGGCCCTGCCGGGGCCGCGCAGAGCGCCGTGATACGCTCAATACAAAACAAGATTTCAAGCCGCCTGAACGCCTCCGTCGAAATCAGGCACGCCCCCAAAAAGGGCAAAATCATAATCGAATACATTGGAAACGACGACCTCCAGAGGATTCTGGAGATAATCGGAGTGGAGCCCTGAACCGTCAATGAAAACCTCCCGCAGAGTTTGCACGGCAGCGTTTGCAATTATCATTGCAGCGTCCGTTCCGTCGTTTGCGGGGCTGAAGAACAACGATTTCACAAAGGCGAACGCGTCCTTCAAAAAGGAAAACAGGGAGCCTGAAAAGAGCCGCCTCCAGGATGAAAAAAGCGGGCTTCAGGACGAGAAGTTCAAGTCCGAAACCTTCAGGCCGGCCGACGACGCCCGCTACCTTGAGGACAGGCGCTTCAAGGATTCGGGCGGCGAAATGGGGCGCGTGTTTTCCGAAAGGCGGAAATCCCCGGGCGGAACCTACGAACCTCCCGACCTGAAAATATTCAGGGACGGCCGCTCATTTGAAAAGGACCTCCACCTCGAAAACAAGGACCGCAACCTTTCAAAAAAATACGAGGGCACCATAGACTTCTCCGGGCGCCATCCCCAGAACGCCTACATGCGGGAGTTTCTGGCGCAAACCCAGGAGCGCTCCATGCAGGAGATAAACAAGTACATGTTCCGCTCCTCGCATTCCTCAGACCCGGGCATCCCCACGGTCGGCGCGGGCTCGCAGCTCCACGGGGACGGTGAAAGTCCCGGCGCGGTTTCGGACTTCCTGTTCGGGAGAAAGAGCGTCGGCCGCACGGCGGTATCGTTTAAAAAGGACGTGCGCGTGGGTTCGGTGTCGCCTTCGGAATCAGTGTTTGAAAAGGGGGCGCCCGCAAAAGCCCCGTCCGCGGAAATTCCCGCAGGGGCGCGCCTGCTTCCCGCCCAGGTCATAGGCGAGGCGAAAAGCGGGCCGGCCAGCCCGCCGGAAAAGAAGATAAAGGTCGCCGAAAAGGAAGTGGACAAGGGGCAGTCTTCGAGCATATTTTCGCCGAATGCGGGGGGGATGTCCACGGGCAAATACAAAATCAAGGTCGAAGTATCCGACCCTTAGCGCGCCTCCCCGGAATGCGGCGCCCCGGCGGGGGCATATGCGCATTTTTATCGCAACTTCATTGACGCGCGGGCAAATGCGCCCAATAATCGCCCCATGAAGAAATTTTTTGCGTCAATGACGGCGTGCGCCGCCTCATCAGCCCTGTGCGCCGCCTCCCCCGAGCCGGTCGATTACGTCAATCCGTACATGGGAAACATAAGCCATGTCCTGAAGCCCACATACCCAACCGTCCAGCTTCCGAACTCAATGATGCGCGTAGTCCCCAAGCGCGACAACTTCTCCGAAGCGCAGGTGGAAGGGCTTCCGGTCGCCATGTTCGCCCACAGGAACCTGCCGCGCAACGGCATCGAGGTGTTCTCGTCGGACGCGCCCGAGGCCGACGCCGAAAACGCCTATCCGCGCAAATATTTTTACGACCGTGAAAAAATCACGCCCTACTCTCTCTCGGTGTTCCTCGAGGGGGAAAACGTTTCGGCGAAATTCGCCCCGTCTTTCAGAAGCGCCGTCTGGGAGCTTGACTTTTCCGAATCAAAGCCCGCGCAGCGCGCCGTGAAGCTCTGGGCGGCCCCCGGCAGGGCGCGCGCCAAGGACGGGCGGATAGGATTTACGCAGGACCTTCCCGGCGGCGCAAAAATGCACATCGAAATGGAGTTTGAAACCGCCCCCGAAAGGGTGTTTGAGACGTCCGACGGCTCCGCCGCAGTCGCGGTCTTTCCCAAAGGCGCCGCCGCCGTCCGCGCGCGCTACGGGATGTCCTTCATAAGCCCCGAAAGGGCGCTTGAAAACCTCCGCCGCGAAATGCCCGATTTCGACGCGGACCGCGCGGCCGCCGAGGGGCGCAGGATATGGAATGAAAAGCTCTCAAAAATAAAGGTTAAGGGCGACGAGGGCTACATGCGCACCTTCTACACCTCGCTCTGGCGCACATACGAGCGCATGGTTGACTTTTCGGAATACGGGGCGCACTACAACCCCTTCGACAAAAGCGTGCGCGAATCGCCCTCCCCCTTCTATTCCGACGACTGGATATGGGACACCTACCGGACCGTGCACCCCCTGCGCATACTGATAGAGCCCGAAATGGAGGCTGACATGCTCAATTCCTACATGGAAATGGCCGAAGCCTCGCCCGAGAAATGGCTGCCGACTTTCCCCCAGATTTTCGGCGACGCGCACTGCATGAACGGCTTCCACATCGTCCCGTCGCTGCTCGACGCCTGCGTCAAGGGCCTGCCCGGAGTCGATGCGCGCAGGGCCTTCGAGCTTTCCAAAAACACGCTTGAGACTGCGACCATAATACCGTGGGCGCGCGCCAAGGCCGGGGAGCTGGACGCCTTCTACGCCGAATCCGGATACTTCCCCGCCCTGCGCGAGGGCGAGCGGGAGAGCGCAGCCAACGTCAACAGGTTTGAAAGGAGGCAGGCCGTTGCGGTAACCCTCGCGGCAGCCTACGACGACTGGTGCCTCGCGGGCCTCGCCGCCCTCGCTGGCGATTCCGGAACAGCCTCGAAGTATTCCGCGCGCGCCTTGAACTACCGGAACCTCTTCAACCCCGCCACCCAGTTCTTCCATCCAAAAGACAAGGCCGGGAAATTCATAGAGCCTTTCGACTACCGCTTTTCAGGCGGCGCAGGCTTCCGCGACTACTACGACGAAAATAACGGCCACACCTACCGCTGGGATGTCCCCCACGATTTCGAGGGCCTCGTCTCGCTGATGGGGGGCGCCGAAAACTTCGCAGGCAACCTCGACTCCCTGTTTTCCACGCCGCTTGGCAAGGAAAAGCGCGAATTCTACGCCCAGAACGGGCCGGACCAGACGGGAAACATCGGCCAGTTTGCAATGGGCAACGAACCGTCCTTCCACATCCCCTACCTCTACAACTGCGCCGGGCTGCCATGGCGCACGCAAAAAACCGTCCGCATGGCCTCGGAAATGTGGATAAGAAACGACCTCATGGGCGTGCCCGGGGACGAGGACGGCGGCGCAATGAGCGCATTCATGGTATTCACCCAGCTCGGCTTCTACCCCGCAAGCGTCGGAAAGCCGCATTACGAGATAGGCAGCCCCTTCTTCGAGGAGGCACTGATAGACCTTGGCGGCGGAAAGACGTTCAAAATCACCGCAAAGAACGCCTCGCGCGAAAACAAGTACATCCAGTCGGCAAGGCTGAACGGCAGGCCGTTTAATTCGTCGCGCCTGTCGCACGCGGACGTGGCGGCCGGAGGCGTCCTGGAGTTTGAAATGGGCGAAAAGCCGAACAGGGCCTGGGGCCTGGCAAGGCAGTAGCTAAAAAGGCTCGGGCCTTTGACGCGCGCCGGATTTTTCCGGCGCGTTTTTCATTTAAGAAGGCTCCGTTCTACATGAATGCCTTGAAAATCCGATATGTTTTAAAGTAAGCGGCGCTCCGGAAACAGGCGCCGAGCCGCCTGCGCACCTTGCGGCGGGAGCGCATCCGTCCACCGTTCCGGCGCAGACCCCGCCACATCCGCAAGCTGCGCATACCATTTTTAACACGCGAATTTGCAATGAAAGAGGCATCCTCAAAATTTTTCAGAATCCTTGCCGCTTCGGCGTCAGTTTTTTTTGCGGCGGCTTTCGCCACGGAGGCCGTAGCGGAAAACACGCTCAGCCTCGACCTTGAAGAGGGCCTCAAGGCCCTCGACGAGACCGGAAAGGCCCAGCAGAAGGTGGCCACTTCGCTTGCCGAAAGCGTGGTGGAGGACGCCACGGGAGTGGACGCCATAGACGACGCGGAAGAGCTTGCGGAGGCCGCCAAAAAAAGCGGCGAATTCGCCCCCCCAAAGTCCGGGGCCGCAGCGCGCCCCCCAACTCCGCAAAACGCCGCCATTCCAGACCCCTCGTCCGCCGAATTCGCAAGCCTCCGCCTTGAAAACGCCCGCCAGCTCAAGCGGGCCGCAGACGGCGCCGCAGCAGCTCTCGCCCCCTACGCGCCCGCGCTCTACGACGTGTTGAGGTTCAGAATCGCCGGAGCGAGCGTGGCCTGCCTTGCGGGGGCCGCGATGGCGGCCGGCGGCGCATTGGCTGCCCAGAAATACCTCGTAGACTTTTTCATAAGGCTTGCGGCACGGCCCTTCAGGCCGGTTTCCCGGGAGGGGGTGCGGGAGCTTTTGGAGCGCATAAGGGGCCCACTGCGCGCCCTGATAATGCTCTTGGGCCTCCACACGGCGCTGGCGCTCGCGCTCTCAAACAAGTCGCTGATTCTCCTTGCGGGAAGCCTGTCGGGGGTCGCGCTTGTCGCCATCATATTCTGGGGAATTGAAATATTCGCGGAAGAGGCCGCAGACGCCGCCTCGGCGAGGCTGTCGCCCCGTTATCCCGCCGCGCGAGACCTCGCGAGGGTCGCAAAAAGCGCCATGCGCTGGATATTCGCCTCAGTATGCGTCTTTGTGGGGCTCGCGGCCCTCGGCGTGAATGTGGGGGCGCTCATCGCCACCCTCGCAGTCGGCGGCGCGGCGCTCGCATTCGCCTCAAAGGACACCATAGCGAATTTCCTGGGCGGCATGGCCATCATAATCGACAGGCCCTTTGAAGTGGGCGACACCATAAAGTCCGGCTCAGTGGAGGGGGTCGTAAGCCGCATAGGCTCGCGCTCGACCCGCATACGCACGGGGGCGCGGACGGTGGTTACGGTTCCAAACTCCATACTGGCCTCAAACCCGGTAAACAACCTTTCAAAGGAGTCCCAGACCGCATTTTTGCAGACTATATCAATTTCCGGCAGCATGGACCCGGCGGGGCTGGAAGCCCTTGTAAAGAGCCTCTCGGACGGAATATCCGGGGCGGTTCCCGACGCCCCCTTCCCGCCCCGAGTGGTATTTTCCGGCTTCGGGCACGGGTCTTTTGAGCTGTCCGTGAAGTTCTGCGTTCCGTCCGCCGACCCCGAAAAGGCGGAGGACGGGCTGGAGCGCGCAAACTTCGCAATCGCCCGCGCGCTGAAATCCTCAGGCGCGCGCCTTGCGGGGTCTGAATGCGGCGCAGAATCCCCCCCGGCCGCCGCAGCGGCGCCCATGCAAAACGCGCAACACGGAAATTAACGGTTTGCAAAACGCACCCTTCCGTGAATTAATTCCAGAATGGAAGAAGGGAGATTCAAAACGGCGTTTTTCGACCTGGACGGGACGCTGGCCGACAACTACGACGCGATAACCGCATGCGTCGGCGAAGCGGTCGCGCCACTTGGCTTTGAACGCCCCTCGCGCGAAAAGATAATGCGCACCGTCGGGGGGTCCATACTGCTCACCCTCCAAAAGCTTGTGGGCCCCGAGCTCGCTCCCGCAGCCGCCCAAACCTATATGGAGCGCATAGACGAATTCGTTTTTCTTGGGCTAAAGCCCATGCCGTTTGCAGCCGAACTTTTGGGCGCGCTCAAGGCCCGCGGGATAAGGGCCGCATGCCTGACCAACAAAAGCCAGAAATCTGCGGACGACATCATGGAAAAGCTCGGCATGGGGGAATTTCTGGAATGCGTAATCGGCACCTCCCTGACCGGCCCGAGGAAGCCCCAGCCCGAGTTTACAAAGGCCGCCCTCGCGCGGATGGGGGCGGACGCGGCATCCTCAATCCTCGTGGGAGACTCGCCCTACGACTACGACGCAGCACAGGCCGGACGCATGGCATGCGCGCTCGTAGCAACTGGCGGAGACACCGCCGAAGAGCTGGCGGCCCGCTGCCCGCGCGCCGAGGGGATATACAGCGACCTGCGCGCGCTTGCGCTCGGCGCATTCTCCATAGCGCTTTGACCCGCCCCGCATCCCGCAGGGAGCCGCATAGGGCGCAAACGGGCCGTTCCGGTCAGGCTCCCTTAAAATCGCGCGTGAGGCTACTTTGAAAGCGACTTCAGAGCCGAGAAAAGTTCGGCCCTCAGCCTGGACTGAAGCTCGAAAAACGAGTCCGAATCGTCTCCGACCGCCGCCCTCTTTATGAAGCCGGGCAGCATTTCCGAATCGAAGGCGGCTGGCGCGCCGCTTTCGGCGTCCATTTCAAACTCCTTGGTGGCCGACTGCGCGTATGAGAACGAAACAAGCGAGGAGACAAACCCCACAGCCCCGCGCACGAAGCGGGCCGGAAGGTCCGAGCGGGGATCGACAAAGCACGAAGCCTCCGGGCGCCTGAAAAACGGAAGGCTGCCGAAGACCCTGAAAACGAAGTTCGGGCTTTTTATCTTGAGCTCATCCTCCCCGGCGCGGAACTCCGAGGACTTCAGCTTTATCCCGGAATACCTGAAGCGCCTGAGCGTGTCAGCGCGGAATCTGCGCACAAACGCCGAAATCCCGGAGGAAAGGTCTGCGCGAAGCTCCCTGCGCTCCTCGGGGGTCAGGGAAAATTCGGAAAGGCGCAGTGAGGAATGAAGCAGCATGAGGTCTTTTAGCGAGTTCAGGATTTCGCTTGCGGCGGAGTCGAGGTTGCTCTCCCAGAGCGCGGAGCGGTTTTCCTTGAGCGCCCGCAGGACGCCGCACAGGTCGCTGCGGCGGCGGAGTGCCGGGCTTGAGCATATCTCGTCAAACAGGCGCGCGCAGTCCCTGAACCTGGAGCGGAACGCGTCGAAGTCGAAACAGTCCATCCCGCGCGACTCGAACTCGGAGCGCCATTCGCCGAGAAACTGCTCGTCCTTGCGGTTTATCACCCCGACTACCGCAGAAGACGGGGAAAGCATCGAAAACGTGTCGAGCAGGCACTTCTGGGTGTGGCCGAAATAATTGTCCGCATTTACAACGAGCATGCAGATGTCGGCCCCGGCCAGGGCCTTCATGATTTCGGTGTCGTGGGCGTAGCGGGGGTCGGAAAAATCCTCCGCAAACGCGGCGGCAGGTGGCCTTCCGGATTTGGAGTACTCTATGAACTTCAGGTACACTGTCTCGGGGTGCTGGAGCCCCGGGGTGTCGACGACCTCGATATCGCACTCGCCAAGGTTTATGCGGCGGGGCTGCATGCGCTTCGTCTCCCCGGGGATGGGGGACACCGCAACCTCGTCGTCGCCCAGAAAGTTTGCGAATATGCTGCTTTTGCCGTCGTTCGGGCGGCCGACTATCACGAGCTTGTAGGTTTTTGGCATGCCTTAAAAGAGTTTCAGGTTGCGGCTTGAAACGGAGTTCATCTTGCGCTCCCACCACGACTTCTCCACGGGAAGCGGCGGCCGGAAAGACCCGTCGGCCTTCGAGAGGCGGCCGAGCAGGTGCACGCTGACAAACTTGTCGGGGAAACGGTTTACAAGGTTTTCGATATTTTCAAAAGCCTCCTCGTTGTAATCGTCAGAAAGGCAGACTACGGCGATGTTCTTGCGCCCGGAAAGAGCGGCGGCCGTCTCGGGCGAAAACAGGTCGCGGCCGAACGAATACTGTATGACCTCCGCGCCGGGAACTGCGAGGGCGGCCTTTACGCCGGAAACTATCGCGTCCCTCCACGGGGCCATGTCGGAGCGAAGCAGCACCGAGGTGTCGCCGGCGGATGACGACCTGGACGAGGCAAGCGACGAGGAGAGGTCGGGCGAGGAATACGTCATGCGGCGGATTATCTCGCTTATCTTCCTGTCGTTTCTTATCCGGTGCGGGCCGAACGCCCGGCGGATGCGCAGCTTGAAATATGCGAGAAACGCCAGGCGGACAAGCACGCCGTAAAAGAGGGATGAAAGTATGAAAAACACCGCCCAGGCCTCGTATTTCGGCCCGTCCCCGGCCGGGAGCGTCGGCTCCCCGGAGGCGTCCCGCGCAGGGCCTATCCTTGAGTCCACAACCTGTTCGAGCGACGGGTAGCCGCGCCCCTCCCCCGCGAACGCCGACCATGGCAGCGAGGCCGCGCGAACGAACCCGAACACTCGCCCGCTTGTCACGTAGTTCGGGAGCGTGGTGCGCCAGCCGTACTCGTACTCGTTGAACATCGGCCTGAAAAGCTGGGTGAAAAATATCCCGCAGGCGATTCCAAGCCCCAGATACTGCGCAGTGAGGGCGCCCTTCATGAGCATCCACTTGCGGTTTGACGAATACAGGGCCCTGAGCCCCCCGCGCTTTTTAAAGAACTTTTCGAGTATCGCAGAAACCGCCATGTCGGCCCACATTCCGAGAGCGGGGGCGGCGAACACAGCCGACAGCAGAAGCAGGGCGGGGGCGAGTATGCAGGAAAAGAAAAAGTAGCTGACGTTTATCAGGCCGCCCTCCCCCGCGCCGACAAAGAATGCGTTTGCAAGCGGCGCGCCGACGAGGGCGGCCCCGGCCAGAAACAGGGCGGCCGAAAGCGCGCGGAAAATCCCGCCTGCAATCATCCCTGCGGAATGCCCCCCGGACTCCTCGCGCATCCGCCCTATCCAGTACTTGAGAAGCTGCACTTCGCCGCGCCTGGCCTCCGCCGGGGCGGAGGAGAATATCTTAAAGTCGCGGGCGGCCTTGTATTCTTCGGACTCGCCCTCGTCGCTTTTTATAAAAATCTCCAAATCGATAATGTCTTCGGCGTCAAGGCGCTTCATTTTTGCAAAACCTCTCTATTTTGCCTGCCAGACATACATAATCCCCGGCTCCATTGCAACCATTTAAAGCGGCGTCCGGCGCGGCCTGCCGGGGCGTTCCCCGGCGCGGTCAGCCGGCGTTGGGGCGTTTCTTTTCTGACTTTTTTTCGAGGCTTAATA
>URJJ01000039.1 GCA_900548185.1 uncultured Opitutales bacterium
CACAGCCGAAAGCCTGTGGCACATGTTCGAGCTGTTTTCGGCGCTCCCCTGCCTCATAATCGCCGCGGCCCTATTTTACGCCGTCCTTGCATGGCGCAGAGACAGCCCGGCCTTCGGCGTTGCCGCAACGGCTCTCTTCGCGGTGGGCATCGCCACGATATTTGCAGCCGGAGACGCGCGGGAGGCATTCGTGCTGCTCTCGTCCCTGCCGAACCCGCCTGCGGAACTTTCAAAGATGGAAATCGGCCCCGCCCTGCGCTTTGCGGGCCTGTCGGCGGCTGCTGCGGCGGCGAGCGCGTTTGCCGCATCCCGCGCGTCTATGCGGGAGGGGATTTATGCGGAAATCTCCAAAGCCGCCGCGCTGGCGTTTGCGCTCTTTGCGGCCTCTCTTGGAATATGCGCTGCCTTCGCGCCATTTGCGGGCGCGGACGCATACCTGCCAAACGCCTGGATATGCGCGGTGTGGGCGGTTGCCCTCCCGGCGGCGTTCGCTTGGTCGCGCGGCCGCGACGGGGCCTGCGAAACGCTGTCGGCGGCCCTGCTCTGCCTCCTGTCGGCGAAGGCGTGCCTGTTTTCGACGCTGGAATTCCTGCTTCCGGGCGCGGAGGCGCGCGTCCCGGGAACACTGTTTTTCAACGCCCTCATCCCCGCCCTTCTCGCCCCTGCGGCGGCCTTCGCCTCGGCCGCGATTTCTGCGCGCGGCAGGGAGGGGCCATGCCCGTGCCCGGGCGGATGGCGGATATTCGGAAGATTCATGGCCTGCTCCTCTGCGGCGGCGCTTTTCATATTCGCAAACGCCCAACTGCGCTTCGCGTTCCACGGCTGCGCATTCTCCGGCCCAATGAGCCAGGCCGAGTTCTACGGATATTCGATGGTGTGGCTCGCCTTCGGGCTGGGGATGCTGGCCGCCGGCTGGGCTGCCAGGAGCAAGGCGCTCAGATGCGCGTCGCTACTCTTTGTGACTGCGGCCGTGCTCAAGGTTTTCATATTCGACGCCTCAAACCTGGACGGCATCCTGCGGGTGCTCTCTTTCGCGCTCCTCGGCTTCTGCCTGATAGGCATCGGCTGGGCGTACATGCGCCTCACGGCGGCGCGCAGGGACTGACGTGCCGGCGTTTCCGCGCGGGCCAATAAACTCTTTACACGGGCGCCGCGCGGCATATTGTTCGGGCATATGCTAAAAACGCGTTTCATAATCAGGCTTGCGCTGGCCGCCGCAGTCCTTTGCGGCATCCTTTCGGCGCGCGCCGCAGACAGGATAAGGGTCGCCTGCGTGGGCGACAGCATAACGGCGGGCGCGACGATTTCAGACCCCGCGCAGTTCTACCCCGCCCAGCTCCAGCGGATTCTCGGCGACGGCTACGAGGTGCGCAATTTCGGCCTAAGCGGCTACACCATGCTGAAAAAGGGCGACAACCCATACATGAAGCACAAGCGCTACGCCGAAGCCCTCGCATTCAATCCGGACGCCGTGGTCATAAAGCTCGGCACCAACGACTCCAAGCCCCAGAACATGCGCTTCGCATCCGAATTCGAGGGCGACATGGCCGAAATGGTGCGGGCCTTCAAGGCCCTGCCCTCGCGCCCGAAGGTGTTTCTGGCGCTCCCCGCCTACGCGGCCCGCACGGCCTGGGGGATAAACCAGTACGACATATTCACCTTCATAATACCTGCCATAAAAAACGTCGCCGAAGCCGAGGGGGCGCGGGTGGTGGACCTGCACTCCCCGCTTTTCGGGAAGCCCGAATTTTTCAACGACGGCATACACCCCAACATTTACGGGGCGGGCGTCATGGCCTCCGCCGTGGCCGCCGCGATAAGGGGAGAGCCTGAGCCGGCTCCGGCGCCAAGGACGCTCCCCGGGGGAATATTCACATGGAACGGCTTCAGGGCCCACTCCGGAGTCTTTGAGGATTCCAAGAGCCGCGCGGCGATGACGATAGTTGAGCCGAAAGTCGCCGCAGAAGGCAAGCCCTGGATATGGCGCCCTGCGTTTTTCGGCCACGAGCCCCAGGCGGACCTGGCCCTGCTCAACCTCGGATTCCACGTGGCCTACCTCGACATGACAAACATGTACGGCTCGCCCGACTCCGTGAAATTCGGCAAAAAATTCCACGACTACCTCGTGAAGGCTTTCGGCTTCCACCCCAAGGCCGTGATGGAGGGGATGTCGAGGGGCGGGTACTACTCGCTGCGCTTTGCCGCCGAATATCCGGAGAGCGTGGCCGCGCTATACCTCGACGCCCCCGTGTGCGACCTGCGCTCGTGGCCCAAAAAGCGGGACGCCCGCCTCTGGGCCGACGCCCTTAAAAAATGGGGCATCAAGGACGGCGAAGACTTTCCCGGCGCCCCGCTCGACTCCCTTGAGGGCATGGCGCGCGAGAAAATCGCCATCCTTAGCGTCTGCGGGGACGCCGACACCGAAGTGCCGATGGCGGAAAACACGGACGTGCTGAAGGAGCGCTACGAAGCCCTCGGCGGAAAGATAGCCGTCATAACAAAGCCCGGAGTCGGCCACCACCCCCACAGCCTGAATCCGCCCGACAAAATAGTGAACTTCATAATCGAAAACCACCCGGACTACGACAGGGCCTCCTACCTCGAAAAGGCCGGGGGAGCCGGGGGGGACGCAAATCAGGCGGCGGTTCCGGAGGCGCCGGGAATCCGCGCGCGCGGGTCGCTTAAAAACAGCCTTCTTAAATTTGAATCGGGCCGCGGGGTCGTCGCGTTTCTCGGAGGCTCCATAACCGAGATGAGGGGCTGGAAGGAAATGGTGCAGGCAGACCTCAAAAGGCGATTCCCCGAGACGGAATTCCAATTCATAGAGGCCGGGCTGCCGTCCGCCGGCTCGACGCCCCACGCCTTCAGGATGGCCGAAGACGTCTTTAAAAAGGGAACGCCCGACCTGATGTTCGTGGAGGCCGCCGTAAACGACCGCACAAACGGCTTCTCCCCCGCCGAGCAGGTGAAGGGGATGGAGGGCATAGTGCGCCAGGCCCTCGCAAAAAATCCGAACATGGACATAGTGATGCTCCAGTTCATATTCGAGCCCTTCGTTTCCGACGTCATGAACGGGCGCAAATGCGAGACCCTCGAAACGCACGAGGCCGTGGCCGAAAGGTACGCCCTCCCGTCCATAGACTTCATAAACGGAATATGCAGCCTCATGAAAGGCGGCGCGCTGAACTGGGAGCAGTTCGGCGGCACCCACCCCTCCGAATACGGCCACCGCTTCTACGCCGCCGCAATATCCGGGCTTTTCGACAAAATGTGGGGCGGCCCCAAGCCCTCAAGGCTGATTCCGCACAAAATCCCCGCCATGATGGACAAAAACTCCTATGCGAAGGGGAGGCTTGAAGACATCGGGAAGGCGAAGTTCAAATCCGGCTGGAAAATCTCCGAAAGCTGGAAGCCGGAAATCGCCGCAGGCACCCGCCCGGGCTTTGTAAAGACGCCCATGCTCTCCCCGCTCGAACCCGGCGCGGAACTCCGGTTCGACTTCAGGGGGACCGCCGTGGGAATCTTCTGCGCCTCCGGCCCCGACGCGGGGATAGTCGAATACTCCGTCGACGGCGCGCCCTTCAAAAAGCTCGACACGTTTACGCAGTGGAGCGGCGGCCTCTACATCCCCTGGGCCTTCATGCTGGAAAAAGACCTCCCCGACAGGGGCCACAGCCTCGTCCTGCGCATGTCCCCCGAAAAGAATCCGAAAAGCAGGGGGACCGCCGTCCACATACGGAATTTCCTTGTAAACGGCAACTGACGCTCCGCCCTGCACGCATCCCTGCCCCCCTGCAAATCCGCCCCCCCGGGCGGATTTTTCGCGCCCCTTCGGCCGCCAACGCAGCAAAAAAAGGCGCGGAGCAAACGCCCCGCGCCGGTGCCTCCATGAAAGCCAGAATCTCAGAACAGGTATCCGGCCATTTCGGAAAAGTTTTCAAAGTACTTTTCGCAGAGGGCCTTTGTCCCGCTCTTTACGATATTGCCGTCGGCCAGCCCCATGCACGAGAACCCCGCCAGGCGCACCGAGCAAACGCCCGCGCCGCTGTCTTCAATGCCTACGACGCTGTGCCGCTCCGAGAAATCGATGCCCAGCCCGACCTTCGCAACCTCCGCATAGAGCCACGGGTGCGGCTTGGGGGAAAGCTCGCCGAGGGTTCCCGGCTCGCCCTTTCGCATGGGGAAGCCTGCGGTTATTATGGCGTCGTAGAAATCCTTCGGGTCCCCCATCCCGAGGGTCTGGAAGCCGTTTAAGATTTCCGGCCACGCCTTCTCGTAAAGCCCGGAAGTGACCAGGCCGATTTTTATCCCGCGCGACTTGAGGGCCGTCAGGAAATCCTTCACGCCCTCCGTCGGGGTGAAGGCCCCGGGGCGGCCGCGCCCCTGCATGATTTCGTCCATCTCGTGGTGGGTGTGCCTGAAATAGAAGTCGCGCGCCTCCTCAAGGCTCTTTCCGGGGCAGTATTTGTTTATGCAGTGCATCAGATGCTCTGAAACGCTGTGCCCCGAGACGAACGGGATGTCGGAATCCTCGAGCGAAAATTTGGGGTTCCCGAGAAGGCTGGCGGTAGTCATTTCGATTATCCATATCCAGAAGCTCTCGCTTTTTATCGTCGTGCCGTCGAGGTCCATGAGGACGGCCTTGAGCGGCCGCTCCACCCTGACGTCGCGGACGGGGTAGTAGGCGGGCCAGCCCAGCTCGCTTTTTACGTGCGCCAGGGTCTTGTCGGAAAAGCCTACGAATTCGACTTTCTTGTCGCCCGTGGCGCATACCGCCCGGACGCCTTCGCGCCCGACTTTGAAGAGGCCGTCCGAAGTTTCGGGAAGCTCCCAGAACCCCGAGTCGGCGCCGAACTCCCCGAGGGATTCAAATACCGTGTTTTTTTCGAGTTTTTTCATGGTTGGATAGTGTCGCGCCCGGCCCCGTGGCGCGGCCGGCGCTTGATAAAGGGCCAGATTAACGCCGCTTTCACCGGGCTTTTCAAGCCTTAAAAATCCGCAAAATGGAGGGCGGCCCCCCGTCGCATTCGGAAGGCCGCCCCTTTGGTGGACAAGGGCGGAGTTTTCCCTACAAACACGGGGAGGCAGCCCCCCGTCCCGCCCTTTGGCCCGCCCGCCGCTTCTGGCGGCGGACCGGCAAGGCTATGCTAGAACTTGAACTGCGCCCCGAGGCTGAAGGCGTGGCCGGAGTAGCCGTCCCTGACAGTCGCGCTGTAATCGGCGAAGGCGGAGAGCCTTTCGGAGAACCTGTAATTCAGGCCGAGCCCGAGGACGGCGGCGTCCCTGCCGCTCTCCTCGCCGCAGAACACGGCCTCGTTCATAAACGGCGCCCCTTCCGCGATGCGGTAGCCCACGTCGTAGGAGCGGTCGCAGAACTCGTGGCTCCAGAAGGCGCGCACTGCGGCCGAGAGGTCGCTCAGGATGTCATACTTGACTTCGACTCCCAGAAGGGTCTTGAAGTTCGTGAAGTCGTCGCCGGAGAGGCTTGCGTTGTGGAAGCCCGCCCCGGTTTCGTCCTGGCTGTCGGTGTGCGAGTAGGCGAAGCTGTATGCGAGCATGGGCTTCACGGAAAGCCCCTTCACGCCCAGGTCTGCGAAAGTCCACGCCACCCCGCCGAGGCTGTAGAACGAGTTGGAGTCGTAGTCGCTCTCCGCAACGCCCAGGGGGGTCTGGCGGCTCGTCTCGTTCCAGCCGTGCGAATAGCCGAGGTTCAGGAACACGTCCAGGGGCATCGACTTGGCGGTGTAGAGGCCGTAGAGGTTGAGCAGGAAGTTGGTGGATGTGGCGTCCGCGCCGTCGTTGCCGTCAACCTTGTTGTAGATTCCGCCGAGCGATAGGCCGCCGAAGAATGAATCCCCGAAGTCCCTTTCGATTGCCGCGACTCCGCCGACCGACCAGAAGTCGTATCCGCCGGCGTTCGCGCCGCCGTCCTGGCTGCCCAGCATGTTGACGCTTTGCAGCTCGGCCGCGTACCCGCGCGCCGGGGCCCTGGCCGCCTGTTTGGCCGCCCCGCCTTCGCCCTGGGCGCGTGCCGCCTGCGAGGCTCGCTTTGCGTCGGCGACAGCGTTCAGGCGGAACATCTGGACGTTATTCATGTTCGAGAGCATTTCCGAATTCATCTGCGCGATGTACGACTGCGAAACCGGCATGAACGGGCGCATGTCGGCGCCGTCCATGGCGGCCTTGAAGTCGCGCCTGCGCTGGATTTCCGCGAGGCGCTGATCCCTCTGGGCGGCCGTTTCATCTTCGGCGGCCTCCACGGTTTCTATCGCGTCGAGCGATGCGCCGAGGTTGCGGGAATTCGCGTCCGCAGCCCTGTCCTGGAAGTATGACAGGGAATTTATCCTGACGCCTGTGATGTTGGTTACGACGCCTTCTTCGGTGGACTTGAACACATAGTCGTAATTTACCATGTTGCCGTCAACGTTCACGAGGTCCGAAGCCTTCAGGTCAGTGGGTTTGCCATCCTTGTCGTAATTAAAGAAGGCGTTGCTGTTGCCCATCCCGACGCCGTTTAGCTCGACTTTGTCATTTACAAGCGCCGTTGCGGAACCCGCTATGATTCCCGCCCTCTTCTCTGCTGCCACGGCGTTTTTATCCCCGGCCGCTGCGTTTGAAATGGCATCGAAATTGACGCTTTGCGAATCCACGCCGCCGAGCCTGCCGGTTCTGTCTATGGCGAGCGAAAGGCCCGCATTTTCCCCTACGGTTACGGAGTCCGCCCTGAGCGTTCCGCCCTCGACGACGAGATGCCCCCCGCCGCCGACTGTCATCGCGCCCTGCGAGACAACGTCGCCTGCGGCAAACGCGTTCCCCGAAACCACGTTGACTTCAAGGCCCCCGACCCCGCCCTCGATGGCCGTGCCGTGAGAGCGCTCATAGCCGGTAATTTTTCCGTCCTTATCCTTTATGGACGCCAATTTTTCGGCGGAGATCCTGGATTTGTCCGCGAGGTTCACAATCCCGTCCCCGGAGACTATGCCAACGGCCTTGCCGCCGTCAACCGAAACGGCCGAGACGCTGCCGTAAACCGTCATCTTTCCGGTTTCCTGCGACACTATCGCCAAAGCGTCGCCCCCCTCCGACTTTGCGGAGACGGAACCCTTGACGTTTGCCTCGACGGACTCCGCTAAAATTGCGAAGGCGTCGCCACCGTAAGCCTCGGCTGAAACGTCAACGTTAAAGTCGCCGGCCACCGTCGAGTGCGATACATCCTTAACGTAAGCCCCTTCGGAGTCCTTTTTAAGGACGTATGCGCCATCCTTATCTTTTTTATACACGGTGTTGCCGTTTTTGTCCAGGACTACCTCGCCGTCATCGTCCAGCTCGGGCTCGTAGTCGTACTGGCGGAGGAATATGTCTGTTCCAACGCGCAGCTTTCCGGCCTTTATGGCGGTGGCGTCGCCCCCGTAAGACTTTGCGGAGACAGAACCGTTCACCTCGACCCCGGCCGCAGACTTTTCAAGGTCTGCCATATAAAGCGGGGCGACGGAAGAAGCCTTCTCGTCCTTTTCGGCGGTGTTATCGACGGATATGCCGTTAACAAATTCCACGTCGCCCGACACATCGATGCCGACGGCGTTTCCGGCGTACTTTACTTCGCCCTTTTCGCCGAGGGAGCCGGCGGATGCGGAAACGTCGATATGCGCGGAAAGCGGCTCTGTTATATTCTGCTGGAGCGCGCCATCCTTGAGATTCCTGACCGCGATTGAATTCTCCCGGCCGACCGAGATGAAGCCGGCCTTTACGCCCCTGGCAGACGCGGCATCGGATGCGGGATTGCCCTCGGCAGACGCGGATGCGGTTATCGACGCGCTTTCGCCGCTTATTGACTGGGCCTCAAGCGCGACGGCGTCCCCTCCCAGATATTTGTCCCCCGCGCCATCCTTGTCGATTTCGGAAGCCGCGACGGAAGTCTGGGCAGAAGCCTTTATCTCCAGGGAATCGGCGTCCAGATCGCCTGCCCTTATGCCCGTGGCGTCGGAGGCGGTGGCCGTTGCGGAAGCCGATATTGACGCATTGTCGGCGAACATACCGCTTTCCAGAACCACGCCTTCGGCGGGGCCGCCCGGAATGAGGGTCTGGCTCTTGTCTTCATTCAGCCTGTAAACGGCCTTCGACACTGCGGCAGCGTCGATTTTTACGCTGTCTGCGTAAATGGCGCCAGCCTTGACGGCAACGGCCGCGCCGCCGGAGGATTCTGCGGCGGAGACGATGCCGACGGCGCCCGCCTCTATGCTTCCGGCTTCAAGGCCGGTTGCGCTGGCGCCCTTTGCGGAGAGTGTGAGGTCGATGTTCCCGGGAGCGGATTTTGCAATATCCTTGCGCTCCTCCTCGGAATTTACCGTGTAGGTTTCGCTTTCGCCCGCAACTATGTCCCCAACCGACGCGGCGACGGCGCTGCCGTGGGCCTCGGCGGAGAAGACACCCTTGAAGTTTCCGGAGGCGACGCCCACGACTTCGGGGTTGGAATACGCGCTGAGGTCCTTTTCGCTAGCAAGCGTCACCCCGGCCGCCTTGAAGGCCGTGGCGTCGCCCTTCGAAGACTTGACGCTTATGCCGAGGTCTATCGAGCCGCTCGACACGGAACCGCCCAAAAGCTTTTTGGGGTCGCTCTCGTCCGCCTTTATGTCGGCGGAAGTAAGGTCGGCTAGCTTGTCGGAAGCGATGCCGACTTCCTCCTGGGCCGAGCCCACCAGGCTGTCTTTTTTCTCAAAAGAAAATGTCCCGGTATATTTCGGCGTTGACTCCCCTGCGGCGAATGACGCCGCAATTGAGGACATGGCCGCGCATACGAACAATCTTTTGATGGATTGAGTGTATATGTGTTTTGATTTCATTTTCATGATTTTTGCGTGGTTAAATGGCGTTGGCGCGGATTGGGAAGCCCGGGGCGGATTTCCAGAACCGCGCGGAAAAGCGTGCGGACCGCGCGCATCCGGGAAAAGTTGGAGGCTTTGCGCTCCGATTCCTCCCAGCGCGAAAGGCGCTCCAGAAGCCCCGCCTTCGCGCCGCGAAACAGGGCGCGGTTTTTGGCACATCTTTTCATTTTTAATGCAAAGTTCATTTGAAATGAAAAAAATGTCAATAAGAATATTGCAGATTCAATGAAAATTTCGATTGAATTGAATACAAGAGTGGAAAACTACCTTTACAGCGAATTCATAAAAGCCTGCGAATCGGAAGGATATTCCCCTTCGTCATGGGCCGAGCAAAACGGATTGAGCGCCTCCACAATATCCAACCTGAAAAACGGCGTGCGCCCTTCGCAGGACACCCTGTCGAAACTCACGGGCTTCTGGAAGGGGCGGAAAACCGCAACGCTTCTCTTCAGGGCCTATCTGAAGGACGAAATCGAGCGCACGGGGTTCTCCCTGGACGAAATCGAGCCGGTAATAAAGGGGGAAGCCCCGGACACCGACCTCGCTTCCGCGCTCAGGAAAATAGAGTACTTCATGAAGAGGCTCCCAAATCTCAGGGAAGCGATGCTTGAAATGGCCTCGCTTCTGGAGCTTGCGGAAAAGACCGACTCCCCCGTCCGGCAGCCGGAAGACGACGCGAAACCAAAGCGGCGCGCGCGGCCCCGCAAAAATCCCGAATGACCTTCCGCCCTTTGCGCGGAACCCCATGCAAAAGCCCGGGCCGCGCCCAGAACAGAAAATGGCGGCCATTCAAAATGCGGATTCGGCCCGCAGGCCGCCGCAAAGCCGCTCCGCATTCCCAATGAGCCCGGCATGGAAAAACCTTCCGCCCGCGCTCCGGAAGCCTGGAGCGGGACTGCGGTAAAAGCCCCCCTTGCCGCCACGGCCGCTTCGCCACCGCTTTGGCAAAACGCCCAGCGCCCCCCCCCGAAGCGGCGCCACGGATATGGAATGCGCCGCAAAGAAAATCCGGGAGAACTCCCCGCACGCCGGCACCGGCGGCCGTCATTTTCCGGAGCAAACAGGCGCATGTCCCCCGAACCGGCATAACCTGCGATAAATCAGCCCGCATACGGCAAAAACAGCCTCACCCAAGACACTCCCGCCTCAAAGACGCCCTGCGGGGCAAATCCCCGCCCCGCCTTTTCAGGATATGCGAGGCGAAGGCCCCCAAATGCGAAGGCGCACGCCGCAGCCCGGCGGGCGGGGTGAGCTGAAATGCGCGCAAAAAAAATCCGCAGGAAAACTCCTGCGGATTGCTTCTTCAAAGCCGCCTGGCGGGCCTACTTTGAAAGCATCGACTTGAATGCGGCCTCATAGACGTCCTTCGCCTTCCAGTCCGAAGAGCCTGCGGCGGCGTCTATCGCCTTGAGCCACTTTCCGGTGCGGAAGTCGTGGAGCTGGTTGCGCCCTATTCCCGGATTCTTAGACTTGAACTCGGGGGTGTCCATCAGCATCCAGCGGAACTGGTCGGCGGGAATGACATGCTCGTTTATTATGCGCGCGTCGCGGTCGAGCTCTTCGGCGGTGGGTTCGCGCCCGAGCATTTCGATGTACGCGGTCTGCACGACGGCCCTGGCCTCCTCCGGTCCGTAGGAGTAGGCGCGGTAGCCCCTGAACGGCGAGCCGCCCTGCTGGAGCGGGCCGTGGTTGCAGCGCAGGAGGTGCTGGAGGGAGCGCTTCTGGGGCTTAAACTCCGGCTGGAGCTTTGAATTTTCGACGTATTCGGGGTTGAAGAGGAAGGGCCCCGGCTCGTCGCACAAAACGTCCCAGCGGCCGTCCGCGAGGCCCGAGTGCTTTCCGACCGACTTGTTGCCCCTGACTTCAAATCCGTCCACGCCGTCAGCCACAAACCCGTATGCGGAGGCGCCCCCGGCGAGGGTGTTGTCGAGAATCTTGGCCCCCACAAACGTCATTACGCGTTTGTCGCGGGGGACCCACACGGTGGCGCCCATCGGCACGGCGATGTGTATCCTTGCGCCACGGCTGTCTATGAGGTTGTTTTTGACTTCGACGCCGCGATAGTCGTACCTGCGCATCGCGTCCTTGTCGGCGGGGTCCGCCCTGCCCTTGTCCATCTCGTAGAAGCCGAGGCCGTCGACGAGGTTGATGCCGCCGAGGGATTCGCGGGAAATGGAGGCTATGACGTTGTCTTTTACCACCGTGCCGGGCGCGCAGAAAATCACGACCCCGACGTCGGTCGGGTCTATTATGAGGTTGTTTGACACTGTCGACCTCTCCGCCGCGCAGGATATGCCGTCGCCCCACTTGAAGGGCTTTTCGTCGCGGAACCTGCCGTTGCCGCGGGCGTCCGCGCCGCAGCCGAAGAACACGGAGTTTTCTATCTTGCAGTCCTTGCCGCCCTCGTGGAGCTTGAACGTGGACCACGTGCGCGAATTCATGAACACGCAGTTGCGGATGGTCTGGTTTTTGGCGCCGTTGCCGCCGAACCACGCAAGTTCCGGGCCGCCGTCCGGATAGGGGGGGAGGTTGTAGCGGTTGCCGTCGAGGGTGACTCTCTCAAGCAGGATGCCGCTTTTGCCGTTGCCGTTTATGACCTGGCCGCCCTCGGGGCTAGTCACGCGCAATACGGCGTTGTCGGATATGCGCCTGGCGCCCTTCGTGTAAATTTTCTGGTTGTTGCGCTGGTAGCGTATGGGGGTGTTCACCTCGTAAACCTTCCCCTTCACCAGGGCCACGTCGTCGCCCCTGTCGAGCGCCGCCTGAATTTCCGCAGCATTCTGCGCAGTAACTTCCGCCCCGAGCGCGGCCCCGAGCCCGAAGAGAACCCCCGCCGCGGCGGCGGCGATCCTCTTGAAGGCTCCCGTCCTTATCATATATAGGTTTTGCATATTGCATCTTATGACAAATCCAAAGCCCCGCGCTGTCAAACAATTTCGCCCCGCGCACTCCCTTTGCAAAGCGCCCCGGCCCCGGGCCTGCGGGGCCTCCCCGGATGCGCAGGGCGGGCCGGAAGCGATAATCCGTCCCATTTGCGGGGGGAAGAAAAAGCTTTACAGCGGCCGCCTAAAAGGTAAGTTCTAACGCTAAATTAAAAAACGAAACAGGAATTTAATCTGAAACCAAATAAAGATATGGCAGACATAGAACAGAGAGTTAAAGAAATCATTGTCAACCAGCTCAACGTCAAAGAGTCTGAAATCACCCCCGAGGCCAGCTTCATAGATGACCTCGGCGCTGATTCCCTCGACACCGTTCAGCTCATCATGACATTTGAGGAAGAGTTCAAGGACGAAATAAACGGCGAAATTCCCGAATCGGAAGCGGAAAAGCTCACGACGGTCGGCAAGGTTGTCGACTATATCAAGGCCCGCTCCCAGAAGGCGTAAGCCGGTTCCGCAGCTTCCCCTTTGCAGGGGGAAACCTCCGACCCGCACGTGAGTTTCAACCGCTCGTGGCGGGTTGTTTTTTTAAAAGAAAGGCCGCATGGCCGACAAAATTCTCCAACCAAAAACGATTATGGGAAAAGAACGCATTGTAGTAACGGGCATCGGCGCGATCTCCGCATTCGGCGACGGCGTAGATGTATTTTGGGATTCGATAACCGCCGGCAAGAGCGGGATAACAAACGTGTCGCTTTTCGACGCCTCCGAGCTGAACTGCCGGGTGGCCGCCGAGTGCCGCGGGTTCGACGCCACAAAATACATGGACCCCAAACAGGCCAAGAGATCCGACCGCTACACGCACTTCGCAATCGCCGGCGCAAAGCTTGCGATGCAGGATGCGGGCCTGGACCTCACGAAGGTCAGCCCCGAGCGCCTCGGAGTCCTCATCGGATCCGGCGTCGGCGGCATGGACACCATAGAACAGCAGTCGCGCGCATTCATACAGAGCGGCCCGCGCAGGGTTTCGCCCTTCATGATTCCGAACCTCATCGCCAACATGGCGGGCGGGGTCGTTGCCATTGAAATAGGCGCAAAAGGCGTAAATTTCGGCGTGGTCAGCGCCTGCGCCACGGGCACCCACTCGATAGGCGAGGCCCTCCTGCACCTCCAGACCGGGCGCGAGGACGTGATACTCGCAGGCGGCAGCGAAGCCGCCGTGACGGGCCTCTCCTTCGCAGGCTTCTGCGCCATGAAGGCCATGACGACGGACTTTAACGACGACCCGGCGCGCGCTTCGAGGCCCTTCGACCTCAACCGCAGCGGATTCGTCATGGGCGAGGGCGCGGGCATACTGGTGCTGGAAAGGCTAGAGCACGCCCTTGCGCGCAACGCGAAAATATACTGCGAAATCGCCGGGTACAGCGCGACGTGCGACGCCTACCACATCACAAGCCCGGACGTCGAGGGCCGCGGCCTCGCGCTCGCCCTTGAGCGCGTCATGGACGACGGCGGGGTCGCTCCGGAAGAAGTGGACTACATAAACGCCCACGGCACTTCCACGCAGTACAACGACAAGTTCGAGTCCCTCGCAATCAAGAAGGTGTTCGGCGACCACGCCAAAAAGCTCATGGTGAGCTCCACAAAGAGCATGACCGGCCACCTCCTCGGGGCCGCAGGCGCCATCGAGGCGGCGGTATGCGCAAAGGCCCTCCAGACGGGCGTGGTTCCCCCCACCATCAACTACGAGACGCCGGACCCCGACTGCGACCTCGACTACGTGCCCAACGAGGCCCGCAAGGCCGACATCAAGGTTGCAATCAGCACGAACCTCGGCTTTGGCGGCCACAACGGCGCGCTTCTTTTCAAGAAGTACGAGGGCTAGGCCGGGGCTGGAGGCCCCATCAATCTGCGGCGTCCGCATGGGCGCCGCTTTTTTTGCGCCGCAGCCGGCCGCCACGGGCGGGAAAGCCCGAAAAGCCAGTATTAAATTGACAGGCGCGGGTTTTGCCGGAAAATCACGGGCACATTTAACGATTCACACTATGGAATTCAAATACCAGAAAATGTTCCCGATGGGCCCGGACGACACGAAGTACAGGCTCGTGACAAAAGAAGGCGTTTCCACCGCAGAATTTGAGGGCAGGAAAATCCTGAAGGTCTCCCCCGAAGCCCTGACGCGCCTCGCGCGCGAAGGCTTCCGCGACATCGCCTTCAAGCTCCGCCCGGCTCACCTCAAGATGGTGGCCGACATTCTCGACGACCCGGACGCCTCGGAAAACGACAAGTCTGTGGCGCTCACCATGCTCCGCAACGCCGAAGTCGCAGCGGGCGGAATCCTCCCCTTCTGCCAGGACACGGGAACCGCCATAGTCGTGGGCAAGAAGGGCCAGGCCGTCTGGACGGGCGGCGGCGACGAGGAGGCCCTCTCGCGCGGCGTATTCGACTGCTATACCCAGGAAAACCTCCGCTACTCGCAAAACGCGCCCCTCAGCATGTGGGACGAGGTGAATACCGGCTGCAACCTCCCCGCCCAAATCGATATTTTCGCCACCGACTCAGACAAGTACGAATTCCTCTTCATCGCAAAGGGCGGCGGATCGGCCAACAAGACCTACCTCTACCAGGAGACGAAGGCCCTGCTCACGCCCAAGCGCCTGGTCGCATTCATGATTGAAAAGATGAAGACCCTCGGGACTGCGGCATGCCCGCCCTACCATCTCGCCTGGGTAATAGGCGGCACGAGCGCCGAAACGTGCCTGAAGACCGTAAAGCTCGCCTCCGCGAAGTATTACGACAACCTCCCGACTTCCGGCAACAAGTACGGCCACGCATTCCGCGACGTGGAGCTTGAAAAGCTGGTGCTTGAGGAGGCCAAGCGGCTGGGGATAGGCGCGCAGTTCGGCGGCAAATACTTCGCCCTCGACGTAAGGATAATCCGCATGCCCCGCCACGGCGCGTCGTGCCCCGTCGGGCTCGGGGTGTCCTGCTCGGCGGACCGCAACGCCAAGGCCAAAATCGACGAGAACGGCGTCTGGATTGAGGAGCTCGAGTCCAATCCCGGACGCTTCATCCCCGAGAGGTACCGCAGCGTGGACACCGGCGACGGCGCGGTGAAAATCGACCTCGACCGCCCGATGCCCGAAGTGCTCGCCGAACTTTCAAAGCACCCCGTAAAGACCCGCCTCAGCCTGAAAGGCACGATAATCGTGGCCCGCGACATCGCCCACGCGAAGCTGAAGGAGCGCCTCGAAAACGGCGAGGGGCTGCCCGAATACTTCAAGAGCCACCCGGTTTATTACGCGGGCCCCGCAAAGACCCCGGAGGGCATGCCGTCCGGGTCGTTCGGCCCGACAACCGCAGGCCGCATGGACTCATACGTGGACCTATTCCAGGAAAACGGCGGCTCCATGATAATGATAGCCAAGGGCAACCGCTCACAGGCAGTCACCGACGCCTGCAAAAAGCACGGCGGCTTCTACCTCGGCTCCATAGGCGGCCCGGCCGCGCTCCTGGCCAAGAAAAACATAAAAAAAGTCGAGCTTGTGGAATATCCGGAACTCGGGATGGAAGCCATCTGGAAGATAGAGGTGGAAGACTTCCCCGCATTCATACTTGTGGACGACAAGGGCAACGACTTCTTCAAGCAGCTTTGATTGGCGGCGGGGTCCCGGCGTTTTGCGCGCCGGGCTCCGCGCATGGAGGAGACGCCCTCCGCAGGCCGCATGCGGCGCCCGGAATTTCCGGGCGTTTTTTTTGCGCCCGCCCGTAGGCAAAACGCGGGCCGCATTATGAATTTCTTACGGCGCCCGGCATGAAACGCGCACGGCGAGCGGCGCGCGGGAGGCTATGATTTGCGCCCCGCAGACGGGGCCTGTGAGGAACGCGCATTCAAGGCGGCGGGAATTCGTCCGATGAAACAGGCTTGTATTTTTATTCGCCATCCGGGCGGATTTCGCTTCACTAAAAAAAATGAAAAGAATCAAGGCGGTATTTTTCGACATAGACGGCACCCTGCTTAGCATGAAAACCCACAGGGTCCCCGAATCGGCCATCGCGGCCATACGCGAGCTAAGGGGGCGCGGCATAAAGACGGTAATAGCAACCGGCAGGCAGTTTTCCGAGATAAAGGCGGTCGATACCGGGCTTTTTGACGCCTACGTCACAATGAACGGCGGCTGCTGCCTCTCGCGCGAAAAAAAGATACTTTTTAAAAAGGCCATAGGCCGGGCCGACATCGAAGCCTGCCTCAGGGCGCTCGAAAACGGCGAAAAATTCCCGTGCATGTTCATGTTCGACGACGGGCGCGCCCTCAACTACGTGGACCAAAACGTCCTCGCCTTCTCCGAGGCGGTTGAAATTCCCGTACCGCCGCTCTACCCCGACCTCCGCGAGGCGGCAGGGCGCGACATCTACCAGATAAACATGTTCGTCGACAGGGCGGGAGAGGAGCGGCTGATGCGCGACGTATTCGCAAACTGCGTGTCAAGCCGCTGGAATCCGGCCTTTGCCGACGTAAACCCCAGGGGCGTTGACAAGGCTGCGGGAATGGACGACATACTGAAAAGCTTCGGCATGACCGCAGACGAAGCCATGGCCATAGGCGACGGCGGCAACGACCTTCCCATGATAAGGCACGCGGGAGTCGGCGTGGCGATGGGAAACGCCATAGAACCGGTAAAGACTGCCGCAGATTTCACAACCGCAGCGGTGGACGAGGACGGCGTTGCAAAGGCCCTCAGGCATTACGGCCTGATATAGCCCCCCTCCCGAAGCATTTGCCTCGCAGATTCAAAATCGCCCCCATGAGAAAAGGCTGGCGCAAACCCCCGCGCCTATTTGAGCTTTGCTTCGCAGCGCGAAATGAGTTTCCGGACCTTCTGCGAATTTGGGAACATCGACTCGCACTTCCTGAAGTCGGCAAGCGCCGCCTTGAAATCCTTTTCCGCCATGGACAAATGCCCGCGGAATACCAGAAGCTCCCCATTTTCCGGATCGAGCTCCAGGGCCTTGCCTATATCACTCTTGGCCCCCGGAATGTCCGAGAGGCGGGCCGCCTTGAGCGACGCCCTCAATACCAGCGCCTGGACATATTTCCCGTCGGCCTCCAGGGCGGAATCGAGGGCGGACACAGCCCCCTTGAAGTCGTCCCTGCTTGCAAGCGCCGCCGCGCGCGCGAAGAAATCCTCGGCAGTCTTCGGCTCAAGCTCGAGTATCTTCGCAAATTCCGCGTCGGCATCGCGCTTTTTGCCGAGCCCGATGCAGGCCATCGCGCGTATGCGCAGCGACTCGGCATCCTCGGCCGGAAACGACAGGGCGTATTCAAAATCGCTCTTTGAGGAGGCGTAGTCGCCCTTGGCAAGCATTATCATCCCGCGCATCACATAAAGCCTTGCAGAAGACGGGTCCGCGAGAATCGAGGCGTTTGAAGATTTGAGTGCCGCATCGTACTCCCCCATGGCAGCGAGTCTGGCAGCCTGTTCAAAATCCCTATCCGCCCCGTTTTTCATGGCAAACGCGGCCAGCGAAACAAACGCCGCAAACGCGGCAAAAATCATTTTCTTAATCATGGCAAACCCTCGGAAAATTTCAAATTTGCAAAAAACGCCCCGCCCCGGAGCCGCTGGAAATTCCAAACCGGCACGCGGCAGGCGGAGGCGGACAAGGCGCGCAGACTGCGCAATTTCAGCCCGCCGCGCAAAACCAGCCCCGGCAGGCGCAGCCGCAAACCGGAACGCGGGCGGGAAAACCATCCCGCATTCCGCAGGCGGGCAGCACAGTCCCGAAGTCGGGGGCGCCCCAAAGGCTACATCGCAACCAGGGCGTCGTCGCGCGAGGCGTGGATGGGGAATATGCTTGTAAATCCGGAAATTTCAAACACCTGCTTCACGGCCGGGATAAGCCCCGAGAGCGCTATTTCGCCGGAAACCTTTTTGAAGCTCTTGGCAGCCGACAAAAGGACGCGCAAGCCGGCGCTGCTTATGTACTCCAAATCCCTGCAATCGACCAGAACCTTCTTTGCGCCTGCGGACAGGGCGGTGTTGAATGCGGCCTCAAGGTCTGCGGTGGTGGTCACATTTAGGCGCCCCTTGAGGGAAAGGACCGTCACGCCGTTTATTTCTTCCTGATTTATTTCCATATCGCTTATAGTAGAATTGGGGCATATTTTCCAAAAAACGTCCGGCAATGCAATCTATTATTGAGCGGCGAAAAAAACTTTTCGCATTTTATTTTTCTTTGGAACATCGCGGAATGTCCGATGTCCAAGAGAGCAAGGTTAGTGTGTTGGCCCGGTTTTAAGGGAACCGGGCCGTGTAATAGGTAGAGCACGGCGCGCGGAAGGTTTTCGCGCGCCGTGTTTCTATTTCGGCAATGGCGAATCGGCGCGGCGCGGAACCGGACGGCACGGCGAGAATCCGCACCGTCTGGGAACTCCCATGCCTGAGCGGTAAGCCCCAGCCGTTTTTTATAAAGATATGAGCGGTAAGCGGCATTGCCCCGCTAAGTTTGTTTTTGGAAAATTTCGCGCTGACTGAATGCTGCCCGCCGGAAACCTTTTGGTTCTCTCTGCCCTTTCATTTTCCCTGCGACATGCCGCAGGGCGTTTCTCCCCCCCCTCCCCGCATCCGCCCGATTCTTACAGTTCAGCGGATTCCCGAGCGGCGTTTTATTTTCAAGGAGAAATCGGCATAAGACCCCGCAACTCTTAAGAGCGCACCCGATATTTTATTTAGAATCTCCCTATTTGCCGTTGCCATAGGCGGCTTCTTCTTACGCCTGATAAATCTTGCCATTGGTTTTCTCTCATGAAGATGCCTTTGGGCGGGCCTTCCATAAAGGCGCATGATAAGCGATTTTCCCATTCTGCCCCCTCCGCATCCTCCAATACGCGGCAGGCTTGCGGGATTTTTCGCATAAAAAAGCGAAACTAATGCGGAGGCGGCCAAACTGTGAGCACCCCGTCCGCCTGCGCTCTTCCTGCGGGAGGCGCTCCGCAGGCGGGGAGGCGGAACCTGTGTGGCCCCCCGCGCCAGTTCGCTCCGCGCCATTTTGAAGCGCGCGGAAATGCTTTGGGGATAAGTACAAAATTTTTCTTTTAAAAAGGCCCGCTTTATGTAAGTTGTTTTTCCGCGCATTTTTTTTAAATGCGCTTTTTTAGTTAAATAATAAAACAAACAAGACATGAACATAAAGAAATCGACCATTGCGGCTTCGATGCTTGCCGCGTCATTCCAGGCCTGGGGCTCAGGATTCCAGGTTGTGGAACAGGGCGCGTCAAACCTCGGCACCGCGCTAGCCGGCGCGGTGGTGAACGCAAATAACGACGCAACTGCGGCATATTGGAATCCGTCGGCCGCGTTTTTCGTCCAAAGCGAAAACAAAATAGACTCGGCCGGCTCATTCCTGGTGCCCACTATGCAGTTCCAGGGAACCGCCACCTACCCCACGGGCGCCGAAGTTCCGGGGACGGACGGCGGCAACGCCGGAAAGCTCGCCTTCGTGCCAAACTTCTTCTACGTCAAAAAATTTGGCGACCAGTGGCTCGGCACCGTCTCCATCACGTCGCCATTCGGGCTTGAGACGCGCTACTCCGACGACTTTGTCGGCCGCCAGCACGGCATACAAAGCAACCTCATGACGCTCCAGATAAACCCGAGCGTGGCCTACAAGCCCCTCGACTGGCTCTCGTTTTCAATAGGCGCCTCCGCCGACTACATAAACGCGGAGCTCTCCTCCACAACCTACATAACGACCCACCCCGCGCTGGGCCCCGTGGAGGCCAGAACCCGCGCCAACGGCCACTCCTGGTCCGGCAGCTTCAACGTCGGGGTAACCGCAAAGTTCCTCGAAACGGGCAGGATAGGCGTTGCCTACCGCCACCGCATAGACCAGAATTTAAGCGGAAGCCTGTACCTCCAAAACAGCCAGATAGGGCTGAATCAGGACAAGCCCATAACCGCCGACCTCAGCCTGCCAAGCAACATGACAGTCGGCGTCTATTACCGCTTCAAGGACGCCCCCATCGCCGTCATGGCCGACTACGCCTTCACGCAGTGGAACCTCTTCAACACCCTCACGCTCGTCGAAAGCGACGCCCCGAACACGGAATACGTCACAAAGGAAAACTGGAAGAACACCTCGCGCGTCAGCATCGGCGCCCACTATTTCCCGAGCTGGGACAGGAACATGGTTCTGAGAATCGGCATGGCCTGGGACGAATCCCCCGTGCGCAATAGCCACTACCGCACCCCGCGCATCCCCGACTCCAACAGGTGGTGGGCGTCATTCGGCATCGGCTACAAGATAGACTGGCTCAACCTCGACTTCGGCTATACCTACATACTCTTCGACGACGTCAACATAAATAACGACGTCGAACCCGGAAAGGGCACGATAAACGGCTCCTACACGGGCCACGCCCACGTGATATCCTTCCAGGCTGGCATAAGCTGGTAGCCCTCTCATCCGACGGCGGCCAAGGCCGCTTCGGCGGCATCAGGGCGCGCCCCCGTTTTTCGGGCGGCGCGCCCTCGCTTTTAATACGTTTAATGGCCGCACGTTTTTTTATGGCAATTTAAACTTGACGCATCCCGGCCGATTCCCAACATAAAACATTTTAATAATCATGAGTTCCGGAATACCAGAGCAGATCGCCAGAGTCCTAGTCGTCTCCAACAAGATGGGCATACACGCCCGTCCGGCGGCAATGATAGTGCGCGCGTCAAACAAATATTCGGGCGCGGATCTTATCGTTGAAAAGGACGGCGAACAGGTCAACGGGAAGAGCATCATGAGCCTCATGATGCTTGCCGCAGGCCGCGGTTCTCAAATAAGGTTTGTGGCAAGCGGCGAAGGCGCGGAGCAGATGCTCGACGAAATAGAGGATCTCTTCAACCGCAAATTCGACGAGGAATAGCCTCCTTGGGCCGCGCGTCGCTATCGCGCGCATCTTCCCATATGGCGCCGGAAACCCTGCGCGGGACACCGGAAAGCAGACTCAAATATTGCAAACGGACGGTTCAAGCCTCCGTTTTTTTGCAGAACTGCCTGCGCGCCCGAAGGGATGGCGCAAGATTTTCTCTCATACCCAGCCGCTTGAAGCCGCCCGCGAAGACAACCGATGAAAGCAAAAGGCAAAACGCTTCCAGCCAAAAACCTGCCGGGTGCAATTCTTTCCACAGCCTGCATGTTTTTATCTGCGGGATGCCTTATAATACCAAAGGAAATACAGGAAGCCTACGTCTCAGACTTGGCGGTATGCGAGACGATGTCCTCCGGGCAGACCGAAATCCGCATTGCAGGCAGCTACGGCGAAAGCGCATGGGGAATCGACACCCTGAATGCAGTACGGGAAAACGACGCGATACGAATTTCCGGCATGCTGAGATATAGGGCGCCGGGGAAGATAGACTTCAAGCTGAAAGTCCCGGACGGCGTAAACGAAGTCTATTTCTGCTCCAGAAAGATTTGGTCGAGAGACAATACGGAAGCGAAAACCCGCTGAAAAATCCGCCTGCACTTTCCACGGAAGAGTTCAACCATTTCGAGCCCCCCCCAAAAAATGCAGGATAAAATAATGCGCGAAACGCATGCATGACAAATGCTGCAAGAGTCAAAATACTCCCCACTCAACCCCTCCGATACGCGCGTTCCAAGAAAGAAGCCCATAGGCTAGAATTGCCGCAGGAATCAATCCCGAAAGACCTGAAACAAGACTCCGGCATAGATAAGAATGCCGCAAAAGAAACGGTAGAAAATATAACACGATCTCCCGGGAAAGGTGCGCGAGATTTTCCCCTTCCGCAAACGGATTCCCATCCCCAATCCTGTCTCTTATACACATCTGACGCTGCCGACGAAGCTAGAAG
>URJJ01000040.1 GCA_900548185.1 uncultured Opitutales bacterium
CAGGTGTTTATATTGTGCTCGCACTCCCAGCCGGGTAGGGCGTAATTTGATATTTCGTAGTGCCGGTAGCCTGCGGCGGCAAGAGTTGCGACGGCGTCCCCCAGAAACTCCGCCTCGCTCTCCTGAATTGATATTTCCTTTGAAACCCCCGCGCAGCACGACGTCCCGCTTTCAAATTCGAGGCAGTATGCGCTGACGTGCTTCACCCCGCTTGCGGCCGCGCGCGCCAGGTCCGAGAGCCACTCCCCGCGCGTCTGGCCCTCCGCCCCGAAAATCAGATCTATATTCACGTTTTCAAACGTTTCAAGGGCCTCCTCCAGCGCGGCGGGGGCGGCGTTCGGCGGGTGGGGTCGCCCGAGGCGCGCCAGCGTTACAGCGTCGAAGCTCTGGACCCCCAGCGACAGGCGGTTTATCCCGAAAGAGCGCATCGCCTCCAGCTTTTTGCGCCGCACCGTGCCGGGGGCGGCCTCGCAGGTCCATTCCACCCTGCCGGCGCACTCCGAAAACGCCGCGCATAGCCTTTCAAGATAGCTTTCCGAAAGGCATGTCGGCGTCCCCCCGCCGAAAAAGACGCTTGAAAATTCCGCTTCCGGGTTTTCCCTCCTGAACCGCCCGACCTCGCTTTCCACGCCCGCAAGGTAGGAGTCTATGTCGGACGGCGAGGGGAACTTCTTGTAAAACCTGCAATAGGCGCAGGAGCGCGCGCAGAACGGCACATGCACGTACGCGGCGGGTTTTGAGGGGCTTGAAAAGTCCAGAAGCGGGTTAAGTTTGTCTTGCACCTGTTCGATAAATGCTTAAAGCTTGCGGGACAGAATAAGAGCAATCCTATGAACATTGTAAAGAATTTTAGAACCGCCCTGGGCGTTCTCGCAACTGCGGCCCTGTTCGGCTGCTCCGGCCTGACAAACCTTTCGCCGCAGAAGGTTCCCCAGAACCCGTCAAACATCTACACCCTCTCCGTGCGCGCCGAGATAGCCGACGCCGTAGTGAAGGGCTCCGTGAAGCCGTTTGTAATCATCGACGAAAAGAAGTGCCTGATGACGGAAGTCTCAAACCGCTCCGGCGACCGGGTGTTTGAATACGAATACCACATGCCGCGCGGGCGCACCGAGGCCAAATACTACTACCAGGTTGAATACAAGTGCGACACCGGCGCGGGCGGGATTGTCGACCGCAAGCTTGTAAGCCCCACCGTTTACAAGATTGAAAGTACCGCGCGCTACGCCTCCAGCCTCGCTTTCGACCGCGGCCCGGTCGGGGCGGTTGTCCCGGTGACGGGCAGGGGCTTCAACAGCCAGGACAGGATCCGCTTCGGCGGCGTAATGGCAGACGTCGATTCCGTCAGCCGCAACACGCTCAACTTCATCGTCCCCCCGCTCCAGGCAGGGCGCATTTACGACGTGGAGCTGGTGGGCGAGAACGGCTCTACATGGATAGGCTCCTTCAAGGTTGACCCCTCCAGAATATCGGTGTCGCCCTCTTCCATTGAAATTTCGAGCGGCGACGTCGTGAACGTCGTATTCAACATCGGCTTCCGCGCTCCCGAGGGCGGCTATCCCATTGACGTTACAACGAACATTCCCAGCAGCGTCGTGATGCCCGAAGTGGAAGTCAAGCCGGGCGAGGACCGCGCCGTGGTCCAGCTCAAGGGCGTCGGCGAGGGCTCGGGCAACCTGTACATAAACGCGCTCGGCTTCCGCGAAACGGTTGTCCCGGTGACGGTAAAGCTGTCGGACCCGTCGTCTTCCGGCATACTGCGCCAGGTGCAGGAGAAGGCCGGGGAATAGCGCCCGAGGCGCACCCGCGCCCGGAAACGGAACTTTAAATTTATGGCATCAGCATCAAAAAAATCCAAAAGGGCGCCGGAGCCCTCCGCCAGGGCGCGGAAGGCGCCGGGGCGCGCGCCTTCCAAGCAGGCGCTTGTTCCGGGCGCCATAATCCACAGGGGATGCCCTGCGGACCAGCCGATAGATTCGGCTTTTTCGTCGATGGCCGAGCGCATCGTAAAGATACAGCGCGACCTGCTTATGCCCGCGATAACCTTCGAGCATGCGGGGCTCCAGAATACGATAACCTTCTTCGGCGCCTCGCGCATAAAGTCCCCCGAGGCGGCCAAGCGGGCCCTGGAGGAGCTAAAGGCAAAGGCGAAGGGGGCCAAGGCTTCGGCGGCGCTAAAAAGGAAGATTTCGGATGCCGAACGCGACGTGAGGATGTCCAAGTATTACGCCTATGCGGAAGAGCTTGCAATGCGCCTTCAGGAGTGGATAAACCTCCGCCGCGCGCCCGATTCGGAAAAGCTCTACATCATGACTGGCGGCGGCCCCGGCATAATGGAGGCTGCGAACAAGGGGGCGTTCATGGCGGGCGGCAAGACCGCCGGGCTTACGATAACGATTCCCGACGAGCAGCGCCAGAACAGGTTTGTGACGCCGGAGCTTGGCATAAACTTCCACTATTTCCTCATGCGCAAGTTCTGGCTTCTCTTCTTTGCCAAGGCCATCGTGGTCTTCCCCGGCGGCACCGGGACTTTCGACGAGTTTTTCGAGGTGTTCACCCTCATGAAGACGCGCAAGACCAGGGAGACCTTCCCCATCGTCCTCTTCGACCGCGAATTCTGGACGAAGGCGGTCAATTTCCGCCACCTTATAGAAAGCGACGTAATCACCGAGAAGGACCTGGATTTCTTCAAGTACGTCGATACGGTGGACGAGGCGTACGACTTCATCGTATCCAGCCTCGGCAGGCGTTTCGCGTCGTCCTAAGGCGGCGCGTTTTGCGCGCATCGCGCTCCGCGCCGCGCGGGGCGCTTTTTTTGCGGCCCTGCCGCGTTTTTTTAATTTCCAATCTTTTTGGTTTAAATTTGGAATCTCCGGAGTAGGATAGGGGCGGTTTTTTTCATGGAGCATTTTGCAGCAGTCGCGGCCGCTTTTCTGGCCGTCCTTCTCGCCGCGGCCTGCGCCGCAGCCGCCGCGTTTTGGGCGAAGCTTTCGGCGGCCCGCGCAAGGCTCGGCGCGCTTGAGGCCGAGCGGGACAGGCTGGCCGGGGAAAATTCCTCGCTCCTTGCCGCGAAGTCGGCGCTCGAAACCCGGGCCGCTGTGGCCGCGGAGCGGGGCAGGTCCGCAGAGGAGAAGGCCGCCGAATTCGAGGCGTTCAGCGCGAAGGTGTTCGAGTCCGCGCGCGCGAGGTTTGAAAGCTCGAACAAAGTCCAGCTTGACGCGGTGCTCTCGCCCCTGAAGGAGGACATTAAGGCTTTCCGGCGCAGGATTGAGGACCTCAACGCCGAGGGCGAGCTGCGCCGGGGCAGCATGGAGGCCCAGATAAAATCCCTCGGCGAGCTGAATTCGCGCCTGAGCGCCGATGCGGAAAACCTCGCGAGGGCCCTGAAGGGCCAGAACAAGACTGCCGGAAACTGGGGCGAGATGGTTTTGGAAAGGCTCCTTGAGTCGTGCGGCCTGAGCGAGGGGTTTACTTTCGTGAGGGAGGACTCGCACACGCAGGACGGCGCGCGCCTGAGGCCGGACGTCGTTGTAAAGCTCCCGGGCGGGCGGAATTTCATAATAGACTCAAAGGTGTCGCTCGTGCATTACGAGCGCTTCTGCTCCGCCACGGACGGGGCCGCGAGGGAGGCCGCCCTAAGGCTCTTTTCGGAGTCTGTGCGCCGCCATGTAAGGGGGCTTTCCGAAAAGAAATACGAGGCCATAGAGGGCCTTGAAAATCCGGATTTTGTGATGATGTTTGTGCCCATTGAGTCCGCGTTCTCCCTCGCTGTTTCGTCAGACCCGGGGCTCATGGATTTCGCATACCAGCTCAAGGTGGCCGTGGCGGGGCCGTCCACGATGCTGGCCACCCTGCGCACCGTCGAGACCGTCTGGAGGACGGAGCGGCAGACAAAAAACACGATGGAAATCGCCCGTCAGGGCGGCGCGCTCTACGACAAGGTCAAGGTGTTCCTTTCAAAGTTTGAAAAAATCGGCCGGGGCATCGAAACCCTTTCAAACGATTACGCCGAGGCCCGCGTGTCGCTTTCGGACGGGCGCGGCAACGTGCTCTCATCGGCGGAGAAGCTCCGCAGGCTGGGGGCGCGGACAAAGGGCCGCATAGAGTCAAAGCTTTTGGAGGATTTGGAAGATGAATAGCAAAAAGGATGGGGCCGCCGAAAGGCCCGAATGGATTCCAGAAGGAGCCGACGGGGCGCTATTTGCGACGGAGGTCATGCGCGGGATTGAAAGCTCACACGACGGGCTTCCCGGGGCTGCGGCCTGCTCTTCGACCGTGAAGCGGAGGCTCCCCCCGAAGCGCAGGCTGTTTTCCGTTGAAGAGTACAGGGACGGGATTCTTTCGGGCGACAAGACGATGCTGGCCCGGGCCATAACCCTCATCGAAAGCAACGCCCCCGCGCACTTCGACCTCGCCCAGCGCCTGATGGCGGAAATCCTCCCGCATTCGGGAAAATCGTTCAGGGTGGGGATAACCGGGGTTCCGGGGGCGGGCAAGTCGACCTTCATCGAGTGCCTCGGCACCATGCTGTGCAGGGCCGGCAAAAAGGTTGCGGTGCTTGCCGTCGACCCCTCCAGCACCGTGACAGGCGGCAGCATACTGGGCGACAAAACCCGCATGGAAAACCTCTCCAGATGCGAAAACGCGTTCATCCGCCCGTCGCCTTCGGGCGGAACTCTGGGCGGAGTTGCGCGCAAGAGCCGTGAAACCATGCTCTTGTGCGAGGCCGCAGGCTATGACACAATCCTTATCGAGACCGTGGGCGTGGGGCAGAGCGAGGTGACCGTGCGCTCCATGTCCGATTTCTTCCTCCTTGTTCAGCTCGCCACACAGGGGGACGACCTGCAAGGCATTAAAAAGGGCGTAATCGAGCTTGCCGACGCAATCGTAGTCAACAAGTGCGACGGCGGCCTCGTTGAAAAATCTACGCTCAAAAAGGCCGAGCTCGCCGGAGTCCTTCACTTTTTAAACAGCCCGACCCCCGGTTGGCGCCCGTTCTGCGAGGTCTGCTCGGCCTCCACCGGATTCAACGTCATGGAGGTCTGGAAGCGCCTTGAGGGCTTCCGCGAAAAGATGCTGGAAAGCGGATTCTTTGAAACGCGCCGCGCGCGCCAGAAGCGCGAGTGGATGCATTCGGTAATAAACGACGAGATTTTGCGGGAGTTCTATTCCCTCCCGGAGATTGCGGCCATCCTTCCGCGCATAGAGGAGGATGTCGAAAACTCCGCCATGCCCGTGACGGCTGCGGTGAAAGCCCTTCTCGACGCCCGCAGGAGGTGAGGATGGCGCGCGCGGCTCCGGCAGGTGAGAGGCCGCTTCCGCCGGCACTGGCGGAAACGCTTAAAGAGTACAGGCTGTACCTTGAAATGCAGCTCGGAAAGAGCGCGAACACCGCCGCCGCCTACGCCGGGGATGCCGCCCAGTTTGCGCGCCACCTGGCCTCGTCCGGGATTTCGGACTTTTCGGAGGCCGGCCCGAACGCAGTGGGCGCGTGGATTGCGGAGGTTGCAAGGGGCGACAAAAGCACGACGCAGTCCAGAAAGCTGAGCGCAGCCAGGTCCCTCGCGGGATTTCTGATGGAGGAGGGCGTGTGGGGCTCGGACTTCTCCGAATCGGTGGCGCGCCCGAGGGTCCGGCGGGCCGTTCCCGACGTGATGACGCGCGATGAAGTGGAGAGGCTTCTGGCCGAACCTGGGCGCGCCGTGCTTGAGGAGGTGCGCGACAGGGCGATGCTGGAGCTTATGTATTGCAGCGGCCTCAGGGTCAGCGAGCTTTGCTCGATAAAATTTTCAGACTTCGACTTCGATTCAAAAATCGTCCGCGTCTGCGGAAAGGGCGACAAGGTGCGCCTTGTCCCCGTCGGCGCGCGCGCGGTTTCTGCAATCGCCTCCTACGTCGATTTCGCCGCTGACATGATTAAAAAAAAGCGCCCCGTCCACCTTTTCATAACGCGGCGCGGGCGGAAGCTCTCCCGCAAGACCTTCTGGTTTAACATAAAAAAGTACGCCGCCCGCTGCGGGATAGAGCGCGACGTAAAGCCGCATATGCTGCGCCATTCGTTTGCCACGCACCTTCTCGGCGCGGGGGCGAACCTGATGGCGATAAAGGAGATGCTGGGGCATTCCGACCTTTCGACAACCCAGATATACACCAAGGTGGAGACGGGAGCCCTCATCGCCGAGCACGCTGCGAGGCACCCGCGCTCGAAGATGGACGTGCGTTTCGGAAAGTGAGGGGCGGTCGGATTCGGATTGCGCGGGCCATCCCGCAAAATCGCGCCTGGAACGCCGCCTCCCGACGCCGGAAAGGCGGCCCCGGGGGTTGGGCGTGCGGTGAATACCAAAGCCGTGGGGACTTGCATTCGCAAACGGAACGGGATTTTGCGGCGAAGTTTGCCTGCGGGGAAAACTCATAACTGCCCATCCTCGAATGGACTTATCCGCACAATCCGCTTTTTTTCGTATATTTTTATCCATGCGGCTCAAAAATTGATTTCCCGCGCAGGGCGTGTCCCTCCCGGGGCGTTGGAACTCAGAGCATTTTGGATGGCGGGGTTGGGCGCTTTCGGGATTTTACTCAAAAAATTTGAGGAGCCTCCAAAACCCGCCGAAAGCTACCAAAACAGGGAGACTGCGGTGGGGCTTTTCGCGCAGGCTAATGACCCTATGCCACACAGGCGGCGAACCGCTCAAGGTGGAGCTGCTTAAGTCTGACGGCAGTGGCGAATTCGAGGTTTTTGAAACGGTGGAGATACCCGCAAATGGGGCGAAATTCGTGAAGCTTCCCGCCGCCGAATGGGTCAGGGTGCGCCCGCTTTCGGACGCGGAGGGCTTCACCGTCCACTTCAGCCTTTCAAACCCGTCGCCCCGGGACCCGCGCGGTGCGGACATCTTTGAGGGCCTCATGCGCGCAGGGGAGGAGCAGAAAGACTCCGCCGCCCTGCTGCGCTTTTGGTTTTGGCGCGTCCGAGCGCAAAAAACGCGCGGGCATTTCCACCCGCGCAGGCTTGGCGCGTTTGGGCTCCGGAGCTTTAGGCGAGAGCGCCTTTTAGCATCTCAAACACGTCGGACGGGTCGGGGGCTTCGGCGCATACGGAAATCCCTGCCTTTTTCATGGCTTCCGAGCACCGCGGGCCTATCGAGAATGCCTTCGGATGGGTTGCGCCTTCCCGGAGGGACAGCTTTGCAGCGTTTTTGGCGAAGCTTTCCACCGCCGAGCCGCTCGCAAAAAATATGGCGTCGGCCCCGTTTTCGGCAAAGTCCCTGACTGCGGGGGAGGACGGGTCGAGGTCGACCAGGGAGGTCTTGTATGCCGCGAGCAGGTCGACGATTGCGCGGCCCTTCTCCTCGAGCTTGCTGGCGAAGGCCCCGTCGCTCAGGTTTCCGGTTACGCACAGGATGTTGAGGTTTTCTATCGTCTCGTAGGCGAGGATTGCGTCCGCCATGGCGTCTCCCGTGGAGACTTCGGGAATCACGTCGGTTTGTATGTGGAATTTTTTTAGCTCCTCGGCGGTCGCCCTGCCCACGCAGGCTATGCGGCACGGCCCGATGCTGCGTATGTCTTCGTACTTTTCAAAGAACTCCGCAAAAAAACCGCGCACGCCGTTTGCGCTTGAGAATGTCATCCATTCGTAGCAGGCGATGTTCGCCAGCACGTCGTCTGCCGCCTCCTTTTCTGCGCCAAGCTCCACGCTTATGAGCGGAAGCTCTATGACGTGCGCCCCGAGCTCGCGCAGGTTCTGCGCCAGCGGGGAGTTGTCGGGGCGCGTCAGGACGACGCGCTTTGATTTCAGTATCTGCTCTTTCATCTGTCGGGCCTCGTTGTGCGCGGGTTCAGTATGTGAAGTCGTCTTCGGGCTTCAGCGAGAGCGCGAAGGCCTCAAGGAGGCGAACGCAGTTTTCCACGTCGCTTAAGTCCGCAGTTTCGGCGGGCGTATGCATGTAGCGCAGGGGGATTCCGAGAAGCCCGGTTGCGACGCCCCGGCGCGTCATCTGGAGGATGCGGGCGTCAGTGCCCGTGGGGCGGGGCTCCGCGTTCACCTGGTAGGGGATGCCCTCCCGTTCGGCGCATGCCGCGAGCTTTTCAAAGACTACCGGGTTGATGTTGGGGCCGCGGGATATGACGGGGCCCTCCCCGAGTTTTACGAGGCCGTGGCGGCGGGTGTCGCACGAGGGGAAGTCGGTGGCGTGCTCCACGTCGACTGCGATGCCGACCTGCGGGTTTACGGAGTATGAGGCCGTCCACGCGCCGCGGGTGCCGATTTCCTCCTGGGAGGTGGCAACGGCCGTGACCTTGAAGCCCGGGTTTCCGCCCTTTTCCTTTATCCTGCGCAAGGCTTCAAAAACGCAGTAGCAGCCGGCCTTGTCGTCAAAGGCGCGCGCGGCGTAGCGGCTGGCGCCGAGGGGCTCCATGCCGCAGTCGAAAACGGCGGCGTCGCCGACGGAGACCAATGCCTCGGCCTCGGCCCTGCTTTTTGCGCCTATATCGACCCATATCTGGTGGGTTTCGGGAACCTCCTTTCGCTCCTTGGCGTCCATGAGGTGCACGGCCTTTTTGCCGGTTACCCCGCGGACGATGCCGCCCTTTGAAAGTATCGCCACGCGCCTGCCTGAAAGCATTATGTTGTCGTGGCCGCCGAGCTGCTGGAAAAACAGGAAGCCGTTTTCGTCGATGTAGGATACAAGGAGGCCGATTTCATCCATGTGGCCGGCGAACATGAGGGTCTTTTCGGCGCTGCCGACAGTGGCGAAGCGGTTGCCGAGAACGTCGCGCGAGTATGCGTCGGCGAACGGGGCCGCGAATTCGTCGATGACGCCGGCCGCCCGGCCTTCGCAGCCGGTCGGGGACATCGTCGCCATAAGCTTTGTGAGGAATGCGTCAGGATGCGTGTCTTTCATTGTTGAAATTCTATCGGATTATTTTTGGGGGCGTAAATTGCCCGGAATCTCAACCCTATCCCAACGCCTCCGGATTTCAAGACGTTTGAGCGCCCCGCGCCCCGTTTTTGCGACTTTCTCTGGGAGGGGCCGGGGAGGGAGGCGGCGGCGGGCCGCCCCGCTGTGGGGGGATGCTCCGGGACATGCGGCGGGAAGCTTTTGCACTCCCCCCCGAAACAGGCGCCCCTGATGCAAAAAAACTCCGTCCGACCGGGGCCGGCGGAGCTTTCGGCGGATTCGCCGCAGCCTGTGCGGGCAAATCACCTTGCCGGATAGCCGGCGGACACCTCGCCCGAGATTTTTTTCACGGTTTCCGGCTTAAGGCAGGCCAGGTCGTATTCGCTCTGAAGGCCCATCCAAAAGGACGCCGGTATCCCGAAGAAAATCGAGAGCCTCAGGGCATATTCCGCGCTTATGCGCGTGCGCCCGCCGATGAGGGCGCTGAAGCAAGCAAGGGGTATGCCCAGGGCCTTGGCCGCCTGCTTTTGCGTCATGTTTCTGGGTTTGAGGAAACGGGAAACTATAACGTCGCCCGGCATCTCCGCGCGGGCTTTTGGCGCACCCTGCGGCGTATCGGCGGCTCCGGTCCGGCGCCTGCCTGGTTTTTGTGGGATATTATGTTTCATTTAAACCCTGTTTAAATTTGATTCCGATTTCTTATCGTCAAATATTTATTTTGATAAAAAAGCAAGAATTTTTTACAGATAAAGTTTTTTTATCGATGCCAGGCGCGCCGTGTTTGGGCGCGCGGCGAAACCCTTGCGCCGCTTTAATTTTGCGGCCGGACGGCGAAAAATGGGGCGCCAGGCGGCGTCCCGGCAGGTGGATGCCGTGCCGCGAAATCTTGCGCGGTGCTGCGCGGCGGGTGAGGGCGGGCGTCAGCGGCTTCCGAGAAGCAGGCGTTTCATCAGCCTGAACTTGCCTATATCGTCGCAAATCTGGTTCACGTCGGTTCCGGGCGTGGAATTGCCCTCTATAAGTTCAAAGCCGCTGGGAGTCGCTGCTATGTCCCAGCCGACGAACCTTATCTTTGGGTCGAGCTTTGCGACTTCCTCGACAAACCCCGGCAGGGCGTCCATCATCGGCAGGTCGCTGCCTAGCAGCTTGACGCCCGTGTCGGGATGGAAGGCGAAACGTTTGTAGAGAAGGTTTATTGCAGTTGATGATATGATGCCGTTTTCAACGTCCACGGCGCAGGCCATACCCCCCCCCGAGAGATTGTCCACGCTGCCCCCGCCGCTTCCGATGCGCAACGAGACGTTTTGAATGTGGACCGCCCCTTCCGGGTCTATGACAGAAACGACGCGCATTGTGTTGAGCGAGGTCGGGTTGAACCTGGCGATGTCGGGATGGTTCTCAACTATCTCCTCTATGAGAAAGTCCGGATTTTCCTTCAGGGCTTCAAACAGTTTGGAGAGGTCGGCTTCGGAGTCGGAAATTTTGAATATCCCCTGGCCTTGGGCGCTCGTGTTGGGCTTTGCTATCGCCCTGCCCAGCCCCTTCACGAAGGCGCGGATTTCTTCGGGGGACGATTCCGGGGCGTAAATCCACTTCCTCTTTATAAAGCGGGCGTATTTTTCGTTGAAGCGGCGCTTGTCGTTGAAAAAGTCGTATTGGAAATTTTTCTTCCCGTATATGGAGGAAAGCAGTTTGTCCTGGTTCGGTTCGGTCGTATATTCGGCGCGGCCAAGGAAGTTCCTCCAGTAAAATTTGTAATTCATGTAGTCGAAGCGTGTGGCGCCCTGGAATGCGTAGGCGAAAAGCATGTCCAGATAAAAATATACGCGCCAGAGGATGCCGCGTTTTCCCGCCTTTTCAGCCGCATCGGCCGCAGATTCCCAGTAAAGCGGTAGGGATTTCAGAATGTGCGATGCTCTCTTTAAAAGTTTCATTTTTTATGGGGTTTTTTGCCGGGCAAACCGGGAAGCTTTTGCTTAAAAAACAAAATTCTTAGTTTTTTTTACCCCAGTCAACGATATTGTTGCGCGCGGCCTACCCGCAGGTTCCCGGCTCCTTGTGTGTGCGGGCCTTCCGGCGGGCGCGTCCGCAGGGCCATTTGATGCGCGGCGCAGAATATTGTTTACTATTTCAGGCGGATTCATAATTTTATACACCTATATCTAAGACGGCGGGGAGGGTTTGCCCGCTCTCCGCCCCCCTTTGCGCATGCGGCGCGCAGGGCGCAAAATCAACACACCGGCTTTTTTAATGAACAGCATTCAATCGAGATTCTACGACAGGAGCGCGACCCTTTTTGTGATATGGATCGGGTTCATATTCTCCACGCTGTCGTATTGGGAGGGCCTTGTGGGGTCCGAAATTAGAATTTACATAACGGTTACCGCCTACGCGTTTCTGGGGCTTGCGATGCTGGTAAAGATACCGAACATATTGAACGTCGCCTTCCAGATTCCGTTTTTTAAAACCTACATCTTCTGCTTTATAGTTGGAACGCTGGTTTTGCCTGCAAACGTCTCCGAATTCAGCTCGGACTGGTACTGCCTGCTGGTGTCGCTCATACCGCTTTCCCTCGGCCTTTCTTCATATTACAGCCCCAGAATGCTGGAGCGGCTTTTCAAGCTGCTTTCGATTGTAAGCGCCATCGTGGCCGTCATCGTCATTAAAAACAGGGTAGGCGGCGTTGTCATTACAACCGAATTTCTCGTCTCTGAGAAAAATTCGCTGGCGGTTGTTTGGGCGCTTTCGGCGCTCGGGCTTTTGTTTTATGTAATCAGAAACCCTTTCCGGCTTATAAACATCCTCTGGTGCGGGGTTTATTCGGTCCTCTTTGTCTGCATTGTGACATCCAGGGCAAGAGCAGCGCTTCTGGCCCTGTTTTTAACGTCGGCCGTACTGGTTATAAAGAAGCTTGGCTCCTTTAACGTGCAGAAGGCCATTGGGCTATTCTTCGGCACCGGCATCATGATAATCGTGTACCTGCTCTTTTCCGGCGGTTTTGAAAACGTATTCCAGCTCATCGAAGAGAGTATTACGATGGGGCGAAACGTTGACGACCTTGACTCCCTCTCCTCCGGGCGAGTCGCCGTATATTCGCTGGCGGTGCGCGAGTTTTTCGACAGCCCGTTCATGGGGGCCCTGTCAACCGGCTTAACCCTTCCGTGGGTTCACAACTACCCCCTGAGGCTGCTTGCCGAATTCGGGATTTTCGGGTCGCTGCCGTACATGGTTCCGTATGTTTTCATGTGCGTTATCACCCTGAAGGGGATATTCTTCAAGTCGGCATTCGAGCCTGTCGCAAACTGGGAGCTTGGCTTTCACATGTCCGCGCTGATTCTTATAATCAGCATGCTGGAGCCGACGTATCCTTTCGGTCCCGGCACCGTCACGGGGATTGCCATGTTCATGCTCGGGCTTTCCATCATATGCCGCCGCCGCGAGATGATGGGGCTTGTAAATCCGTACATCTGATTTTTGCGCCGGGTTTTGGCGCTATTTGCCGAACGGCCGGCTGAGCCGCGCCCCGAGCGTGCCCAGGTATGAGACTCTGGCGCGCAGGGCGCCGATGGCCTCTGCATCCCGCGGCCAGAAGTCGGACGCCGCCGCGAGTATCTTCAGCTCGGAGTGGGCGCTTTGCGCGTGCGAGGCCGCCTCCAGGGCGTCCTTCCACCTGCCCTGGCTCGCCAGAATCGAGGACGCGTACTTCAGGTAAAGGTCGAGGTCTGCGATGTTTTTTGAAGCCGCTTCCGCGCCGAAGGAGGCTTCGGCATAGCGTTTTGCGCGCGCGGCGTCCCCGGAAATGAACGACATCTGCGAAACTATCGGGGGCAGGAAGGCTGTAAAATCGCTCTGGCGCCGGGTCAGGCCGAGGTGCGCCGGGTAGAAAAACAGGAAGTTTTCCATATCTTTTTGCGAGGGATCCCTCTTTAAAAAATCTGAAAACTCCGCGACCCTTCCCGCCTGGTAGGCGTATTCTGCCCTCGCATTCTTTGAGGCGTATTCTGAAAACGCCTTAGCGAGTTCCGGGCGTGATGCCAGCTCAAAAAGGATCATTTCGCGGCGGAAAGACTTTGAGTCTGCCATGAAAAACCTGATGAAGTCCCGGGCGTTTCCGGCCTCCATGGCTTGCCTTGCCAGGCCTGCGGAGACTTCCGAGCGGTCGGCGTCGGCCCTCGCCGAGGAAAGGGCGGCGAATGCTTCGCCTGCGAGCCCGGAGTCGCGGGACTTCACGCTCAGAAGGTAGAGAATAGCGGCCCTGTCGAGGGGCGAGGGCAGGGCGCGGGCGGCGCGGGCATATTTTATCTTTAAGAGGCCCGCAGCCCATTCGGGCTCGGCTTCAACGGCGGCCGCGATTCCTGCCGCCGCCTCGGACATCCTCGGCATGGTTCGGCCCGAATCGGCAGACCCGGTGGTATGGCCTTCCATTTCGCCGATTTTTTCCAGCAGGCAGCGGGAGAGCGAGTCCGGCCTTGCAAACGGGTAAAATCCAAGGAATGCCGCAGCCAAAAGGGCGGCCGCAGCGGCAACTGCGCACAGCGGCCCCCTCACTGGCGCCCCCTTTCAAAAACGGCGCAGGAGAGCGTCATTGCGAGGACGAATGCGAACATGGTTGACGGGACGTGCAAAAACAGGTCGGCCATTGAATGCGCGCCGCACGCGGCGGCCCCGCATGCTACCGCCGCGTTCGCCGCGCCGAGGGACGACATGCGCCGCCGGAGCGCGGCCGCCCAGAGCGCGAACGCCGCCGCGATGGCAGCCCCCCCGGCCGCCCCGTATTCGCAAAGGTATGTCAAAAGGTCGTTGTGGGCGGCGTTCACGTTGCGCCCTTCGGCGGCTGCGGCCCTTGCGAAAGGCTGGCTGCTTTGGGCGGCCATGTAGGGGTAGGAGCCCGCTCCGCTGCCAAATACCGGAGCCTTTGAAAATATTTCCCATGATAGGGGATACATCTGGAGCCTTGAGGAGAGCGATGCGCGCTTTTGATTGTGGAGCTCGCCGTAATATTTTGGAACGAATGCGGCAGCCCCTATGGCCGCCGCCGCAAGTACAGTCATTGCGGCTGCTGCGGCCCATTTCGCGCCGAACCTGCGCTTTGCGGAAACGACGGCACAAAGCGCCGCAAAAAATAGCACAAACAGCGCTCCCGACGCCTTCGCGCCGATGCTGGGCGACAGGTATGCGGCCCATGCGCACGCCGCCGCGCACGCGGCCCAGACCGCCGCCTGGAGTTTCCACGCCCCCCCTCCCCGCATGTCCAGAACCGCTGCGGCGCAGGCGGAGGCCGCCCCCAGAACGAAGAGGGCGCCTGCCGCGTTCACATACGTAAGCGGGCCGAAAAATAAGGACGGGGAGTACAGCACCCCGTATATGCCCCCGATTCTTTCCCTTTCCTGAAATACCGCAAGGAGGGCAGCCAGGGCACAGTTTGCCGCGAAAAACTTGAGCGCAAAGCGGGCCGGCCTTCCTCCCCTGAGGGCTGTCCACGCCGCGCATGCAAAGAAAAACGCCGACGCCAGCTCCGCGACCCCCTTGAACGTGTTTGAGAAGGCGAAGTCCCCTGAGACGCCGGAGGGCAGCCACCCGATGTGCGCCGTTTCCTCCGCCCTGTATGCGCCGTCTGCCCATGCGGCCGAAAGGGCCGGGTTTAAAATCTGGATTGCGCCGAGAGCCAGCATCGCAAGCCCCGGGATGAAAAACGGGTTTTTCAAAAGCCCGCGCCCGCCGCCTGGCTCGCCGCCGAAGCCGACGTGGAGCATTGCGGCGGCAAAGGCCAGCGAGGAGGAGGCCAGCATCGCGGCCCCTGGAAGCATCCGCACTCCCGAGGTCCCCCACACCGCAAGGAGTATGGAGACTGCTATGAAAAATCTGGACGCCTTGAGATACATTGCCCGCAAATCCGCGCCGCAGCGCAGATACCAGAGCCATGTTTGAGCGTCGCGCCGCCATTTTCAACCATTTTTTGCCTCGCGGGGAGTTTTCGCGCGGGGCGCAATGGCTTGACTTTGGGGGGCGGGGGCGCTTATCGTTTAAGGCCGTATAAGAATTTGCGCGAAGGCGTTGTATGAAGATAGTCATAATAGGAACCGGGTATGTGGGCCTCGTCACGGGGGCGTGCTTTGCCGAAATGGGGCTGCGCGTTGTTTGCGTGGACGTCGACGGGGAAAAAATCGCCCGGCTCTCGCGGGGCGATATACCGATTTACGAGCCCAACCTCGACTCCCTGGTCGCGCAGAACGCGTCGGCGGGAAGGCTGTCGTTTTCAACCGACTTGGCCGAAGCCATGGACGGCGCGGACGTCGCGTTTCTGGCGGTGGGCACACCTCCGGGCGAGGACGGCGCGGCTGATTTGGGCTACGTTTTGGCCGCCGCGCGCCAGATAGGCTCGTGCATGAAAAAGTACGCGCTCGTCGTCACCAAAAGCACTGTTCCCGTCGGAACTTCGGAGCGTGTGCGCGAGGCGGTGCGGGGCGGGCTGGCCTCCAGGGGCCTGGACATACCCTTCGACGTCGCATCCAATCCGGAGTTCCTCAAGGAGGGCAGCGCAATCGACGACTTCATGCGGCCGGACCGCGTGGTGGTGGGGGTTGACAGCCCGCGGGCAAAGGAGATAATGGCCTCGCTGTACCGCCCGATGCTCCTGAACAATTTCCGCGTCATCTTCATGGACATAGCGTCCGCCGAAATGACCAAGTACGCTTCAAACGCGATGCTTGCCACGCGCATATCCTTCATGAACGACATCGCAAACCTCTGCGAGCTCGTCGGCGCGGACGTTGACATGGTGAGAAGCGGCATGGGGTCCGACTCCCGCATAGGCTCGAAATTCCTCTACGCGGGCTGCGGGTACGGCGGGTCGTGCTTCCCCAAAGACGTCAAGGCCCTCGTGCGCACGGCCAGGGAGAAGGGATATCCGATGCGCGTACTGGAGAGCGTCGAGGCCGTGAATGCGGCGCAGAAGGGGCTGCTTTTTAAGAAGTTTGAAAGGCACTTCGGGGGCGACGTCAGGGGCAGGCGCGTCGCCGTGTGGGGGCTCGCGTTCAAGCCCGGCACCGACGACATGCGCGAGGCGCCGTCGCTCGAGCTAATCTCCGCCCTGCTGGAGGCGGGCTGCGAGGTTTCGGTGTACGACCCGGTGGCTATGGACGAGTGCAGGAGGCGCATCGGGGATTCCGTCCGCTATGCCGGAGACGCCTATGACTGCGCCGCCGGGGCCTGCGCCATATTCCACGTCACGGAGTGGAAGGAGTTCCGCATGCCCGACTGGGGCAGGATACGCTCGTCCATGTCCCCCGACCCCGTCATCATCGACGGGCGCAATGTTCTTTCCCTCTCCGGGATACCCGGCTTCAAGTACATACGTTTCGGCTGAAGATGCGCATTTGCTGCATATTTAACTCCGCCCCGCACTACCGGCGCGAGATATACCGGAAAATGGAGGGGGCCTTCGACTGCTCTTTCGTCTTTGGCGACAGCCCCGTGGGCAGCCCCGACATCGGAGTCATCCCCCCCTCGGAATTCAGGCGGGCGCGGGTTGTGGAAAACTCGGTAGTTTTGCGCCGCCCGTTTTACTGGCAGCGCGGCGTCCTGCGGGAGCTGCGCGGGGATTTCGACGCGTTCATTCTGACCGGCGAGCCGTTCTGCCTCAGCTCTTGGGCGTTTCTTCTGCTGGCGCGGGCGCGCGGCAAAAAGACGATGCTTTGGACACACGGGTGGTACGGCAGGGAGGGGCTTGCCAAGCGCATCCTGAAGAGGGCCTTCTTCGGGCTTGCCTCCGGAATTCTCCTCTACGGAAACTACGCCAAAGCTCTGATGGAAAAGGAGGGCTTTAATCCGGACAGGATGTTTGTCCTGCACAACTCGCTCGCCTATGAAAGGCAGCTCGCACTCCGCGGCGCCCTGGCCCCGGATTCCGTGTACCGCGACAGGTTCGGAAATTCCGGCAGGACGCTGGTATTTGTCGGCCGCCTTACGCCTGCAAAGAGGCTGGACCTCCTCCTCCGGGCGGCTGCCGCCCTGCGTTCGCGGGGGCTTGACTTCAACGTCGCAATCGTGGGCGACGGCTCGGAGCGCGCCTCCCTGGAAAGCCTGGCGCAGTCCCTCGGCCTCGGCGGCAGCGTGTGGTTCAGGGGCGCGTGCTTTGACGAGGCCGAAAACGCGAGGCTCATTTTCAACGCCGACATGTGCGTGTCGCCGGGCAATGTGGGGCTGACTGCGGTGCACTCGCTCATGTTCGGATGCCCCGTCGCGACCCACGACGACTTCCCCAACCAGATGCCGGAATTCGAGGCTGTCGTGCCCGGAAAAACGGGCGTTTTCTTCCGCAGGGGGGACGCGGAAAGCATAGCCGACGCCGTCCAGAAATGGTTTGAAACCTGCGATGCGAGGGACGAGGTGAGGCGCGCCTGCTATGCGGAGGTCGATTCTTCGTGGAATCCGGACTTCCAGATTTCGGTGATAAAAACGGCCGTTGCGCGGCTGGCGGAGGCGCATGAGTGAGCCTCTTTTGCAAAATTTCCTTGGGTGTGCGCCCGAAAACTGAAATTCTCATGCCTGTAAACCCTCCGGCTCGCCTCTTAGGCTTCCGGGGGCAAACCCTAACTTCCATATAGCAAAAATGCCTTTAGAAAGTTCCGCCCGCGATATGCTGGGCAATCCCTTCGTTTCGGTCGTAGTGCCGGTGTACAAGTCCGAGAAATGCCTTGGAAGGTGCGTTGAAAGCGTGCCGGGGCAGACCGAGCTCATACTTGTTGACGACGGCTCGCCCGACGGGAGCGGGAAAATATGCATGGAGTATGCGGCGCGAGATTCCCGCGTGCGCGTTTTGCGCAGGGAAAACGGAGGGGCTCTGCCGCCGCGCGCGGCGGACTTTGCCTTGAGGGCCGCCTTCGGGCTGCGCGGGCTTTTCCGCCGGGGGAGGGCTGCCGGCAGCGCGGGCTGAAAATGCTCGACACCCTTCTCGGGGCTATGCTATGAATGCCATAATGAATATCTTTTTGCGCGCAAAGCAGCTTGCCTGCCGCCTGATATGGAACGCAAGTCCGAAGCTTTACATGGGCCTCGTGTATTTCAAGCATCGCGGCCGCCTCCCCAATTTCAAGGCGCCGAGGGACCTTTCCGAAATAGTACTCTCCCAGATTCTAAGCGGGGAGATAAAAAAGTACGCCCCGTATGCCGACAAGCTCGAAGTCCGGAATTTCATAGCTTCGCTGGGCTTTGAAAAATACCTTCCGAAGCTCTACGGCGTTTGGGATTCGCCGGATCTCGTCGATTTCTCCTCCCTCCCGCAGTCGTTTGCCCTGAAGACAAACCACGCCGGGGGATACCACTGCATATGCCCGGACAAGTCGTCCCTCGACGAGGCCGCGGCGCGCGCGACAATATCGGAGGCATTCCGCTTCCGCATGGGCCCGATGGAGCCGCACTACGGGCTGATAAGGCCGAAGTGCTATGCGGAAGAGTATATAAACGACGGGATGGGGCGGCTTCCGGTTGACTACAAGTTCATGTGCTGCGACGGCAAGATCAAGTGCGTGCTCTGCTGCGTTGACCGCGACTCGTGCCTGGCGTTCATAACCTACGACCTGGACTGGAACAGGCTCGAATGGGTGCGCGCCTACGAGCGCTCCCCCAAATCGCTCCCCAAGCCCGAGAACCTGGGGGAGATGGCGCGAATCGCAGGCGAAATCGCCTCTCATTTTGAGCAGGTCCGCGTGGACTTCTATTCGCTGCCCGGGGGCAGGATACTGATTGGCGAGCTCACATTCACGCCCGAGGGCGGATTCATGCGCTATTTCACAAACGACGCCCTGCTTAAGATGGGCCGCGGGTAGCGCGTTTTGCGTCCCGTCTGCCCCTCGCCACGCGGGCTTTTCCGGGCGGGATTCCCCCTGCGGCCGCAGCCGGGGAGGGCGTCTCTGGGTAAGGCGGCCCTTTGCTTTCCGGGCGCAGCCGGGGCGTTTACATCCCGGCCACTTCGCCGTAGAGGCGCAGGTATTTTTCGGCGCAGAGCCTTTCTGAAAAGTTTTCCGCAGCCGCCTTCAGGCATGCGTTGCGGAACGCCCCCCTGCCCAAGGCCAGAATCAGCGATATTTTTTCGCAAAGCCCTGCAATGTCTCCGCATTTTACCGAAAATCCGCATCCGGGCAGCACCGATTCGGGGCTTCCGCCTGTCTCGTAGGTCACTGCCGGGGTTCCGCAGGATATGGCTTCGAGGTTCGTTGTCGGGTAGTTGTCGGCGTGGGTCGGGTTCACGAATGCGGCCGCCGCGGAATAGAGGGCGGCCAGCTCCTCGCGGCTCTCCGTGTGCGAAACTACCTCGATGTTTCCGGGAAGCCCCCGCGCCTGCCTGTCGGACAGCCCGACAAGCACGATTCTAAGCCCCGGATTCCGCTCCGCAATCTCGGCAAAGTCAAACAGCCCCTTCGCGCGCGTCCAGACGTTTGCGACCCCGATTACAAACGGCCCCTTCTCGGCGATTTTTGCGGCTGCCGAACCCGGGGCGGGCGGGCGTTCGGAAAAAATCCCGGTGTTTATGCCGTTTCTTATGAGGGTCTGCCCGATTCCTCCGAGGCGCGAACCCGCAAGCAGGTCGGAGAGCCATTGGGAGACAGGGACGAAGCGGAAGCGTTCAAGGGAGGAAAAAAGCCTGATTTTTTCCGCATGGTTTTCGCGCGAGCGGTCCAGCAGCATGGAGGCAGGATATGCCCTTTTGAGCGGGCATTCGCCGCATTCGCGCATCCATTTCTCGCACCGGGCCGAGTCAAAATAGGCGCAGTGGCCTGTGAATGCCCAGCAGTCGTGGAGCGTCATTACAGCGGGGATTCCCTTTTTTGCGAGGTGGCCGAGAAGTTCGGAAATGTTAAGGTAGTAGCCGTGGAGGTTGTGCAGGTGGACTATGTCGGGGCGTATTTCGTCGATGCGGGAGACGAGCGCGCGCGTGTCTTTTGTGGCGCAGAATCCGTCGTTATCGAATATGCGGCAGGACAGCGCGTTGCGGTATAGCGAGGCCTTTGCGCCGACCTTTACCGGAGTGAGGCGCGAGCCGTTGGGGGAGCCGCGCCCGTATGCGGCAAATGCCTCCCAGCCGGCATCCTGCGCCGCCCGCCCGAGAAACTCCACAATCCTGCCGGTGGAGGCGGTATTTAAGACGGTGTTTACAAAAAGTATTTTTTTTGCCATATGCGGTTGTTTCTTCGGCAAGAATGGAATTTGCGCCCCGGCGCCGCAAGGCAAAAATGGCGCGGCAAAGGGGGCCTGTCATGCGCGTCCGGCGGCCCCGGACTCAAGGTCGAGCAGGAACTTTTTTATTTCCGTTCCCCCTCCGTATCCCGAGAGCCTGCCGTCGGAGCCAATTATCCTGTGGCAGGGGATGAATATGGGGAGGGGGTTGCGGTTGTTGGCGAGGCCCACGGCGCGGACGGCGCGCGAGTTTCCGCAGGCGATTGCCACGTCCTTGTACGATGCCGTGCGCCCGTATGGGACTTTGCGAAGCTCGTTCCACACCCTCAGCATAAACGGCGTGCCCTCCGGGCCCAGCGGCACGGAAAACTCCCTGAGCGAGCCCGCAAAATAGGCGTCCAGCTCGCGCGAGGCGAGGGAGATTATCCCGTCCGGGGCCTCGCGCGCGGCGGCCGCCTCGGTTTCCGTTATGAAGCCGGACGCGGTCAGGGACTCCCCGTCGCTTTCAAGGAGCATGAACCCGCACGGGATTTTCTTTGCGCTCGAGTAGATTTTTGAAATGTCTGGCCTGCCCATTTTTTAGACGATGTTCCAAATGCCTGAATTCTTTCATTATGCCTTGCGGGGGCGGCCGTTATCAATGTTTTTTTTGCCCGCCCGAAGATTTGGGCGGGGCGCGTTTTGAAATGGGGTCCCGCCGCGGGATATAAAACCGCGCCCCCCCGCGCGCGCCCGCCCCGTTTGGAGGCGGCGGAGGGTCCGTCCGGGAAACATTCGCCGCACGTCAGTTTTTGCTTGCGCAAGCCCCCGTCAAAGTCCTTTATAAACCGCTTTTTATAAAAGGGTTTTTTCGGCATGAATTGGTTAGAGAATCTGTTTTTCGGTTCCGGCATACCGCACAATGTTGCGGTCTTTGCGCTGGTCATATTTGTAGGGGTTGCCCTCGGCAGGCTGAAGATAGGCGGCATATCGCTGGGGGTTACGATAGTCCTGTTTGTGGGCATAGTGGCGAGCCATTTCGGAATGCGCGTCGAGGACGGCGTGCTGCATTTTATGAAGGAGTTCGGCCTCATACTGTTCGTGTTTGCGATAGGCCTTCAGGTCGGCCCCGGGTTCTTCTCGTCTTTCAAGAAGGGGGGGCTAAAGATGAACATGCTCTCCGTAATGCTCGTAATGACGGGCGTTGCCGTGTGCTGCGCGCTGCATTTCATAACGGGCATACCGATGCCGACGATGGTAGGCGTCCTTTCGGGGGCCGTTACAAACACACCCGGCCTCGGCGCGGCCTCGCAGGCTTACGTTGACATGAAGGGCGTGGCAGACCCCTCGATTTCACTGGGCTACGCCGTGGCCTATCCGCTGGGCGTCCTGGGCACCATAGGCACCATGATTGCCATAAGGTACATATAC
>URJJ01000041.1 GCA_900548185.1 uncultured Opitutales bacterium
CGAGATGTCTTAGGGTCTCGTGGGCTCGGAGATGTGTATAAGAGACAGCTTCCCGCGAGCGGCCCGCCCCGATGCCTGCCGGACTTCCGGCCTACGCGCGGGAGCGGGGCCAGGCGCGCGAGCTTTTTTGTTGCGCGCGGGCGCGCTTTCTGCAAGATATGCGCCCCATATGAAAAAGTCGTCCATACTGAAGGCGCTGGCTGCGGCCTCATGCCTTACGCTTTCCTCTTGCGGCCTCGTGCAGGAGTCCGCGAACAGCAAGTCCGAAGCCGACAAGTGGAAGTTCGGCATGGACCTTTCGTTTCTGGAAAAATACGCGGAAGGCGCCATAGTGCTGGGAGAGGGCGAAAGCTACGTCGCAATCAGCCCCAAACTCCAGGGGAGGGTGATGACAAGCACGCTCGGCGGCGACGAGGGATACTCCATAGGATGGATAAACCGCGACCTCATCGCCTCCGGCAATTCCGAAACCCACCTCAAGAATTTCGGGGGCGAAGACCGCCTCTGGATAGGGCCGGAAGGCACGGAGCTGTCGGTGTTTTTCGGCGCGGGGGACCTGTTTGTGGGCGACAACTGGAGGATTCCCGCAGACCTTTCAAAAGAGCCGTGGGAGCTCAAGGCGCGCACAAATTTCCAGGCCCGCCTCGAAAAGGAAGCCAACCTTGAAAACGCGAGGGGCGAAAAGTTCAAAGTCCGGGCGATGCGCGAAATTTCCTACATTTCAAAGGCAAACGCCGCAAAGATACTGGGCGTGGAAATTCCCGAATCCGTCAGGATGGTCGCATTCCAGTCGCTGAACCGCATAACAAACCTCGGCGAGAAAACTTGGAGCGCCGAAACCGGGATTCTGAACCTGAGCGTCATGTCATGCTTTCACGCAAACGCCTCCACCTACGCCTTCATCCCCTACAATCCCGGCGCGCCTGAAAAAATCGGCGGCATCATAAAGGACCCCTATAACGAGTCCGTCGGCGGCGACAGGCTCTCGATAGCCCCCGACTACGTCCGCATGCGCGTCGACGGCACAAAGCTGGGCGAAATCACCATGAACCCCAACCGCTCAAAGGGGATTATCGGCTCCTACGACTCCGAACGCAACATACTTACAGTGATAACCTACATACGCCCGGCCTCGCCCAAGAAATACCTCCCCGCAAACTGGAGGCGCACCAACGACCTGTTTGAGGGCGACGCGCTGAGCGTATTCAATAACGGCCCCGCCCATCAGGGGACTTTCAAGGCCGACAAGTTTTACGAAACATCGACCTACTCCCCGGCGATAGCCTTGGAGCCGGGGAAGTCGCAGCTTCATGTGCAGAGGATATTCCACTTTGAAGGCTCGGAATACGAGTTGGGCCTCCTCTCAGAAAAGCTTCTCGGAATCCCGATGTCGAAGCTCCGCCCATAGGCCCCCGGCCGGCGGCCAATCCGGTGTTAAAAAAACGCGGCCCGGGGCGGGTTTGCCCGCATTCCGGACCGCATTTTTTATGCGCGGCAAGCCCGTCTTCCCCGATTTCAGGCGGCAGAACCCTGGACTTGAGCCGGCATCACAGGCAGGGCAAATTTAAAATGCGCCGCCCGGCGCGCCGTGCTGCAAACGGAATATCGCACCATGCATCCCGCCGGCCCCAGTTATAATCCGCAGGCAAAAAAGCTCGGCCGCAATTTACCTAAAATCACTCAAGATAATAATGGCTGACGGGCTCCAGACGGCCGTCCAGCTCGTAAATGAGAGGAACTCCAGTGGGAATTTCAAGCCCCGGAATATCATCGTCGGAGATACGGTCCAAATACTTGACAAGCCCCCTCAGGCTGTTTCCGTGGGCCGCCACAATCGGGGTTTTTCCTGCCATGAGGGCCGGGGCGACCGCATCCTGCCAGAATGGGAGAACCCTCGCGACCGCATCCGCCAGCGACTCGCCCAAAGGCAGGGTGCGCGGATCGACAAGCGAATATTTCGGGTCTAATGCCGGCGACCTCGGATCGTCCGGTTTTATAAGCGGCGGCCGCACGGAGTAGCTTCTGCGCCATATCCTCACCTGCTCCTCGCCATACTTTTCTGCGGTCTGGGCCTTGTCTAGCCCCTGGAGCGCCCCGTAATGGCGCTCGTTCAGGCGCCACGAGCGGGTCTCCTCAATCCAGTCCAGGCCGCAGGCGTCCTCGAGAATATGGAGGGTCTTGACCGCCCGCTTCAATACCGAAACAAAGGCAGCGTCAAACCCGATTCCGGCATCCGAAAGGAGCCTTCCAGCCCTGGCCGCCTGCGCCTCGCCCTCCGGCGTCAAATCCACGTCAGTCCACCCGGTAAACCTGTTTTCAAGGTTCCATACGCTCTGCCCGTGCCGTATCAAAATGAGTCTCTTCATAACGCGCCCTTCAAATAATTTAAAGCCCGCTTCCAGAATAAAAAACGCGGAGCAGGCAATGATTATTTATCGCAAAAAATCCGCTCCGGTTTAGCGTGGCGGAAGAGGCGGCTACGGGCGCAGATACGCGCGGAGCCTGCCGTATTTGAAAAGCGGGTCGAGCGACTCCTTGGCGCGGCGCAGGTTTTCAAGCCCCATGTCCTGCTCCCGGTTCATGAGCCTGCCGCCGGCGTCCGCAATCGCGGCCGCCCCCTGAAGCACAATCATCTGCGCCGCCCCGTCGGCCTCCCTTAGCGACTTCTCAAAATGGACTGTGTACGTGCGGGAATTTACGGGGCTAAAAACCGACATGGCCACAATCCCGCTTTCCGGACAGCGCAAAATGACGCCGCCAAGCCCCAATTCCGAAAAGAATTCCCCCGCCCGCCTGAGTGGCTCGCCCTCGCCCTCCACGCCTCGCCCGGCATTAACCCGCAATGCGAAATCGACGGCTTCCGAAACGTTTGACGAATCCATTGGGATGAGTTCAAAGTCCGGGCAAAGCCTCAAAAACTGCCTGATGTGGTTGCGCTTCTTGCGGAGCTTGGGCCCGGAGGACTCCATTAGGCGGCTCACGGAATACAGATAATCCGAATCCGCCATATTCTGCGCGAAATCAAAATAAGCCGCAGCCTCCGGGAAACGCAGCGGGTAATCCGGCGGCACATTGTATATGAAAGACGAAGCATCGACGAGGCCCGAACGGCGGAATGCCCCGGCGAGTTCCGCGAGCTCGCCGGGCAGCGGGAGGTCCCCCATTGGGAAATGCATGAGGCGCGCGGACGGGTTGTAAGATACTGCGCGGCCGCGCCACTCCATGACGAGGGTTCCGTAAAGGGCGGCCCAAATGAATATGGTGGCAAAACAGTTTTCGCAGCCGTCGGACGGATTCACGGCGGCGGCGGCGTCAATCCATTCCCTGTCGGAAAGGCGAACCGGACGCAGGCCGGAAGTTCCGCCCGGAATCTTTTCCAGTTCATTCATAGATTTCCAATCGGAAAAAACCGCAGAGCCTAAACAAAGCCTAAACGGCTCAGACCGACACACCCCGCTCCCCCACCCCCTGCTGAATTTTGCAGGAATTTTACAGATTACTGCCTCCGCACTTCTGCATTCCATAAATACAGACGCAGACGGAGAATGCCAGTTTCCCTCCCGCAACCATCCCTCTTCCACCCTCTATTTCCGCATACAAATTGCGGAGGGAAAGGCGGCATTCCAAAATCCCCCCAGCCGACTAAATAAGATACACTCCCCTTGCCCTCTTTAAAAATCTATTGCCGGCAGGCATTTAAAGCTCCAATAAAAAAACGCCCCCATCCCCCATGACGCACATGCCCCCCGCAGGCAAACGTCGCTCGCATGGATTGGGAAAGGGAAAGCGGATTCCGGGATGAAATTCGCTTAGAAGATATAAGGGCTCTGCAAAACATAGCACATGTTCCATTTTCCGATTCCAGCCTTTCCCCATAAAAGGCGCCTTCCGAACGTTCGCCCCATCGGGCGGCGCGACACCCCTTGAGGGGGCGGATAATATTTTCAATTTTTCCAAAAAAATTCTTGCATTGCGCCGGCATATCCGTAAAGTTTGGAATCTTTATTAAATCCCGCTCAGGTGGTGAAATTGGTAGACACGTACGTTTGAGGGGCGTATGCCGTAAGGCTTACGGGTTCAAGTCCCGTCCTGAGCACCAATTTAAGTTAACGCTTTCCAGCGTTAACTTTTTTTGTTTTTAGGGCTTCAATTCCCTTACGGCAAAGGGATTAAGGCGATTCAAAATGTTAACACCCTTTCGTCATAAGAGCGTTTCGCGCTTTTGTTAAAATGCCTGTTTTTACTTGAAGTACCCCTATTTTCAGAGCTGAGTGTTAACAATTTATCAAGAACTTACGCAATTGAGTCAAGTGCGGTGGATGGCTTTATTTTTCTGTAATGCCGCTTTGATTCATAAATTTATGCAATGTTTGGCGGCTTACGCCGAAATGGCGCATTATATGAGCCTTGGAGCGCCTTTCCGATATGAGCTGCCGGATTTCGGTTTCCATGCCTAGCAGCTTTTCAATATCGTTGCCGCACGGGCGTCCGAGCTTTACGCCCTCGGCCTTTTTTCTTGCGAGCGCCTCTTTCGTCCTTTGGGAAATGAGGTTTCTTTCAATTTCCGCAGAAAGCCCGAAGGCGAAAGCGAGCACCTTTTCGGCGAGATACCGGCTGATTTCAAACCTCCGGTTTTCCGTCGTCTGCCTGTCGGAGCTAACCCTTATGTATGAATACGTCATATTGTCATTTTAACCGGTTTGAATTATAGTTTGCGCTTGACTGCCTTAAAAAAACATTTGAATCATTTCGACGTTTATTTTTAGGCCTTGTAATTTTAAATCGCAAATCCGCTAAAATAAACATAAGTCAACACAAAACCAACGGTTTACCTATACCAACACAGCTTAAAAGCGATCCCTGTTCAGAATGGTGCAACATTATCGCCATAAGCAAAACAGACGGGATAATATCATGATTGAATATACTTACAAAAGTATAATGGCATGCGGCGCATTTGCATTGTTTGCGGGAGCGGCATTTGCAGATAACGTCTATATTACGGACTCAAATATCGCGGAAGATCTGTCATATCCCTCGGATACGATAATCTTTAGTCCCTCAGAACAAACCGGGCCAATAGACTACTCAATATCTGCCGGAGTCACAGTTGAGGGCAATTATATCAACTTCAGAAGGGGCGGCAATTATACGGATGGCTATGTGGATATAAATTCCATAAGCATCGGCGAGGGAAGCACCTTGAAAGCGGCAGATAGCATCTCCATAGGCGACAATCTGGGAATGACTACTTCGACCGGTTCAATTTTTGACGCCGGCTATTCAATGTACGTCAACTCTTCCTGGACAAGCACGGGCGACACGGTAAACGCGGCCAAAGGTTTTTATCTGCAGGGAGGCACGCATACAATAAAAGGGCTAATGCTAAATGAGAGCGGCGGAAAGGACAGCCAAACCACTTTTTCAGGAAGCTCTGCGGTTATAAGCGACTCGACGCTGAACTTGCAGGGTAGGATTTATGTCCAAGGCGGCGCAAATGTGACGATTCAGAACTCCACGACAACCCTGAAAAGCTACGAATTGTCGCAGATAAGCGGAGGCGATCTCACTGTACAGGGCGGTAATTTTACCATAATAAATTCATACGAGTATTCTCCGAAAACGTTCAGCGTATCCAATGGGTCTCTCGTCATAGACGGCGCGACGGCCGACTTTAGAGGCGTAGTACTGTCAACAAGAAGCAGCAACTCAAAAGACGCCGTAATCACCCTGAAAAACGGGGCGGTTCTCGATGCAGGTACTATGGATCTGTATACGTATGATTCCAACCAAAAGACGACGGTTTTCAACATAGAAAGCGGCAGCACGGCCAACGTTGAAACGTTCAGCATGTATGGCATGAATAACCGCGGCGGCACAATCAATGTCAATGGTGGGACATTAAATGTATCAGACGGTTTTGTCCAGGCAGACGACAGCGGTTCGAAGGTCTTTACGACCAAACTGAACGTTACAAATGGAGGAAAAGTAGATTTGGCCGGTTCTCTCGACATTGCGTCGGCCACGGTTGACGGCGGCACCCTAATTGCGGACAGCATAATAGTCGGCGACGGAAGAAGCCTCTCTGTTGCGGGGAACTCCGTGATAGATGCCGACTTGCTTTCAGTGTTTGACACGGCTACGGTTTCTCTAGGCGAATCTGCCGAGCTCAACATATCGCAGCTTGAAGTTGTGCTGTCTTCGGCCTCTGTTCAGACTGGAACCGAATTTGACCTCGCTGATATATTCGGGGAAGATTCCAGCATTGTATTGGCGGCTGTTGACAATAATCTCTTGATGAGTGATATGGACGGCAACAAATATACGGCTACCGTAGGCGAAGGAAGCATCGTTGTTATAGGGCCTGCCGTTCCGGAACCATCCACATACGCGGCGATATTCGGCGCTATCGCCCTGGCTTTTGCGGCATATCGCAGAAGAAGATAGGGCGCAGTTTCAGATTTTCCCCAAGCGGGTCTTCAGACGAAGCCCCGCTTTTTTTGCGCGCATATTGCGGGAAGAAAACCATCCTTTAAAGAAGCGAAATGGCAGGCTGCGGCCTTTCTTGGGCGGGCGCCGCGAATCTTCCAGACAGGCGGATTTTCAAAAAAAACCGCCGCCCCGCTTTTTCCAGTTTACGCCGCAGCAAAAAAATAAAAATCAGCCCTCTCCGGACTTCTTTTTTTAAGAAATCCCATTGTTGCGCATGAAAATTTTAATATGGCGCGGCGCCGCGCAAACGCCATTGCCCTGAAGGTTTTCCAACGCCTCAAACTGCCCCTTTTCATCCCCTTCTGCCATCTTAAAAAGGAGCGTTTCCATCATGGCAAACCGCCTTGAAAAAACGCGCAAAATCTTGCACCCCTCCGCAAAAAAAATCGGTCGGATTTTTTTCCGCCCTCACAATAAAATTTTTAATTTACTATAAATAAAACAATTACGCATATCGCCCAAAACCCTGAGTTCGCCTTATCTTTCTTCCTGTTTTGGCGATATTACCCTAATGCATGGCCATACTGAAAAAACGCCGGCCGCCGCAAACCGCAGGCCGGAGGATCGCCGTTCATGACAGTCAAAAACATGTGTCAACATTTATAGGGTATGAAACTCTTTCAATCATATAAATGTGGCGTCCAATATAAAAATCAAAATATGGAATATCAATTATGAATACCTCATCAAAACCAATCAATAAAACATTCACCGCCGGCAAATGGATGCCGAGGGACCGCGAAACGCTGAACAACTGGCTGAAAAAAATCATGGACAAGGCGGACAGAAATCCCGCCCCGCTCAAGCCTGTTCTTGAAGATTTCAAAAGGTTTATCGAGACCAATCCCCAGGCCTACATGTTTTTCAACATGATGTTCGACCAGGTGCCGGCGGACAGGAAGCTCTCCCCCACCGGAGTGCCGCAAGTGCGGGACTACAAGCACATGCTCCAGCTTTTCAACGTCATAATGACGCACGCCCCGAGCTTCGACGAAACGGGCCTCGTAGGCTTCCCTTTCAACGCGATTCTGGACTGGTCGATGGCTACGACCGGCGGATGGGCGGGGTTTATCAACGACAAGGTGAACGTCTATTTGAAGGCGATTCTCGACGAATGGGGCACCTTCTTAAAGTCCAAGGAAAGCACCTACGTTTTGAGCGACGACCCCAAAAGCGGCTGGTTCGGCGCCGACGCCAAAAAGGCGATGCCCAAGTTTGACGAGGAGTTCGTATGCGACCCGTCCAAGCCATGCCACGGATTCAAATCCTGGGACGACTTTTTCATCCGCGAATTCCGCGAGGGCGTCCGCCCCGTCGCAGAGCCAGACAATGACGCGGTTGTGGTGAACGCCTGCGAATCCGCGCCGTTTGCCGTCGCGCGCAATGTGCAGCTTCTCGACAAATTCTGGCTCAAGGCGCAGCCGTACGCGCTCGAATTCATGCTAAATAACGACCCGCTTGCAAAGAAGTTTGAAGGCGGAACGGTATTCCAGGCATTCCTGAGCGCGGAAACCTACCACCGCTGGCACGCCCCGGTGTCCGGAAAAATCGTAAAGACCCAGATTGTCCCCGGGAGCTACTACGCCGAAAGCATGAGCGTCGGCTATGACCCGTCGGCGCCGAACGATTCCCAGGGATACATCGCAGAGCTCGCCACCCGCGCGCTGATTTACATTGAAGCGGACAACCCCGACATCGGGCTTATGTGCTTTGCGGCAATCGGCATGGCCGAGGTTTCGACCTGCGAAATTACGGTCTACGAAGGCCAGCGCGTAAAGAAGGGGGAACAGCTCGGAATATTCCACTTCGGCGGCTCCACATACTGCCTGGTTTTCGGGCCCCACGTGAATATCGAATTCGACCTGCACGGCCAGACTCCGGGAGTCGAAAGCTCCAACATCCTTCTCCACGAAAAGATTGCCACTGTCGGCCCGCGCAAGAAGTAGCGGAATGCGCCTGGCGCCAAAAGCTCAGGCTCGGGAAATCCCGGAACGCTTGAACGCTTAGATGCGATGAGAGCCGCCCGCACAGGGCGGCTTTTTTGCGTCCGCGCCAGCCGTCTGAGTTAAAGTTCCGGCAGGAACCCCGCCAAGGCCGGATTTTCATAAAAGGGGCTTGGATGGGCAAGGGAACGAAAAGCGGATTTCGGAATAAAATTCGCTTACAAAAAACAGGAAGCTGGCAAAAATAAGACGCGCTTTGCAAAGTTAATACATTTCTTCAAATAACCTATTTTAAAGGAACCCGGCTTGAGCGGAGAAAATCGCAGACGCCGCGGATTTGCAATCCGCAGTACATGCGGGAACGTACTGTTTTCCGCACGCCCCCGACGGACTTCGGCGCCATGCAAGCCCCCTCCCATTCTGCCGCACAATAAAAATACGCAAAAATATCATAAAAGACAGATGAATACATCGCTTTCCAAAAGGGCAGCCGTCAAAATGCCGTCAAAACGCCCCGCCCATAGACAACCCGCAGCCGTACAGGGAGCGCACGGAAAAACCAGGCACAGGCGCGCACCGCCAAAGCCGCCGCCTGAATGCGCTAAAATCTTAAAAACACGCACCGCACCGGATTGGCTGCCAGAATTGCAGCGACTCACGCCGCACCCCAGCAAACGGATTTTCGGCAGTTTCAGCCGGAAATTCCCCATTCCGCCGGAGCAAATCCGCAGACGGAAAGCGTTGCGGAAAATTTCGCCCGCCACCCCACCCTCCAAAGTCGCGCAGGCGACGAGAAATCGGTAAACCTTCGGGAAAATCCGACGATGAAAGTGCAATGGAAACAAAAGGCGATTTCAAAAAGGCGTCCGTCCTCAAGCTCGGCGCGCTTATAGCCTATTCGGATGGCGGCATCGTAAGCAGGCAGGTTATAAAGGGGGACGGCGGAAACATCACCCTCTTTTCGTTTGCGAAAGGCCAGGAACTGAGCGAGCACACCGCCCCGTTCGACGCGCTCGTACAGGTTCTCGAAGGAAGGGCGGAGATAACAATCGCAGGCAATCCGCTCGCGCTCGGCCCCGGGGACTACGTCATTATGCCGGCAGGCGTCCCCCACGCGCTCAAAGCCCGGGAAAACTTCAAAATGCTTCTCACCATGCTGCGGGCCTGAGAGCCAGATCCGGCCCCCCGCCCGCAGGCGCGCCGCAAAGGCTTAAAAAAGTTAAAATATGCAAAAAAGTCTTGACCGGAGAGGCCGGAAAACCGATATTTTATTTATATTTTAAATGTGCGGACTGCGCGAAATGCCGGTTCGGACAATTATTCTGCCCCCGTCGTCTAGGGGTTAGGACTCCTGAATCTCATTCAGGCAACAGCGGTTCGAATCCGCTAGGGGGTGCAGAAAAAATTTTTAAAGCCGCCGGATGCGATTGTCCGGCGGCTTTTTAGTGCCTGTCCGCTCCCGGAGCCAAGTATGCGCGTCAGGTTTTTTTAGTGCTTCTCCCCCCGCTTCCGGGACCTCAAAACGCGGCAAGCGGGCGCCGTTTGGGTTCTTTGTCCGGCAGATTCAGGAATGCGCCTCCGCGTCAATTCTCACTTTTCCAATCCTTCGGCGGACACGGCGGAGACCTCCCGGAGGCAAGCGCGGGAAACAAAATTCTGATGTTTCAACGATATGGCGACTTCGCCGCAGGAAAATGTGTGCGCCTTGGCATATTACTTGCCGGATGGGAAACGCCCGGCATATGCGCGCAAAAGAGTGCGGCGCAGATAAAAAATATCGCAGCCATAACCGCAGCCACATTGGAGGTGAAGCAACCGCTATCCGCCCATTTAGGAAAAGCTTCAAGAGCTGTTTTTAACAATTAAAAACTGCGGGCTCAAGGCAGGCGGCAAAGGCAAATCCCTGAGGAAGGGCGCGCCCGGCCATTAAAAATTCCAGTTTCAACGAATGCCTCCCGCTCCCGCCGTCTCTTCCAAAAGGCTGGCGTTTCCCAGCCCGCAAAACCCGGCGCGAACCTGGATAAAATCGCCCGCATCCGGCCCCGGCGGAGGCGCGGAAGAAACGGCGCTTCCCCTCCCCTTTCGCCCCTTGCAAGCCGCTTGCAGGGGCATTTTATTTCAAACCCGGCGGCGTTATCACAGTCCGGACGCAGGCCCCCGGAACAGGGCGGAAAACATTTCAAAATCCCGATTCATTCGGAGTGCCGTGAAAAATTCGGGGGCTCAAACCCGAAATCCAAGCCCGCTCCGAAGCCTTTAAATTCCCGCTATTTTCAGCAATCTCCCGCCCCCCCAGTCTTTCAAGCATTAAAAGGGAGGCCGAAAGCCGGGCAAAAAAAAACGGCGCGGGATGCCCCGCGCCGGAAAATTCCCCAAAGGGCGAAATTACTTGGCGAGCTTCTGGTCCGCCAGATTCTTGCGGACAGAAGACATGAGGTAGTCGATATAGCGGCTCGGCACATAAGGCTTGTTGCCGTCCACCATGGAGCCCTTGGTGTCGATGGATATGGAGCCCTTTTCGACAGTTATGGAAACCTTGGCGGTCTGGCGCGTGCCGAGGAACTTGGCCTTTATGGGGTTGCCGTCGCTTTCAAGCGCCCAGCCGCGCTGCTGGAGGGCCAGGAGCATGGCTTTCTGGAGGTCGTCCTTGGAGGAATCGAACCCGGAGAACTTGAGCGTCGTGTTGCCTGTGGCAGCCATTGTGTAGTCCTCGTTGGGAACATATACTGCGCATCCGGAGACCATCCCCAGAACTGAAGCCGCAAGGGCTATGATGAGATATTTTTTCATATGTTGCCTTTCAAAATTAATGCCGGAATCATAAAACAAAAATCCGGAGTTTGTCAAATTATCGCAATATTTTTTAACTGCGGAAGATCCGGAATGAAAGATGGGAATTTTCGCGATTCCGCCGACAGCTTTCTCCCTCCGCCCGGCGGAACGCGCAACGCTGGCGGGAACCGGGCCTGGAACGGGAGCGCACGGCCGGGCAGCTCCCGGACGATGGGAAAAGCAGAAGACGGACAGGCATGGATGCGTTCCAAAAGATGTAAAACCTGCAAGGCCGCCTTTTTGCCGCAGGGCATATTCCATTTCCCGGACGGATTTTACAGAAAAAATCCGCACTCCTGATTTCAATGAAAAAGGTTTGGGGAAAGCTTAGAAAACCAGCTTAAAAAGCGTGGGAAAACCGGCAAGCGTCCCCCAAAATTAAGGCTTTTTTCCAAAAGGTTCGGCCCCCTCAAACCCCTGCGGTGCAACACATCCATTCCCCATCCCGCGCCGGAAAAAAAAGGCCCCCGTGAAAAACACGGAGGCCGTCTGAATCCCGCAGAGGCGGAATTATTCCCTGCCGGAAGCGAGTTTTGAAACGAGGTTTGTGAGGAGCCTCTGCGCCACGGGGTCGCTCTTGGCGGCCTTCAGGCGCATTTCGCTCACTATCACGCGGCCCTTGCCGTCGTCGATTTCCAGAAGCGGGGAGCCGGAATACTGGAGCACGTCGGAGGGCTTGTTCAGATAGGCGTGTATCTGGATTTCCTCGGCGAGTTCGCGGACGTTCGGGTTCTTGCGGTCTATCTGGAATATTGCGGTGGATGCCAGCGGAACGTCGCGGCTGCCCTCGTCGGCAAACCACGCCAAATCCATAGGCTTTAGGCCGTCGAACGCCGCCGATTCCGGAATCTTGGGAACCACGATTTCGCCGCGCTGTTCGCGGTAGGCCGAAAGCTCCCCGCCCTCGCCCCTTATCTGGATGCGCCCGCGGACCTTTTCGGGGGAGGCCAGGGCGCCGCCCTTCCAGTCCATGGCGGCCCTGCCGGGGTTGAGCAGAAGCAGACCGCCGCCGTCTTTTACGAATTTTTCGAGCTTCGCCTGGGCGTCCTTAGTGCGCATGAAAGCGCCGAGGTCGGCAATCACGGCCACTTTCGCGCCGGAGAGCTGGGAGGCAGACTCCATCTTTTTAACGGCAAAGCCCGAGAGCAGGGGCGCATACTCGCCGCTCGGGTCGAAGAGCGCCACGGATGCGGATTTCGCGCTTCCCGCGTCGCGGGCCCAGTCGCGGGAGGCGATGACAACGTCGTAGTCGTTTTCGCTGAGGAGCTTTCCGTCCGCCTCAAGCTTCAGCACGATTTTGGCGTCTGCCCTGCCCTTGACGGCGGGAAGCTTTATCTTAAGCGGAACCTTTTCGTTTGCGTAGTACTCCACCGCCCCGATGTTTTCCTTTCCGGAGGCGAGCACATTCCCGCCGCTTTCGACGACCTGCCAGGTGAGGACGGACGGCGGGATGGCCTTGAAGTCCTCGGAGTCGTTTACTACGTACAGGTCGCGCGCAATCTCCTCGCCGGAATAGAAGTGGCGGCCGAAAAGCTCCAGTGAGACGAGCACGGGGCTCAGGAACTTCTTCAGGTTTTTGACGCCGAGGCGCGGCTCGATGGAATCCTTGAAGTGCGAGTCCTTAAACCACGTCACAAAGCCGAAGTGGAGGACGCCTGCCATGTTGTCGCGGTTCATGCGGCGGAACATTTCGCCGAGCTCCTTGGTCATGAACGACTGGCGTTCGAGGAAGTAGTTCGGGTCGTTGTGCTCAAAGGCGTAGTCGCCGATGAGGGCCTGCGGGGTGTAGTGGTTGAAAAGGTACACGCGCGAAGGCAGGCCGTCGTCCTCGTTGCAGTAGCCGGTGGACATCTCCTGGCTGATGAAGGGCCTGTCGGGGAGCGACTGGTTGCGGGCGAAGTTTCCGTTCATGAAGTGCATGAAGGACTCGTTGTACCAGCCGTGGTAGCGGTGGATGTCGTCAAAGTCCCCGTCGTCGAAGTTGTTGGCCTTCACCACGTCGAGGTAGTCCTGGTAGCTGCCCTCCTTGCGGACGTAGCCGGAGTCGGCGACTATCGGGCGGGTCGGGTCTATCTCGCGCATCTTCCTTATCATGGCGTCAACGATGGCCCACTTCTTTTTCAGCATCTCCTTGTCGCCCTTGTCGAAGATGGAAAACTTCATCTCGTTATTCACCGTCCAGTAGCCGATGCCCGGGTGGTTGCGGTATTTTTTGACGATGGAAGCCCAGTCGTTCCTCCACGCCTCAAGCAGGTTTTCGGCGGGGATTTCGCCCTTTTTAAGCATGAGCCACGGCCATATGCCCTCGACGGAGAAGATGAAGCCGACCTCGTCTGCGGCGTCCGCCCAAGCCTCGGTCACGGGGCCGACGTGCAGGCGCCCAACATTCACATTGTTTTCCTTGGCGAGGGAGAGGAACTTCCTGGCGAGCTCGCGGTCGTTGGCGCGGGCGGCGTGCGGGTAGTGGTTCGCGCCGCGCAGCCAGTAGGGATGGCCGTTTAGCATGACGCGGTTGCCCTCCACTCCGAACGTGCGGAACCCGAAGGTTTCGGACACCGAATCGACCGCCTTGCCGTTTTCCGAAAGCCGCACCGACACCGAATAGAGGTTGGGCTCGGACGGCGTCCAAAGCCTGGGCTCCAGCTTGGGAGTCTTGATTTCAACCTTCCTGGTCTCGCCGGGATTGACGGTCACGGACTGGTCGTTCTTCTTTGAATAGAGTATCGAGCGCTCCCTCTTCGGGGCGACGGTGTACGAAACGTCCACGGTCCTGGGCGCCTTGCCGTCGTTTGCGATTTCGACTTCAAATACGGCGGAGTCGAGAGCGGGCTTCACAAACACGTCGCGGATGCTGACGGGGTTCGTGACGACGAGCTTCGCGGGCTGCCATATGCCGGCTGGCGAAAAGTTGTAGAATGCCTTGGGGAGGGAGTTTACCATGTCCTCGGTTATCTCCACCGTGACGGCGACTTCAAAGGTCTTGTTCGTGGACTTCTTGGGAAGCTCGCGGACGGCCTCGACTGCGATGACGTTTTTGCCGGGCTTCACATACTTTGTGATGTCGCACTTGATGTCGCCGAACATGCCGATGTGCGAGCCGACCTGAGTCCCGTTTACAAATATCTTGGAGATTGTGGCGATGGCGTCGAAGTCCAGCTCGAAGCGCTTGCCGGAGATGTCGGAGGGCAGGTAGAGGTAGTTGCGGTACCAGGCCGCCTTGGTCTTGTCCCAGTCGAAGGTAAAGCCGAGGACGCGCTTGATTTCGGAGATGCGCAGCTTGTCGGCCGCAGTCTTTCCGCGCGCGGGCTCCTGGAGGTACGGGAATCCGGTCTCGCCGTGCAGCCACGCCAGGGGGGGCACCCACATGTCGGGCACGTTCATGGTGTGCCATGCGGAGTCGTCGGCGTCCAGGCCAACGGGCTGGGCGTCCTTTTCAAGCTCGTGCGTCGGCATGAAAAGCCACTTGCCGTCGAGAGACACCTCCGTGCGCGGCGCGGAGAGGTCGGAAACTTCCACGGGCTTGTAGGCCGCGCGGTCCTCGGCGCGCTTCTTCGCCTTGTCGGCGGAGGGCTTCCAGGGCTCGTAGGCCTGCTTGGGGCTCTTCACCTTGGCGATTGCCGCAGCCTCGCCCGCGTCGAGCAGGCGCACCTCGGCCTTCGAGAACTCGGCCGGCAGATAGGATTCGCCGACGCCTATGGACCCCTTGTCCCAGAGGGCGGTGTCGTCCTCAATCACGAGGCGCGGCTTGTCCTCGCCGTTTATGTACACATGGATGACCTTGCCGACAGTAACGACGCGCAAGTCGTACCATTCGCCGACCTTGGGCTGAAATTCGAGCGGGGCGAAGCCGAGGAAGCGCGCGTTTGCGTCGTCGGCGTAGCGGGCCATGTAGAGGATGTTGTTGTTGCCGCCGCGCAGGCCCACGGTGTAGCGGTTCCACCTGTCCTTTATGCGGAACGACACCCACGCCTGCACCTCCTTGGCCCCCTCGGGGGCGCGCATGCGGTAGGAATACTCGGCGTCGGCATACTGGCCGTCGTTGAAAAGCAGGCCGTCCTGCACGGTCACGCCGGAGGCGGACAGCTTCATTTTGATGTCCCCTGCGGTGCGCCACTGGCCCTTGGCGAATCCGGCAGGCACCTTGACGGCTCCCGCCGCCGCGCAGACGGCCGCCGCGGCCGCCGTTATCAAGCACATGATTATCTTCTTCATAATTGCCCTCAAACGTATGAACGCCACCCCCCATTTCAAGCAAATTACTGTAAAAATGAGAGCCTTTTGCAGGCTGCGGAAAAAATGCGCCGCCCCCCGCCGCCCGCATGCGCGAGCCGCCGGGCCCGATACAACCTTAATGCAGCCCGGAATTTACGATAAAAGAAGCTCACGTCCGGCAAACGGGCGCGAGGGGCCCGCACGCCCGCCGCGCTCCCGGGCAAAGAGAAAGAGCGCCCGCCCCAATGGATATCAAAGACAAAGACGGGATGAAAATCCCGCTCAACATAGCCCAGGACTTCATAAGCGAATGCATGAAAAAACGCGGGAAGAGGCCTCCCGCCCCGCAAACGCCCCGCGCAAAAAAGCTCGGGCCGGACCCGGCGCGGGGCAGGCTCCCGCAAAATCCGGACCGGACCTAGCCGCCGCCCCACCAGCCGCGCAACAATGCCGGCCCCTCATCAGAACGGGAAAAGAAGCGGGATAAGGACGGAGCTTGCGGCCATCACCGCAGCCGAGAACGGGACGCCGATTTTCAGAAAATCCGCAAAAGAATACCTGCCCGGCGCCCACACGAGGGTGTTTACCGGCGACGATATCGGGGTCATGAACGCGGTGGAGGCGGCGATTGCCACTGTCATCGCAAACGGATAGGGGGAAACCCCGAGCATGTTGGCCGCCTGTATCGCCACGGGCGCAAGCAGTATGGCGGTAACCGTGTTCGATATGAAAAGGCCCGTCACGGCAGTCAGCGCGAAAAGCCCGGCCATGACTGCCCTGGGCCCCATCCACCCGAGTGCGTCCAGAAGGCCCTGAGAAGCCATCTGCACCCCGCCGGTCTTTTCGAGGGCTGTCGCAAAGGGAATCATGCCGACAACCAGAAGGACGCTGGACCAGTGCACGGCCCTGTACGCGCCGTCCATGTCTATGCAGCCGAAGGCCACCATCAGAAGGCACCCGACAAAGGCGGCGGCGGCGTTTGGCAGAACCCCGCCTATCATCAGGGCAAGCATCACGGCGAGGCTTATGAGGGCGTAAACGGCGCGCCCGTGGGACTGCACGGCAAAATCGACCTCCTCGGGAAGGCTCAAGACGATGAAGTCGCGCGGCGAGCCCCTGAGGCCCTTTATGGATTTCCACGGGCCCATAACAAGCAAAACGTCGCCCATCCTGAGCCTCTCGCCCATTATGTCGCCGCCAACCGCCCTGGAGCTGCGCCTCAGCCCGACGACGCTCAGGCCGTACCTGCTCCTGAACCCTGACTCCGGAACGGTGGCGCCCACGAGCTCGGATTCCGGGGCCACGGCAATTTCAGCCATCCCGACTTCCGCACTCTTTTCCGAAAAATACTGGCCGCGCAGGGGTCGGGAGACGAGGCCCATTGCGGAAACCTCGCCGCGCGGGACGCCCGCTGCGGCGCGCATGTCGCAAAGCACCGCATCCCCGGCGCGCAGCACGGTTGAAGCCACGGGGTCCAGGAGGCGCACCGAGAGCCTCTCGCGGCGCTCTATGCAAACCGCGCTGGCGCCCAGCCTCTCGCGCAGGCCCGAATCCCTGAGGGGCTTCCCCGCAAGCGGAGAGGATTCGCCCACCAGGAAAATGCGCTCGCGGCCGGACAGGGCATAGTCGCGCACATAGTCGGCAAACGTCCGCCGCCCGGCGGAATCGGCCACCGGGGCGCGCCCCCCGAGGAAGCGGCGCATGAAGAGCATGTAGCACACGCCCATCGCAAGCACCGCGAGCCCGACAGGGGTGAAGCTGAAAAACCCGAACCCGTCAAAGCCCTCGCGCACAAGTATCGAGTTTGTGACCATGTTCGGCGTGGTGGCGACAAGCGACATCATGCCGCTTATGAGGCCCGCAAAGCTCAGCGGCATCATGAGCTGCGACGGGGATATTCTGAGCTTCCGCGAAACGGCGAGAGCTATCGGGATGAATATTGCGACAACCCCCGTCGAACTCATCACGGACCCCGTGACGGCCACCGCAACCATCATGAGCGCTGTGAGCCTGCCCACGCTCTTCCCCGACTTTTCAAGCAAAAACTCCCCCGCCATGCGCGAAACCCCGGTGCGCGAAAGCCCCTCGCCCACTACGAACATAAGCGCAATCAGAATCACGCTCGGATCCGAAAATCCCGAAAACGCCTCCCCGAAGCCCACTATCCCCAGGGCCGGCAGAAGCACTATCGCGCAAACCGCCACGATGTCGCCGCGCGGCCTGTTTAACGCAAAGCAGGCGACGCACACCCCCAACAAAACCAATACTGCGGCAAGTCCGTCCATAAAAAGCAAAGTCCAATATTTTCCAAAAACGCGGCCAGACGACGCGGGCGCCAAAGATGGCATCGTAAAAAAACCTCCGGACAGAAGGCCCCGGGCGGCTCAGATGAGGCTTGCAAGCAGCATCGCGTTCAGGACCGCCACAATTCCGCCAAGGACGAGCAGCACGGCGTTCGTCCTCGCGGAGTTTGCGTAGCGGCCCATGACCTTTTTCGACGAGGTGAGGTACACCTGCGCAAATACGGTTATCGGAAGCTGGACGCTCAAGAACATCTGCGAGACCACAAGGCCCTGAAACGGGTCTGATATAAGGAAAATGAGGGCGAGCGCCGGAAGGAACGAAAGACCTATGCCAAGCTTGGAGTGGATGTCCCTGGGCTGGTAGGCCTCGCCGAAAATACCGGCAAAGATGGAGGCCCCGGCGACGCCGGAAGTTATGGTGGAGGATATGCCTGCCATGAGGAGGGCCAGCGCGAATATCGTCCCGGCGTTCCCCCCGACAAGCGGCTCGAGAAGCGACTTGGCCTGCTGGAGCTCCGCGACCTCCACGCCGTTTTTGAAAAACGTGGCCGCAGCCAGAATTATCATCGCCGAATTTATCGCCCACCCTATCCCGATGGAAAAAATTGTGTCGAAAAACTCGTACTTGAGCTGCCGCTTTATGATGGACTCGTCCTCGAGGTTCCACTTGCGGCTCTGTATGACCTCCGAATGCAAAAACAAATTGTGCGGCATGACCACGGCCCCGAGCACGCCCATTATTATCATCATCGACCCCTCCGGAACAGACGGCGACACAGCCCCGCGCGCCGCAGCGGCCCAGTCGGCGTCCACGAGGAAAAGCTCGTACAAAAACGAAAGCCCTATCACCGACACGAACATGATTATCCACTTTTCCAGCCTGTGGTAGGCGTTCGTAAAAAGCATCGCCGTGCACGCCGCAACGACAATCACCGCCCCGGCCCGTATGGGGATGCCAAACAGCATCTCAAGCGCGATGGCCCCTCCCAGAATCTCCGCAAGCGAAGTGGAAACGCTCGCCGCCATGGCCGACCACAATACTGCGCCGCCCACCTTTTTGGGCAGGTACCTGTTCGACGCCTCCGCGAGGCAAAGGCCCGTCACAATCCCCAGGTGGGCCACATTGTGCTGGATTATGACAAGCATGACCGACGACAGCAGCACAACCCACAAAAGCGCGTACCCGAACTCCGCCCCGGCCGCAATGTTGGTCGCCCAGTTGCCGGGGTCGATGAAGCCCACCGTTACGAGGAGCCCCGGGCCGATATACTTGAGAATTTCAAGAGCCGCAGGCTTCGGCCTGTGGTTTTTCTTTAAAAAGTCGAAAATTTTCATGTCCCGGAATGTGTTTTTCGCGGAGATATGCTATCTTCGGCCCATTTTCGCAACAATAAACTCCCGGGCCGGGCGAAACGCCGCGCTGCGGCGGGGATTAGCGCCCCCCGCAAGCCCCACGCAAAAGCCCTAGGAAAGCTTGCGAACCAGCATGAAAGCCTCCGCCTCGCGCATGCCCACTATCGAGCCGCGCAGCGTGGCAAGGGCGTTGAGGGCCTTCACCGAGCGCGCGTCCGGGTGGATTTTAAGCTGGCTTTTGTAGGCCGAAACCGCACGCAGCTTCACGCTCAAAAAGCCCGTCACGTCGTTATAGACGTTCGGCAGGAAGCCGCCCTCCACAGAGTCTATGTTCCAGTGCGTCTCAGAGAGCGTCTCGTACATGTATATTTCCCTTATGTTGCGCCCGACGGGGGTGGTCGAGCGCGCGGCGACCTGCGCGGCGTAAACGATTATGCGGTGGTCCTGGTGAAGGTCGTTTATGAAGGGGATGTACATCACGTCGGGCTTCACCCCCTGAATCACCTCGTTTACGACGCGGTTTACCTCGTGCACGGGGCGCTCCGGCAGCAGCACGTTGGGAAGGTCCCTGAAAATAACATGGTCAGGCTTGACGCCGAGTATCTTCATGGCGGCCATGGTCTCCTTGCGGATTTCGGCCTTGTTCGGGCGCATCACGGGATGCCCTTCGGAAATCGACGTGAGGACGGCCACGAAAACCTCGTCGCCCCTGCGGACGTGCTTTGCCATCGTCGCGCCGCAGCCGAGCGTCTCGTCGTCGTTGTGCGGGGCGAGCACCAGAATGCGCCTCTTTTGCCTGCGTTTTGACATCCCCTACCTCCAGTTCTCCCTGAGCCACCCGGGCGTGCGCACAAACCTCACAAGGCCCTTCAGCCCGGAGACCCTGCCCTCCATAGCCTGCGAAGGCGTGGGGTTGCCGTGGAACACCACCATCTTGGCCCCGGCCGGAAGCTTCGGCTCCAGGAAAAGCCCGAGAAGAAACGGGCGCATGCAGTTGTATTTGAAAGAGGGCATCCACTTCTCCGGCCAGAACGAAAGCCTGCCCCTGGAGGAGAGGTAGTCGCCCACATAGGCCTGCTCATGGCGGTAGGAGCTTTTGACTTCGGAGATGTTATTTATGAAATTGTCGTATATGTCGGCCTCGCGCCCGGCGTCGAAACGGTAAACCCCCGTCTCGCCCACGCCGTGCTTCTTTGACGGCCTCCAGTGCTTTATCAGGATGACCTCGCCCTCAAGCGTGAAATAGTCGTCTATATTGCCGACGATGACCGTATCCAAATCCAAAAACAGCACGCGGCCCTCAAGGTCGATATCCTTCTTGAAAAGGGCGAGCTTCCTCCAGCCCCTCTCCTCCGGATCGTCAAACCCCATCTCCGGAAGCGGACGGGCGTCAATGGCCGGATCCAGCCCCTCGGGCGCGTCGGTGTAGCATATGAAGGAAAACGGAACCGTGAGGTTGCGGCGCGACATATTAAAGAGCCTGTTTACATAGTCGGGACCGTATTTCGTCCCCCACTTCATGCAGACAACATTGTATTTTAAAGCATTTTCACTCATATTACCGCCTGTTGAATCCGCCGGAAAAACGGCAGACAGCCGACAAAAAATACGCCAGCCCCGCAGATTTCCCCCGGCAATAATGAAAAAAAGCCCTTTCAAATCCAAAAGGTCAAGAGTTTTGTAAAAAAGCGCCCAAAAATCCCATGCGCCCTTAAAAAAATCCCCCAAAAACCCTCCCTCCTCCAAAAGCAGGGGCGAAGCCCCTGCACCTGGGAAACTTCGTTTCCCGAGGGGGCCACGCCCCCTGCGGCGCTTTTTGCTTCCGCAAAAAACTCACGCCGCTCCCCCGGAAGCCACCGAAAGCCAAGCGAATGCAAAATATTCGTGCGCTCGCTTGGCTACATTCATTCCAAGGGCGAAGCCCCTGCACCTGGGAAACTCCGTTTCCCGAGGGGGCCACACCCCCTGCGGCGATTTTTGCTCCCGCAAAAAACTCGCGCCGCTCCCCCGGAAGCCGCCGAAAGCCAGGCGGATGCAAAATATTCATGCGCTCGCTTGGCTACATTCATTCCAAGGGCGAAGCCCCTGCACCTGCGAAACTCCGTTTCCTGAGGGGGGCCATGCCCCTGCGGCGATTTTTGCTTCC
>URJJ01000042.1 GCA_900548185.1 uncultured Opitutales bacterium
TCCTTGAACTGCGCAACAAGGTGCTGGTCGCCATGCTCATAATAAGGAGCGCTCTCTCGCGCAAGGAGAGCCGCGGCCTGCACTATACGCTCGACTACCCCTTCAAGAGCCCGGAAGTAAAGGACACAATCCTCAGGCGCAGCTTCTTCCCCTGACTCGCTTCCCGGCGGACATCCCGGCGCGGGGCCTTCGGCTTTCCGCGCTTTTTTTTCGCCTCCTTCATGGGGCGGAAACCGGGTGCAGGCGTTTCGGCTTCACTCGCATCCCGGTCTGGCGGAAGGCTCCGGTTTTCTCATGAAAATCCCCCTGCTTTGCGGGGGAGGCCGCTTTCTCCTGCCAAGCCGAAGCCTTGGGGGCGCGGACACCTACCTCCCGCTCTGGCTTTGGGATTTAAAATCCATGCGGCGGCCATTCGTGCGTTTTTGTATATTCCGTGCGGCTGCCGCACGCTTCCGGCGGGATTCCTGCGCAATGCGGATTTCCCGGTTTTGCGCGCCTCGCCTTTGACGCGCCGCCGGATATGCCGCGCCTTTCCCCAATCCGGAGTTTGAGGGGCGCAATGGCGTTTTCCCTCGCCCGTGGCGCCAATGCGCCGTTTGCGGTTTTTTGCTTGCCAGCGTGATGCGGGCGTGCGGAAATTGCGCAGATTCCCCGCAGGCCGCGTGCGGGTAGCTCCAGCAATGCCACGCGGATGTTTCCATGCCGAAAAAATTTTTGAGACTCTCATTCTTCTGCGCCGCCGCAGCCGCCGTTTTGCTCGCCGTCCTTGCCGTCTACCCCAAGGTCGCAGCAAAGCTCCTCGGCGCCCGGCGCGCGGAAATCGTATCGGTTTGCGCGGCCGGGGCTGCCTTGAAAAATGCGGCTTCGGTGGACGCCCTCGAACGTGGGCTTCTTGCCATGTGCGATTCGGCCTCGGAACTGGCGGAGGCAGAGTTTGCCGGAGGCGCGCCTGGCGTGCGGGACGGGGCCGCGACCGTGTTTTCAGGCGTATTCGCCCCGCCTTATGAAAAGTGGAAGATGGGGCCGCTTGCCGTATTCCGCAAAAGCCTCTCTGAAGGTTCCAGAAGTCTCGTCGGGGAAGCCATTGCGGCTCTCGGCGCGGAGGGCATTCCAATGCATACCCCTGCGTCATTTCTGGAATCGAACATGGATTTTTACCTTTCCGAAATTCTTGGGCCGGATTCGCCGCTCAACCCGGAATCATTCGTCCGCGCCGCAATTTCAAAACGGCAGGGGGAAGCCTTTGGCGGAACTTCCGGACAGTCTTTCTCTGAGGCTGAGATTTTTGCTTCCGCCCCGCGCGGGGCAGTGGAAATCCCCCAGCATCCGGATGCGCGCGCTGCGGCTCTCCGTGCGATAGCGGCCTTGCGGGCCGACTTTTCCGCGTACTGCGAAACCCTCCGGCGCGAAATGGAATCTTATTCCGAATCCTGCCGCCTTGTTATAAAAAATTCCCCGTAAACGTTCCGCCAACGTACCGTTGGATCTAAGATGCTTGCGCATCTTGGGACGGCGTGCGCCGCCCGAGTCCGGGCGGCTATGAGTTCATCTTGCGCATTGCCTGACGGCAATAACTTGGTAGGGACAATCAAAAGTGAATTTAATAATCTCTCTTTAATTAGTGGGCGTTCTGAAAGCGGTACGTTTAATTCCAAGAATCTTGCGGCGCGGCGTGCGGGTTTGGGGTGCCATTTTCGCATTGTTCCGGGAGAATTTTTTTGTCGCAAATTCCGTCCGGATGGATTTTTATTTATTGCGTTTTTAACTTGTTGCGCGAAATGAATCTTGAAGACCATCTTGCAAGCGTTCCGGACTTCCCCAAAAAAGGTGTGGTGTTCAAGGACGTATCCCCGCTTTTTCTGGACGCGAAGGCGTTTGGAGAACTGATATCCGAGCTCGCCGAAATGCTTAGGCCGTACGGCGCAAACAAGATTGTCGCGGCCGAGGCGCGCGGGTTCATGTTCGGTACGCCGCTTGCCCTTAAGCTTGGTATCGCATTCGTGCCGGTGCGCAAGAAGGGCAAGCTTCCGCGCCGGGTGACCTCGGTGGACTACGATTTGGAGTACGGTTCCGACACCCTCTGCGTCCATACCGACGACATTTCCGCATCCGACCGCATTATAGTTTTTGACGATATTCTTGCGACCGGCGGCACCGCCGAAGCCATGTGCCGCCTTGTGGAGGGCCTCGGGGCTACTGTTGCGGCCTGCGCTTTTGTAATGGAGCTTGGCTTTCTGAAGGGGCGCGAAAAGCTCATGCCAAGGAGCACCGTGTCCTATCTTGTGGATTAGCGTTTCGGGACGCCTTCCCGGCCGCTATTTCGGCAGAGATTTTTGCGGGCTGCCCATGTGTGCGGGGCGCCTCTTTTTCAGCCTCGGCTTTTTTGCGCGCGTTTCGCGGGGCGTCCAAGCTCCAATGCGCGGATTTTACCCGGCTCACTTGGGCGCGGGAAGCCTGTCCTGGAGGTTGTCCCGCTTTGCCGCAGTGAGGCGCGCAAGTATTTCGCCTGCGAGGTAGCAGGAGCCGGTGCATACTATCGTGTCTCCGGGGGCGGCCTCTGCGCAGAACCCTGGGCGCGGAAAGAGGGCGTCAACCTCCGAATTTGAAAACGGGGGGCGCCGCTCGGGCAGGCATTCTTCAAGCTCCCAAAAATCGAGGGCCCGAGGCTCGTTGGGCTTCAGGAATATTATCCTTCCGGCATATTTTGAAATAGCCTTGAGAAGCGGCGCTGCGCGCTCCCTGCCGAGGACGCCGACTGCGACCGCCGGCTTTCTGCCACCGCATTCTCCGGCGAGGATTTCGAGGTTCTTTTCAAGCTCCGCCGCGCCTTCTGCGTTGTGCGAGCAGTCGAGTATGAGCCTGGCGCCGTTTGAAAGGCGGAATTCCTGCCAGCGTGCGTCCCAGCGAACGCCCAGAAGCGCGTCGCGCGCCGCCGCCTCGGAAAATTCGATTTCGCCCATGTCCCCAAGGGTCTTGCATATGAGAAATGCCAGTGCGGCGTTCCTTTTCTGGTACAGGCCGCCGAGGGAGGTGTCAAACTGCGGATTGCGCGTGAAGATGTCGTCCAGCCTGAAAAGCGGGGCGCCCTTTTTGCGCGCGGTTTTTGCGATTGTCTCAAACGCCTCGTCCGGCATGGCCCCGCAGACTGTCGGGACTCCGGGCTTTATTATGCCCGCCTTTTCCGCCGCTATCTTTTCCAGCGTGTCGCCGAGGTACTGCATGTGGTCGAACCCGATTGAAGTGATGGCGCATATCTTCGGCGAAACCACGTTCGTCGCGTCCAGCCTGCCGCCGAGGCCGACCTCTATCACGCCCCATCCGACCCTCTCGCGCCTGAAGTGGGAGAAGGCCAGGGCCGCAGTGTATTCAAAGAATGTCGGGGCCATCGACGGATCACTTGCCGACACTTCGAGTGCGACCCTGTCAAGCTCCGCGAATTCCGAGCAGAAGTCGGCGTCTGGGATGCTCCTGCGGTCCACCTGCACCCGCTCGTTTATTTTTAGCAGGTGCGGCGATGTGAACATTCCGGTTTTGAAGCCGTGCGCGCGCAGTATCGACTCGGTTAGGGCGCAGGTAGAACCCTTGCCGTTTGTGCCGGCTATGTGGACCGACCTGAAGGCGTCCTGGGGGTTCCCGAGCGCGCGGGCGAAATTTTCCATGCGCTCGGTGGAAAACCTGGAGCCCCCGTCGCGCAGCCCGGTTATGCGCGCCTCTATTTCACGGACGGACGGCACGGCCTATTTCCCGCAGTTTATGGCGTCCCACACCAGGGATGACGAGCCGAGTATGGCCGCGTCGGACTCCGGAAGGTGCGACGGCGCCAGTTTCACCTTGCCCTTCCATATGGGGTAAAGGTTTTCGTCCATGGCCCTGCGCGTTGGCTCCAGCAGCAGGTCCCCGCTTTTTACGGGCCCCCCGAAGAGGAATATGGCCTGCGGGCGGGAGAATGCGACGAAGCTTGCGAGGCTGCGGCCGAGGATTTCCCCGGTCTTTTGGTAGGTCTCCAGGGCGATTTTGTCGCCGGCCTTTGCTGCCAGCTCGATTTCGAGCGCGTCTATCTCGTCCCAGCGCTTGTTTTGCAGGCACGAGCCGCCGCCGTAATGGGCCATAAGCTCAAAGAAGGTTCGCCTTATGCCCGTAGCCGACGCATAGGTTTCGAGGCACCCGCGGCACCCGCAGTTGCAGAGCCTCCCGCCGGGAACTGCGCACGTGTGGCCCAGCTCGCCCGCCGCCCCGTCCGCCCCGTAGAGCAGCCGGCCGTCTATTATTATACCGGAGCCGAGTCCGGTTCCGAGGGTTATTGTTATGAAATGCTCCATGCCTTTTGCGCCGCCGTATATCTTTTCGCCGAGGGCTGCGGCGTTGGCGTCGTTTGTGAGGTATATGTGCCTGAGGCCAAGCTCGGCGCGGAGCGCCTCCACAATCGGAAGCTCGCCTCGGGCGAAGGGGAGGTTTGGGGCGCAGTCTATGGCGCCCTTGTAGTAGTTGCCGTTGGGCGCGCCCACGCCCACCCCGGCGCAGTCGCCGTCTGCGGCCTCCATCAGCGCCCTGATGCGGAGCGTGAGCGCCTTGACGTAGGAGTCGAAAGCCTTGAAGTCTGTCGTGTTGAACCTGTCGCGCTTCAGCACTTCGCCCTCGGAATTCACGAGCCCGAGCTTCGTGTTTGTGCCGCCTATGTCTATGCCTATGGAATATCTCATCTTGTGCGAAAAAATTTTCGGTTAAGACTCTGTTATTTTTTTGCAAATCACAAATTAAAAAAGCGCAAAAAAGCGCGGTCTTCCGCCTTCGGGCGCCGTATCCCCCCGCGCGGGCGGGATGGCGGGGGCCTCTCCGGAGGCGTCCGGGAATTTCCGCATCCTCGGCAGCCGGGTCGGCCAAACCGGGGGATTTTGGCATGGGCGTCATTAAAAGGTTGTAAAAATCGCAAAATAGGGGACGATTTTTACCGTATGGACACCGAATTTCTAAGCAGGCTCCTCTTTGCGATAACCGCCGCCTTCCATTTCCTCTTCCCCCCGGTAAGCATAGGGTTTTCGGTCTATATACTTGCCGTGGAGTTCATGTGGGTGAGGACGCGCGACGAAAAGTACCTGCGCGCCGCAAAGTTTTTCCTGAAGCTTTTCGGGCTGATTTTTGCGGTGGGGGTCGCAACCGGGATAATAATGGTTTTCCAGTTCGGCACTAACTGGCCCGTATATTCCAATTTCGTGGGCGACGTGTTCGGAAGCCCGCTTGCAATCGAGGCGATAGCGGCATTCTTTCTGGAATCCACCTTTCTGGCCATAGCCCTGTGGGGCTGGGACAGGGTGGGGCCTCGGGCGCACCTGTTTTCAACAGCCATGGTCTCGCTCGGCTCCCATTTGAGCGCGGTCTGGATTCTCGCTGCAAACTCTTTCATGCAGACCCCCGCAGGCTTTGTGCTCGCAAAGGGGTCTGAAATCATGCCCGCAGGATTCGTCCCGACCCCGGCCGAAGTCGCGGAGACCTCCGCAAAGATAAGCGACTTCTGGGCGATGGTGTTTTCGCCGTCTTTCGCGGACCGCTTCGCGCACACCGTCGCGGCCTCCTGGCTCTGCGGGGCGTTTCTGGCCCTCGGCGTCTGCGCATATTACATACTGAGGGGCAGGAACCCCGACATCTTCAGGCCGGCCTCCCGGATAGGCGTTTATTTCGCCGCGCTCTCATGCCTTTTTATGCTCTATACGGGCCATTCGAGCGGCAGGGGGGTGATACGCGACCAGCCCGAAAAGATAGCCGCCTTCGAGGCCCACTTTAAGACCGAATCCCACGCCCCCCTATATCTGTTCGGATGGGTTGACGAGGACTCCCGGACGGTCTGGGGGCCGTCTGTCAGCAGTTTTTTCAGCATACTCGCATACGGCAGGGCGGACGCCGAAATCACCGGGCTTGAGGAGCTGCCCCCTGACAACTTTCTCCTGAAGCTGCATCCGGGCTCTTCGGCGGAGGAGCTGGCCGAAATAAGGTCGCGCTACTGGCCGCCCGTAAACTTCGTATTCCAGACATTCCACTTCATGACCTACCTCGGAGGCGCGATGTTTGCGCTGGCGGGCGCGAGCCTCCTTATGCTGTGGCGCGGCAGCTTCTTTGACATGTCGAAGCCCGCCTCCCGGTGGATGCAGAGGGCCCTCTTGTTTTCGGTCTTTCTCCCCCTCGCTGCCTCCATGCTCGGGTGGGCGACTGCGGAGGTCGGCAGGCAGCCGTGGATAGTTTGGCGCATACTTCAGACGCGGGACGCAGTGACGACCGCCGCATCCGCCGGGGAGGTGCTTTTTTCGATAGCGCTTTTCACCGCGCTTTTCACCGCCCTGAGCGCAGTTTTTTGCATTGTTTTTCTCGGCAAGCTGCGCAGGGGCCCTGATTTGCCCGGGCGGAGCGAAACCTACTAGGACGCAAGGACACACATGGACATATTCGTGCTTCAAAACATATGGTTTGCGCTCATCTGCGTGCTGCTCTCGGCCTTTCTCATCCTCGGCGGCTTCGACTTCGGCGCGTGCATGCTTTCGCTGCGCTCAAGGCGCGGCGCGGACTTTGCGATGAAATCGATTCTCCCGTTCTGGGACGCCAACCAGGTGTGGCTCATAACGGCCGGGGGCGCGCTCTTTGCGGCCTTCCCCGAGGCGTACTCGGCGGTCCTTTCAAACCTCTACGTCCCCGTGATGCTGCTGCTTGCGGCCGTCGTGGTCAGGGTGGCCTCGATAGAGTTTTACTTCGCGGGGGACTCTGATTTGTGGCGCAATTTCTGGAGGCGGGCCGCGGCCGCATCGGCGGCGCTTTCGATGCTTCTTTTGGGCGTCGCCCTCGGGGTCGTTTTCACGGGCCGCGTGTTCGGCCGGGAAGGCGGATTCTGGGAGGCATTCGCGGCTCTATTTGCCCCCGCCACGGTTTTGTGCGGCCTTTGCGTATTGTTCTTCAGTTGCGTTCAGGGCGGAATATTCCTCTGCCTTTCGGGGGCCGAGGGGGAAGAGCTCTTTTTCAGGCGCGTGCGCGCGTGCTTCTGGCTGGAGCTTCTCTGCTTTGCCTGCTACATCCCGTGCCTCGGCCTGGGGGCGTCCGGCCTCGCGCTCTTTCTGGCGGCCTTTGCCGCGGCGCTCGCGGCCCACTTTCTCTTTGCAAGGGGGGCGTTTGCCGGGGCAATCGCGATGAATTCGCTCTTTGCGCTCCTTGCGGTGGCGGCCCATGCGGCGGCGGCCTACCCGTTTGTCGTGCCCCCGGAAATATCGGTTGAAAATTCGTCGAGCAAAATGACGCTCACCGTCATGCTCTGGGTTGCAGGGATAGGGGTTCCCCTCGTCCTCGCGTACACGGTTTACGCCTACCGCGTGTTCCTCAGAGGGGGCGCGCGCAGGTAGCCCGCCCGGAGCCTTCCGCCGCCTTGGAAATCGCCAGGGCCGCCGTCATTCCGGTTGTCCAGGCGGCCTGGAGGTTGTATCCGCCGGTGAACGCGTCGATGTCGAGGCACTCTCCCGCAAAGTATATTCCGGGGGCGTGCCTGCTTTGCATCGTCTTAAAGTCGACGCCCCCAAGGGCGACCCCGCCGCAGGTCACAAATTCCCCCGAGCCGGAGGCCCGTCCGCAGACGGAGGCCCCGAACGCCGTCGCTTCTTCCGCCAGCCTCCTCTCGCCGTCCCTTGAAAAGTGGGCCCACTCGGCGGCGGGGTCTATGCCCGCCCTTGAAACAATCAGGTCCCACCATTTCTGCGGAACGCCCTGCGGGCGGAAGTTTTTTACGAGCTTTTTTGCAGCCCCCGCCCGGGCCGACGAGCAGAAATCCCTGAACTCCCCGGGGCCTAGCAGCCCGAGTGTTATCCGGAAACGGTAGCCCGCGTCGCGGAACAGGCGCGCGCCGAGCGAGGAGAGCCGCAGTATTCCGGGGCCGCTTAGTCCCTCGTGCGTGGGCAGCACGTCCCCGGTTGCCGAGATTTTGAATTCGCGGCACGATACCGACACCCCCCTAAGCGGGGTCCCCGCCAGCTCGGAAAACCCGCCGCCGGGGATTTTGAACGCGAAAAGCGAGGGCGCCGGCTCCTCAAAGGCGTGGCCCATGCGCTCCAGGCATTCGCGCAGGCCGGGGTGCCACGAGCCCCCGGTGGCGAACAAGGCGGCGTCGCAGCGCACGCTCTCCCCGGATTCCGAAGAAATTTCAAATCCGCCGCCGGGAAGGCGCGATATCGAGGAGGCCGAAAACCCGAGCCGCATTTCGGCCCCGGACTCCCTGCGCGCCCTCTCAAGTATTGCCGCGATTCCTGCGCTTCCGCCGCTTTTGGGGAAGACCCTGCCTTCGCCCTCCGTTTCAAACGCCGCCCCGCGCGCCACGAACCATTCCAGGGTGTCCTTTGGCCCGAAGCGCAAAAGGGGCTTTCTCAGCCTGCCGCCGCCGCGCGGGTATGCGGATATGAATTTTGAAATGTCGCTTTCGGCGTTTGTTATGTTGCACCTGCCGCCCCCGCTTGCAAGCACCTTCCTAAGCGGCCTCGCGCCCGATTCCAGCACCACTGCCTCCGCTCCCGGCGCCCTTATGTTCGCCGCGCAGAATATCCCGGCGGCGCCTCCTCCGATTATCGCAACCCTCATTTCCTTGCCGGCGAAAGCTTTTCGCCCAGATAGTTTATCGAATACAGAAGCCCGGAAAAAAACAGAGCCGGGAATGCCAGAAGCCACGGGGCGTCCTCCATGTATTCGGCCCCGTCCTTGACGAGGCTGCCGAGCGACGGCAGCGGGGCCTGGACGCCGAGCCCCAGAAAGCTCAGGAATGCCTCAAGAAGCATCACACCCGGCATCGTCAGGGCCGCGCAGACGAATACGGACTGGGCGATGTTTGGAAGTATGTGCCTTCGTATTATCCCGAGCGGGCCCTGGCCCATCGCGCGGGATGCCTCGACGAACTGGCGCGACTTGAGCTCCAGCGTGAGGCCGCGCGCAATCCTTGCCATAGTGAGCCATTCGACTGCGCCGATTGCGATGAACATCATCCACACCGACCTCCCGAATACGAGCGTCAGGAGTATGACAAAAATCGTAAACGGCAGCGAGTAGGCGATGTCCAAAAACTTCATCATGGCAGAGTCCGTCCGACCTCCCGCCATTCCCGAAACCGTCCCGTAAACCGTGCCTATCGCCACGGCGACGGCGGTCGCCAGGATGCCTACAAGCAGCGAAATCCTCCCCCCGTAGAGCATGCGGCTGAAGAGGTCCCTGCCCAGCATGTCGGTGCCGAATATGTGCTCGGGGGAGGGCGGGGAGGCCCCGAGGGCCATGTCCTGAAGCTCGTAGGGGTAGGGGGCTGTAAAGTCGGCGAACATGCACGCCAGAAACGCTGCGGCCCAGAAGGCTGCGCAGACTGCCGCGCCCGTGCCGCAGCGCGCCCTGAAGGCGGAGATTTTCCCGAGTGCGCTCATCTTTCGCCTTTCATGCCCCGGGCCACCCGGGGGTTGAGCGCGGCGAGCGCCATGTCGGAGAGGAGGTTGAAAAGCACGATGAAAACCGCGTACACGGTGACGCATCCCATTATCATTGTGTAGTCGTTGTCGAGGGCGCTTGATATGAAAAACCTCCCGAGCCCCGGTATCTGGAATATTGTCTCCACAACGAAAGAGCCCGTGAGAAGCCCCGCCGCCGCCGGGCCCATGTAGGAGACAACCGGCTGGATTGCGTTTCTAAGCACGTGGACAGAATATATCTTAAGCGGCGCGCACCCCTTTGCCCTGGCCGTGCGCACGTAGCCCTTTGAAAGCTCCGCAAGCACCGAGGCCCGCGCGAGCCGGGCAATCCAGGCCGAGTAGAATAGCCCCAGGGTCAGGGCGGGAAGGACCGCGTCGGAGGGATAAGCCCAGCCCATGGCGTTGAACCATCCCAGGCGTATCGAAAAAAGCAGTATGAGAACCGGCCCGAGCACCAGCGCCGGCAGGCAGATTCCAGCGAGCGAAGCGGCCCCGGTGAGCCTCCCCGCCCGCGTGTCCGAAAACACTGCGGCGAAAATCCCCGCCGCCAGCCCGAAGGCCAGCGCGAACGCAAGCGCGTACGCCCCGAGTTCAAGCGACACTGCGGCCTTGTCCGCTATCAGCTCGTTCACAGTCCAGCCCTGGTACTTGTATGACGGCCCGAGCTCCCCGCAGGCAAGGTTTTTCAGATACCTGAAATACTGCCCGGCGAGGGGCGCGTCCAGCCCGTAGTAGGCATTCAGCGCCTCAAGCGTTTCGGGGGCTACCGGCTTTTCCCTGTCGAAAGGCCCGCCGGGCACGAACCGCGCCATGAAGAACGTGGCGGTTACTATCGCAAGCAGCACTGGGACGGACCCGAGCAGGCGGCGGAGGAAGTAGCCCGTCATTTGCCGCCCCCCCGGGCGCGGAATCCGACGCCCTTATAGTTGTGGTAGTCGAGCGGGTTTTGGTGCCATCCGCTCACGCGCGGGTCGATGAGGAATACGCGCGAATAAAAGTACACCGGTATGAGGGCGGCGTCCCTTATGATTTCGGCCTCGGCCAGGGCGAAGGCCCGCGCCGACGCTTCTCCCTCCGCTGCGGCGGCCTCCTCCATGAGCGCGTCGAACTTTTCGGACTTCCACTGGGAGTGGTTCAGGCCGCTGGAGGAAGTCATTGTGGAGAGGAAGGATTCGGGGGAGGCGTAGTCCGCGACCCAGCTTGAGCGCGTTATGAAGAAATCCCTGCGCCTGCGGATGTCCAGGTAGGCGGGCCATGAGACGTTGTAAAGCTCAACGTCTATGCCCAGGTTTTCGCGCCACATGGCCTGCACCGCCTCGGCTATCGGGCGGTGCTGCTCGGAGGTGTTGTAGGTGATTGAGATTTTCGGGAACCCCTTCCCCCCCGGGTAGCCCGCCTCGGCGAGCAGCCGCCTCGCCTCCCCGACGTCTTCAGACGCCTTTTCGGGGCAGGAGTAGCCCTCCTGCGAGGCTTCCGGCACGAACGACAGGGCCGGCTTCTGCCCGGCGCGCAGGAAGTTTGATATTATGTCCCCGCGGCGGATGGACATGGAAAGTGCCCGGCGCACGCGCGGGTCGTCGAGCGGAGGGCGGGCCGTATTGAGGGAATAGTAATAGACTCCCAGCCAGTCGGAAATCCTGAGCGAATCCGGCCTGGCGCGCCTGACGGCCTCCAGGCGCACGGGAGCGACAGATTCGGTCATGTGCAGTTGGCCGGCCCGGAAGGCGCGGTCCTCCGTGTTTATGTTTGAAATCGGTATGAATTCGACGGCGTTTAAAAACACGTTTCCGGCATCCCAGTAGCCCGGGTTCTTCACGGCGCGGACGCGGTCGTTTATCCTCCACTTTTCAAGCGTGAAGGGGCCGTTTGAAACGGCGTTTTCCGGGCGCATCCATATGCCGTCGCGCCTGTCCCTCGCCCCGAGCCTGCTTATGGCGTGCTCGGGCAGCGGGAAGTAGGCCGGATGGTATAGGAGGCTCAGGAAATGCGGACACGGCCGCTCCAGCTCTATTTCAAGCTCGCTTTCGGAAACCGCGCGCGCCCCGAGCTCCGAGGGCGGAACCTCGCCCCTCAGCACCTTTTCGGCGTTCTTTAGCGGAAAGAGGAAGTTTGAGTATTCGGCGCCTATCGCGGGGTCGAGGATGCGCCTGAAGGCGAACACGAAATCGGAGGCCTTAAGCGGCTCTCCGTCGGACCACTTTGCCGCAGCCCTTATCTTGAACCTGTATTTCAGCCCGTCCTTAGTCCATGACTCCGCGGCGGCGGGGAGGATTTCGAGCGTTTTTGTGTCGGCCGTGACGAGCCCCTCAAAGAGGGCGGAGAGTATCTTCGATTCCGCAAGCCCCGTCGCGAGCGTAGGGTCGAGCGTGGCGGGGTCGGCGGCGTTGCCCATGATTAGCGTGCCCGAGAGCGCCCCGGCGTCTGCGGGCGTCTGGCGGCCCGGGCATCCGGATAGGACTAGCGCCGCAGCGAGCGCGCAGACTGCCTTGACCGCCGCCCTCATGAAAATTTGGGAACCGCCGCTATGAGCTTGCGGGTGTAGGCGTTTTTCGGATGCGCGCAGACCTCCCCGGCGGGGCCCTCCTCGACAATCCTGCCCTCGGTCATAACCATTATCCTGTCGCTTATGTGCTCGACTACGGCCAGGTCGTGGGCGATGAAAAGCATTGCGATTCCAAGCTCTGCGCGCAGGTCCTCAAGCAGGTTTATTATCTGCGCCTGCACGGAGACGTCCAGCGCGCTCACCGGCTCGTCGCAGATTATGAATTCCGGCTCCACCGCGAGGGCGCGGGCTATGCCTATCCTCTGGCGCTGGCCGCCCGAAAATTCGTGCGGATAGCGGCCGAGCTGGGCCGGGTCCAGGCCGACACGCGCCATGAGGGCCGCCGCGCGCTCCCTCTTTTCTGCGCGCGTCATTTTAAAGTGTATGTCGAGCGGCTCGGAAATCGTCTCAAGAATCGTCATCCTCGGGTCCAGGGAGTTGAAGGGGTCCTGGAAAATCATCTGGATTTTCTTGCGGTAGGGCATGAAGGCCCGGTTTGAGAGCCTTGATATTTCCCTGCCGTCGTAGAAAACGCCCCCGGAATGCACCGGGGCCAGCCGGATTATGGCGCGCCCCGTCGTGGTTTTCCCGGAGCCGCTCTCGCCCACGAGGCCGAGCACTTCGCCCCGCCCCACCGAAAAAGACACGTCGTCAACCGCCTTCACTACGCCCTTCCTGCGCGAGAATATCCCGCCGCCAAGGTCGAAGCGCACGTTCAAGTGCTCGACTTTCAGAAGCTCGCTCCCGCTCACGGCCGCCCCTCCGGTATCTTTGAATAGTCTATCGAAACCAGCCTGCGCCCCTTCATCCCGAGCTTCGGTATGCAGGCGATTAGGGCCTTGGTGTAGGGGTGCTTCGGTTCGCGCAGAACCTTCTTAGTCTCGCCCTCCTCGACTATGCGGCCCCTGAACATGACAATCACGCGGTCGCACAGCCCCGATATTATGCCGAAGTTGTGGGTGATGAGCATCAGCGCCATTTCGCGGCGCCTGCGCACGTCCTTTAAGAGGTCTATTATCTGCTTTTGTATTGTGACGTCGAGGGCGGTGGTGGGCTCGTCGGCTATAAGCAGGCGGGGGCGGCAGGCGAGGGCCATCGCTATCATCACCCTCTGCTGCATGCCCCCCGACAGCTCGTGCGGGTAGGCCGAATACCTCTCTGCGGCGTTTCTTATGCCCACTTCGCCGAGGGCGCGCACGGCTTCCGCGCGCGCGTCGGGGGTCTCCGGAAAGTGCAGCTTCACGGCCTCCGCAATCTGGTAGCCCACGCTGAAGACCGGGTTGAGCGACGCGGACGGCTCCTGGAAGATGTAGGCTATCTCCCTCCCCCTCACGGCGCGGAGCTCGCGCGGGGGCATCTTCAGGGTGTCGCGGCCCTCGAAGAGAATGCTGCCCGAGATTTCGCACGCGGGTGGGGGAGGCAGGAGGCGGGTCACGGCCATGGCGGTTACGGTCTTTCCGGAGCCGCTCTCGCCAACCACGGCGACGCTCTCGCCGCGTGAAATCGAAAAGCTTGCGCCCTTCACCGCCTCCACTTCCGAGCCGCCCGAGCGGAACCGGATTTTCAGGTCCCTGACTTCAAGCATCATCCTGCGGAATCCCCTTTTCCATCATCAGCTCGTTTCTGCCGCCTTCGCGCCGGTAGGCAAGGGCGTCCATGTTCTTTTTCAGAAAATATATTCCAAGCCCGCCGATTTTGCGCTCTTCAAGCGGGGCGTCCAAATCCGGCTCCGGGCACTCTTCAAGCGGGTTGAACGGGCGGCCGTCGTCGCGTATGAATGCGCGCACCCTGCCGCCCTCCCGCAGCATTTCGATTTCGATTGAGCCGCGCCCGCCGCCGGGGTAGCCGTATTCGCATATGTTTGTGAAAACCTCGTCCAGGCACAGGCTGAACGCGAAGGCCGCCGCTGCGGGAAGCCCCTCGCCCTCGCAGAAGGATTCTATATCTTCGGCTGCCCGCGCCATTTCCGAGAGGCGCGCCTGATAGACGTTTTTCATGCGGGCGGAGAATGCCTCGGAGCGGGGATTTTGTCAAGCCTGCTGAAATGCGCCGGGAGTCCACCGGGGCTCGCGGTTCCCGCAACCGGCGCGCGCTGCGGCGTTTTGCGCCCTCCGGACGCAGAAAGGGGCGCAGGCAAATTTGCGCCGCGCCCCTCCAATGCCTGCGTTTTGCGTCAGGCCCCGTGCTCTATGAGGGATTCCCCCGTCATTTCCGCCGGCTTTTTGAAGCCGAGCATCTCAAGCAGGGTCGGGGCCACGTCGCCGAGCGTCCCGCCGCTTCTGAGCTTCAGGCCCTTCATCCCGTCGCCGTAAAGCACGACTTCGACGGGGTTGAGGGTGTGGCGGGTGTGCGCGGTTCCGGCGGACGGCTCGTACATCTGGTCGGAGTTGCCGTGGTCGGCCGTGACGAGCATTGCGCCCTTCACGTCGTCAACTGCGGCCGCGATTTCCATGACGCCCCTGTCAACCGCCTCGCACGCCTTTATGGCGGCCTCCTCGTTGCCGGTGTGGCCCACCATGTCGGGGTTTGCGAAGTTCACTATGACCAGGGCGTACTTGCCGGAGCGGATGGCCTTTGCCGCAGCCTGCGCCACTGCCGGCTCGCTCATCTCGGGCTTCTGGTCGTAGGTCTGGACGTCGCGCGGGGACTCTATCAGTATGCGGTCCTCGCCCTTGAACGGCTCCTCGCGGTAGTCGTTGAAAAAGAACGTCACGTGGGCGAACTTTTCGGTTTCGGCGCAGCGCAACTGGGCCAGGCCGAGGTTCGAGACGTATTCGCCCAGAATGTTTTTCATTTTCGGGGGCTTGGGGAAGAGTATGTTCGGGCAGAGGCCCTCCTTGTACTCGGTCATCGTGGCGAAGAACACGTCGAGCTTTTCGCCGCGGTCGAAGCCGTCAAAGCCGTCCTCTATGAATGCGCGGGTGAGTTCGCGCGGGCGGTCGCCCCTGAAGTTGAAGAATATTACGGCGTCGCCGTTTCTGACGCGCCCGACGGGCTCGCCGTTTTCCTCCACCCATGTGGCGGGGATGAACTCGTCGCCCGTCATGTTTTCGGAGGCGGGGTGGGCGTAGTAGTTTTTAAAGGCGTCCTCGGCGTTGGAGACTGCGGCCTGGGCCTCTTTGCCCGTCAGGCAGTCGTAGGCCTTCTGCACGCGGTCCCAGCGCTGGTCGCGGTCCATGGCCCAGAAGCGGCCTATCACGGATGCGACCCTTCCCGCGCCGCACTTTTTCATCTCCTCCTCCACCTGGCGGATGAAGCCGAGGCCGCTTGTGGGGGGGGTGTCGCGCCCGTCGGTGAATGCGTGCAGGTAAACCCTGGAATACTTCTTGTCGGCGCAGATTTTAAGGAGCGAGTAGAGGTGGCGGAGCATGGAGTGCACCCCGGCGTCGGAGCAGAGGCCGAACAGGTGCAGCGCCCCCCCCTTTTCAACCCTTTCAAACGCGCTTTTGAGGGCGGGGCTTTCGAGGACGGAGCCTGTGGAAAACCCCTTGTCTATCCTTACTATCTCCTGGTCCACTATGCGGCCCGCGCCGATATTCTGGTGGCCGACTTCGGAGTTGCCCATGATGCCCTCCGGGAGGCCGACCGAGAGGCCGCACGCCGCGATTTCGGTGCGGGGCCAGTCCCTTGAAAGCCCCCTTGAAAAGGGGATGTCGGCGCGCTTTATGGCGTTAAATTTGTCGAGCGAGGCGTCGTGGTTTTCGCCCCAGCCGTCGCGTATGACGAGTACAACGGGTCTCTTGATTTTGTTCATTCGCAGCAATGAAAATGGAAAAGCCGCGCATTACAAGCAAAACCTTGGGCTTTTTTGCCCCGGGGCCGCCCGCATCGCCCGGCGCGCCGCAGCCCCGGGCGAATCCGTGCTTGACCTTTTCAAATTTTGGACGAAGTTGCTTTTTATAGGCTCTTCTAGGCAGATGGACGACGGCAGTGACATGAAAAACGATTTGGCGGGGCTTCCGCGCTGCACATCCGGCGCGCCGCTTCCAAGGCCCACTCCGGCCGTGCCCAGGGACGAGCCCCAGAGCCTCAAAGAGCTAATCCCGGACAATTTCAGCGTCTTTCCCGACATCGTGAAGGCGCTGCGCTCGCGGGGGTTTCTGCTCTACTTTCTGGGGCAGCTCGTGGCGCTCACCGGCATGTGGATACAGCAGGTGGCGATGAGCTGGCTGGTGCTTTCCATGAGCCCGGAGGGCGACATGATGGCATTTTCCACCGTCATATTCCTTGCGAACATCCCGACTCTCTTTATGACGCCGTTTTCCGGGGTGGTGTGCGACATGTTCGACAGGCGCAAGATACTAATATGCACCCAGACCCTCGCCATGCTCCAGACTTTCGCGCTCGCCGCGCTGACGCTGACCGGGGTCGTGACGGTCCCGATGATAATGGCCCTGAGCCTGATGCTGGGCGTGATAGTCTCGTTCGACGCCCCGGCGAGGCAGTCATTCTACTCTAAGCTCGTCCCGATGGAGGATTTGGGCAACGCAATCGCCCTGAATTCCATCGCGATAAACGGCACGCGCCTCGTCGGCCCTGCGGCGGGGGGCTTTCTGATAGGGGCGATAGGCGAGGGGGGATGCTTCCTCATAAACGGATTCGCGTTCTTTGCCGTGATTGCGGCTCTTCTTTGCATAAGGGTAAAGAGGGGCGTTGGCGCCCGCTCGCCGCTCGGCCCGCTGGCGCAGATAGCGGAGGGGTTCTCGTATGCGGCAAGGTCGCTGCCGCTGCGCTCCATAATAATACTGATGGCGCTATTCAGCTTTTTCGGTGCGCCGGCTGTCATGATATTTCCGGCCTTCGTAAAGGACGTGCTGGGGATGGACAGCTCGATGCTCGGGGTCCTCATGTCGTGCGTCGGCGCGGGGGCGATGACGGCGGCGGTTTACCTGGCCGCCCGCAAGAGCGTGCTGGGGCTGGGGAAGGTAGTGATGTTTTCATGCATCATTTTCGGGGCCGCGGCGGTTGCGATGTCGTTTGTGAGGAACGTGTGGCTCGCCGGGGCGGTGTGCTATCCGCTCGGCTTTGGAATGATAGCGGTGGCGGCCTCCTGCAACACGCTATTGCAGACGATTGTGGACGACTCCAAGCGCGGGCGGATAATGAGCATATTCACCATGTGCATCTTCGGCGTCCCGCCCGTCGGGAGCCTCGCCTACGGATATTTTGCGGACATTTTCGGGCTTCCCGCAGTCATGGCTTCAGGCGGAGCCGTGTGCGTGGCAACCGCGCTCGTATTCATGCGCTACCGCCCGGTCATAAGGATGCATACGCGAAAGATATACGTTGAAAAGGGCATAATTTCCGAAATCGCAGTCGGCCTCCGCTCGACTAATCCGCGCATCTGACCGGCCCGTCAGCCTCCAAAAAAGAGTTGAAATTTCGCGGAGACCAACCGATATTAAATCCCATAGAAACACATCCGTCAAAATTTCTATCGAAAGGAAAAACATGAAGAAAATACTGTCATTGCTGGCGGTCGCCGCCCTCGCCGGGTGCGCCACCCAGAACCTCACCCCCGAACAGGGCGCCATCGACCGCGTATTCGCCCTCGACTCCACCTATCCGGGCAATTCCAGCAGCGTAGCCACCCTCGTGGTCTCCAAGGAAACCACCCCCCTCGAAGGGTGCCCGAAGGATTTTGTGGGGGCTTACAAGGACAATATCGCCGCCTGGAAAAAGTTCGCAGCCATTGAAAAGCAGATGTATGCCCTCGACCTTCCCAAGGCGCAGTCGTCCATCAAGTCCTTCCTCGGCAGCTATTCGACCGACCCCCTCAAGGCCATCATAGCCCTGAAGGCCCAGTGGCCGCAGTTCGGCAAGGAGCTTGACAAGGCTTTCAGCGAAATACGCGACTCTTACACGGCCTATACGAATATAGCCGCCAATAACGGCGTGGCCTACCCCAAGGCTTCGTCATTCTTCTGATGCCGGCTTGAATCAAGGCTTGAGGCCCCGCGCACCCGCGCGGGGTTTTTTTTGCAGGTGCGGAGGCGGAGGCTTTGCAGGCGGCGGCGCGAAAAGTTTTTAAGGGACTGACATAGATTAGAATGCCCCGAAAGAAACGAAAAATCAGGCGGCGTTTCGCGGCGGCTTAGGCGGGTGTTCCCTCTCCACGCAAAATTTCATTTCGAAACCCGCTTCCCGTTCCCTTGTCTATGTCAGACCCATTTTTAAACTAAAACCCGCGCTCCAAATCGTTTCCAAAGCCTTTAAATATTCCGATTTCCCCGCGCTCTTCCGCTTTGCCCCTTTCCCGGGCCCCCATAATTTCAATAGGGAAACTGCATGGTCTGGGGAAGTGGGGGCGGATTTAGGAGTGTAATTCGCATGATTCGGGGAAGTTCCGCCAATGCGCTTTGCGAAGCTGCGTTAAAAACTTTTTCCGTTTGTTTTTCTGCGTTTAAATCCACGCCGCGCCTTCATCTTTTTTGAACGCTCCAAGCCTGTGCCGCATTCCCTTTTTTGGAAAAGCGGGCGGGGCGCTGCCCCGGATGGGTATAGTTTGCAACATGTTTTGAGAGGGTATGCAGAATTTGCGGCGGCAGCGTCCATCATGTTTAAAGG
>URJJ01000043.1 GCA_900548185.1 uncultured Opitutales bacterium
CTAGCTTCGTCGGCAGCGTCAGATGTGTATAAGAGACAGTCATTCCCCCGCCTCCCCTGCCCCGGCCGAAGCAAGCCCCCGTTTTCAGTAGCCGCTCAAAGCCCCAACTTTATCCGCTCCAGCCATTTTTCAACTTCTCCGTTAGCGCGCCTGACGGAGCCTCCCCTTACGGGCAGCGCTTCAAGAATTTCGGAATTCGGGCACAGCGTTTTTATGTCCCTTTCGGCGCGCCCCATGCGGCTGCCTTCGTGAGTCATAAACGGCGCTATCCTCTTTCCGGACAAATCGCTTCCGGCGAGGAAGGTCCTTATCGGGGATGATATGGTTCCCCACCAATTCGGCGAACCAATCAAAATCGTCCCGTAATCGTCAAGCTTCGGAATCTCCGTTTTGATTGGCCGTTTGTATTCGGAGTCTACCTCTTTTTTCGCAATATCGACAGTTTGATTGTAGGATTCGGGATACGGCTTTTCAGGCAGGATTTCAAGGACATCCGCCTTTGTAAAATCTTTTATCAGGTTTGCGATATGGCGGGTGTTCCCGCTCCAAGAGTAATACACTATGAGCATTTTCTTTCCTTTCGTTTCCGGTGTTTGAGCGGCAAGCCCTCTTGCAGAGAGAATGGCTGCCGGAAGCAGTGCGATAAACTTTTTCCTGTTCATATCTTTCCCTTGCGTTTTTAAGCGGCTGTTTGGTTCATCGGGAGCGTTCGGATGCGATTGGGCTGCGGGTTCACCTGAACGATTCCGTATAAATGGAAACGCAATCCTCTATTGAAAGCGGAATTCTGTCGCACTCGAAGAGAAACCCCATCGAGCTTTTTGCGTTTTCTGCAAATTTTTCAAACTCGTCAGGCGATATGCCGTAGTCCGACATTTTAAGGCCGTCCACGCCGCAGTCTCTTTGGAGTTTTTTAAGGGCTTTTATGAAGTCCATCGGATCTTCCGCGTTTTCCATCCCCATGAATTTTGCCATTTTCACAAAACGTTCCGGGCATGCCCCTTTCCTTATCATATGGGTGAAATAGGCGGCGCTTATCATTATGAGCCCTGCTCCGTGGGGGAGATTCTGGTGGTACGCGCTCATGGCGTGCTCAAGCGAGTGTTCGCTCGTGCAGTGGCCGGTAGTCATGACAAGCCCCGAAAGCGAATTGCCGAACGAGACGTGCTCGCGCGCCTCAAGGTCGCCGCCGTCTTTCACCGCGCGGGCGAGGTATCTGCCTACATTCTCAATGGCAGCCTGCGCATATACGTCGCTCATGGGGTTATGCCCCGCCGACACATAGCCTTCGACGCTGTGAAAGAGCGCATCGAAACCCTGGTAGGCGGTGTATTCCGGCGGGACGGAAAGCGTAAGTTCCGGGTCGACGATGGAGAGAACAGGAAAGAGCGATTCGTCAAACACGGCGGTTTTCTCGTTCGTCTCGGCATTCGTAATCACTCCGCCCGCGTCGAGTTCAGAACCCGTGCCCGCCGTTGTGGAAATTGCGACGAGAGGCAGGGCCTTGCGGGTGAAGGGCTTTCCTTTTCCGGTGCCCTGGAATATGTGGTCCCAAAGGTCGCCTTCGTTGGTGGCCATTATGGCTATGGCTTTGGAGGCGTCCATAACGCTTCCGCCGCCCAGGGCTATAACGAAGTCGCATCCGTGTTCCAAGGCGGCTCTGGCCCCCTCCATGACTGTCGATTTCAGGGGATTGGGCTCGACCTTGTCGAATACGGCATATTCGGCCCCCGCCTTTGCAAGCTGTTCTTCGAGCCTTGCAAGATAGCCGTTCTTCCGGGTCGATTTCCCGTTTGAAATGACTACCAGCGCCTTTTTGCCCGGCAGTTTTTCATTGGAAAGCCTCCCAAAGCTTCCGCTGCCGAATACAAACCTCGCAGGGATATAACTTTCAAAACAATTCATTTTTTAACCTTTCATTTTTTGCCGTTTTAAAATTCATCATGCCGCCCAAGGCCCTTGCGGCAAAGCGCGCTGTTGCGGCGGAGAGGGCCGCTATGCCGAGGTTTTCCGCAAAAAACAATATCTGCGGGGATTCCGGGCTCCAAAAGTCGAACGAATATCCGAGAAACAGCTTCTCATACATGCCGCGCTCGCCCCACGCCCATATGCCGAAAGCGGCGATGCAAAAGAGCGCGAAAGTCGCCGCCTTTCCCGCGCGCGGACTGTTGATGCGCATCTTTGAGCTTAAAGCATCCCAGTGAAGCCCCAGATGGACGGAAGCAAGCACAAGCATCCAGTACGCGGCGGTGGAATGAACCTGCCTCGCCGCCATGCCCCCGGAAATTCCCAGAAATCCCGGAATATATTTGGAGTGCATAAGCCCCGTTATAAACACAAGAACGGCAGACACAATGAGCGACATATTAACCGCAGTGTTCAGAATGCGGCGCAAGCCATATCTGCCTTTTAATATTCCGCAAAACCAACGTCGGTTTAGAATATTGTGGAATGCAAACAATGCCAATGCGGCAAGCCCGGCCCATTCGTGGGCGAAGTCCCCCGTAATCCTGAATGCGAGCGCAAAAAGCATTGAAATGGCCATTGCGGCATCGAGAGCCAGCCTGCATGGAAGTTTCTTTTTCATCCGATTTTCTGCCTGAAATTTTAGCACAAAACGGTGGAAATATAAATATACATAACTGTCGAAAACTTGCCCAATACTGCCGAGTTGAGCCCGGATGGGGCGGCTCCATCCCCGCGCCTTCACACGCACACCCTCGCCCTCTGCATAAGGGAGTGGCGGCATGGCGCAAAGAGGAACTTTTCATGGATAAGGACGGCGGGTACTGAAAATCCGGGGCCGCCGCAGGGTTGCGGGCCCGGCGGCGGCCATCCGTGTCGGCCCTTGCCGAAAGCGGACGCTCAAATGAGGCCGTACACGCTTTTTGCGGCGTCGCTGCCCGGCATATAGCGTTCGCCGACTGCAACCATTTTTGCAAGGCGGCCGTTTATTTCCGCCATCTCTTCCGCGCTGAAAACTATCTCCGGGGCGCGGAGATTTTCCAAAAGATGCGCGCGCCGGGTCGTTTCCGGAATGGGGACTATCCACGGCTTTTGCGCGAGAATCCACGCGAGGGCAACCTGGGCGCAGCTTGCGCGTTTTTTCCTCCCGATTTCGTCCAGCAGGTCTATGAAGACTCTGTTTTCAGCCATGGCTTCGGGCTGCAAACGCGGGAAACCGGCGCGCATGTCGGTTTTCGGGTCGAAGCGGGTGCTGCCGTCCATTTCCCCCGCAAGATACCCCCTGTCGAGCGGGCTGTACGCTACAAGCCCTATTCCCAGCTCTTCAAGGACAGCGAAAGTTTCCTCCTCGTGGCGGCGGAAAGTCATCGCATACTGGTTTTCGACCGCCGTGAGCGGGAACTCCCTGTGGGCCCGGCGTATGGTTTCAACCTTTGGCTCGCTCATGCCCCAGTGCCTTATCTTCCCCTCGGAAGCCAGGTCGCGCATGGTTCCAGCCACGTCCTCTATCGGGACTTTGTTGTCGATGCGGTGCTGGTAGTAAATGTCCAGATAATCTGTCTTCAGGCGCTTCAACGACGCCTCCAACGCCTGCCTTATGCGTTCGGGGCGGGCGTCCTCAAGCTGCTTGCCGTTGGGATAGTACAGGCCGAATTTGCTGCCGAGCATCACCCTGCCGCGATAGGGCGCGAGCGCCTCGCCCACAAGCTCCTCGTTTGTGTGGGGCCCGTAGATTTCCGCAGTGTCGAAGAAGTCAACGCCCAAATCCACGGCTTCGGCAATCAGGTTGCGCATGGCCCTTTTGTCGCGCGGCAGGCCGTGGTTTGCGCTCATGCCCATGCATCCCAGCCCGAGCGCGGAAACTTCCATTGCGGCCTTGCCGCTGCCGAGAGTTCTGCGTTTGGAAACAAGCGGCCCGCCTTCAGCCCCGTCCGAATTTTTGTCCGCAGTATTATTTTCCGCTTTGCCAAAAAGCATTGAACTCATCCCAAATGCAGCCCCGGCGAAGGCTGCGCCTTTTAGAAACTTCCTGCGGTCCATTCCGTTTTTCATTGTATAAAGTTCCTTTCTGCAATCATTTTTCCAGGCTGTCGTATTCCTCGTCCGTCACGGGCTCCAGCCATTCGTTCGATGCGTTTTCCCCGGGAATTTCAAAGGCGAGATGGGCAAACCAACTGTCGGCCGCCGCGCCATGCCAGTGTTTCACGTTGGCGGGTATATGGATTACGTCGCCCGGCAGCATCTGCACGGCGGGCTTGCCTTCCTCCTGATACCATCCCCTGCCCGCCACGCAAACCAGCATCTGTCCCCCGCCCTTCTCGGCGCGGTGGATATGCCAGTTATTGCGGCAGCGCGGCTCGAATGTCACATTGGCAAATGGAATCTGCTCGGAGGATACGCGGGCAAGATAGCTGTTGCCCGTGAAATATTTTGCATATGCGGAATTTGGCTCGCCTATGGGGAAAATCATCCCGCGCTGGAATGCCGCCTTTCCGCCGTCGCCCTGCGCGTCATCCGCCCAGACGTCCTTTGCGAGGTTGAACGCGCCCCAGGCGTTGGGCCATCCGGCGTAAAAGGCTATGTGGGTCAGGATTTCAGATATTTCAGTGCGCGTGACGCCGTTTTGCCTGGCGAACTGCAAGTGGTGCTTCAATGAGGAATCTATGACGCCTTTGCCAATGAGCGTGGCAATTGTAACCATGCTGCGGTCATGGGGAGTCAGACCGGGACGGTTCCATACCTCGCCGAAGAGAACGTCGTCGTTGAGTTCGGCAAATTTAGGGGCGAACTCCCCCAACTGCACGCGCCCGGCAGTCTGCGTAATCTTTTCTTTTTTCATAACGTCTTTGCTTTCATTTTTGTCCGCTGTTTCCGATTGCCCAAAAGCGGATCCCAGCGTCGCGGTCAGGACAAGAGCAAAAACTGCGGGGGTTGCTAATACTATCTTCATCGTTTTTCCCATTTGCTGTTTTTTAATTCAGTCGAAACAATATGTTTCAGACTTTTTCCGATTTGCCGGCCAAACTTTTAGGGCCTTCTATGCTTTCATTATCGCACGCTTTTACGAAATAGCAAATACTTATAATTTATGGCTTCGTATTCATTTTATGAATATCTCTTTATGCCATGAGCACAAAAAGAAGCATTGCCGCATTTTCAATGCCGAGACGAACAGGATGGGCGTCATTTCAATTTCGCGCTCTCTCATTTGCATTAGAGACCCTGCGGATTCCGCGCAGAAACGACGCCAAGGCATATGATTGAATGTCATATGCGGCAGTCCAAAAGAAAATATACCCAGCTTTTTCTCGAAACAATTTTTCTGATTGTTTCAGGTATTAACCAAAAGGCTAATACATTATTTGCGCCCGAGCTGCTTCTCCGCCCCCAGCCAGGTCCACTTGTGCCACAGGCTTTCAAGCGGCCCCTGCTTATGCCTGTTCAGCCACCATTTGCAGAATTTTACCTGCAATACAAATATGAAAAGCCCTATCATCAAGCTTATCGCATAGCCGCAATGAGGGGCGAGGTATAGGCCAAACGGGAAGTACACAAGCGCGCCTATTATCGACTGGGATATGTAATTGGTAAGGCTCATTTTGCCATAGAAACGCAAGTCTGACACCGCCTTGCTGAAACCCTTATTTTGGTAAAGCAGAATAAATGAAGCGACCAAAACCAGGGTAAAGGCAAGCTTCTGCCACATATCGAATATGGTTCCCAGGGTTTGCCGCATAATGGCTGAATTTTCCATGGCAAGGTCTTTCAAGGCGCACAAGGGCGCAAAGGCAACGGCGGAGCATATCAGAGTATAAATCCAAAATCCGGTGTTTTTGCCCGAAGATGCAAACAACCGCTTTCTGCCGATATAAAGGCCCAAAAGGAAGAGCCCCGCCGTCTGGAAGAAGCGCCCGGCGTTTACAGCCCACAACAAGCTGGCCTTTTGGCCCAAAGTAATATTGCCCCAAATAAAGTCCCAAAAGCTTCCGTTTTTTGTGTATTCGGCGACCTCTGCGTACATTTGGCCTACTTTGAGATCCGGCAATGCATGTGCGGGATTTGCAAGGCTTGCAATGTAATGCCCCCATTCAACCGGCTGCATCAGGAACAAAACGGCTGCGGCAAAAACCGCCTTGTCGCTCCAGTTTCGCGCAAAGAAGAGGACAGGGCCTACGACGACAAACAAAAGCAGCACATCCCCCGCAGGAAAAAACGCGGCGTTCAATGCGGCAAAAAATGCCAGAAGAAGCAGACGCCACAGGAAACGGTATCCGAAATCCCTGCCGAGCTTCCTTTGATTGTTGTTCTGTATATAGAATGTGAATCCGAAGAGCAGAGCGAAGATTGCGTAAGCCTTTCCGGCAAAAAGGGAGAATACGACGGCGGATACGCCCTTGTCCAAAGCGCCCAGCCAGACGGGGGAATTTGCCGGATAAACTGGAAATATAAAGTGCTCCAAGCTGTGCACCAAAAGTATCGCCATTACCGCAAAACCGCGCAAAGCGTCAACCGCTTCAATGCGAGAATTCCTATTTGCCAGTTGTTCCATCGGTTATTTCCCCCTGCAAGCAATATCTTTAAAGCGCTTACAAATAGATTATAACAATAAAAAATCAAGATTCCTTGAGCTTTCAGGCAGCGAATCCCTCCATAACTGCGATGATAGTTTCAGGCAATAAACTGACAGATACGTATATTTAAAGTTTTCCGTTTTTTCCTATAATCCATTCCAGTTAAAAACAAATGAGGGAATCATTATGGAAAACATGGAAAACAAAACAGTTGTGGTAACCGGAGCCGCGCAGGGGATAGGCCTCGCCTGTGCCGAGGCTTTCGCCCGCGCGGGCGCCAATGTTGTCATGGCCGACATAAACCCGCCAGAAGAGCAGGCGCGCAGGCTTGTCGAGGCGGGGTTCAAGGCAGAGCCGCATTTCTGCGACGTTTCGAACGCGGAGTCGGTGGAAAAAATGACAGCCCGCATTGTCGAAAAATTCGGGCGCCTCGACGCGGCCTTAAACAACGCCGGAATACAAACTCCCCAGCGCCCCATGGCGGAAATATCGGACGAAGAATTCGACAAGACCGTGGCGGTCGATTTCAAGGGCGTATGGAATTGCATGCGCTGCGAAATCCGCCAAATGCTGAAACAGGGCGGAGGCGCGATTGTAAATACCGCCTCAATGGGCGGGATAGCCGCGTTTCCCGGGCAGGCGGCATACATAGCATGCAAACACGCCGTAATCGGGCTCACGCGCACGGCGGCCCTCGACTACTCCTCAAAGGGAATCCGCATAAACGCGGTTTGCCCGGGTGCAATCCGCACGCCAATGGCGGAGGAATTGATGCGCCGCAATCCCGGTGTTGAAGCGGGGCTTGTGCGTGACATTCCCGCCGGCCGCCTCGGCCGCCCGGAGGAAATTGCAAACGCCGTGCTGTGGCTGTGCGGCGAAGGCGCAAGCTATATGGCAGGCCACGCCCTTCTTGTTGACGGCGGATTTACGGTTCACTAAAAAAAATCGAGGAAAGGACATATCATGGACAGGCAAAAAAACACTTCTTGCAATAGCCTCGGAAGGCGCGGATTTATAAAGTCTGCGATGTTTGCGGGCGCGGCCGCCCTGCTGGGAGGCGGGGCTTTGAGGGGAGTCGCTGCAAACTCAAACGGCGGACCCGGCCTCGCTTCGCTCATGCCAAAACGCCGCACGCTTGGAAGCGGCAAGGCGGCTCTGGAAGTCTCCGAAATTGGCTTCGGCTGCATGGGCATGACTTATAACAGGAGCGCCCATCCCGGCAAAGAGGAATGCATAGCCCTCATCCGCAACGCCGCAGAGCGAGGCGTTACGCTTTTTGACACGGCGATTATCTACGGCCCCTTAAATAACGAGGAGCTTGCCGGGGAGGCGCTCGCCCCGTTCAGGGGGAAAGTCGCCCTCACCACAAAATTCGGGCACGAAGTGGTTGACGGCAAAGGCACGGGCCGCCAGGACAGCCGCCCCGAAACCATAAAGCGCTATTGCGACGAATCGCTGAAGCGGCTGAAGCTGGACTGCATAGAGCTTTTCTACCAGCACCGCTTCGACCCTGAAGTTCCCATCGAAGAAGTTGCAGACGCAATCGGAGACCTGATAAGGGCGGGCAAAATAAAGCGCTGGGGGCTTTGCGAAGTAAGCCCTGAAACAATCCGCAAGGCCCATGCCAGGCAGCCCCTTGCAGCCGTTCAAAGCGAATACCACCTGATGTGGCGCGAAGTGGAAAAAAACGGGGTGCTCGACACCTGCCGCGAACTCGGTATAGGCTTTGTACCATACAGCCCGATAAACAGGGGCTTCCTCGGGGGCTGCATAAACGAGCACACAAAATTCGACACGAATAACGACAACCGCCAGACCCTCCCGCGCTTCTCCCCCGAAGCGATACGCGCGAACATGCGCATTGTGGAGGCCCTCAGCGCGTTCGGAAGAACTCGCGGCATGACTTCGGCCCAGGTCGCGCTCGCGTGGCTTTTGTCGAAGTCCCCTTCAATAGTTCCGATTCCGGGAACGACCAAGATTTCGCACCTGGAGGAAAACCTGCGGGCGGCGGATTTCAATTGCACCCCCGAAGAGTGGTCGGAACTCGAAAACGCTGTCGCTGCAATTCCGGTTGTCGGCGACCGCTACAACGCCGAGCAGCAAAAACAGGTCGGCCATTGACTCCCGGCCTGGCAAATTTCAAAAGACGAGGGCCCTGCGCATTTCAAGCGGGGCCTTTTTGTGTTTGACGCACAAAAACCTTTAAAAGACAATCAGGTTTTCCCCCTCAAACTCCCGAATTTTCCGCAGCAAAATACGGGGGCAGGATTGCGCAAAGGAACCTCCGCCATGGATACAGCCCAGATAAACGAAGCCCTGAAAGAAAAAATACTCTCAAGGATGCCGAAGAGCGGAGACTGCCCTCTGGGGTTTGCGGGGGCCGGAATTTACCGCAGGGACGAGTCCGACATTGCCGAAAACTGCTTTTACAGGCCATTGGTCACCGTCACAATACAGGGCAGCAAATGGTCTACTGTCGGCGGGGAAAAGTTTTACCTGAACGAAAACGAATACCTCGTGGCCACTGTCGACATGCCCGCGCAAAACTATGTGGTCGGGGCCACTCCGGAAAGGCCGTTTTTATCCATCGCAATGGATTTGGACAAACATCTCATCTCGCGGCTCATTTCGGAAAATCCGTCTTTAATTTCAAAGGACGACGCAGGCTGCAAGGGCGCGGGCGCGGCAAAGATAGACGCCGAACTGCTGGACGCATTTTTGCGTCTTTGCAGGCTTTCAGAAAAGCCGAAGGAAGCTGAAATTTTGTCCCCGGTAATTGCGAGGGAAATCCATCTCCGCCTATTGATGGGGCCGTTGGGAAAGCATCTCCGTGGAATAAACACGTCCGATTCCGCAGGGAGCCAGGTTGCGAAGGCAATTTCATGGCTTCGGGAAAATTTCAGGGAGACTGCCAGCATCGACAAGCTTTCAAACCTTGCGAACATGTCCGCCCCGTCATTTCACAGGCATTTTAAAAGGATAACCGAAATGAGCCCCCTGCAATACCAGAAGCATCTGCGCCTTTACGAGGCCCAAAGGCTCATGCTCGTCGAACGCGAGAGCGCAAGCAACGCCGCCTACGCCGTGGGATACGAAAGCCCCTCCCAGTTCAACAGGGAATACAAGCGCCTCTTCGGGGCCCCGCCAAGGCGCAGCCTCGCCTGAAATGCGCGCGCAGGCGGCGCGTGGCTGGCGGGAAACGCCCCGGCATCCCGGAATGCCGCGCGCAGCCATGGCCAGAAATCGAATCCCGCCGCGCAAAATGCGGGGCGATTGGCTGAAAAATTGGCGGAAGCCCGGAACCATTTCCGAATTCCAATGTCTCATCATTTTCAAATCGCACATTGCATAAAGCAAACAAAGGTGAACATATGGCTAATATAAAAAGAATCAGTTGTATTATTTTTGCCTTTATGGCGGCGGCGGTCCCCGCAGCTTTCGCAAACGGGGGTTCCGACGAGGCGGCCGCGGAAAAGGCGAAACCGGAAAGCGCCGAAGCCGCCACGCCTGAAAGCGCATCCCAAGCCCCGCAATGCCCGGTGTGGGACAGCACGTTTTACGGCGGCATGCCCAGGCACCACCGCCGCATGATGCACCTCTTCGACAGCTTTTTTGACGACGCCTTCGCAGTATGCCGCCCGCACGCGAGATGGCGGCAGGCGGCGCCATGCCGGATGCCCCTTATAAACCCGAATCTCCCGGAACAGCCCTCGCGGCTCCTGCCGGACTGCGAAATAAGGGAAACCAAGGATTCCCACATACTTTCGATGGAAGTCCCGGGAATCCCCAAGGAGTGCATAAAAATAGACATTGAGGACAATGTGCTTACTATAAGCGGAGAAAAGAAGCAGTCCCTGCTTCAAAAGGGCGAAAACCGGCACGCCTCCGAACGGGTGTACGGGGCCTTCAGGCGCAGCTTCACCCTTCCGCGCGGAACCGACCCGGACAAGATAAAGGCGGAATGCAGGGACGGCGTCCTGACCGTAACAATCGCCAAACCCGAGGAAGGCAAACCCGCGTCAAAATCAGTAAAGGTGGAATAGCCTCCGCAGCAATCCCCCAAGGCCGCAAACCTATGCGGCGCCCGTGAAATCCGCAGCCCGGCAGCCTCCGCCCGCCGCATCGCAGGCGGGCCGGAGCACGTCGAGCGTTGCGCCGCCGTAAAACAAAAAAAACTGCGCGCCCCGGAAAGGCGCAAGGGCGCGCGCAATTCGCGGGGAGTATCCCAGGATGCCGCCCTCCAAGTGGATTTGGCGGGGCGCATTTCGTCCGGCAAGGCCACCGGGCGGGAATCCGCATAGGCGAGGCACACGCTCCCCACGTCGCAAACATCTCCCGCAGCAATCTGCCAAGCCCCCCTACCGTGCAAAAGGCGGCGCAAAGCTCCCCGGTTGAAGCTGCGGGCCCCCGCCGCAAACTGCCCCGGCAAAAAACCGCAAGCCGTCGCGGCATTCCCCCCTCTCCTCCGCGCCTTCCCGCAAAACATGCCAATGCCAGATTTTGCGGTTTGACATTTCCCTGTTTGGGGAAAGATATGGAAAGAATATCCGCAGACGGAACCTCCCGAGAAATTGGAGCGGGCGGAAAAATCGCCCTCGGAGAGTCCCGCCAAAAATGCTGCGGGCAAGGCCATGAAACAAGAAATAAAGACAAACTCGGCGAGAGCCTGGATTCTGGCTGCCCGCCCCAAAACGCTGGCGGCCGCAGCGGCCCCGGTTGCCATAGCGTGCGCCCTGGCCTATTCCGACGGGGCGTTTAGGCCGGAACCTGCGTTTTTATGCATGCTTTTTGCGCTCATAATGCAGGTTGACGCAAACTTTATAAACGACCTTTTCGACTGCCTGAAAGGCAGCGACGGCGAGGGTCGCCTCGGGCCGGACAGGGCCTGCGCAAAAGGCTGGATAACAACCGGGGCGATGCGCCTCGGAATAGCGGCCGCCACTGCGGCGGCATGCCTTGCCGGGCTCGGGCTTCTGCGCTACGGCGGCGCGTGGCTGGCGGGCGTCGGCGCAGCTTGCGTGCTCTTTGCCTTCCTGTACACGGCAGGCCCGAAGCCGCTCGCCTACTGCGCAATGGGCGACGCGCTCGTATTCGTGTTTTTCGGCCTGGTTCCCGTATGCTGCACCTATTATGTGACGGCGGGAGGGATGACCTTAGCGGCAGCAGTTTCAGCCGCGGCCTGCGGCCTCGCCGTTGACACCCTTCTTGCGCTCAATAACTACCGCGACTTGCGCCAGGACGCAAAAAACGGCAAGCGCACCCTGACAGTGCTTCTCGGCGAGAGGGGCGGCATTGCGCTCTACCTGTGGCTTGGTGCCGCCGCATGGGCGGCGACGCTTCCGCTTGCGGCCCTTGGCAAGCCGTATGCGCCGCTTCTTGCATGCATCTACCTCTTTTTCCACATCCGGGCCTGGAAAACCATGCGCGAAATAGGCTCGGGGCGCGCCCTGAACAGGGTTTTGGCCATGACTTCGCGCAACATACTCATATTTGCGGCGGCGCTTTCTGCCGGATTTGCGCTCGGACGCTGAAACCTGCGGCGCTTCCCGTCGCCGCCATCCCCCTATTCCGCCCCGGCTCCGGCGCCGTTTGAGCGGGTTCGGCCGCGCCGCGCGGCGGAGGCCGTGCAGGCAGACGCATGCCCCCGGACGAATCCAGCGCCCCGCCGCAAAGGTGCGCCCCGCCTCAACCAAAGCGCATCGAACGCCCTTCAGATTCCGACCTCCCCCAATGGCGTCATAAAAAACCATCCCTTCCGGGAAAACCTCCGGACGCGCGCAGGCAGGCGGGCGGCTAAAGCAGGTTTTTTCTCGCGTAGTCGAGCGCCCCGTCCCGGTCGGAAAACGCCCCGTCGAGCTGGGCCTCGTAGGCTGCGTCCAGAATTTCGCCGAACTTCGGCGAGGGGGAAAGCCCCAGCTCCACGAGGTCCCTTCCCATAAGCAGGGGTTTTGGCGCGGAGTCCCTTATGGCGAGCTCTTCGGCGCGCGCGCTTATCCAGGCGCCCTGGGGGGAGTCGCCGGGGTCGAGCGGCGGGCGCCCGCCCCTGTCGGCGGAATCGACGCGCACGAGCCTGTCGATGCGCCCCACTTTCTGCGCCAGGCGCCTTATGGCCGAATCGCCCGCCTTGCTGCGCCACAGGTCCAAAATCGCCATGTGCCGCTCGACTAACGGCAATACGGCGTCAACGAGGGACTTTTCGCGCGTCATGCGCTCCATAAAAGATCTGGCAAACGCAACCCCGGCCGTGTCGTGGCCGTACGAATGTATCCCGCGGTCATCCTCAAACGTGCAAGACGGCTTGCCCATGTCGTGGCAGAGCACCGCTAAGCCCACTATCAGGTCTTCGCGGTCGTCGCCCGTGCGTTCAGAGGCGAAGCTGTCCATGCTGAATGCGGTGTGGGTATAAACGTCGCCCTCGGGGTGCCAGCGCGGGTCCTGGGGGCAGCCGTCCATGGCGGCAAGCTCCGGGAAATGCCTTGTCCAGCCGCAGTCGCGCAGGAAGAAAAGGCCCCGGGAAATTTCGCGGCCCTTGAGGATGAGCTTCTTCCATTCCTCGAAAACGCGCTCCGGCGGCAGGTTTTCAATGCCGATTTCAGAGCAAAGCGCCACCGTCTCCGGAGCGACCTCCATATTGAAGCGCGCCGAAAACTGCATCGCCCTGAGCACGCGCAGGGGATCCTCCGAAAAGCGCGGGGAGGTGTGGCGCAGGATTCCCGCTTCAATATCCATGCAGCCTCGGTACGGGTCTATTATTTCGCCGCTTAAAATGTCGTAGAGGATGGCGTTTATCGTGAAGTCGCGCCGCGAGCACGCCTCCATTGGGGAGAGGAACGGGTCGCCCTCGACTTCAAAGGCCCTGTGGCCTGCGCCGGTCTTGCGCTCGGTGCGCGGCATGCTCACGTCTATCGGGAGGCCCTTAAGTATCCACACGCCGAAACTCTTGCCGACCATCTCGACGCGGAATTTCCCCGCGAGCATCTTCTCTATCTCCCCCGCAGGCAGGCCGTATATTTCCACGTCAACGTCCTTCGGGGGGACGCCCAAAAGCGCGTCGCGCACGCATCCGCCGACGCAGTAGGCCCTGCCGCCCGCCTCCTTTGCGGCGCGGGCGATGTGGCGGCAGGCTCCGCGCGTCCTGTTGTCCGGAAAGATTTCCATAGGCCCTATGCGGCTCCGATTCCGCAGACAGAGAAGCCGAGTGAGCGCAGAGCCTGGCGGTCCAGGCAGTTGCGCCCGTCGAAAATCCATGACGGGCGCATCATGGAGGCGCGAATCCTCGCATAGTCGAGAGAGGCGAACTCCCTCCACGGGGTGAGCACCACAACCGCGTGCGCCCCGTCCGCCGCCTCGTACGGAGAGGCGCACCACTCAAGGCGGGGGTCGGAGGGCGAAAGCCCCAAGTCCGCGCGGGCCCTGGCTTCCGAGACTTTCGGGTCGAACACGGCGAGGTTGGCGCGCTCCTCAAGGAAGTCCCGGCAGACGGATATTGCGGGAGACTCCCGCGTGTCGTTTGTGTCCTCCTTGAAGGCGAAGCCCCAAACCGCGATTTTTTTCCCGTTTAGCGTCTTAAAAAGCGAATCTATGACGCGCGTTGAAAAGCGCCGCTTCTGGTGCTCGTTCATGTCGATGACAGACTGCCAGTAGGCGGCCTCCTCCTTCAGGCCGTAGTGCTCGCAAAGATAGACCAGGTTGAGTATGTCCTTCTGGAAGCACGAGCCGCCGAAGCCCACGGAGCTTTTCAGAAATTTCGGGCCGATGCGCGAATCGGAGCCAATCGCGCGGGCCACCTGGTCGACGTCGGCCCCCGTAGCCTCGCACAGGGCGCTAATGGCGTTTATGGAGCTTATGCGCTGGGCGAGAAAGGCGTTTGCCGTAAGCTTGCTGAGCTCGCTGGACCACAGGTTTGTCCTTATTATGCGCCCTTCCGGAACCCACCTTGAGTAGATTTTCGCAAGGGTTTCCATCGCCTCGCGGCCGGACTGGGTGTGCTCGTCGCCGCCGATGAGGACGCGGTCGGGGTTTTCGAGGTCCCGCATGGCGGTGCCCTCCGCCAGAAATTCGGGGTTTGAAAGGATTTCAAACTTCCCGGAGTCGGAGCTTTTCAAAATCGTGCGCAGGACGTCTGCGGTGCGCACCGGCATGGTGGATTTTTCCACGATTATCTTGCCGGAAGTGGAGACCGCCGCAATCCTGCGCGCGCAGTTTTCGACATACTGAAGGTCGGCCGCGCGGCCCGAGCCCGAGCCGTAGTCCTTTGTGGGCGTATTCACCGAAATGAACACGATGTCCGAGGTTGCGATGGCCGAATCGACGCCGGTTGAAAAGGAGAGGTTTCGCCCGCGGACCTTCATCACCGCCTCGCGGAGCCCCGGTTCATAGACGGGCAGGGAGTCCGAATTCCATTCTGCTATGCGCTTCTCGTTTATATCGACCACCTCGACTTCAATGTCCGGGCATTTGAGGGCAATCATAACCATCGTGGGGCCGCCGACATATCCGGCGCCTATGCAGCAAATTTTCATATATTCCGCATTCTTGCGCGGCACGGCGGCGAATCAACACTATTTTGAAATCCCGCCTCTGTCGCCCTCCCCCGCACCCCGGCTGCGCGCAAAAAAAAGCCGGAGAGCGGCCCCGGGCATTTTAGCCTTTCTTACAAGTACGCCTATCTGTCAGACGCCAAATGATGCAAAACGTACGGCACACGCCAATCGAACGCAGACATATATCCCGTTTTTGCCGTTATTCTACTCTCAGCAAAACGAAAATTCATACAATCATACATTGTTTTAACCGCTGCATATTTGGGTATGTTGTTTTTTTCGACCGATGCAATATTCTGGCCGAATAGCAAAAATGGGTTTCACGGGGAATCCCCGAGTGGGGTACATTGGCGGAAAAAAGCGAGAGCCGTTTTTCTTCAACTTCGGAATCAGAATATCCGAAGAATTTGGACAAAACCAATGACACGCATAAATGCGAGTAATACCGCGAAGCCAAATTTACAGATAATCACTCAATAAAGGGGAGACGTAAAATGCATCTTGCCCCATGGGCGTCGCTAATACAGCCGGATTGTAACCTTATGTGTCATAAAAGATGGTTTAATTAGAACATAGCAAATCCCCGCACAATTACTAAGCTTGTTTTCCCCCAAAAAAAGCATAGAGCCCCTTCTCTTATATGCCTTGTAATGCAGATAAACAAAAGAGATTGCTGGAGGGAAGGCGGTTTTGCTTGGATTTTGGAATGCGGGCGCTAAAAAGCCTTGCAAGTGTTTGGCTTGCAAGGCTTTTAAAGTGGTGCCAGAGGGCAGATTTGAACTGCCGACCAAAGGCTTATGAGTCCTCTGCTCTACCCCTGAGCTACTCTGGCTTAAAAATTAAAGGTTTCACTTTATTTTAAAAGAGACGCGCGTCAATATTTTTTTAAGGAATTTTCCAAAAAATACCGCCGCCTGCAATGGCGCCGCAGGGAAGAAAGCGGAGAATCCCCGGCGAGATGCCCCGCGCGCGGCGCAGGCGGGCGGCGAGAAATTCCAAAAGCCCCGGGGGCAGGCGCGCGCGGCGCCCGCCCGGCCCCGGCCTCACTGCAGCGACGGAGAGCGCGCCATCGAAAAATAGTCGTCCCGAAGCTTTATCATCTCGGCAGTTATCGCGGATATTTCGCGCTGGAAGCATTCGTTTATCTTCTTTGCCCTCATGGCGGCTATCTCGTGGTTTACGAGCTTTGCCGAAGCCTCGTAAAACTCCCGGTACGCCTTCTTCTCGGCCCCGCCTCCGCCGCGGATGCGGACGCGGGAAGACTCTATCATCTGGAAGGCTATCCTGTCGAAATCGGGATAGTCGAACCCGCCGGGAATAGAGGAAAATCTGGAGCGCCTGAAAGCCTCCATCTGGTAGAGCTTGCGCGCGAAAATCCGGACCTCCGCAGCCTGCCTGGAAAGTTCCTCGGGAGGAATGGAAACCCAGTCGCGAACATTGTCGACGCGCTGGGCAAAATAGCGCACGTTGCCCTTTATGGCGGAATTTTCCCGCATCCGCGAAAGCTGCCCGAGGGAATCGTCTCCGCCCTTGCGTATGATTGCGTGCGAAATCACCCCTATTATTGAGCGGCTTTTCCTGTGGTATACGGGGCTGCCGCTGTTGCCGGGATAAATGGCGCAGTTTGTCTCCACTATCTCCGGCCCGACCGCCAGTATTTTCCCCGCAGTGCGCAGCAGCACCCCGCCGCCCTCGCTATTTCCGCAGACGACGACTGAATCGTCCGCAGATACGGATTCGGGGATGTCCGCGCACACCGGAAGCGCCTCCGCCCCCTCCGGAATTGAGGATACCGGCATTATGTAAACATCCTGGCCGCTTGCGACAAAGCCGGACGACGGCGCCTCCATTTCAACCCCCGAAACGGTCTTGAAAGTCATTGGCCAGCCGCCGCCCATCACGTGCACATTGGTCACGATGAACGTCTTGTCCTTGATTTTTGCAAAAAACGCAGTCGCGGCCCCGCCGGAAGAGTCCGTGACGGTGAGGATGCCGCGCGAGGCGTCAAACGTCGAGCCTTCCGGGCCAATCGGCATGCTCTTGTCCAAACTGCCGCTTTTTGCAGAGGGCTTGTCCGCGAGCTCTGAAAACTCGCCCATGTCGCGCAGATGGGCCTTTATCCTTTCGAGGCCGCGGTTATAGTCCTCCATCCTCTTTTTAAGCTCCGCGACAACGGCCTTGCGCTCCCTGAGAGTCATATCTTCCGGCATGACGTCCGCAAATGGCAGCCCCGCAAGGGCGGAAGAGACGATGTAGCTCCGGTTATACGCGGAGCCACGCCCGGAATCGGAACTGTTTGCGGAGTCTGAGCTGCGGGAGGAACCGTGGGGCCGAAAATGGCCGCCGCCTGCGTCCGCGCCGGAACCGCGTGGCGAATCCGAAGGCTCCTGCTGCGGAAATTCCTCATACCGGTTGGGGGAATACCTGCGGGCCCCACTTTCATAATCCGGGCGGCCGCCGGAATCCCCGCGCTCCGCCCCATCGCCGAACCCTCCGGATTCGGCGCCGTCAAAAGGCCCGCTTTCCAAAGCGCGCCGCGAGGCGGGGGCGGCGGATGCGGAAAGGGAGAGGGAACAGACGGAAAGCGCAAACAAAAGTCGCGCAAATCCGTTAAAATGCGCCATCATTTTAAACATATAAAAAGTGTACCCGGAAAGTCCAAATATTGCAAACATATTTGCACATCTTTAACATAATAATCATCTCCTTTAAACATGATGGACGCTGCCGCCGCAAATTCTGCATACCCTCTCAAAACAT
>URJJ01000044.1 GCA_900548185.1 uncultured Opitutales bacterium
ACGAGATGTCTTAGGGTCTCGTGGGCTCGGAGATGTGTATAAGAGACAGGGGCCGGTTCGTGCGGGGGGGACGGCCGCCTAAGCTGCGGCGGGGAGCGCGTGGGCGTGGGCAGGTCGAAGAGCTTTTGGATACTGTTTTTCATATTTGCGCTCGGCCCGTGCGACGCGGTTTTGCCGGTGATACTCTACCCCGCCCTGGAGGGGGATATTTGGGCGCTCGCTGTTGCCGGGGCGGTATTTTACTCGGTGACAGTTCTCACCATGTCGCTTGCAACTGCGGCGCTTTACAAGGGGATAACGCTTGCGAATTTCGGGGGAGGGTTTGCGCGCAGGTGGGCGCACGCCATTTCGGGCCTTGTGATAGCTGCTGCTGCGGCGTTTCTGCTCGCCGGCCACGCCCATTGATGCGCCGCGCGGCGGAGCGGGGGCGTTTCAGGACGCGAAGTTCGCGCGGAAAAATCTGCCTGTTGCAAGGTTTTGCATCTGGAACATTCCGGGTTCAAAGCCCGAGCCGGAGGCCGCAAATGAAATCGCCGCTGCGGCCGCCCATACGCCGCTCAAGTGCGCGGCCGGGCCGAAAATCGGAACGCCGCGCGGTTCGGAATCTCCGGGCTGTTCGTCGCTCCCGGCGAACTCCTCGAAGCCCGTGCCGTTTGCAAAATGGGCGTTCTGGGCTTCATACCCCTGGGCGGAGGCCATTATTTCGGGCACTCCGGCCAGACGGCATGCGGCCGAAACCGCGCGGCGCGACGCGAAGGAGTCGGTCGCGTCTATGCAGATGGACGCCCCCGCCAAAATTTCGGCGGCGTTTTCCCCCGTCAGCTTTTCGGCGAAGGCCCGCACCTCTGTGTCGGGGTTTATGAGGGCGAGCCTGGCCTTCGCAAGCTCCGCCTTCAAAAGCCCGGTCTCTGATGCCAGGTAGAGCGTCTGCCTGTGGAGGTTTGAGGCCGAGACCGTGTCGCAGTCCGCAATCGAAATCTTGCCGAAACCCGCCCCCGCAAGCAGGGGAAGCGTGGCGGAGGCGACTCCCCCCGCGCCTATCACGGCCACCGCGGCTTCAGCCAGCCTCGCCTGTCCGTCGGGACCGAAGCCCGGCAGGGCGGACTGCCTCGCATACTTTGCAAAATCCCCTGCCATTTCAGCCGCCGGCCACCAGGGACATGATTTCAAGGACGTCTCCGTCCTTCAGCTCGGCATTTTCAAACTGAGAAAACCTCATGGCTTTCCCGTTCAGCTCCACGAGGCACCTTCGCGGGTTGAGCCCCCGCTCGGTTGCGAACTGCGCCACCGTCTTGGGGGGCGCGGCCACGGTTTTTTCTCCGTTTGCTGTGATTGTGATTTTTTCTTCCGGCATGGCTTCTGCCCGGTTGGGCGTTATCTGTTTGCGCGGGCTCATCATTGCGCGCGCATTATTAATTCGTAGGCTTCAGTCACTTTGCGCAGCTCCTCCTCTATGGCCTTCATCGCAAATTCCCCCAGCCCCTTGCTCCGCAGCACGTCCGGATGTAGCTCCTTGCACTTGCGGCGGTACACCGACTTCACCTCGCTCGCCGGTGCCCCGGGCTTTACACCGAGCACGGAGTAGGCCTCCGCGAGGGCGTCGCTCGGCATCCTTCCGGGGCGCCGCGCGGAGCCCGAGGCCCGAGAGGCTGCGGCGTCTATGAAAGACGGGTCGAGGCGCAGCATTGAGGCCGCCCCTTTGAGGAGGCGCGCCTCCGCGTCCGACAGCGGGGCGTCGGACAGTGCAAACCCGAGCAGAACCGACATGAAATTCATGCGTTCGCGGGGCGAATGGAATGAGCGCGCAAATCCCGCCACGATGTTTTCAAAGGGGTAGGGGGCATCCTTGGAAGTCCTGAAGGCGCCAATCGCGCGCCCCTTCGCCCCGGCGTTCAGGCCCATGCCCATGTAAACCCTCTCAAGCTCCGCGATTTCCGCGCGGGAGGTGTGCGGCTTAAGCCGCGATATTTTGGCGCAGGCCGCGCTCGCAAATTCGGCAAAAAGCGGCAGCCTTTCCGGATCTTCCACGGGGCCTTCCGGATTCGCCCGGCGCTTTTTCGAGGCCCGGGGCGCGTCGAATGCGAAGTGCCCGAGCAGGGCCCCCATCACCGCCCCTGCCGGCCCCCTTGCGGCGAACCCCGCAATGCCTCCAATAATTTTTCCTATCATGCAGAATGCGCCCCCCGGCGCGCGTGTTTGGTTTTTATCTAAATGAGCGGATAAAAACACCGGGGAGCGTTTTTCTCAACACCAATTTTTCGCTAAAAGCAAGGCGCCTTCCGCGCGGGGTGGTGAGCGCTTTGCTGCGCTATTTTCCGGCGGGGGTTTGGGGAAGGCGGATTATCCGCAGGAATGAAACCGTGGGCCTGTACCCGTCCATGCCAGCTATTTCGATGTCGAAGCCGCCGCGTTCCCGGTTTTGGAAATCCGCCTCCACAAAGAAGGTCGCGGTCCTCAGCCTGCCTGTGCCAAGGCACTCCGCCTCCCGGCGCTCCCTCTTGCCGTCCGAGAAGTATTCAAGGGCGAATTTTCCGCGCCCGAAATCGAAGTGGGAAACCTTCACGCAGACCCGCCTTTTCTTCCCGCTTATGAATTTCTCGTCGGCTCTGAAACCTATTCTGGCTCCCCTGCGGGCCACATAGTCGAAGGGCCGCCTTTTGTCGACCATCCACATGCTTGCGGCCTGGCCGATTTTTACGGCGGGTTCGGTTTCAAAGCCCTCCGCGTCGCGCTGGTAGAGCCAGCGTTCAAAATTTTTAAGGCCCGCGTCAGGATTTGCCGCGTTTTCCGACTCCATCAGGTCGCGGCGCAGATAGCTTTCGCGCAGGAAGCACCACGCGTCCGGGGCGTCGGCAGCCGACTTGCCGATTTCGACTGCCGCCCACGCGAACATCTCCGGCATCGGCGTGAATTCGTTCCACAGGGCGAAGTTGCAGCGCATCTGAAGAAGCCTCAGAGTCGAGGTGAAATACCTGTAATTGAAAGAGTCCGTCGTCCTGCCGAAGCGGAACCCCCGCGCCTGCGAGGCCCATTCGGGCTCGTACTCCTCGTTTTCCTCGCCGTTTCGCGCGCCGCTTTTTATTAGCGGGGCGTCCTCGTCGACAAACAGGTATCCGTCCCTGTCTATGCGCTGGCCAATCGCGGCGTCCGGTATGTGGTAGAGGTACATTTCCACAAACCCGCGCCTCACGCCGAAACCCTTCGACAGGCCGTAGCCGCTCCAGCCCCCCATGTATACCTTGCGCTCCGCCCCCTTCGCCGCCTCCGCCCACGCGTCAAGCCTCTCCCTCACGTGCGCGACTGAGTCCGGATCGGTTCCCTCCGGGCCTATGCCCTCGTCCCCGTTGGACGGCGACGCGTATCCGACGTACAGCCCCTTCACCTCCGCCATTTGCGGTATCCCCGACTTGCCAAGCTCCGCCACGAGTTTCAGATACCGCCTGTGGAACTCCGGATGCGACACGTCGTAGCTCGATATGCCGTCTCCGGAGCGCCCGTCGTTTTCAAGCACGGGGATGCCGTATTTTTTCAGCCATTCCGGGGCGAAGTCAACGCCGCCTGTGTGGAGCCGGACTGCGCTGCCGTAGCCGCGTTCGGCGGCGGCCTTTATCATGTCGGCCAGCGGCCGGAAGTCGTAGGAATTTTCCTCCTTTTCAATGTCCCGCCAATAGCACCAGTGCTCGACTACGGGGATGCACGGGAAGGGGAGCGCGGGCAGGGAGCGCATCTTTTTTATTCCCCCGGGGCCCCAGGTTCTGAAAAGCGACATGTAGGCGTCCGGAGCCGGCGCGGAGCCTGGGGGGAGCGACCAGTCCCAGCCGTCTTTTACCGAGTCCTTCTCCTCCCACGGGGCCGGGCGAACGTCCTTGAAATCGATGCGGGCGTATTCGCCCCAGAAGGGGTAGCCGATTTCCGCGCGTTCGTAGGCACCCCCTCCGCCGGGCGCGGACTCCTCCGCATTAAGGGCGGGTGCGGGGCAGAAAAACACCGAGGCGCATGCGGCCGCCATTGCGGCGTGGCGCAGCGGGGCGGATTCCGGAAAGAGGGAGGAAATTCGGGATTTTTTCATCGGATTTTGAAATTCTTCCGGCATGGCGCGGCAGGATATGAAATGGTATTTGCAGAGCGCCTGGAAAGTCAAAATATTTTTGGACTTGCGCCTTTTAAAACGGAAAAACCCGCAATGCATTTTTTGCGGGGCTTGGTTTGAAGATGGTACCTGGAGCGGGGGTCGAACCCGCAAGGACTCGCGTCCGGCGGATTTTGAGTCCGCTGCGTCTGCCAATTCCGCCATCCAGGCAAATCGCTTATAAATAAGCTATTTGGTGAAATGTCATTGAGATGCGAAAACGGATTTTGGCGCATCCGTCTCCGGCTTTGCCGCGTTTGTTGTAAACAATGCGGCAGAAAAACTTTGAAAAGCTGCAACAGTCCGCAACGCTTTTCATGTAAAAAAAGAACAATTTTTTATGGGGACGAGCATTCAGGAAATTGCCGGAAAGTCAAAATCATTTTTGCTGCGCTATCGGGATATTGACTGAGAAGCGCGCTCAAGGACATTCTCAACCCGCTCGGAGGCGTTGGGATTCGCCTCGGCAAATCTGTCGGAAAAAATTGCCCGTAGATATGCAATTTACCTGCGCGGAGCGCGCGGCAATCATCGGAATAGGGGGTAAAAAAGCCGCGTTCGGGCGGCTTTGCGGAAAGGGGTTCATCCGCCTACGCCGTGAGGTGCTCAATCTTATCAATGTCGTCTTTCAATGCCTTTTCGGCGATGCGCAAACCGTATGTGCGCTACATGTTGAGCCGCAATTCGGCGCTTGTGCCGGGGGCCTCCCCTATGCGCAGGGCATTTTCGGAGGATACCGAACGACGCCCCTTGATGATGAGGTCGAGCGTCGAGTGAGCGATTCCAGTGGCCTTTGCGAAGCGGTACTGTGTGATTTTCATAGGGCGCAGAAACTCCCTGAGGAGCACGCCGCCCGGCTGTGGGTATCTTGGTGGATTGGCCATATAAACCCCTTTCTAATGATAATCTTCTATTTTTGCGTTGTCTGCGTCGGAGGCGCCCCAGTCGAACGTTATCCTCCATTGCCTGTTTTTATTCTTATGCTCCAACGGGTTCGCGGACGAAGAGCCTTTCAAAATTGTTTGAGGGAGGAACGCGGACTATTAACTGTTGCGCTTCTTTTCGCTCGGGGGAAGCCGAGATATTAATTCCTCGGTTGGCGCTTTATCGCCACATTGAATGAATTCTGAAATGTAATTTGGAAGTCCCAAATCAAAGCGGATTAGCTGATTAACGTACTCGGAGAAAGAGCGGCAGCCCAATTCTTTTGCGCGTTTTTTTGCTATTTTAAAAACTTCAACCTGGGGAAAACTAATACTTTGAACAAATCTTTTTTTCATATTGCAAAGTTGTTAACATCTAGGCGTTTTCAAAATAAAATATGCGATTGTCAATTTGTTAAAAAAAGTCCTTGGCCTTGTTGATAACTTTACAACAATAACAATTGTCCATTGCCATGACGCATATCCGGGCGCCAATTTTGGTTTTCCTATCGTGGAAAAAATTTGTTGTCTCCCTGTTCGCAAAGCTTTTGTCATGCCAGTATAATCACAAATATATTTTGCAAAAGAAATAAATATATTCCACTTTGCGCGCGCCCAGTGCATGGCGGACGCAATAACGGTGCATGCCGCAGCCGGGGAGTTTGCAAGCGGATGGACAGCCAGAGCGCGCGGGAGCGCCGAGCGGCATTTGGGGAGGAGTGCCGGGCGTTAGGCCCGCCCGTTTTTTGCTTTGCACGAGGGCGCGCCGCCGTTTAAGGTTGCGGGCAATTTAACACAATCGGGATATGGCGAAGTTTTTCTTGAAGGCGGTTTTGGCGTGCGCGGCTTTCTGCGTCCAGGCGGGGGCGGCGGATTTGAAGAATGTGTTTGTCGCGGCAAATGCGGGCAAGGCGGAGTCCATGGAGCTTGCGAGGGCCTACTGCGCCGCGCGCTCCATCCCCTCCGGCAATATAATCGCCCTCGATGTCTCGGACTCCCCAAACATTTCAAGGGACGACTACGACTCGAAAATCGCCGCGCCTATTTTCGACTTTCTCGCGGGCAGGAAGGCCGTTTTGACCATGGGGTCGGCCGCCTCCCCGCGCGACGCGTTTGTGGTGAAAAGCGACGTCGAATTCCTCGTCCTTTGCAAGGGCCTCCCATACCGGATTCTTGAAAAGCCCGCCGGGGGGAATCCCCCCGCCAAGCCGGACCTTGTGCGCAACAACTCGGCCTGCGTCGATTCCGAGCTTGCGATGCTTCTAAAAGGCGCCTATCCGCTTGCGGGCGCGCGCGAAAATCCCGCCTTTGGCCGGGGGCTTTCAAGGGGTTCCTACAAGTCGTTTAAAATAATACCTGTGTCGCGGCTTGACGGCGCGTCCTATTCCGACGCCAGGGCCGTCTTTGAGCGTTCAATCGAAGCCGAAAAGAGCGGGCTTGCAGGCAGGGCATACATAGACAAGTCCGCCCTCTACAAGGAGGGCGACGTGTGGCTGGACGCCGCCGCAGAGGAAATTTCAAAGCTCGGCTTCGACCTCAGCGTCGACTCAAAGCGGGCCTGCATGTCCCATTTCGACAGGTTTGACGCCCCCGCGCTCTACTTCGGATGGTATTCTTTTGCGCCAACCGCCTATTTCAAGTCCCCGCTGACGCGCCTTGCGCCCGGGGCGTCGGCCCTCCACATATATTCGTTTTCCGCAAAAAACATGGCAGACGTTGGGGGGATGTGGACTCCCAACCTCGTGGCCCGGGGCGCTTGCGTCGCCTTCGGGTATGTGGACGAGCCGTTTCTTGCATTCACCCACAGGCCCGACATATACATGGCCGCGCTCGCGGAGGGCCTGAGCGCGGGCGAGGCCGCGCTGCGCGCTTCAAAGGGTTTGAGCTGGAAGGGTATGGCCGTCGCCGACCCGCTTTTTGAGCCCTTCAAGACGGGTCTTGACGCCCAGCTCGCCGCAGCCGAGTCGGGTGGCGGGGGACCGCTTTCCCAGTACGCCGTCATAAGGAAGATGAACCTCATGGAGGCAGCCGGCGACGCTTCCGGGGCCCGCGCCCTCGGCGAGCGTTTTCTGCCCGCGCTCCGGGAGACTTTCGCGCTAAGGTGGAGGCTGTCCCAGCTCTGCCTCAAGTCTTCCGACACGGCTGCGGCCATGATGTACGCGGAAAGCGCCTTGCCCCGCGCCTCGGAAGACTTCCAGAATTTCGGGCTCGCCTTTGAAATCCTCGCGAGCCTCGACGCCCTCGGAAAAACCGGCCTTACCGAAAAATTCTATGAGAAGATGCTCAATTCCCAGCGCGGTAAAAATCCCGGGTTTTACAGGGAAGTGCTGCCTGAGCTTTTGAAGTCGAAAAATCTTCCTGAAAAAATACGGGCCCTGTGCGCCGAAATCGAGGCCGAGCTTCCGCCGCTTAAAAAGTGAGGGCCGCGCGGACTGCGCCGGAAGGGGCGCATGTGTCGCTTCCCCGCCGGAATGCGCGCCTCGGCCTTGCGGGTCCGCGCGGAATTTCTGCGGCCCTCCGGCGGCGGGGCGAGCTTGCCGGACATTAGCCGTATTTTATCCTGCGCTTCGGGGCTTGGCCCTCCCTCCCCGGGGAGGGCGCGGCTCCGTATTTGCTGCGGCGCGGATTCAGGCGTGCCTTATCGCGGTTGCAGATGCAATTTCGCAGCTCGTGGTGCACAGGTCTGCGGCCGAAAGCTCCGACAGGCTGCGCGCCCCCATGCAGCGCAGGAAGGCTTCCAGCTCTGCCGCGCATGCGCGGAGGTAGTTTTCCACGCGCCTTGCCCCGGCGTCCACCGACAGGCGCGCGCGCAGCTCCGGGTCCTGGGTTGCGATGCCGACCGGGCATTTGCCGTTGTGGCAGACCCTGAAACGCTGGCAGCCGAGGGCCATGAGCGCGGCGCTTGCGACGGCCACGGCGTCCGCCCCCATGGCGAGCGCCTTTATGAAATCCCGGCTTGTGCGCAGACCGCCGGTAATGACGAGGTCTGTGCCGGGGCAGTTTTCGTCAATGAATTTTCTGGCGCGCGCGAGCGCGAAAACCGTCGGGACTGAGGAGGCGTCCTTGAGGAATTTTGGCGAGGAGCCCGTGGCCCCGCCTCGGCCGTCGATTGTTATGAAGTCGGGCTTTGCCCGGGCAATGAACGCGAGGTCTTCCTCTATCCTCCCCGCCGCGATTTTCACGCCTATGGGGCGTCCGCCGCTCCTTTGGCGCAGCTCGTCCACCAGCCTTTCGAGGTCTTCGGGGCGGCTTATCCCGGGGAATTTTGAGGGGCTTAGTATGTCCCGCCCTGCGGGCTTCCCGCGTATCGCCGCTATTTCCGGGGTGACTTTCGCGCCGGGCAGGTGCCCGCCCATGCCGGGTTTCGTGCCCTGGCCGATTTTGATTTCGACTGCGTCGGACGAGGCGAGGTTCTCGTCGGTCGCCCCGTACAGGTTGGGGACGTATTCAAATATGTATTTTGCGGCGGCCGCGCGCTCTTCGGGAAGGATTCCCCCCTCGCCGCTGCACATGGCGGTTCCCGCCGCCGCGCTCGCCGCCGCAAGCGCCGTCTTGGCCTCCTTTGAAAGCGCGCCGAAACTCATGTGGGATATGTAGACGGGCATGTCCAGCTCAAGCGGCCTTTCCGCACGCCTGCCTATGACGGCCTTTATGGAAACCTCGTCCGACGCCTCCAGGGGGAGCTTTGCAAGCTGGGCCCCGAGGATTAGTATGTCGTCGAAATTCGGGACTTTTTCGAGGGTCTCCATGGGTTCGGTGGCGCTCCTGCCGGATGCGGCGAGGGCGTGTATTTCGTCCATTGCGCCGCCGTCGCGCCTGGAGAATTCCGCAGGGATTTCCGCCCAGGGGAGGCCGGGGCCGGCCTGCGGTTCGGGTTCGGCATCCCCGGAAGTTCTGAACAGGGATTTGGGCGCGGAGCAGGCGGGGCACTCCCAGTTTTCCGGGAGGCTTTCCCATTCCCCCTCAAATACATAGCCGCATATGGTGCATTCGTGTTTTGACATGTCTTTTTATCCGTTTTTTTGCACGGCTTCCGGAAGCCTGGCGCCGCCGCGTGGAATTATTATTATATGAAAATGATTATCGTTTTTTATGCGGCAAATCAAGCCAAATATCCCCGAATTCCGAAAATGCCGCGCGCGCTTCCATGCAAAATTCTAAAGCCGCGCTAATAATGCCCTAATGCGGACGGGGTTTCATATGCGCCGAACAAAGAACGCTTATGCAAGATTCCAAACAATGCGGCACAATCCTGGAACTCGACGGGGTGTCGGTCAGCTTTCCCAACGGGATGCGGGCGCTCAAGTCATGCAGCCTGAAATTCAAAAGGGGCGAATTCGCCGTGCTTCTCGGGCCGTCCGGCTCCGGCAAGTCAACGCTTCTCAGGTGCCTCAACCTTTTGCAACGCCCCAGCCTTGGCAGCGTGCGCGCGCCCTGGCTTGGCGCAGAGCCGTCGCCCGGGGAGGAGCGCGCCCACCGGCAGCGCGCCGGGATGGTTTTCCAGCAGCACCAGCTCATACTTTCAATGGGCGTGCTGCGCAACGTCATGATGGGCATGGCGGGGCGCGTGGGGCTTTGGAGGTCGCTCTTCCCGGACGACGCCATGAGGCTGGAGGCTCTGGAATGCCTGGAGCGCGTGGGGCTGGGGCACAAGGCGCTTAACCGGGCGTCGGAGCTTAGCGGGGGCGAGCAGCAGCGCGTCGGGATAGCCAGGACGCTCGCCCAGAAGCCCGAGGTGATGCTTGCCGACGAGCCCGTGGCGAGCCTCGACCCCGCCAGGGCGTCGCGCCTGATGTCGCTTTTAAAGGGCATCTGCCGGGACGCGGGCATGACGGCCGTAGTGAGCCTCCACCAGGTGGCCCTCGCCCGGGAGTTTGCTGACCGCGTGATAGGCCTGAGGGCGGGGGAGGTCGTCTTCGACGCGCCAGCCCGGGCTCTGGACGACGCCGCCGTCCTTGAAATATACGGCGATTCGGCCGCGCTTCCGCAGGCGGCTGCAAAGCCCCTTCCGCGCCGGGCAGCGCGCCTTGCAATAGAGCCAGTTCCCGCCCTCTGAACCCGGCCCGCTTTCCAAAACTTTCCGTACAAATGAAAATGAAAACAGCAACAAAACGACTCACAAAAACAGCCGCGGCCGCCGCGGTCGCTTTCGCCGCCTGCCTCCAGGCTTTCGGCGGCGGAAAAACCGTTCTGCGCACGGCGCTTTTGCCCGATGAAAACGCGGCGACTGTCATAAAGAACAATTCCGCCCTCAAGGACTATCTGGAGGGGGCGACCGGCTGCGAAGTCGAGCTTGTGGTAACGACCGACTACTCTTCGATGATAGAGGCCATGCGCCGCGGCAGGCTTGAGATAGCCTACTTCGGGCCGCTTTCCTACGTGCTTGCAAAATCGCGCGCGGACATCGAGCCCTTCGCCGTCCAGGTCTCTAAGGGCGCCAAGACCTACAACGGCGTCGTCATCGCCAACGCCGCCTCCGGGATAAAGAGCCTCGCCGACATCAGGGGAAAGACCGTGGCCTACGGCGACCAGGCGTCAACCTCCAGCCACCTCATCCCCAAGAGCATGCTGGCCAAGGCCGGGCTTCTGGCCGGGCGCGACTATTCCGAGCAGTTCCTTGGAGCCCACGACGCCGTGGCCCTGGCTGTCCAGAGCGGCCGCGCGCAGGCCGGCGGACTTTCCAAGCCGATATTCGAGGCCCTCGTCAAAAAGGGCGTTATAGACCCGGCCAGGGTTGCCGTCCTCGAAGTTAGCCCCGACTATCCCAACTATCCGTGGACGATTCGCTCCGGAGTCGATTCCGAAACTAAGAAGCGCGTCGCCGAGGCGTTCTACCGGCTGTCGGATCCCGCCGTTTTAAAGAACCTCAAGGCCGAAGGCTTCGCGCCCGCCGCCGACTCCGACTACGACGTCATCCGCGAACTCGGCAAGGTCCTGAACCTCGACCTTTCAAAATTCTAGGCCATGAAGGACGCCGCACAGGCATGCTTTTCCGCCCCCCGCGCCCCGGATGCGCCCGGCGCGCGGGAGGTTCTCGGATATTTCCGCTCGCGCAGGCTGAGATCCGCAGGGCTATGCGCCCTTGTCGCCGCAGCCGTCGGCCTCTCGGCCTGGGCTTCGGGGCTCATGGATTTTTCGAGGCTCTCGGAGGGCGTGCCCGACTTTTTCTCCCTAGTCTGCGAGATGCTGCCGCCCGACTTTTCCAAAGCCGCCGCGTGGGCCGGGCCGGTCGCGGACACCCTGGCCATGAGCGTGGCCGGAACCGCGCTCGCCGTGGCGCTTTCGCTTCCGCTTGGCTTTATGGCGGCGCGCAACACCTCGCTCAATTCCGCCGTTTACGCGGCCGCGCGCCTTGTCCTCAACCTTTTGCGCTCCATTCCGGAGCTTATAATGGGCATAATATTCGTCGCAGCCGTGGGGTTCGGAGCCCTGCCGGGCGTGCTCGCGCTGGGGTTCCACTCGGTCGGAATGGTCGGCAAATTTTTCGCCGAAGCCGTCGAGCACGTCGACCCGAAGCCCGTCGAGGCTGCGAGGGCCGCCGGGGCAGGGCCGCTCCAGTGCGTGCTTGTCGCGGTGCTTCCGCAGGTGGTTTCGCAGATGGCGGACGTCGCGGTTTACAGGTGGGAGTACAACTTCAGGGCCTCCACCGTGCTCGGGGCTGTCGGGGCCGGGGGGATTGGCTTCGAGCTGATAGGGTCGCTGCGCATTCTTGAGTACAGGGAGGTGTCTGCCATAATACTGGTGATACTGGCTATGGTGACGCTCGTCGACGCCTTCGGCTCCAAACTTAGAAAGATGTTCAAATAGAAAAATGAGACCGAAAGTTGCAGTCACAAACTGGATACACCCGGACCTTCTGGAGGAAATCCGCGAATTTGCGGACGTCGAGGCAAACCAGTCCGGCGCCGCTTTGGACGCCCGGGGGGCGGCGGCCCTCGCCTCCGGGGCGGACGCAGTCATAGCGTTCATGACAGACAGGGTGGACGGGGCCTTCCTCGACGCCTGCCCGCGCCTCAAGATAGTGGCGGGGGCCCTGAAGGGGTACGACAACTTCGACGCGGAGGCATGCGCCCGGCGCGGCGTGTGGCTCACAGTCGTCCCGGACCTTCTCACAGTCCCGACTGCGGAGCTTCTCATCGCGCTCTTTCTGGGCCTCACCCGCAATGTGAGGGCGGGCGACGCCCACGTGCGCTCCGGCGGATTCCGAGGCTGGCGCCCCGCGCTGTACGGGGCGTCAACTTCCGGCAAGACCTTCGGCTTCGTCGGGATGGGGGCGGTGGCCCGCGCCGCCGCGCGCAGGCTGGGGGCCTTCGGCATGGAGATGCTCTATTTCGATTCGAGGCCTGTCGGCGGCAGCGAGGAAAAGGCGCTGGGCATCGAATTCTGCGGCCTTGACGAGCTTTTGGGGGCGTCCGACTTCGTCGCCCCGCTGCTTCCGCTTGCGCAGTCCACAATGCACTTGATAGGCCGCAGCGCCCTTGAGAAATTCAAGCGGGGGGCGTACCTTGTAAATGTGGGACGCGGCTCCGTGGTGGACGAGGAGGCGGTGGCGGACGCCCTGGAATCCGGCAGGCTCGCCGGTTATGCGGCGGACGTATTTGAGATGGAGGACTGGGCGAGGCCGGACAGGCCGCCTTGCGTGCCCCCGAGGCTTCTCAACCCCGAATTGAACACGCTATTTACCCCGCATCTAGGCTCGGCCACCGACGAGGCCCGCCGCGCGATAACCCGTGAGGCGATAGCCCAGGTCCGCGCCGTCCTGTCCGGGCGCACTCCGCCCAACGCCGTGAACCGCCCGCGCGCCTGACTTCCGCCGCCCGCATTGGCGCGTTCCTTCCGGTTTACTGGGGCGGGGCGGCGCGGGATTCGCGCTCTGAGCGGCGTCTCTTGCGCGCTCCGGATGATTTTCATGCCGGGGGCGGGCGCGCCCGCAGGCCCGGCTGGATTTGCGCGCTAAGCGCGCCTTAGGCCGCCCGCGCGGCATGCTGCCGCAGAATTTCCGGCGCGCGCCGCTTTCTTTTCAAAAAAAACGGGAGGGCGCCGCCCTCCCGAATGCCCCGGCTTTCGGGGTTTTACATGAAAATTTCCCGCGACCCGCCCGGGCCCGTGTCGGGGCCCACAAGGCCCTTTTCCTCCAGCTCGTCCATTATGGATGCGGCGCGGTTGTAGCCTATGCGCATCTTGCGCTGTAAAAATGATACGCTGGCGCGGTTCGATTCCCTTATTATTTTTGCGGCCTGCGGGGCCATGGAATCGTTCCATTCCCCCTCGATTCCGAGGTCTCCGTCCTCCCCTGCGGCTTCGAGCTGCTGCTGCATGTCCTCTTCAAACTCCGGTTCGCCGTTAACCTTCAGCGCTTCGAGTATCGAGGCGATTTCCTCGTCGGAAATGAACGCCCCCTGGGCGCGGATGAGGTCGGAGGAGCCGGGGGGGATGAATAGCATGTCGCCCCAGCCGATGAGGGTTTCTGCGCCCTTGCTGTCAAGGATGGTGCGGCTGTCGATGTAGGAGGCCACCTTGAAGCCGATTCGCGTCGGCAGGTTCGCCTTTATGAGGCCGGTTACGACGTTTGTCGAGGGGCGCTGGGTTGCGACCAGCAGGTGTATGCCCGCGGCGCGCGCAAGCTGCGTGAGGCGCGCGATGGCCGTCTCGACCTCCTTGCCCGCCACCATCATCAGGTCCGCGAGCTCGTCTATTATGCAGACTATGTAGGGGAGCTTCTTTTTCGGTATTTCAACGTCGCCGAAATCGGTGCGCTCCGGGTCTGCCGCGTCGAGCCCGGCCACCCTCTCTTCGGGGGACATTTCGGCCTCCATTTCGGCCGCCGCTTTCTGGGCCTCCCTGTCCTTTAGTATCTTGGCGTTGAATCCCGCGATGTTCTTTACGCCCGCCTTCTGGAATATGTCGTAGCGCTTCATCATTTCGTTGACGAGCCAGGTGAGGGCGGCCGGAACCTTTCGGGGGTCGGTTACGACAGGCACAAGCATGTGCGGGAGGGAGTTGTAGCCCTGGAGCTCGACGACCTTGGGGTCGACCATTATGAAGCGGAGGTCGTCGGGCGTGGAGTGGTAGAGCAGGGAGGCTATTATGACGTTTATGCACACGCTCTTTCCCGAGCCCGTGGAGCCGGCTATGAGCGCGTGGGGCATCTTGGCCAGGTCGAGGACCACGGGCTTCCCGGTGACGTCCTTGCCCATTACGACGGGTATCGCGGCCTTGGTCTCGTTCCATTCCTTCGATTCGAGTATCTCGCGGATGCACACGTTCTGGCGCACCTTGTTCGGAACCTCTATGCCGATTGTGCCGCGGCCGGTGCTTGCCACGCGCACGCTTGGAACCTTAAGCCCGAGCGCGATGTCCTCTTCTAGCGAGTATATGCGGCTGGCCTTTATGCCGGCGTTCAGGCGCACCTCGTAGCGGGTTATCACGGGGCCTGCGAAGGCTTCCGCAGGGGTGACCCCTATGCCGAAAGTCTGGAGGGTTTCGATTATCTGCTCCATGCGCGCCTCGTAGTCTTCCGACTGGGAGTCCTCCCTGCGCTTAGGCAGGTTGAGGGCGTCGATTGTAGGGAACACGTAGTCGCCGCGCTTTTTGTCGTGCTTGGGCGGCACGTAGGCGTCCTGCTCGATAGTCGATATTTTGAGCTTTTTAGCCTGCCCTTCGTCCGCGTCTCTCCCGAACTCCGCAACTTCCGAGAGCGGCCGGTAGGCGGGCCTCACCCCGGCTTCTCGCCCGCCCGCAAGCCCCAGCACTTCGTCGAGGGCGGCCGGGCCCGTGGCTTCAGGCTCCTCCCCTTCGGCTTCCAGCGCGGAATCCGCAGGGGGCTTCAGCACGAAATCACCGTCCCCGTCGTAGAAGTCGTCCTCTTTAGCGGGCTTTTCGGCAGCCTGCGCGGTTTCGCCGTCCGCCGGGTCGGAGTCCGGCTCGCCGCCGCGCGCCGCCTTGCGCCGGCTGCGGGGCACCCTGACGTGCTGGGTTCCCTCCGGGGAGAGGAGGGCGTCCTCGCTTTTTGCGTCTATTTCCAGGTCGCCCTGCGCCGCCTGCCCCTTCTTTCCGGAAAAAATGCGGGCGAAGAAGCCGAAGAACGCGGCGGCCGCGCGCATCGCCGCGGAGGGCGCGCCCCTGAGGCTGTCGCAAAGGTCGCGGACCAGGGCCGATGGGCTGCCTGAAAACGAGGCTATGAAGGCGAAAGAATAAAGGGCCGCAAGGAGTATCAGGCTGCCGAAAAACCTGAGGGCCGGATGCATTATCTCGGCGTACAGGAAAGTCCCGAGCTTTCCGCCCCAGCCGGATGTGAAGTATTCCGTAGAGACTATGCTGCCGTCCCTGAACATCTGGAACATCGCGCACATGGTGGAAAGCAGCACGATGCTGAAAAGCATGGAGGCCGCCTGCCCGAGAGGCAGGAGCCTGGGGCGGCGCCTGAAGCACAGGGCGGCCGCGAGGGCGAGATACGCGAGCATAAGCCATGTCGCGGCCCCTATAAGGGAAATCGACACCACGCAGAACGTGGCCCCGATTGTGCCGCACAAGTTGTCGGGGGCGGAGCTGGTGGAGTATATGAAGTCCCTCAGCAGGGACTCCCTGAAAAGCACGTTCTGGCCCGGCGCGTAGTTCACCATCGCCGCCGTGAAAATTACGGCCAGAAAGAGGGCCAGCGCGCCGAGATACGGCCTGCGCACGCCGGTCAGCTCCCCGAGCTTTTCGCCGCTTTTTTCAATCTTTTGTCTCTTCTGTTTCTTTTCCGAAGCCATGGGCAACCTGTCCGTCAAGTGTTTTGCGTGGCCAGCAGTTCGCGGGCGTGCGCCGCTGCGGATTTCGAGTTCCTGTCGCCGAGCATTCTGGCGAGCTCGCGGACGCGCTCCTGCCCGCCGGGGGCAAGCTCCTCTATTGAGACGCTCGTCTCCGTGTCAGTCTGGTCCTTTTTTACTAGAAAATGGTTCTGCCCCAGGGCCGCAACCTGCGGCAGGTGCGTCACGCAGAAAACCTGGTGCGCCCCCGCAAGCCCCGCGAGCTCGCGGCCTACCTCGGCGCCTATCTCCCCGCCGACGTTTGCGTCAACCTCGTCAAAGACAAGCAGGGCTGTGGCGTCGGCCTGCGCCATGGTGGCCTTTATGGCTAACATCACGCGCGCAAGCTCCCCCGACGAGGCTATCTTTGCAAGCGGCAGGGCGGGCTGGCCGGGGTTCGCGGAAAACATGAATTCGCACCGGCTTCCGCAGGATGCCGAAATTTCGGCAGTCCGCTCGACGTCTATCCGGAATTCCGGCTTTTTAAAGCCTATCTTTTTGAGCAGGGCGGCCGCCTTTTTTGAAAGCCTTGCGGCGGCTGCGGCGCGCGCCTGGAATATTTCGGAGGCTAGGGGGGCCATGGCGGCTTCCGCGCGGCTTGCCGCAGCTCGTTCCGCCTCGATTGCTGCGCCGACGTCGCCCTGCATGGAGATTTTTTCCGCCATCTGGGCGCGTGCGGCGGCGACGGCTTCGGGGGTTGGGCCGTACTTTCTGCGCAGTTCCATCCATGCGTCCATGCGGCCGCGTATTTCGGCCTCCTCCTCCTCGGAGAAGGCGCAGGAATCGGCGAGGCGCGCAAATTCGCCGGAAATGTCGGAGATTTCGACCGCCGCCGCGCATATCCGCGCCGCCAGGGTTTCCGCCGCCTCCCCCGTGCCGGAGAGCTCGCGGGCGAGCCTCAGGGCTGCGGCGAGCCTGTCGGCGGCCCCGCCGTCTCCCGAGAGGATTTCCGTGACGGCCCCGGATTTTTCCGTTATTTCCCTGGCTCCCTCCGCCAGCCTGTACGAGGCTTCCAGGGCGGCTATCGACTCCGCCGTGGGGTTCAGGGCGTCAATGGCTTCAATGCGCGAGCGGGCGAACTCTATTTCGTCGGGGCTCATCCGCCGCGCGGACTTCAGCTCGGCGATGCGGGCGAGCCTTTCTGCCCTTTCCGAAAGCAGGGCGCGGTATGCGGAGGCCTTTTCACCGCAGCCGGAGTAGGCATCCAGCATGTCGAGCTGGCACTTTGTGCTGAATAGCTTTTGGGGCTCGCCCGGGCCGTGGAAGTCTATCCATTCGCCCCCGAGGCGCTGGAGGGCGGCGGATGTCGCCAGGGCGCCGTTTATGAAGCATTTCCCGGCCTTGGAGCGGTGGACGCTGCGGCGCAGGACCAGCGCCCCGTCCTCGCAGGCGGGGAGGCCGCCGGATTCCAAAAGCGCGTTTATCCCGTCCGGATTCTCAAAATGCAAGACGGCCTCGACCGAGCATTCGTCCCTGCCGTTTTTTACGATTTCCCTGCCGCAGCGGTTGCCCGCGAGCATTGAAAGGGCGCCGAGCAGGACGCTCTTCCCCGCCCCGGTTTCGCCGGTGACCACGGTGAAGCCCGGGCGGAACTCAATTTCCGCCCTGTCCACCAGAGCTAGGTTTTCTATTTTCAGGAATTCGAGCATGGAATGCCGGGTTTAAAAAAAATCGCCGAAACTTTAAAGGCGGGGGGCGCGGCATGTCAAACAAAGCGTAAAAATCTTTGGAGGGCGGCTTGCGGATTTTTCCCGCAGCGGGCGGGAGGGATGGGGA
>URJJ01000045.1 GCA_900548185.1 uncultured Opitutales bacterium
TTAGGGTCTCGTGGGCTCGGAGATGTGTATAAGAGACAGGGGATAATGGGTTTCCGCCTCCCCCCGCGCACGATGAGGGAGTCTGCCGCGCTCGACCTGCTTTCCTTCGCGCTTTCGGGGACGGAGGCGGGGGTGCTGCAAACCTCCCTCAAGTACGGCGAGGCAGTTTTGGAGTCGGTCTCAAGCGACATCATCTGCGGCATGGGCGGGGGCGTGTTTGCCGTGGAATGGACCTGCCTGCCAAAGAACGCCCCGCGCGCCGCTGCAAAAATCATGCGCGCGATTGATTCGCTGAAGGGGGGGCGATTTGGCGCATGGCCTTTCGACAGCTTCAGCCGGAGGTGCCGGTGCGCCGCCGCAGACCTTTTCAAGTCGGCGTCCTCCCTCGCCTCAAAGATGGGCGAGCTTGAAATGGAGGGCCTGGATTTCGGATTTGCGGGCGAGTATGCCGAATGCGCGTCGTCGCTTTCCGCCTCCGACGCGGCCCGGGCGGCCGAAATGCTGGAGGCGGCCCTTTGCACGACGGCCGAAATGTCCCCCCCCCGCCGTTTGCGCAGCCGCCCCAAGCCGGCGGCGGGGCCGGAACGCGGGGTTGTGGAAAGGGCGCTTCCCAACGGGGCGCGCATAATACTGTGCCCCGGCGGGCCGGTGGGGAAGGCGCATTTCAGGCTGGCTTCGCTGGCGGGGCCGTGGAGCGCCGCCCCGGGCGTGCGCGGCGCTCTGGGGCTTGCAGTCGGAATGCTTTCGCGGGGCGCCGGAAAGATGGGCGCCGAGGATATATTCGGACTCTGCTCCAAAAAGGGCATAGCGTTTTTTTCATCGCTTGGCAACAACACCGCCTGCATCGCGTCCGAGTCGCTGCCCGGGGACTGGAAGACGGCCTTCGGGCTTTTGCGCGATGCGGCGCTCCGCCCGCTTTTCGAGCGGAAAACCTTCCTCCGCGAAAGGGCCCTGGCCGTCTCGCGCCTGGCGGAGGATTTGGAGGACCCCTACGAGGCCGGGCTCCTCGGGCTTAGGCGCCGCTTCTTTGGCGCAGACCCGCTGTCCGTCCCGCCGGAGGGCGAGCCTGACAGTCTCGGGGAGGCGGACATCGACGGGTGCGCTGCGGCCGCCCGCTCCGCCTTCGCCCCCTCGCGCTCCGTGCTGGCGGTGTGCGGGAGGTTCGACCCGGACGAAGTGGGGGATGCTGCGGGCGAATTTATGGAGTCCCTGCCGGACGTTCCCTCGGCCCCGCTTCCGCAGGGCGGCGTGTTCGACTTTCCGCGCGGGGAGTTTTCGGGCGAGTTCGGGGCGGAGCAGTGCGCGGTGTTCGCCGCCCACCCCTGCCCGGGGGTGTCGGACGCCCGGGCGGACCTGGTGGGGGAGGCGGTCTCGGAAATTTTCGGAGGGTCTGCGGGGCTGGCGTTTGAGGCCGTGCGGGAGGAGAGGGGGCTTGCGTATTCGGCGGGTGCCGCGTCGGTTGTCGGCATCTCCCGGGGGCTTGCGTGCGAGTTTGCGATGTGCCCGGCCGGGAGCGCGGGGGCTGTTTTGGACATTTTCGCCGGGCTTTGCGAGCGCGCGGCCTGCGGCGGCTTCGGGGAGGGCCGCCTGGAGGGCGCGAAAGAGACCTTGAAAAACAGGGCTGCGGCCGCCCGCGCAGACCCGTCCTCGCACGCCATGCTGCTTGCGATGGACGCGCTCTTCGGCAGGGGGGTGCGGAGCCCGGAGGAGGTCGCGGGCGAGATTTCGTCCATATCCGGGGCCGAAGCTGCGGAGTTCGCCGCAAAATACATGCTGGAGCGCATGACGTTTGTCTTGAAGTAGGCGGGATTTTTTGCGACAGTCCGCCCTCGTTTTTTATATGCCGGATTTTCCAATAGACGCCGTAAAGGCCCCGCTCTTCGACGCCCTCGAAAGGGGGGCGCGGCGCTTCGCCGTGGCGGCGCCCACAGGCTCGGGCAAATCGACGCGCCTGCCGCTCATGCTCGCGGAGAAGGTCGAAGACAGGATACTTGTCCTCCAGCCGCGCAGGGTCGCGGCCCGCCTCCTTGCCAAGTACGTCGCCCAGTCCGCAGGCTCGAAGCCGGGCGATTTCGCCGGCTGGCACATAAGGCTCGACAGGAACTTCTCCGCCCGCACGAAAATCGTCTTTCTCACGGAGGGCGTGCTCGCCCGGATGCTGCTTGCAGACCCCTCCCTCTCCGGCGTAGGGGCCGTGGTGTTCGACGAATTCCACGAGCGCAATATCTTTAGCGACGTCTCGCTCGCCCTCGCCCTCGAGTCCGCCCGCTCACGCCGCCCGGACCTCGTCCTTGCGGTGTGCTCCGCCACCATCGACACCGATTCGGCGATGTCGCTTTTGGGGCCGGGGGCGGTGAGGCTCTCGTGCGATTCGCGCCTGTACCCGATAGACGTGGAATACTCCCCGCCGCGCGGCCGCGACGAGCGCGTCTGGGACAGGGCCGCCGCCGAATTCGACAGGCTCGCGCGCGAAAACCCCGAGGGCGACTTCCTGGTTTTCATGCCGGGGGCATACGAAATTTCAAGGACGATTTCCGCCATGCGCTCGACCCGCTCCGGGAGGGACTTTGAGATACTGCCCCTCCACGGCTCGCTCCCTGCCGCAGCCCAGGACAGGGCCGTGGCCCCGTGCGGCCGCCGCAGGGCCGTCGTTGCGACAAACATAGCCGAAACTTCGCTCACCATCGAGGGCGTCAGGTTCGTCATCGATTCGGGCTTTGCCCGGGTCGCCCGCTACGACCCCGCCCGGGGCGTGAACACCCTGTTTGTCGAGCGCATAAGCCACGCCGCCGCCGTCCAGCGCGCCGGGCGCGCGGGAAGGACCGCCCCCGGGCGCGCGGTGCGCCTCTGGAGCCGGGCCGAAGAGGCGGATTTCGACCGCTTCCCGACTCCGGAAATACTGAGGCTGGACCTGAGCCAGACCCTTTTGTGGATGAAGTGCGCGGGGCTTGACATGGCCTCCCTCCCGCTCTCCGACTCCCCCTCTCCCGCCTCGCTCTCCCGCGCCGGGCGCACGCTGCGCGAGCTGGGGGCCGTGGATGAATCCGGCGCCCCGACCGATATGGGCCGCGCCATGGCGCGCTTCCCCGCCGAGCCGCGCTATGCGAGGATGCTGCTTGAGGCGGTGAAGCTCGGCTGCCTCGGAAGGGTGTCGATGATGGCCGCCGTCGCGGAGGCGGGCAGGATAAGGACGGAGGCGGCCGGAGAGCGCGAAGCGGCGGCCCTCGACGACATGCTGGACCGGCCCGCCTCGGAGCTTGAGGAGCTGGCGCAGATATGCGGCGTGGCCCGCTCGGCCCGGTTCGACGAAAAATTTTGCAGGGGGCTTGGGATACACGCGGCAAACGCAAGGAGGGTGTTTGAAATCGCAGCCGACTTCCGCAGCGTCGCGCTCTCGTGCTCCGGGGGGGCTGGGGCGGCAGGCGCAGGGGCGGAGGACCCCGCAGACGCGGCGAAGGCCGTGCTTTCCGCCTTTTCCGACCGCGTGTGCGTGCGCCTCAACGAGGGGACGCTCGCCTGCGACATAGCGGGCGGCAGGCGCGGCGAGGTAAGGAGGTCCTCCAAGAGGTACGCCTCAAAAATATTCGTCGCCCTCGACCTCAGCGAGCAGAGCGCAAACGGCCGCGCGGCGATAATGGCCTCGATGCTCTGCCCCCTTGAGCGGGAGACGATAGCGGAGATGTTCCCGGGCGATTTCTCCTCCGAGGAGCGCGCGGCGTTCGACGAGAAGACCAGGAGGGTCATGTCGGTGCGCCGCGTGAAGTTCAGGGACCTCGTCCTTGAGGAGTCCTACGGCGACTGCCGCTCAAAGGACGAGGCTGCCGGGATTCTCTGCTCTATGATTATGGACGGCAGGCTGCCCCTCAAAAACTGGGGCGAGGCGGAAGACTCGTTCGTGGAGCGGGTGAATTTCGCCGCGAAATTCTGCCCCGGATGCGGCATAGAGCCGATAGACGACGAGGCCCGCAGGATGATATTCGAGCAGATGTGCCACGGCGCGTCGACCTATTCGGAAGTCAAGAACGCCGAGGTCATGCCGGCCCTGCGCGGATGGCTGTCGCGCGAGGGGCTGGCGGCTCTGGACTGGCTGGTTCCGCAGTCGGTGGAGCTGCCGCGCAGAAAAAGGCCCGTGAAAATACGCTACGAGCTGGCGACGGGCCGCGCGGTGGTCTCATCAAAATTTTCGGACTTTTTCGATTTCGACGGGCGCAAGCTCAAAATCGCCGGCGGCCGCGTCCTGCCGACCTATGAAATCCTGGCCCCCAACGGCCGCCCCGTGCAGGTGACGCAGAACCTCGAGGAGTTCTGGAAGACTTCGTGGCCCGCCGTCATGAAGGAGCTGAAGGCGCGCTACCCTAAGCATTTTAAAAACATGGGCTAGGGCCCCCGCGCCGGATTTTGCCCCCGCGCCCGCCTAAACGAACTCCGCGCCGGCGAAAGTTTGCCGCCTCCTTTTTATTTGTGTTTGACAAACAACGCCCCCGGTTCAATCATAAGTCCTTTAAAATACAGGATACAGCTAACGAGATGCTAAATTTTTCCGAGCAATGCATGGATATGGCCCGCGCGATTCTGGGCCGAAACCTCGATTCTATAAACCCGGACGGCACCATCGCCCCGTTTGACGGCGAAACCTCCTCGAAAGACGAGCCGGGCCACGCGGCCTTCGCGCTTGGCGAATTTTACAGGGCCACCGGCGAAACCCAGTTCCAGGGCTTCGACATCGTCGATCTGGCTGCCCGCTGCATAACAGAGCAGGCCCTCGACGAGTCCTCCGAGGAAAACGGAATCGGCTACTCCGCGCTCGGCCTTTTGTCCTTCGGCCCGGCAAAGGACCGCAATCCCGTGTGGGAAAAGCTCTCCGAGGACGCCCGCAAGGTTCTGGACCGCCAGCTCCTCGCGCGTTCCGACTACGACAACCACCTCCAGATTTTCAACATCGCAAAGGCCGTGGCCCGCTTCAGCATGGGCCTCAGCAAAAAGGACGAGACGGGCAAGCTCATCGACCGCTTCCTCGAACGCATACAGCAGACCTCCTCCGGCAGCTATTTTGACGACAGGGTTGAAGGCAGGCTGACGGGCGCCTTCGACCTCTCCGGCATCACCTCCTTCGTGTTCATCCGCCAGGCGCTCCAGCTCCACGCGAACATGCACCTGCGCGACCGCAAGATTCCGTCGCTGCGCACATTCGCGGAGCGCTACCTCAAGATACTCCCCGACATCGTCCGCTCCGACGGCCTCGGATGGGCCTTCGGCAGGGGGCTTGGCGCGTACAGCCAGATGCACTGCATCTCCATGATACTCCAGGCCATGCGCGACGGCTGGATAGCCGAGGACAGGATGCCGGAATACATGGACATCCTCCGCCGCCTCTTCCAGTTCTTCTTCATGACGTACCTCGACCAGGAGCACGGCTACATGGTGGTCCGCGACGCCGAGCGCACGTCGGACGCCCACTCGACCCGCATGGCAAACTTTGACGCGGCGCGGTACCTCTGCCAGTGGTCGCGCCTCGCCAAGTGCATAGGCCGCCCCCTCCAGGTGCAGCCGCGCCCCTCCAAGAGCTTCGGCAAATACATTTCGTTCGACTCCTCCGCGAGGAAGGAGCAGGGGCTTTTCGTCTACCACAACGCGGAAAGCGGCCTGCACGTCTATATCCCACTCGTAGCACCTGGCGCCGAAAACGTGTCGTCTGCCCTCGCGTTCCCGCACATGCCGGGCATATTCGACTGGCCGGCCGACAAGTACCTGCCGGTGCTCCAGCCCGAACTCGTCTTCGGCGGCAAAAAGACTGTGCCCTCCTACTACGGCAAGCGCTGCACCTCGGGCATCGGCCTGCGCAATTCCTTCTTCTTCCGCTACGAGCAGCCCGAACTGATATCGCCCGACGGCGAGATGCTCCCGGGGATAGGCTCGTGCAAGGTGAGCTGGAATTTCTCTGGCGACAAGATAACGGCCGATTTCATATATTCGGTAAAGCAGCAGGTGCAGCTCGACTCGATGCGCTTTGTGGTGGCCATCGCCGCCCCGCACTCGGAATACCACGTGCCGACGACTTACGCCATCGGCGAAAACGGCCTCGGCATCGGCGTCGAAAAGGACGACTTCCAGGCCGAATGGCTCGACACCAAGGTGGTTTCCGACGACCCGTCCTACCGCACGTTCTGGGGCAAGATACACTATCTGCAGATTCTCGAACGCTCGCACCCCATGGTCATGCGCCCGGGGCTCCAGTACCGCCTCACGGTATCGTTCTCCCCCGAAGTCGCGTTTGCGGAAGCGTGATTTCAGCCGGGGTTTTTCGGCGGCTCTTTCAAATTTCCGCGCGGATTTCTCCCGCGCGGATTTTTTTTGCCCGCGCCTTCCGGGGAATTTTTTTCCGGCGGCGCGGATTTCTGCGCCGATAATTTCAAAAGCGGCCCCGGGTGCGGGCCTCCCAAAACCAAAGGAAAACACATGGCAAAAAAAGTGCTCATCATATGCGGCGATTTCGTCGAAGACTACGAACTCATGGTGCCATTCCAGGCGCTCCAGGTATGCGGATTTGAAGTCTGCGCCGCAAGCCCCGGCAAAAAGTCCGGCGAAACGGTGAAAACGGCCATACACGACTTCGAGGGCGACCAGACCTACACAGAAAAGCGCGGGCACAATTTCGCCCTCAACTGCGCCTTTGACGGTATTGGGGTGGCGGACTTCGACGCCCTCCTCCTGCCGGGCGGCAGGTCTCCGGAATACCTGCGCCTCAATCCGGATGTGATTTCGCTCGTCCGCGCATTCGCCTCGGCTGGCAAGCCCATAGCAGCAGTCTGCCACGGCCCGCAGATTCTGACTGCGGCGGATGTGGTGAGGGAAAGGCGCATCGCCGCTTATCCGGCCCTGAAGCCGGAGGTCTCCGCCGCCGGCGCCGAGTACGCGGATATTCCCGTGGACGGCGCGGTTACGGACGGGAATTTCGTGACGGCCCCCGCATGGCCCGCGCATCCGGAGTGGCTCAGGCAGTTTGTGAAGCTTCTCAATTCCTGACGCCTTCGGCTGCCGTCAGGGGCTTTCGGAGCGCCGGGGGGGGAGCGGGAAAATCCGCCTTCCGCATCCTTTTGCGGGGGGGCGTTTTTTTGTCTGCCAGCCTCGGGAGCCCGGAATGTCCGGGCTTTTTTATGCCCCTTCATGCATTTGAAATTTCAAGGCATGCATTGCGCCGCAAGGTTTGCTTAAAAAAGGCTTTAGGGCCTGACATAGACGAGGGGACGGAAAGCGGATTCTTAAATGGAATTTCACGGGGACAGGAAAAATCCTGCCTGGCTTTTTCATTTCTTTCGGGGCATTCTAATCTATGTCAGTCCCAAGCCTTATATCGGGGCGCGGGCGGGGGAGTTGTTTCCGCCATTCATCCTGCGATAATGGAATCGGCAGGCATCGCCCCGCATTTTGCAGGGTGTGCGCCGCAATTTTTATGGCATATTTGCGGGGAGGGCGGAAGGGCCGCCGGCGCGGGCGGAGGCTGGCTGCAAAAAATCCGGGAATTGTCAATGCCTGCCAGCCCAATCCCCGGCGGGAATTTTTCAAAGGCTGCTGACGCGTCCTGGGCGGGGCGGCGGGAAAGCCGCGCGTTTTCTGGCGGGAGATAATGCGCCGTTTTGGAGGAAGCGGAGCCCGGCTCCGCCTGGCGGAGCGCGCCGGCTTCGCTTTCTCATGCGGATATTTTTCAGCCGGGCAAACAATCAAATTCCGCAGCATGGAGCAAAAAAATCGGTCTTTTGCATATTTTTTGCGAGTTTTTTGCGGGATATTCCGATTCCAGGATTTCCGGCAGGGGGGCTGCGGGCAAATAAATACTCGACAAACCCCGCCGATTTGCCATTAAAAGGAAGGTTTTAACATACAATCAACCGGCGCGTTCGGGGCAGCGTGCGCGCCTTCCGTCCGGCCGGGCGCGGGAATGCGCGGGATTTTTCCACGCCGCGCCCGCCCGCAGCAGATTAGAACATGAATAAGACAGGAAAAGACAACGCTCCGGAGACAATCTCCCCCAAATCCTTTTATGACGCCGCGTTTCCCGCCGGCGCCGACGCATCGTCGTCCCTGCCGGATGTCCAGAATGCCGACAGCACACAGATAAAAGGCGCGAACGTCCCCATCATGCAGGTGGGGATGCACAATTTCCGCCTCCCCCTCAAATTCCTGTCAAAGGACTGCGAGGTCCGCGAGCTCGAAGCTTCCGTGACCGGGACAGTGTCGCTTGCCGCGAACTCGAAGGGCATAAACATGTCCCGCATCATGCGCACGTTCTACACCTTTAAAGACAGGATTTTTACGCCGGAAATCCTGGAGGAAATTCTCCGCGCAATGAAGTCGGAGGTGGGTACGTCGCGCGCGTCGGTTAAAATCTCGTTTTCCTACCCGATGCTCCAAAAGAGCCTGCGCAGCGGCCTTGAGGGCTGGCAATATTACGACTGCGCGTACGAGGCGCGGCTCGACGACCTCGACAGGCTGAGGCGCATAGTCCATTTCGAGTTCGTCTATTCCTCCGCCTGCCCGTGCTCGGCGGAGCTGAGCGAGCACGCCCGCATAAACAGGGACATCTACTGCGTCCCGCACTCACAGCGCAGCAAGGTTCGCGTGAGCGTCGAGCTTGCCAAAAACGCTTCCATTTTCATAGAGGACCTCCACGCCCGCTGCCTCGACGCCCTCAAGACCGAAACGCAGGTGATGGTGAAGCGCGAGGACGAGCAGGCTTTCGCCGAGCTGAACGGGGCGTATGTGAAATTTGTGGAGGACGCCGCGCGCCTAATCTATGCGGAGCTCGACAAGGACGCGCGCATAGCCGACTTTGAGGCCGCATGCATCCATCTTGAAAGCCTCCATTCCCACGACGCCGTGAGCGTGATATGCAAGGGGAAGCCCGGCGGCTTCGACGCCTCGTTTTCCGCCTTTTCTTCGCTGGTTTGCTAGCGGATTGCGGCCTTTCCGGAGAGTCCAATCCTGCGCCGCCGCGCATATCGGGCGCGCCTGGGAATCCCTGTATTAGGCCCCCCAAGGGCCTTCCAAGCCGGGGCGGGAATTGCGCCGGACATGCGGCAATATGCCGGGGCGTTTCATGAGGCGTCATTCGCATCTCGGGGAGCCGGCGCTTTTTTGCGGCGCATTCCGGGCCGGGCGTGGATTTTCATGAAATTTCTCGCCGTGCGGCAGGGGATTGAGGAAAATCCGGCGGACTGTGCCTTCCGTCTTTTATGCGCAGCTTAAACCCGGCGGGGCTTTGGATTTTTGCCGGGGCCTGCAAAAAGTTGGAGGCGCGCGGAAGCGCAGGGGGGCGAAACTGGCGCTATCCGGGACGAAGTGCGTATTCGCGTAAAAATCCGGCTGTTGAAATAAAGGGGCTTGGCATGGGCGGGGGCCTGAAAGCGGATTCTGGGATTAGATTCTATGCGGACGAAAAGCCCGCCGTGCCTTCTGCGAAACGCCGCCTGTTTTCCTGTCCCATTTTGGGCGTTTAGACCAATGCGGGTTCCTGAAAATTGCCCTGCCATATCATAAACGCCGCCATCCGCTCCATTTGGCGGGTTGCGCCGATTGGTTTTTCTCGTGTGCGCCGGGCAATGAGGCGGTTGGAAACGGCGTTCCGCCCGGATGCCTGGGCCTACTTTTTGTAGTAGTTCCCGGAGATGCGGTCCTTTACAAATACGTCGAAGCCCTTCTTTTTGATGTAGGAGGTTTCGGATAGCTGCTTTTCGCGCCCGGGTGTGTATTGGCTGGAGAGGTTGGGGGCCTCGTAAATTCTGCGGACTTTCTTGCCGTTTTCCGGGTGCTTTTCCAGCGCGGGGGCGGAGGCGGGCTGTTCGACTTCAAAAATTTCGCCTTCGGAGCCGTCGTTTTCGATTGTGGCGTACTTGTAAACAGGCATGTCGGTCAGGATGCTAGTTCGATGATTTTGGCTGCGGCAAACACAAACGCCGAGGCCAGGTAGTTTATGGCAAGCCCCAGCAGATGGCGGAAGGGGTCCACGAAAAGTATCAGGGCAAACAGCACAATGAAGCCGTACTGTTCGAGCTTCACGTAGGCTTCGTTCGATATGTTCAGGGCGTAGCGGAGAAAGTGGGAGCCGTCGAGCGGCGGGATTGGTATCATGTTGAACACAAAGAGCATGCAGTTTACCATGAGCCCCAGCCGCCCGATTTCGAGGGCTTCCTTCGAGCCGTACAGGGCGCCGCCTGTCAGTATTATGGTGAATGCCAGGGCCAGGAGCAGGTTCATGCCGGGGCCTGCGAGGGTCGAAAGGAGGTCGTCGCGCATCCTTGTTTTCGGATTTGGGAGGGAGACGTAAACCGGCTTGCCCCAGCCGAAGAGCATGGTTGAGCCTGAGAATATCAGAATCAGCGGCAGAATTATCGTGCCCCACTTGTCGGCGTGGGCCATAGGGTTCAGGGTCACGCGGCCCATTGCGCGCGGCATGGGGTCGCCCAGCCTGTCGGCTGCGAATGCGTGCCCGAATTCGTGCATGGTTATGCTCACCAGAAGCACTATGAAAAATACGGCTTTGCCTTGCAGGGATACTTCGTCCATCTTATTCGGGTTTGTCGGTTTTTGCGTTGGTTTGCCTGGCGGGCGGCTGGGCCGCCATCCTTTGGGCGGACTTCATGAGTTCGGCGCGCGCGCCTTCAAAGCCGGGGCTCGATATTTGGCCCAGGGTTTCGGCGGCCTCTCCGGGCCTGCCCATTTCAAGCAGCACGGCGGCGATATTTATCCGGACGCTGTCGCGCTCGACGTTGAGGGCGGAGAGCTTTTCAGCCGCGCGCCAGGCTTCAAGTGCGGCCGGCCAGTCCGGGTTTTTTACGTCGTAAAATGCCTGCGCAAAGCGCACCGCCGCCTCGGCGTCGCCGGGCGAGAGGGCGGCCGCCCGCCCGAAGGCGGAGAGCATTTCGCTGTCGCGCGTCTCGCGCGTTAGCGCCTTGAGCTGTTCGAGCCTGTCGCCTGCCATGTATAGGAAGTCCCCGAGCTGGCGGGCGTACACCGCCGTCTGGGGCTCCAGGCGCACCGCGTCCTTTAGGTGGGCGTAGGCCTGGGCGTACATTTTGTTTTCGCCCTCGAACGTGGCGAGCTGCTGCTTTATGACGGCTATGCCAGGCTCAAGCTCGTCTGCCTGCCTGAACACCTTGTATGCGCTTTCGGCGTCGCCGTTTGAGCGCAGGAACTTGCCGAATAGGATGAGGGAGTTTGCGTCCTGGCTGTTTTCGCGCATGTAGTCGGCCCATCGCTGCTCGAGCACGGAAAGGCGGGACTTCAGCTCGCTTTCCGGCCTGTTTGCCGCTTTGAAGTCCCGCGCCAGCCTCTCCTGCTCTTCGAGGATTGAAAGAAGCTCCCTCTGCGTGAGCGTAAACGACGCTGCGGGCGCAGCGGAGCGCGCATCCTGTGCGGCGTTCTGCGGCGCGGGGGGCTCTCCACGGGTTTCGGGCGGTGGGGGCGGAACCTCCGCCGTCGAACACGCGCACGGCAGCGACGCCGCAGCCGGAAGGAGCGCCAAAATCATGCGGCGGATTCCCGTCATCGCGTCAGCCCCCGTGGCAGCGGCAGCCGGCGCCGCAGCAGTGGTGTCCGTCCCCGCAGCCTTCCCGGCATTCTCCGCCGCATTTGCATTCTCCGCCTGTTTCGCGGCCGGCGCTGAAGGTTGAAATCAGCTTCTCAAGCCGCTTTGAGCCGCATTCGGGGCACGAGGGCCTGTCGTCCGCCGTCCTCGATAGGTGTTCGAAGGCGGTTCCGCACTTTTTGCATCTGTATTCGTAAATCGGCATTTTTTTAGGCGGGATGCTTGCACATATCGGGGCGCCTTTCAAAGCATTTTTTTGCGCGTCTTCGCTTTCGGGCAGGCTGTTTTACTGTCAAACTAGGATTGCGGAGGATTGGCTTGAGTTCGCCCGCGATGGCCCTATGCTCGCCTCCCCAATTCCAAATTAACCAACAAACAAAAAGACAGGCAAAAAAATGTACCTACCTCTCGGAACATACACTCCCGAACTAAAGCTGGGCCTTGTTTCGGCCTCCCGAAACTGCTTCCCGCGCTCCCTTTCCGAGGAGAGGACCGGAAGGCTCATGGCGGCCCTCGAAAAACTGGGCATAACCCCGGTCGTTCCCGCCGGCAGGTCCGCCATAATAGAGTCCAAGGACGACGCGGCCGATGCGGCGCGCCAGCTTCTGGATGCCGGATGCGACGCGGCCGTGCTGTATCTGGGCAACTTTTCGCCCGAAATCGAGGACGCCTTCTTTGTCAAGAATTTTGAAAAGCCCATCCTCATGATAGCCGCCGCCGAAGAGAGCGCGGGGGGGCTTTTGGACAGGCGCGGCGACGCTCTCTGCGGCCTGCTGAGTGCGACCATGGGCGTTGAGAAGCGCGGCCTTTCCAGGCGCGTCGTCATCCCCGAAAACCCGATTGTGGACGCCGCCCGCGGCGCGGAGGAGGTCGCCCATTTCATCAAGGTCGCCCGCGTGATAAAGGGCGTGAGAAACGCCACGATTGGCCTGTTCGGCCCCCGCCCCCGCGACTTTGAAACATGCAACTACAACGTTTCGAGCCTGCTTTCGATAGGGGTCGAAGTGGAGGAGCACGCGCTTTTCGAGGTGCACGCCGAAATCGAGCGCGTCCGCCGCGAATCCCCGGCGGAGGCCGCAGACATCGCCCGGGAAATGTGCGGGGTAAAGGGCGTGGCCGAAGGCTCAAAGGGCACCCTTCCCGAAAAGATGTCCGTCTATGAGCGCGCCCTGCGCAACCTGCGCGACAGGATGAAGTTGAGCGGCCTTTCCACGCAGTGCTGGACGCACCAGGAGGACGTCTGCAAGCACGTGCCATGCTTTGTAAACTCCCGCCTCGGCGAGCTGGGTTTCCCCGTGGCGTGCGAAAACGACGCGTACAGTCTCACTGCGGAGCTCTTCTGCCAGTACGCCTCAAACGAGGCCGTTACGATGCTCGACATAAACCACTCCATCCCCTCCGACCTCTCCCCGGAACTCAAGGGCCTGAAAATTGAGGACACCGTCGGCCTCTTCCACTGCGGCAACACCGCGCGGAAGCTCATGAAGACTTCCGAAGTGAGCTTCCAGCGCATCATGGCGAGCACCGCCCCCTCCGACGCCGACTACTGGGGCACCCTCGAGGGCCAGATAAAGGCATCCCCCATAACGATGTTCCAGATACACGGCTCCGGCGACGGCCTGCGCGCCTACATCTGCGAGGGCAGCTTCCTCGACCTCGACCCCAGGACGTTCGGCTCGACGGGCACGGCCTACATCCCGGGATTCATGCGCTTCTACCGCCACTGCCTGCTCGGCAGGTTCCACCACCACGCGGCCATCGCCTTCTCGCACTGCGGCGCGGTGCTCTTCGACGCCCTCAAGGCGCTCGGCGTGGACGAAATTTACATCCCCTCCGAGCTTCCATATCCCGGGGAGAACGTATTCAGGAAGTAGGGGGGCGCCATGGGATCCTACAAGACGGTCGAAGTCAGAAACGGCGACATGAAAATGCGTGTCGCAAGCCTCGGCGGCATCATAATGAGCCTCCACGCGCCCGACGCCTCCGGCCGCTCGGCCGACGTGGTGCTTGGCCACGACACCCCGGAGGAATACCTGAAAAGCGGGTGCTTCTTCGGGGCCATTGTGGGCCGCGTCGGCAACCGCATATCCGGCGGCTCCTTCAAGCTTGGCGGCAGGAAGTATTCCGTGGCCAAAAACGAGGCGGCCTACGGCAACCACCTGCACGGCGGTCTCTCCGGCTTCGACAAGGCGGTGTGGGACATCTGCGAATGCTCGGGGCCCGGCTGGAAGGGCGTCCACCTTCACTACCTCTCCCGCGACGGCGAGGAGGGGTACCCGGGCAATCTGGACGTGTCGGTGTTCTACAAGCTATCCGACGACAATTCGCTCGCGATAGAGTACTGCGCCCACACCGACAGGCCGACGCTCTGCAACCTCACCCAGCACAGCTACTTCAACCTCTCCGGCGGCCGCAGCCCGGACATACTCGGCCACGAGGTGAAAATCGACGCCGATTTCTACACCAAAAACGACGCGAATTTCATCCCCACCGGCGAGGTGCTGAGCGTGAAGGGCACGCCGCTTGACCTGCGCAGGGCCAAGCCCGTGCGCGCGGGCGTAGAGTCGGGCCATCCGCTCATCGCCTCCGCAAACGGGGGCTACGACCACAACTGGGTGCTGCGCAATTCCGCAGGCGACCTGGCGCCGGCCGCATTTGTGTCGGACCCCGCGACGGGAAGGCGGATGGGCGTATTTACGACGGAGCCCGGCCTGCAATTTTACACGGCGAATTTCGTCAAAAACATCAGGGGCAAAAACGGGGCGGTGTACGACAAGTATGCGGGGCTTTGCCTGGAGTCGCAGCACTGGCCGGACGCGCCCCACCACCCGCACTTCCCCGGAATCGAGCTAATGCCGGAAGACACGTATTCTACAATGACAGTTTACAGCTTTGCCTGACATTCCAAAATTCCGGAATATGCCGGCCCCCTGCGGGGGGCCTTTTTTTTGCCCTTTGCGCACGGCGCGCGGCTTCTGGCCCCGCCCGGATTTCCGCCTTTTGCGCGCCGCCATCATCTTGAGGGCAGTGCGCGCGGCAGGGGCTGCGTTCAGGCTTGAAATGGCGGTATGCTGTGTGCTTTAATGCGCCCCGATGGCTAGACTTATTCCACCCGTATATGTTGACACCGGCTCCTCGGGCGAGGCGGAGATTTTCAAGGCTTTTGAGGGCGACGACTTTTCCAGGGACTGGATTGTCCTGCATTCCTTCGACATCCCGCGCCACATGACGCAGGGCGAGGGCGAGGCGGATTTCGTGGTCCTCATTCCCGGCTGCGGGGTTTTGTGCCTTGAAATAAAGGCCTCCGCCGAAATTTCCAGGCGCGGTGGAATGTGGCGCTACGGGGGCGTCAGGGACGCGCGCGGGCCGTTCAAGCAGGTCAGGGAAAACACCTTCTCCCTGATGCGCCGGATAAAGGGCGAAAACAGGCGCATGCGCAACGTCCCCTTCTTCGGGCTGGCGGTTTTTACGCGTTGCAATTTCAGAAGCCTCGACCTGGGGGGCGCGAAGGAGTGGGCCGACATCGACTTCATCGACTCTGCGGACATCGCCTCCGGAAACCTGACGCGGACGCTGAAGCGGCTCTTTCTGGCGCAGGCCGAGCGCCACGGGCTGTCGGTGGGCGATTTTACCGGGGACAAGTTCGAGGAGATGGCGGCCATGATGCGCCCGGATTTTGAATACATGATGACTCCGAGGGAGAGGATGCTTGCAAGCGACGCCGAGGCCAGAAAGTACACCCGGGAGCAGTTCAGGATTCTCGACAGCATTTCCGCAAACGAGCGCATCGTAGTCGACGGCCTGGCAGGCACCGGAAAGACTGCCCTTGCAATCGAATACGCGCGCAGGTTTTCCGCATCGGCGTCCGTAATGCTGGTCACGCCCGCGCGCGAGCTCGGCGAGTTTCTGGCGGACGAGGCGCGCCTCCCCCCGTCCGGGTTCGCGGGCTCCGTGGACGATTTCAAAAAGGCTTTCACCGGCCCCGGGGGCGGCTTTCTGAGGCCCGAAAAATTCGGGGTGCTGGTGGTTGACGAGGCCCAGGACCTGGTGGGGGGCGACTTCTTCGGCCTGATGGACTCCGCGCTGGAGGGCGGGCTTGCCGGGGGCCGGTGGATAATGTTCGGCGACTACTACTCGCGCTCGGCCGACTTCGAGCACGCCAGGCTTTTTTCGGAGTTCCGCAAAAAATACAGCCCCGCGCTCTGCTCGCTTTCCGAAAACTGCCGCAACCCCGTGGACATCGCCCGCCTTGTGGAGGCGGTCTCGGGCCTTGACAGGGGCTACTCGGGCTTCATGCGGGCAGGCTCCGGCTCAAAGCCGGTGGTGAAGTTCTGCGGGAGCCTGCGCGAGGAGACGGGCGAGCTTGTGGGGATTCTCGAATCGCTCCTTGAAGGCGGCGTGCCTGCCCGCTCAATCGCCGTCCTGAAAGGCGCAGGGGAGGATGCGGCCTCTCCGCTTCTTTCATCCAAAAACTGGGGGCCCAAATTTGTTTCCGACTACGGCTGCGACGGCATTTTCCACGGCGCCATAGAGGACTTCAAGGGCCTTGAGGCCGACTTTGTAATCCTTACCGGCCTCGGAAATCTCGGCGACGAATATTCCAGGCGCATGTTCTATATAGGCGCGACCAGGGCGAAATCCGGCCTCTACGTCCTTGCGGGCGAATCCCTGCGCCCGCTGCTCGGCCCGTTTGCCTGACTTTCCGCTCACGGGCTTTCGGGGTGTTCTCGCCGCACGGGGGGGCGGCGCGTTTCCCGCGCGCCGGCCAGCCGGCTGTGTGGCGCCGGGCCGGATGCGCCGTCCCAAATCTTCGCTCCCGCCCCCGACCGGCCGGGCAGCGCCTTTCGCATTTCCGGCGCGTTTCGGCAGGGCGGGGGCTTGGCGGGGAGG
>URJJ01000046.1 GCA_900548185.1 uncultured Opitutales bacterium
TTCTAGCTTCGTCGGCAGCGTCAGATGTGTATAAGAGACAGCGTGAAGACCGGCGGCGGAGGCGGGTCGTCGCTTCTGAAAAAGACGCCGAGGTAGGCCCACGCGGCGGCCAGCGCAAAGACGGCGACATGGCCTGCGAGCGACACCCCGAAACCCGTCCCCGTATTGTGCGGCTCGTACTCTCTGCGGGAATCCATGCGCTATTCGGGCTTGGTGCTGATGCTTATTTTGGTAAGCTTGTTGCGGGTGATGGCGTCGAGGGCGTCCACAATGGGCTGCGCCCTGAGGTTGCTGTCGAGGCGCAGGCTTATCGGGTTGGGGTCCGGATTCGATGCGAGGTTTGCGAGCTGCTGGTTGAACTCGGCGGGAGTCACGGGCTGCTTGCCCCAGTATATCTGGCCGTCGGCGTCGATGTTTACAACCTGAAACTCGACGTCTGCGGGCGCCCTTGAATTGGTCGGCTGCTGGGAGGGCAGGTTTATCTCTATGGCCTGCTCCAGAAGGGGGGTGGAAACCATGAAAATGATGAGGAGCGAAAACGCCAGGTCCATGAGGGGGGCGACATTCAGCTCGTTGAGCGCCCCCAAAGCCTGCTTTTTATGGAAGTTGCGCGCCATTTTTCAATCGGGCAGATAGCGTGGTCTAGTCGTAATTGCGCGGAGGCATTCCGGTGTCGGGCGCGTCCGCATCCAGGTCGAAGCGAATCGGTTCGGGCTGCGGGACAGGCTCCCCGAACATGTCGGAGAGCGGCCCGGGCTCCGCCGTGGAAGCCGGCGCTGCGGAGGCGGGACGCGGAGCCTCCGCGTCCGCCCTTGCGCGGGAAAGGGGCTCGTAGCCGCGGCGGCGCGACGCCATTTCGCGCGTTTCAAGCTCTATGCGGTCGGCCAGCGAGCTTGCAAAATTTTCGAGGTCCAAAACCATCCCGCGCGAGAGGGTGAGAAGGAAGTTGTAGCCGAACACGGACGGGATTGCGACGACAAGGCCCGCGACAGTCGTAAGCAGCGCGCCTGAAACGCCCGGGGCGAGCATCTGAAGCGTGACCGACGCGCCCTCCTTTCCCATCGAGCCGAAGCTGTCCATGACGCCCCAAACCGTGCCGAGCAGCCCCAGAAACGGGGCGCCGCTTATGATGGAGCCCAACAGCACCATCTTGGACTCGTACTTCATGCTCTGCCTGCCGACCGCCCTCTGGAGGGCGTTTTCGACGTGGCCCATGCGCACCGCAAGCATCTCCGGGGAGAGGTCCGAGGAGTCCACCCTGCCCCAGGCCGCTACGGCCTCGTTCAGCAGCGCGGCATACGGGCCCTTCATGCCCCTTGCGGAGGCGAGCGCCTCAAGCGCCCCGGGGCTTTTGGACAGCCTGGACTCCGTCGCGCAGTTCAGGCTTTTCATCTCCTTCAAGTCGCTCCATTTGCCCAGCATCACGCTCCAGGCAACGAGGCTGAAAATCACGAGCAGTATGACTATCACCTTGCCCGCAAAATTAGAATCGTCAAAATATTGGAAGATTTCCATCGCGCCGAACGCGCCTTGCGCGGGCTGCGAGAAAAGTAGTTGTGCTGCACCCATAAAAAAAGATTCTCCGGGGAGAGAGTTCACATTATTTCCCGGATAAATCCAGAAAATTTTCGCGCGATTCCAATTTATTTTTAAGCTCGTCCATGTGGCGCTCGTAAAAGGCGTACGCCGGATGTTTTTTGTCGAACCTCGGCGCCGCAGCCTCCAGGACCTCCAGGGCCTCGGCGGGCCTTCCGTCGCCCTCGAGCGCCCGGGCGTAGTCGCGCACGACGAACATCGGCGCGTCCCCCCTGGCCGCGGCCTCGTAGCACTTGAGCGCGGACTTCCCGTCGGAAAACACCCTCTCGTAGATGAGCGCCTTGTCCAACTGGAGCCTGCGCGAGCCGGGCACGGCGGCCAGGCCCCTGTCGAGGAAGTCGAGGGCTATCCTGCCCTGGCGCATGCGCACGTTTTTTTCCTGGAGCGGCGTGTGCGGGCGGGAGTCTAAAATCCAGTGCGGGGTGTCGTAGGCGATGATTCCGCTTCCGAGGTTCCAGAAAGCCGAGGTTCCGGGATCGAGCCTGACTGCCAAATCCATGTTTGAAAGGCATCCGGCCATATCGCTCTTTTCCCAGGCTACATACGCCTGGAGCCACGCGAAGTCGGCGAGCACCGGCCTGTACCCGCCGAGGATTCCGAAAATCAGGGCGTCGCCCGGCGCGGCCGCTGCGGGAAGGCCCCTCCGGCCGCCCCCCGAAGCCGCGTCTTTCAGCGGGGACAATGCCGCCCCCGCCGCAAGCAGGACGGCCGCAGCCGCCAAAAGCCTCAAAATGTACGCCCTAAAGCTCACGGTTTGAAAACATCCACACGGCAAGAAGCCCGAAAACCCCGACGTAGGCCGCCGCGTATCCCAGCGCGGCCAGGGCTGCGGCCGCGTCGGCGCCGGAGAATATGAATTCAAGCGACGGCTCGAACACCGACAGGTTCGGCAGAAGCCATGACGCCGCCGCGAGCGCCCATCCGCCCCCCGTCATGAAGTCGGAGTAAGAGAGCAGGGATGCCGCGCACATGAGAAACGACACCACTATCGCAAACATCATCGACCTCGACAGGGCGCACACGAAGCACGCCATCGCGGCTACCGCCATGAGCTTTGCAAACTGGAGCGCGCCGAACACCGCAAAGCCGGTCCAGCTCACGGCGGGGATTGCGCCCGAGAGCGCCTCCTCCGGAAGGGCCGCTATCTTAGCGTGCGCCCCGTACAGCGAAAACGCGCCGACCGACATGATTACCGCCGTGAACGCGGCCAGCATGTAAGCCTCCCCAAGAAGTTTTCCGAATACGAATCCGCCGAGGCCGACCGGCTTTGAAAGCAGGGTTGTAACGGTTCGCCCCTCAATCTCCGAATAGAAGAGCTGGCAGACGGAAGTAATTGCGATTATCGAGCCGAAGAACCCCAGCGCGCCTGAAGTGAAGTTTGCCACGAACCTCATGGCGTCGTGGCCGAGGTCCATCTTCATGATATAGGTTGAAAACAGCGTCAGTATCAGCGCGCAGGCCGCCATGAGGAATACGAGCCTCTGGCGCAGGGCGTCGCGCATCGTGTTCGCGGCTATTATGAATGCGGCCCTCATTTCGCGCCCCCCCTGACTATTTCGGAAAAATACTCGGCAAGCGGCACGCGCGCGGGCGAGACGCCCCCTATCCTCGCGCCGTTTTCTGCGGCGGCGCGCCCCATGGCCTCCATTGCTTCCGGGGTCAAATTTTCGACCGACACCTCGGATACGCCCGGCCTCTCCAAGAGCTCCGACAGTTTCCCCGACACGGCCAGACGCCCCCCGCAAAGTATGGCAACGCGGTCGCACAGCCCCTCCACTTCGCCCAGCATGTGCGAGCAGAGCAGGACGGTGCGCCCCTCATTTTTGAGGTCCAGAATCATGCGGGCCATGTCCTCCATCCCTATCGGGTCGAGGCCCGACGACGGCTCGTCCAGTATGACGAGCTCCGGGCCGTGCACGAGGGCCTGCGCGAGCCCAGCGCGCTGGAGCATTCCCTTGGAGTATTCGGCAAGCCTGCGGTTGGCCGCGTCGGCAAGCCCCACCCTTTCGAGGGCGGCGGCCGAGGCGGCGGCGGCGTCCCGCGCGGACATCCCGCACAGCCTCGCATAAAACGACACCAGCTCAAGGCCGGTCAGGAAACGGTAGAAGTTCGGGGACTCCGGCAGGTAGCCGATGCGCGCGCGGGCCCTGCGGCCCATCCGCTCCCCGAACACCAGGCACTCGCCCGAATTGGGCTTCAGCAGGCCAAGTATTATCTTTATCGTCGTCGATTTCCCCGCGCCGTTGGGGCCGAGCAGCCCGAACACCCCCCCTCGGGGGATTTCGAGGCTGAGCCCGGAAAGCGCCTGGATGCCCACCCCGCGCACGGCGGAGCGGTAATACTTGCTGACGTTTGAAATTTTTACGCAGGAAGACATGTGCCCGTAATCACAGTTCAATGGAAAAGCCCCTGTACCTTACATCGGTTTCGTCGTCCTTTTCAAAAGACGAGCGGATGAAATCGCGCATCGAATCCGAGAGGGCCTCGACATAGAGGAGCACTTCCCCGCGCTCCCCGGAGGCGCAGAGGTGCACCCTGCCGTCATCGAGGTTTCTCACAAAGCCCGAAACGTCGTAGCCCCTGGCTATCTGCGCCGCCTTGTAGCGGAAGCCGACGCCCTGCACCCGGCCCTCGAACCACACCTGCCGCCTGAACCTCTTAGACGGCATTGCTGCCCCCCTTCGGCGAAAACATCTCGGCGAACCTGCGGTGGATTGAGTCGAAGGAGCCGTTGCTGAAAAACACGCAGACTATGTTTCTCTCAGAGGCCGACACGTCGGCTGCGAGCTTTTCAAGCAGCTCCGAGTTGTCGCGGAAAGCCTCGAATTTTTCGCCGCCGGAGCGGGCCAGCCGGAACGTGTCCATGCGCCTGCCCTCCGCGATTTTTTCCGCGCCCCTCACCGCCCCGACGTACACCCTGTCGGCGCCGGAAAGGCTCGACGCGAAGGCCGCCTCAAAGACGTTCGTCCTCGCCGAATTGGAGCGCGGCTCGAAGCACGCATATATGTCAAAGCCCGCGAAACGCCCGCGCAGCGACTCTATCGTGCCCGCTATCGCCGTCGGGTGGTGGCCGAAGTCCTCGACGGCGCACACGCGCGGGGTGTCCAGTATCAGCTCCTGCCTGCGCCTAACCCCGGCGAACGAGGCCAGACGCGCAAGGTCCAGGTCGAGCGGGGATTTCAGCCCGAGAACTGCGGCCGCCCCGCAGGCCGCCATGGCCGCGTTGCGGGCGTTAAAAATGCCGTGCATGCCCCACTCTATCCTGGCCGACCTCCCGCCGTGGGAAATTTCAAACGAGGAGCCGTCCCGCCCCTCCTCAAAGGACGACACGCGCACGTCGCAGCCCGCGCCCACGCCGACTTTCAGCCGCTCCACCCACGGGGTCGGCTCCAGCGCCGCTATGTTCCCGTCGTCGCCGTTTTCCACGATGAGCCCCCCGCGCGGCACGATGCGCCGCACATGCGTGAAAGCGCGCTCCACGTCGCCCAGGTCGCGGAATATGTCGGCGTGGTCGAATTCGACGTTGTTTATCAAAAGCACCCTCGGGCGGTAGTGGACGAACTTGCTGCGCTTGTCAAAAAACGCCGTGTCGTACTCGTCGCCCTCTATCACAAACGGCGAATCGGAGCCGCCGAAGCGGGAGCCGCCGCCCTCGAGGCCCTCCGGGACGCCCCCTATGAGCCATCCGGCGCCCGGCGAAACCGAGGAGAGAAGGTGCGCGGCCACGGAGGTCGTGGTTGTCTTGCCGTGCGTGCCGCTCACGACGAGCGAGGGTCTGGAGCCTATCACGCGGCGGCCTATCAGCTCGGCGAGGCTCGTAAATTCAAACGCCCGGGTGTCCAAAAGCCATTCGATTTCAGGATTCATGCGGCTTATGACGTTCCCGACCACCACAAGGTCGGGCCTGGAAGCCATGAGCCTCCCGGCGTCCCAGCCCTCGAAAATCCCGATTCCGGCGCGCTCCAGCACGCCCTTCATGGGCTCGTAAACGCCCGTGTCCGAGCCGCAGACCTCGTGGCCGCACCCCTTCATCATCACCGCGACGTTGCCCATCGCAGTGCCGCATATTCCCATGAAATATATCTTCATTTTTCGGGCTTTATATACCCGGGGCGCGCGCCCTGGCAAACCAAATAAAAAGTCCCGCAAAATTTTAGCGCCCCGGCGGCGAACCTGCGGGATATGCAGCCGAATGCACCCCGGATTTCGCGGCGGCGCCTGCCGGCGGCAGAGGCCGGGCGACGGAACCCCGCGCCATGCGCGGATTCCTAAAAGGGGCGAAATCCGCCGCAGAGAGCCTCCAACAAACGCCACATGCCCCGCGTTCCGCAAATCATACGCGGATTCCCAGGGCGGGCTGCCGCAGCGCGCGGGCAAAGCGGCTAAACCATCCGCGCGCCTTCCGGGCGGGGGGATTGCAGTACAAGCCAAACGCCCCAGCCCCGGCGCACTCAAAAGCCGCCCCGGGGCGGGCAGGCAAAAGTCAGTTCCCGCGCAGGAACTCCACGCACTTTTTCACCTGCTCCACGGGGTGCTTCGCCCCCTCGTACTCGATTACGAGGTAGCCGTCGTAGCCCTGTTCGTCGAGGTTTTCAAGCACCTTCTTCATATCGAGGGCGCCCTCGCCGAACGGGGCGCATACCGAAGAGATGTCGCCGAAGCGCGTCTGGTCCTTCAGGTGTATGGCGGCGAGCTTTCCCTTGAGGACGTTGTGGCCCTCAACCGTGTCGATGCCGGAGCGCGCCCAGTGGCCGTTGTCGGCGCAGGCGTAAATCGAGGGATAGTCTTTTATAAGCTCGTAGACAATGCGGGGGTTGTAATAGCTGTTGTTTTTTATGTTGTCGGTGGCGTGGTTGTGGAGGGCCATCTTCACGCCGTAGCGGGGGCCGTACTTTTCCCAGTATTTGAACTGGACGGGCTTGTCCTCGGTTATCACGACCGGGCAGCCGAACTCCTTTGCGAACTTGCAGAGGTTTTCCACGTCGGCTTCGCTGTTTGAATACACCACCCCGTAGGACACTATTTTCAGGCCGCTTTCGCGGAGGACTTTTTTCGCGTACTCGCGCTGTTCGGGCGTCATGGCGTTATTGAAGCGCACGCCGGGGTATTTTTTGCTGAGGCGCAGGCCGCCCGAGGCCCCTATGGAATCGACCCCGACCTCCTTCATCACAGGCCCAAGCTCGTCCAGGGGTGTGTCCGAAAACGTATAGGTCTGGACGGCCACCTTGCGGGGGGCACGTTCGGGGCCGGTGAAAGCGGAAGTGCACGAGCAAAGCGCAAGCGACGCTGCGGCAAAAAATACAAATATTTTCTTCATGCTTTACAGTTAACCGGCGGCCAAAAACCGCTCAAGCATTTTGTTTGCAAAAATCCCCAGCCGGCGCCCCTCCGCAGGCTTTTGGAACGCCCAGAGCCGCAGGCTCGGCCGCGTCCGCGCGGGAGCGCATACTGCGGCGGGGGAACGCTTCCCGCCCATAATCCGCCGCCCCGTTTGCGAACTCACTGCGGCGGCGCGCCGCGCCAAAGCCGCATCCTTCCGGACAGCTTCCCTCGGGGATGGCCGGGAGAACGGATGGCACTGGCCGAGCGCGGGCGAGACAGCCTGGCGGAGGAAAGTTTTCCGCAAAAAAAATGCTTGCAAAGGCAGCCCGGCGGAATAATTTATATGGTTTTATTTTATGGATCAGTAGCTCAATGGTAGAGCAGCAGCCTTTTAAGCCGTTGGTTCCGGGTTCAAGTCCCGGCTGATCCACATCCTTTGAAAAATGCCCGCAAATGCGGGCGTTTTTTTTGCGCCCGCCGGGAGGGGAAAGTTTCAGGCCCGGCATTCATCGCCTCCCCCGGAAAGGCTGGCCGCCCGGGCCCCCCGCCCGAACTGCGCCGGCACGCGCGCATCCAAAAGCCCGCAAATCCCGTCCCCCATAGCCCGCTCCAAAGCAGGCCGCGCCCGTGAGGCACAAACCGCGCGGGCAGCCTGCAAAAAATCCGCCTCCGCACGGCGCGCGCAAAAGGCCGAGCCGCCCGGGAGGGCATCAGCCCCCGCAGGCCCGGTAAACCTTGCGGAAATGCAGCCCCATTATCGAGAGGCGCACGGCTTCGGGAAGCAGGGCGCGCCTCTTTAACAGCACCCATGCCAGAAGCCGCCAGTATGCAAACCTCCCCGCGCTGAACACCCCCAGGCGCAGGTTCGCCTTGGCGAACGCCGCGATGTCGGAGAGGCTCACGGGGGAGCGCACCTCGGGGACCTCGTAGTTTTTCAGAAACTCGCGTATGCGCCCGTAGTAGCCGTCGTGGGAGTAGATTTTCTCGAATATCATACGGTAGCCGCGCGAGAGGGTTTCCAGATTCATCTTTGTCGCGATGTTGGTTGCGGAAGCCACGTTGTTGCCGGACCACTCCGAAACTATGCGCCCGGCCTCCTTCATTCTGGCGTAAAGCTTTGTGCCGACCGGGGCCTGGAGGATGCCCACCATGGCAATGACTATGCCGCTTTTTTGGATGAAGTCTATCTGGCGCTGGAACACTCCGTCGGTATCGGTGTCGAAGCCGACGATGAAGCCGGCCTGGACCTGCATTCCGTAGCCCTGGATTTTTTTTACGCACTCTATCATGTCGCGGCCCCTGTTCTGCTTTTTGTTGCAGGACTGAAGCGACGCCTCGTCCGGTGTCTCTATGCCGATGAAAACGCTGTCGAAACCCGCCACGCGCATGAGCGACATGAGCGCGTCGTCGTCTGCAAGGTTTATGGAAGCCTCCGTGAAAAACGGTATTTTCACCCTGCGCGAACGCTGCCATTTTATTATGGCCGGAAGCAGGTCGCTTTTGAGGTACGGCTTGTTCCCGATGAAGTTGTCGTCCACAAAAAACACGGCCTGCTTCCAGCCGGTCGCGCATATGGCGTCCAGCTCGGCGACGACCTGCTCTGCGCTCTTTGTGCGGGGCGCCCTTCCGAATAGCGACGTCACGTTGCAGAAGTCGCAGTCAAACGGGCACCCCCGCGAAAACTGGAGGCACATGCCCGCGTATTTTCCCACGTCCACAAGATCCCAGCGCGGTATCGGCGCCGAATCCATTTGCGGATAGTCGCGCCTGTCGTAAACCTTTTTCATCCTGCCTGCCGTGAAGTCCCGTAGAAAGTCCGGGATGTTGACCTCCCCCTCGTAGAGCACCCGGCAGTCGGCGTATTCGAACTTGTCGGGTTCGCACGAAAATAGCGGGCCGCCGCACACCACCGGACGGCCGAGGCCCTGGCAGAACCTTATCGTCTTTTCCGCGCTTTCGCGCTGGACGCTCATGGCGCTAAGAAACACCACGTCCGCCTCCTCGACATCCCTGGCGCGCAGGCGGGCCACGTTCATGTCAACCAGTTTCAAATCCCAGTCGGAGGGGAGCATCGAAGCCACGGTAATGAGCCCCAGGGGCGGGAACGCCGATTTTTTCCCCACAAATTTGAGGGCGTATTTGAAGCTCCAGTAGGTTGCCGGAAACTCGGGATAGACCAGAAGGGCCCTTGTTTTTTTCTGCATATTGCTCTTTCCGGCCCCGAACCCCCGCCCGCCTTTATGGAATTTGCGCCCTTTGCGCCGCAAAGGGTTTGCCGCTCAGGACGGCGCTCCGGAACCGTCTGATATTGTTTGACGCAGGAACAGGCCCCGGCGTTCAAAATGAGGAAACGGCAAAGGCCGCCGCGTTCAGTACCGCGCAAGAAACGGCCGCCGCGGCCGCGTCGTCCAGAACGCAGCCCAGGCCCCCGTCCAGCGTCTGTATGCGGCTTATGCCCAGAGGTTTAAGTATGTCGAAAAACCTGAAGAGCGCAAATCCTGCAACGGCCCACGCCCACAGGGGGCCGGGGGGCGTGGCCCCGCAGAAAATGCCGAAATAGCAGACCGGCATTGCGGCAAACTCGTCAAAATTTATCCGCCCGGGATCCTTCTGCCCGAAAAACCTCTCGCCGATGTCGCACACGCCGACTGAAAAATAAACAAGAAACGCCGAAACCGCCGCATACGCCCACCAGGGGGCGCCCGACATGGCAAAATACGCAAACGCGCCCCCCGCCGCGCTCCCCCACGTTCCCGGAGCCTTCAGCCCCCCGGGCAGAAACAGCGTCGAAAGCCCGGCAAAAGTCCTCCCGAACGCCGGCCCCATCCATGGAAAAAACGACCTCCAAGCCATCCTAGCCCTTCAAAAGGTACGAGTAGCGCACGCCGTAGCCGACGCCCGAAATGAGCGAAAGGACGGTGGAAAGCGCGAGGGTCGCAATCCCCGAATAGAAGGTGAGGCCCCAGAGGACGGACCCCGGAGCCCCGAAATCGACGCTTATGGAATGGGCGCAGAGCACAGCGCCGATGGAGTACATCTGGAAGGCGGCCTTGTATTTGCCCAGCTTTTCGGCTGCAAGCACTATGCCTCGGCTCGCCGCAATCATGCGTATGCCGCTTACGAAAAACTCGCGCCCGGCGGAAAAGAACGCAAGAAACATTGCGGTTTTCGCCCAGTCGTCCCCGTATAGGTTCATGCCAAGCAGGACCATGAACATGCCGATGACCATTATTTTGTCGCTGAGCGCGTCCATGAATTTGCCAAGGGTTGTAACGATGTTGCAGCGGCGGGCGATGTAGCCGTCAAACCAGTCGGTCGCGCCGGCAAGCACGAACACGACAAAGGCCGCAAACGCAAAATATTTTACGCCGACGCAAAGCAGCACCGCCGTCGCCACGCTCATGACAACCCGCATGGCAGTCAGAAAATTGGGTATATTCATTTTCCAAAAAAGTATTGCCATGTTTTTTATTTTAACAAGTCTTAGGTTTAATATTTTTAAAAATCCGGGCTGCGCAATGAAAACCGCGATATATCCGGGGACTTTCGACCCCATAACATACGGCCATCTGGACATCCTCCAGCGGGCGGGAAAAATATTCGATAAAATTGTGGTCGCGGTCGCCCCGAACACGGCCAAGGGCCCGATGTTTCCGCTTGAGGAGCGGATGCGCCTGGCCCGGGAAAACGTCGCCGAAGTCCCGTTTGCGAGCGTGGAGGCGATGGAGGGCCTGACGGTCGACTTTGCGAAAAAGCACGGGGCCTGCGCCATAATACGCGGACTGCGCGTCGTCTCCGACTTTGAATTTGAATACCAGCTTGCGCAAATGAACAGGCACCTGGATTCCGGAGTGGAGACGGTTCTAATGATGCCCTCGCGCCAGTATTTTTTCACAAGCTCTACAATTATAAAGCAGGTGGCCCACTTCGAGATAGACCGCATCGCAAACTTTGTCCCGCCCAACGTCATAGCCGCGCTTGCTGCGCGCAAAAACTTCAAAAAGTAGCCGCACACCCATTCCCCGTAGCCCTGCCTCCGCACGGGCTGGCCCCCTCCCGCACGGCAAATCCGCGGGGGAAACGCAAGGGCACGGGAAACACGCCGCATATTGAGGATGGCGCGCACCGAAAGCTCGTCCGAAAGGCACAATTCCCTGACTTTCCGCAAACCCCGCCTGGCGGTAGCCTTCGCAGGGCAGCCCATTGAGCGGGCGCCACGTCGGGCTCCGGCCGGATTCCATGCGAAATTAACGCCCTTTTGCGTTCCCACCTGGCAGACGCCGCATTGCATTCCCCCGGTTGCAACGCACCGAACGCATCTGCCGCATCCCTCCAAAACAGCGCAAAGTCCGCCCCGATTGAGGGACGGAAAATGTACATATCAATGCGCTCAAGGCCGCCATAAAACCGCGCCGCGCGAGAGCCACTCCGCCCAAAATACACACATTTTCCCCAAATCTTCGCAAAAACAATGCCCCATTGGGAGAGCGGGCGGAGTATTGTCAAAATACGGATGGCGGCATCGCAAAGTTCAAAATAAGATAGAAATCCGCCAATTCCGCATAATGGAAATACCGCAAACAACTTCTTAACGCCTTTGCAAAACAATATTGAGCAAGTTCGCGCAGATGGACAATCGGCAGAGACGCCTGCAACAATAAAGCCCTCCAGATGCAGGGCCATTTTGTATTCATTAGGGTTTTGATATAGATGAGGAAACGGGAAGCGGATTTTTGAAATGAAATCCGCTTGTGATAAATAAGAGTTTATAAAAAATACAATACGTTTAATTTCACTGCGGAATTTTAAATAAAATCTTCAAGAAGGGCGGCTTCCGCTCCCGGCGGCTTTTCCCGCCTCTCAGCAGGGAGCCAAAGAAAAATTTGAGCGCAATGGCAAAAAACCTCCCGCGTCCCCGCTCAATTCAAAACAATTAAGCCGTGCAGGCAACCCGCGCCCCCTTGTTCTCTGCCAACATGTCAGACACCCAAAGAGAGACAATTTCATGCAATCCACGCCATACGCAAAGCGCATTGCCCCCCCCACCAAAGGGAGCTTCTGGTGGGACGCAAATCCGCAAAAAAAACCTTCCGCGCTTTCCGAACGCCTGTCTCCCGGGGCAAAGGGGGAGAGCCCCCATGCCTGAAGTCTATATCGGCTTTGGAAAGGTGGCATTACAGAACCTGTCCGTCTCTTTTGGGAGATTTCAAAAGCGACGTCCGATTTCCAATAAGCGCCATTTATCCGCCAGGTTTTAAGTATCCGCTTTTAATTGCGCCATCTAGCCTGATTCCAACAACATCCAACGGATGAGGCGCAGACAATATCGCAATCAAGAAAAGTCAGGCAAATGCCGGTGTTCCGTTTTGGAAAACATTTCCTTACGCTTGGCACAAGCCTCAGTGTAGTATATAGTTTCTCTGGAAACGCGAATCCCCCGCAGTATGGACCTTTGCAGAGATACCCCAAACGCGCCGCAATGAACTTGCCCAAAAAGCTATTGCGCACATTCACGGCAATGCCATATCCGTCTGCACCCTATGGCATTTGAAAGATGCGCAATATTGAAAAACCATAAGGCGGCGAAAACTCCAAAGGGGGCATACCCCCAAAGTTTCACCCGCGCAGTTTCCCGAAATTCCCAATTTGGCCTCCATAGACGGTACCCCGGGGAATCAATTATGCGAAGAACCCGCCTGCAAAAAGCGGCGGGAAAATGCGTCTAAAAATCCTAGCAATACAGACGCCCCGCTCCCGGCTCAAAAAATATTCCCATCCGATACCCCCCAGGCGCGCCTTCAAAATGTTTCCGGTAAAATTTGTGCCAGCTTAAAACGAGCAATAGAGGCACTTGAAAGCTGAAGAGCAGCTTCATCCCAAAATCCGCTTCAGCCCCTATGGAAATTAAAACTTTCAATATCCCCCTGCCCCCGGCCTTTTCCGCCCCTTTCGGAATATTTCAATTTCCGCAACTCCATACATACTTCAAGGCGCTCCAATCCATATTCCCCTAAAATAATCTTTAAAAAAATTGCAAAAACCGGGCTGAAAGGAGTCCCGAATTTCACAGTAAAAATATCCGCAAAATCCCTCCCCCTTCAAAGCTCGTTTTTGCCGATATTTGAGGGCAAACCTTGCCCCTGCGCAATACGGCAAATGGCCCAGCGGCAGTTCCGCTGTATGTGCTCCGGATTTCAGGCTCACAAGATGTGAAAACAAAAAAGCCGCAGATTTCTCTGCGGCTTTTTTGAATTTAAACAGGCTTTTTATTAGTACCTGAGAGCGACATTGACGTCGATGATGTGGCCCATGTAGGATGCGCCGGCCATGTCGGAAGAGTTGTCCCTGTAAGAGTAGCCGAGGGAGAGGGAGACAAACCTGTTCGGAGTGTAGGAGATGCCCACGCCCGCGAAGTAGTTGTCGTCATTGCGGGAGCTGGCCATGTACTCGCTGTAGTAATAGCCGAGGTTTGCATAGGAGCCGACGAATTCGGAGAACATGTAGCTCGCGCCGAGAGACACGCCGGTATTGACCGTGGACTGGCGGGCTGCGCCGTTTGCGAAGTCGCGGTTGGCCTTCACATAAGTGCTGAGCTTGTCGGTAACCTGATAGTTGAACTTCGCAGAGAAAGCGAAAGTCGAGTCCTCAGTTGATTCGGCATTGTTCATCTCGCGGATGGAGTAGCCGAAGTAGAGCTCGGTTGAAAGCTTCGGGAGAAGTTCGCCGTTGACGGTGAGGCCGACGAAGTGGTCGGTGGTTTCGTTGCCGTACATGTTAGCGTAAGCCGCCGCGCCGCCGCTGTACTCGGTATAGCGGAACTGGTAGGTGACGCCCGCCTTGATCTTTTCAGTCACGCTGTAAAGAACGCTGACCGGAACCCTGTACTGGTCGAAGTCGGAATAGCGGTCTTCATAGCTGGTGTATTCTTCGCGAGCCCAGTTGAAGCCGGCGTCGGCGCTCAGCTTGTCGGAGAAAGTGTAGCCGCCGTTGAGACCCGCAGTGTAAACGTTGCGGCGAACGAGGTCGTTCAGGGGGATTATCCCCAAAAGCATGGTTTCGTTGTTCTGCGCAAGCTGCTGGAAGGAGAAGTTGAACTTGGCAAACCAGTTCTCTTCGGTATAGGAAGCGTTGGCAAAGACGTTGGACAGGTTGCTGTTGCAGTTCGTCTCTTCGAAATAGCGGTTTATATCTTCGTAGAACTTGACGCTGGCCTTGAACTTGGAGTTCCTGCCGTAATTGGCCTCGGCGCCCAGACGGAAAGTATAGATGTAGTCGTCCGTCTTGTTGTCAGAATAATAAATGTTGCTGTTCCATTTGCCAATAAATGACCCGTTGAAGAAAACATCAACCTGGTCACCGATTGTAAACAGCGGAGCTGCATTTAGAGCCGCGCCAAATGCGACAGCCGTTGCGATTAATGTTAATTTTTTCATGTGCTACCTATGTTAAAAGTTCCAACGAAATTTTTGCTATGATAAGGCAAAGTTAAACTGCGCTTTAAACCGATGTCAAGATATATTGTTAAAAAAAACGGCGCAGGAGGGGGCCGCGGCATTTTCCCGCACCCGCCAAAAACTTCTTGCGTGCACGGGCTTTTTGAAGTATCACCCCCTCTATATATAAGAGGAACTTTTCATTAAAAGGCCCAAAAAGCAAACAAAAAGCCATGCAGGAAAAAGAAATCTCGCAAAAACCCGCCGGGCGTCCGGCGAATCAGCCTTCATCCAGGCAAAAGCAGGCCGGGGCTTCCCGCTATCCGATGCTCTTCGGGCTGGCATACCGATACAAGACTCCAAGCGGCTCGTGGGCCTTCAGGCTGTGCCTCGGCAGGATATTGGCCCTTGCCCTCTTCGTTTTCGCGGTTCTTTTCGTCTGCAAGACAGCATTCATATATGCGTTTTTCAAGTACCAGCAAAAGTACGACAACATGACCCTGAAAGACGCCTTGGTCTATCCCCTCAACCGCACGGAGAGGGCCGTGGCCCACGGAGACTACGACATAAAAAAAGCCAAGGAGGCATTTGAAAACGGCGACGCAAGAACCGGTTTCGACATGCTCGTAAAAGGCGTATCGCGCTCAAGGAAAAACCTGGACGGCAAAAAGATGCTGGCGCAGATATTCATGAGCTGGGGGAAGTCCGACAACGCCCTGGAAGTTCTGGAAAGCGGCGTCCCCTACGCCTACGAGGACATTTTCTACATGAGGATGTACACCCAGCTTCTCATCGCGCGCATGGACGATGACAAGCTCATCAAAGTCTGCAACGAAATCCTCTCCAGAAACCCCAAGTCGCCCGAAGTGCGCGTGTATCTGGCCATGGCGCTGGCAACCGTATATTCGATGCACGGCCATTACGCGGAATCCAAGGAGATAATAACAAAGTACGGGCTGGACAAATCCACGCCGGGCGTGCTGCGCCTCTCCAAAAACGAGTGGGAACAGGGCAACCGCGAGGAAGCCATAGACATCATAGCGCGAAACATTGCAAACATGCGCGACCTCGACCCCGTCTACGCCCTCCTCGTGAACTATTACATACTCATGAACGACTACGCAAAGGCCCGCCAGTACGGCTCCCTGCGCATTCTTGAAAAGCCGCTGGAAATAGGCCCCAGGGTGGACTACCTTCGCACAATAGCAGCCTCGGGCGACAAGGAGGCCGCCGCCGCCGAACTAGAGCGCCTGTTTGAGACAAACAAAGGCGACCCGCGCGCCCTCACCAGCATAGCAAACTACGCCGCAGACTCCGCAAACCTCGCGCTGATGCGCAAAATCTACGACAATTCCATCCAGAAAGACTTCAATAACACCGCGCAGTTTTGCATGCTCCTCCTCGAAACCTTCATAACCTGCAAACAGTACCAGGCGGCTGTGGAGTTTTCCGAAGACATAATCAAGGAAAAGCCGAAATGGCTGGAGAAAAACGAGGAAGTTTTCACCTGCCTCAGGGCCGTGGCATATTTTGCAACCGGCAACACGAATATGGCAAACGCGCTCGTAAACGACGCCATAAAACGCCCCACCATAAACCCGCGCACCCTCGTCGCCACGGCGCGCCGCTTCGCCCTGCTCGGCGAACACGCAATAGCCCACAAGCTTTACGTATCCGCCGTGGAAAGGGACCCCAAACACCAGTACGCCCTCGTGCGCCTCATACAGTTTGAACTCGACGCCGGCAACTCCTCGGACCTCGACAAATATATATTCAGACTCCTAAACCTCCGCCGCCCGCCGCGCGACATGATTCTGAACGCACGCCAAAAACTGCTTGGCGACCGCTTCATATTCACCGCCGAACGCGAAAAAATAATAAACGCAATCGACGCGATTATCGACATGGAAAAAGTCTCCGGAAACCGCATACTCTCAGACCTGCCTTCCGACTACGACGACGAAAAAACATTCTCCTCCTTCTAGCAAGGGGCGTGGCCCCTTGACCTGCAAAACTCCGTTTTGCCCTGTCAAATTCGGCCCCGGACTCACGCCGGGGCCTTTTCTTTTTT
>URJJ01000047.1 GCA_900548185.1 uncultured Opitutales bacterium
TCTTAGGGTCTCGTGGGCTCGGAGATGTGTATAAGAGACATCCCTCAGCAGGACAGCCCCGCCCATGCGGGCGCCCCGGCGGAGCGCGGGAATGCGGCGATGTGCACGGACCGGAGCGGCGGACTCATATCCCCGCCGGGAGCCGCCGCATAAAAAATGCCTTATAGAAAGGTTCCCCGGCCCAAATCCGAAGCGCCCCGCCCCTAAAGAATCCCGATTCAAGACGCCCCAGTCCTTCCAAAATACCATGCGTCAGCTTCCATATTCCCCGCCAGAACGGGAACCGCGTACCACGCACGCCCCGCAACGGCGCAGCCCTGACGCGCCATGCTAAAGCCTCGCAAAAAAAGCCGCCCTTTGCGGACGGCTTTTTTGCAAAAATTGCCACGGACAATCCCCGCCTCTCAAAGGGCGGACACCCCGCGCCTCCTCCGCGCGGAAGCGGCGGCGAGGGCTGCAAGGGCGAAGGCGGCAGCTAAGGCGGCAGGTTCCGGAACGGAATTTATCACCCCTACGCCGTCGAGGTCGAAGCCTGGGGAGCCGACGCACTTGTCGGGGTCGTAAATTATGTTTCCCGCAGAATCCAGATACGTGCCGTCGCCCACCACGTCGGATATTTTGACGTAGTTTATTTCGTCCAAGTCGATGAGCGGGAACATGTCGAGAATGTGCTGCCTGTATTCGTCGGAAAACGCGCTCCCGTCGTTTTGGGCGTAGTCGTAGGCGTAGGCCAGTTCGGCAAGGTCGAATCCGTGCCCGTAGCCGTTCTGGTACTTGGAGGCCAGGTTATAGACGTAGGACGGGTCGCTCGAATTGTCGAAGGGGCCCTGGTAGTTCGAGTCGGTGTAAAAGCAGGGGAAGCGCACGAAGTTCACGCCGTCGGTCGAGACCTCGACGTATCCCAGTTCCAGAAAGTCCTCGCCGAAGGCGTTTTCAAACACCGCGAAGTCGGCGCCCTCGCCGTCGCATATGGCGTTGTCAAATGTAAGCGTAATGGAGCCCCCGTCGCCGAGGCACACCACGTTCCATCCGTCGGAAACCCCTTCGTCGTCGAGCTTCCCCTGAGCCTTGCCGAGGGCGTTCTCGGGAGTGCGCCAAGTCTCGGCCACGGGGTTGCCCCTGGCTTCTCCGTACACCAGGTCCTTATAGCCCGTAGCCCAGCCCGAAAAGCGGGGGTCGTCCTTGTGTATCCCGAGCCCGCCGCCGGACTGCATTCCCGGGCCGAAGAACTCGACGCGGGAGCCGTCGGAGCTCAGCGTGTAAGACTCCCCGTTCTGCGGGAGGTACGGGGCCGCGGCGCACGCCAGAGGCGAGGCGCAGGCCAAAAGTGCAAGCATTGCGTTTTTCATAGGGAATCAGTATTTGAGGTTCAGGCCGACCTTGAAAGTCCTGCCGGCGTTTGGATAAAACAGCCCCCCGTATGCGAAGGCCGCATAGTTTTCGTCCGTGACGTTCTCGCAGGCGACATACATCGAGGCGTATTCGCAGAAGCGTATGTTCGCCTGGAGGTCCATGAGCGCGTATGAGGGAATCTTCCTCCGGGAGTTTGAAAAGTCGTTGCCCTGGAACTGGCTGTCGAAAAACGTGCCGCGCACGGAGAGCCTGAGCCACGGCATGGGCTTGACGTAAACCGACGCGGTTCCGCTGAACTCGGGTACGAGCGGCACGGCGGAGCCGTCGAAGGAGCCGGAGCAGAATTCCGCCTTGACAAAGGAGCCCCCGGCGGACGCCCCCCAGTACTTGGAGTCGTAGCGCAGCTCCAGGTCGACGCCGTAGCGCAGGGTGGGGTCGGCGTTTATGTTGAGGTTTTCGGTGTAGTCGTACATTATCTCGTTATTGAGATAAAGGACGAAAAAGTTGGCGTTTGCCGTCCAGTTTTCGTCCGAATACTTGTACCCGATTTCATAGTTCTGGCCGTGCTCGGGGTCCAGGTTTGCGTTGAACGGGAAGCCGCCCGCCTGGCTCATGCCCTGGTAGAAGGCGATTTCGTCGGTCGAGGGGTACCTGTAAATCTGGTCGAAGCGCGCGTACACGGAGGAATGTTCGGAGAGCTTCCAGTTCAGGCCCGCATTGGCCGCCAGCCCGGCCTGCCACGTGTCATCGTCGTAGGTGCTGTTGGGGTCCGGCACGGGGGGGGTTGGCCGCCCTACGGACGTTATCCGGTAGCGGACGTTGTCAACCGCCGTACGCGAGGCCTCGGCGCGCCCCGCCGCGCTGAACGTGAGCCCCTCTGAAATTTCGTATTCCGCGCCCGCATAGGGGCCGATGTCGAAACGCTGCACGTCAGCATACTGGAGCGTGTGGACGCCGCCGTTTCGCATGATGCGCTGGTTGAAGGCGATAGAGGTGTAGTCGGCGTCGATTCCCGCCGAAATCTTCAGGTTTTCAAGGCTGTCGATTTCGTAGCGCGGCGAAAATGTGAAAGTCCACTGGTCGTTCTTTTTCCACGTCCCGTCCTCGAGGTCGCGGTCGCGGAAATTGACCCCGAAATCGGCCGCGCCCCGCCCTATGGAAGACGAGCTTTCGAGGGATGCGGTATAGACGCCGGCGTTGTAGGCGTAGGTCTGGCTGAGGGCGCCCTGCTTGGGGTTATTTTGGAACTGCTCCCAGGTGAGCCCCGTGGGAAATTCGGTATAGGATTTGGAATAGTTCCCGGAGAGCGTGAGGGAGGTGTCGGCTGAAAAATCGTAGCCCACGGACGCGCTGGCCGACTCCGCCCATGCCGCGGAATTTTCGCGGTATCCCTTCTCGCCATAGCGGTTGAGGGCGGCGTTGTAAAACCAGTCCCCCTCGCGGCCCGAAAAAGAGGCGTCGACGTTGTAAAAATTGTAGGAACCGTACACGCCGCCGACCCGCAAGGTGTTTTTTTCCTCCGACTTGCGCGTCGTGATTTTTATGACTCCGGCCACGGCGTTATTGCCGTACATCGCGCTCTGGGAGCCGCGCAAAACCTCTATCGACTCGACGTTTGCAAGCGGCACCTGGAGCCAGTTTATGGAGTCCATGTCGACCCTGTTGTAGCGCTGGCCGTCCACGAGCACGAGGACCCTGAGCTGGGAGTTCTCGCCGAAGCCGCGCATGGCGACGTTGCCCTGAGAATTGTTGCCCGTAAACGACATGAACCGCACGTTGCCCTCCTTCTGGAGGACTTCCGAAATGGAATTTGCCCCGCTTTGCCCTATCCTCTCCCGTGAAATGAGGGTGGAGTTTACAGGCGCCGACAGGGGGTCCGAGCCGAAGCGGTATGCGGTGGATTCAAGGCTCTCCAAAATCCCGGCCGCCTCCGAAGCGTCGGAAGAGCCCTCTTCGGCGATGGCGGCGGAGGCGCCGGCGGGGTCATCCCCCGCCGCGTGGCAAAACCCCGCCGCAGCGAGCGCCGCAGCCGCGGCATAGGCTTTTGTAAAATTCATGTCTTTTTTGGAAAATTTTGCCCGGCGGAGGCGCTGCGCCGGTTTTTGCTGAGAGAAGCGCGCCCCTCCGCCGGGCGGGGACGCATTGCGCCCCCATCGTTTTCACATTCGTTTTTGCGTTGCCGAACTTGAAAGCTTCCAATGCGGCGCGGACTTCCTCCGCCCCGCGCGCCGGCGCCCTAGGCGGCCCTTCTGCGGCGCGCGGCGAGAGCCAGCGCCACGAGGGCGAAAGCCGCGGCAAACGCCGCAGGCTCGGGGACGAAGGTGAGGTTGTCTATGGCGGCATAAGTGGGCAGGTTTACGCCGTAGGCCCCGCCGACGTTGGATGAGAATGCAAAGTCAAGGCCCGCCACTTCGCCAAGGCCGGAAAGGTCAACCGTATTCCAGCCGTCGCACACCATGAGATTGCCGCCGACGAACTCGCCGAGCGTGAATTCGATGGGGTCCGTATAGGAGCCGTCGGAGCATACCCCCCTTATGAGGAGCTTTATGAATGAGCCTTCCATGGCCGAGAGGGGGTCTGTGAAGGCGTTGCCGTTTTTAAAGATTTCGGCGGCGGTGAGGGTGTTTGTGACGTCGATGCTCTTCACGATGCGGTCGTCGCCCCAGAGACACGCCCCGCCCATGTCCGCGAATGACTCCGAAGTCCAGTTCGTGTAATACACTCCGTCCGAAACGGCCGGGGGCGTGCCGGAAAACAGGTAGATTACGGCGTACTGCGAGCTTCCGTCGGAGCCCGACCCCGTGACCGAGGCGTACTGGTTGGCATACGAAGTGTCGGAAGTGTCGGATGCCTTGGAGGCGCGTATGCCCTGCCACGAGCCCCATTCGTCGGTTTCCTGGAATGCGAAGGCGGTGTCGGACGAAGTCCAGACCGTGTCCGAGCCTATGGCGTCGGCGGGATACTGGGGCGAGGAGCCGCCTATTGAAACGTCCTCGAAGTTCACTGATCCGGCCCAAAGGGGGGAGGCCGCGACGGCTGCGACTGCGGCGCAGGCCGAAATTTTCTTTGCGATGGATAATGTGTATGACATGGCTTTTTTCTTTGCGCCCGCGCGGGGCGGCGTTTCGTATTTCCGGCATCCGCGCCGGAAAAGCCATGCAAAGCCGAAAAATACGCGGCGGCGTGCGACGCACATCCGCCTCCGTACGGCGATACGGGCTCCAAAGCCTTCCTACGCGGGAAACCGGGAGAATCCTGCATGACACACGTCTTCTGGCTCGACCCGTTGAAGCCCCAAGGGGGCCTCCGCGCCCCGGGGCCTTCCCGCAAAAGCAGTGGCAAAAATCCGGGGCGCAAACGGGAAATACAGCGGCGCGACCGCGTCCGATTTTGACGGACTTCCGTTTGTGTGCAGGAGCCCGCCTCCGCGGCTGGCGCCGAAGCGGGGCTCTTTATCATTCGGGCCCCTTGAAAGGCCCTCATAAAAAGAACATGGAATAAAAATTTCACGCTCCGGCGCATTGTCAACCATATTTTTGCCCGCGCGCCGGGCCCGGGGCAGAAAGGGGCCGCGCGGGCGCCGCGCCCTCCCCCGTTTTATCTTTACAGGGCGCAAAAAATACTGTTTTTTTTGCCTCGATTGACGCGGTTTTTGTACGACTTTTATAACAGCCGCGCCGGTCTCCAGCGGATTTCAAAAAAGCACAATCAAAAGGCCCGGACATGATATTCAGCGCCACAGACATCGCCATATTCATAGGATTCATCGCCCTCGTAGTGTTCGTGGGCCTCTACAAGAGCCGGGGCAAGGACGGCGCCGAGGACTATTTTCTGGCGGGCAGGGGCCTGACGTGGTGGCTAATCGGCTTCTCGCTCATCGCCGCCAACATTTCCACCGAGCAGTTCGTAGGCATGAGCGGCAGCGCGGCCGGCCCGGCGGGGCTTGCCATAGCAAGCTACGAGTGGATGGCGGCCGTCGTCCTGGTGTTCGTCGCGTTCTTCTTCCTGCCGAAATTCTTAAAAAGCGGCATATACACGATGCCGCAGTTTCTGGAATACCGGTTCGACACCCTCTCGCGGACGGTGATGTCGGTGATGATGGTCGTGGTCCTCGTCGCAGTCAACGTCACGGGGGTGATATTTTCCGGCGCCATAACGGCCTCCACCCTCTTTGCCGGGCACACATTCCTGGGAATCCCGATGGATGTTACGTTCTTTGCGTGGGCGATAGGCATTGTGGCCGCGCTGTACGTATTCGTCGGGGGCCTCAAGGCCTGCGCCTGGGCCGACCTGATACAGGGCGCGGCCCTCGTGGCAGGCGGGGCCATAATCGCGTGGCTCGCCTTCGACGCGATGGGCGCAATCGAAATTTCCAAAATAACCCACACCGCAGGCCCCGACGCGCTGAAAGGGCTCACTGACGCCTCGGGGGGCGTCGAAAAATTCGCCGCCGCAAACGCCGACAAGCTCACCATGTTCCTGCCCGGAGACGACCCCGAAGTGCCATGGACGGCCCTCATAATAGGGCTTTGGATACCCAACTTCTACTATTGGGGCCTGAACCAGTACATAATGCAGCGCACCCTCGGGGCCTCCAGCCTCGCGGAGGGCCAGAAGGGCATCATGTTTGCGGCGTTCATGAAGATACTGATGCCGTTTCTAATCGTGTTCCCCGGCCTCATAGCCTTCAACCTCTTTGCGGACAGGATGGCGGAAGCCGCCGCAAACGACCCGAAAATCTCCGGGGCGAACGCCCGCGCCTACGCGGCCGTGTACCTCGCAGAGCAGGACGCAAACGGCTCCCTCGCCCCATTTGAAGGCCCCGAAAGCCCCGCCGCAGCCGCGGCCGTGGCGAAGCTCGCAGACGGGGTTTCACGCGACCTCTCGGGCGGCGGAAAACCCCTTCTTTCAAATGCGGAAGCCATGGGCGCGCTCTCGTCCTACGCCGCAGACAGGGACGCCGGAAAGCTGAAAAACATACGCTATTCCTACGACGCAAGCTGGGCTGCGGCAAACCCCGGCGCGAGGGCCAAAGTCGACGAGTGGAACGCGCGGATGACCGCCGAAAACCCCGAGCTTGCCAACCCGTCGCTCCTCGACCAGCTCTCCGGAAAGGCGCAGACGCGCCGCCTGGTGGGGTACAAATACGACACCGCCTTCGGCATACTCCTGAAGGACCTCGTCCCGCCCAACGGCCTTACCGGCTTCATATTCGCCGCCCTCCTCGGCGCGGTGATAAGCTCACTTGCCTCCATGCTGAACGCCGCCTCCACAATATTTACAATAGACATATTCAAGCGGTTTATAAAAAGGGACGCAGACGACCGCGCAATGGTCTTTTCGGGGCGCGCGTGCGTGGCGGCCTTCACCGCGATAGGCTGCGTAATAGCGCCGTTTCTGGACTCCCCCAACTTTAAGAACATATTCACATACATCCAGGAGTTCCAGGGCTTCCTGTCGCCTGGGATACTCGCCGTGTTCATCTTCGGGCTCTTTTCCAAGAAGGCCCCGCGCTTCGCCGGGGCGATAGGCATTGTGGCAAGCCCCGCCATATACGGCTCGCTGCTGCTGCTCCTTCCGGAGGTGGCCTTCCTAAACCGCATGGCGATAACGTTCGTCTCAATACTTGCGGTAATGCTCGCAATGACTTTGATAAGGCCGCTCAGGCAGGAAATAACGATGCCCGTAAACGAGAACATGAAAATCGAGCACTCCCCGGCGGTGTACGCGATGGGGGCGGTCGTGCTCGCCTCGGTGGCTTCGCTTTACATATTCTTCAGCTAAAAAAACGGAGGGCTGCATGCAAAACCCAGGAGAAAACAACGCGGCAACGCTGAAAGACAGGGCGGTTTCACGGTTCTGCGAGATGTACGGGCGCGCGCCCGAGAGGGTCGCCGAGGCGCCGGGCAGGATAGAGCTTATCGGCAACCACACCGACTATAACGGCGGGTTTGTCATGGGCATTGCCATAGACCGCAAAATCGCCTGCGCCGTGGCCAGGCGCCCTGACCGCAAGGCCTGCTTTGCAAACGCAAAGACCGGCGCCAAGGCGGTGGTGGACATCGGCGACATACGCCCCTTCCCGAGGGACCGCAACTGGGCAAACTACCCCCTCGGGGTGTTCAAATTCCTGCTCGAAGCCGGCATGGACGCCCCCTGCGGCTTCGACTTCGCCGACGCAAGCGACCTGCCCTCCGGCTCGGGGCTAAGCTCCAGCGCGGCCGTGGAAACCGCCGCATGCGTCGCGCTCTCTGCCCTCTACGGATTCAGCCTTGAAAAGAAGGCCGTGGCCGCAATCGGCAGGAAGTGCGAAAACGAGTTTGTGGGCATGCCCTGCGGGATACTGGACCAGGGGGTCTCCGTATTCGGCAAAAAGGATTCAGCCGTATTCATCGACTGCCTGACGGAGGACTATTCCACATGCCCCCTGCCCGGGGGATGCTCGATATACCTTTTCAACTCCACCAAAAAGCACGCCCTCGTGGACGGCCTTTACGCCGAGCGGCACGCCGAGTGCATGGAGGCGGCGAGGGCCATGAGCGAAGTCGGCAGGGAGCAGCTCCTGCGTGCCTTCACGGCGGAAGACCTTGAGGCGGCAAGGCCGATGATGGGCAAAAACGCCTACAAGCGCGCCCTGCATGTCATAAACGAAAACGCGCGGGTGCTCGCGGCGCGGGAGATGCTCGAAAGGGGCGACGCAAAAGGCGCGGGCGCCCTCCTTTTCGAGTCGCACGAAAGCTCCAAAACTCTCTTTGAAAACTCGTGCGAGGAGATAGACTTCCTCGTGGACGCCCTCAGGGATTCCCCGGGGGTTTACGGCGCGCGCATAACAGGCGGCGGCTTCGGGGGCGCCGCGATGGCGCTTGCGGGAAGCGGCTTTTCGCAGGCGGACGCCGCCGCAGTCGCGGAGAAATACGCAAAAAGGTTCGGGAAGGCGCCGCTTGTAATGAAGTGTTCGGCAAGCGGCGGGGCGTCGCTGGTCTGAAGCCCCCGGGCATGAAATTAAAAACAAGACAGGAAGGCAAATGAACGTACTCGTAATAGGGGGCGCCGGATACATCGGCAGCCACTGCGTAAGGCAGCTCATGGCGGCCGGGCACCGCCCGGTCGTGCTCGACAACCTATCATACGGCCACACGGCCGCGCTAACCGGCGGCGTGCCGTTTTACATGGGGGATCTGGCCGATCCGGAAGCTGTCGGAAAGGCGCTGGACGCGGAAAAAATAGACGCTGTCATGCATTTTGCGGCGTTTATAAACGTCGGGGAGTCCGTGGAAAACCCGCTGAAATATTACAAGAACAACCTCTCAGGCGTGGTGTCGCTTTTGGAGACCATGCTCTCCCGCGGCGTCAAAAGGTTCGTGTTCTCATCGACCTGCGCCACATACGGCCTCCCGGAGACCCTGCCGATTGTGGAGGACCTCCCGCAGTTTCCGATAAACTCCTACGGGCAGACCAAGCTCGACGTGGAAAACCTGCTGAAGGCCTGCGCCTCGGCCTACGGGCTGAGTTCGGTCGTGTTCCGCTACTTCAACGCAAGCGGGGCGGCAGAGGACGGCTCCATCGGCGAGGACCACTCGCCCGAAACCCACCTCATCCCGCTTGCGATATACGCCGCTATGGGTAAGCGCCCCCCGCTCAAGGTGTTCGGCTCCGACTACGCCACGCCGGACGGAACGTGCCTGCGCGACTACGTGCACGTGGACGACCTGAGCCGCGCGCACATAGCCGCGCTCGGCCTGCTCGAAGGCCCCGGAAAATTCCTGCACTACAACCTCGGAACCGGCGCCCCAAACTCCGTTTTGGAGATAATACGGGGCGTCGAGAGGGTGACGGGGCTGAAGGTCCCCCACGAATTCGCGCCAAGGAGGCCGGGCGATCCCGACGCGCTTTACGCGGACTCCGCCAAGGCCAGGAGGGAGCTGGGCTGGAAGGTGAAATTCGACAAGGTTGACGACATCATAGCGACCGCCTGGAAATGGCACTCCTCCCATCCTGACGGGTTCGGCGGCTCCAGGTGAAGCGGGCGCGCCGCCGGGCGAGAAACGCGGCAGGCGCAAACCGCTCGGGCTTCGCCCAGGGCGCAAACCGGACGCCCGGGAAGGCCCCCGCTTCGGCGTCAGTCTATCGGGCCGTCCCTGAGCAGGTCGTGCACCTTCCCGGGGGCGTCGGAGGCTCCGGCGCCGGACGAGGCCAGGCCGAGCGCGCGGAAGAGAGCCCTGAAGAATCCCTCTGCGTCCCCGGACTCCAGGTTGTAGTTGAGCGAAGACAGGTAAAGCCTGCCCCTGCCCATGGGCTTTGAAAACAGGACGTCCCCGCGCCTTTTTTCGAGGTGCCCGTAGAGAACCATCTGGGCGCACTTCACGTTTTCGGGGGCGTCGAAAAGGTCCCAGTTTGTCCGGGCGGCCCGCAGGGCGGACACGGCCCCGCCGATTCCGCCCGCATCGAAAGATATTTTCGCTATCTCCCTGTCTCCGCGCCCCCCTCGGACAAAATAGAGGTCCGGCACGTTGAAAGCCCCGGCTACCCGCGCGTCCTCCCCCTTTTCAAGGGAAGTTGAAACGCCCTCAAAAACTCCTATCTTCCCGCCGAAGACAGGCTCCAGCGCGGGCGAAGGCCCCCCGTCGGCCGTCATAACAAGCACGGCCGCCCCCGGCACCCGGGAAAGCTCCGGAATTATTTTGCGCGCGAGCGTTTCAGCTTCGGCCTTTCCGGCGTTTTCCCCGTCCACTATCGCAAAACCCGACCTGCCGTCCGGCCCCTCGAGCGCAATGCCGAGCTTTTCGAGCCTCTTTGCGAGCCTCCCCCCGCGGTCCCCCACAAACCGCGCGCCTGCGAATGCCGGCTCGCCGGAGGGCGAGGGCGCGGGCCTGGCAAACGGCAGCTCCTCGACGGCGCCGGGAAGGACAGAATAAGAATCCCAGGGGCATGGCATGCCGGCAAACGCCGCCTTCAGGGCCGTGTACATCGCCATCGGCCGCATGAAGGGGAGTTTAGGGTCTATCCCGGGATTGAGCGTTGACACGTACGGGGGGATGCGCTCGAACTGCCATCCGGGCCTGCCCTCCTCGTAGGCTTTTGCGGGGAATACGCCGTCCCCGGGCCCGGGAAGGCGCGAAAAGTCGGAGTAGCCGTAGTTGAGGTGCTCGATGCCGAACCAGCATACCTCAGACGGCGAAAAGTACGCCGCGTGCGGGACTGCCATTTCGGAGACATTCTTATAGAGGTCCGTTGCGAGGGCCTCGTTGCGCCCGGCGTAGGATTCAAAGGCCCTGTCGCCTGCGTACTTCCAGACGCGCGGGGGCATCCCGTAGTAGGTCGCCCCGAACTCCCCTATTACGATTGGCTTCTGAGAGCCCATCGACTCCCTTATCTTTGCGATGCGCCCCGCGTCGAAGCCGTCGCCCAGGTGCCTGCTCCAGACGGGCAGCGCGCCCTCCAAATCCCCGTCGCCGTCAACAGTTACAAACGGCCTTGTCGGGTCCAGGCTGCGGGCGAGGGCGGCAAGCCCCGCGAGCTTCCGGTTCCATTCGGCCTTCTCTCCGGCGGGGATTTTCGCAAGGTGGGGAAGGCTGAGGGCGAACATTTCGTTGCCGACGCTCCATCCCATGACTGAGGGGTTGTTGCGGTGGCGAAGCACCATGCGCCGCGTCTGCCCGGCGGCCCTCTCCCACAGCTCCCCGCGCGCCAGGTTTGGCCTCAGGGAGCTGCCGAAAAACCCGTTTTCGCAAAGCACCATTATCCCCATCTCGTCGGCGAGGTCGTAATAGCATTTCGGCCACACCTGCGCGTGCGGGCGCACGGCGTTGCCCCCGAAGGACTTTATCATGAGGTACCACGCGTACGCGAAACGCCTGGAACAGACGTAGGGGCCGAAAGGATGCTGAATGTCCCCGCGCGCCTGGATTTTTTCGCCGTTTAAAGTGAAGTCGGAACCGCTTATGCCGAACTCCCTCCAGCCGAAGCGCGCGTATTTTGCGTCCGCCGCGCGCCCCCGGGACGAGAGCGACACCACCGCCCCGTAAAGGTTCGGCGCATCGGGCGTCCAATGCTTGAGCCGCCCCGAGACTTCCGCCTTCAGGGAAACCTTTGCGGTTTCGCCCGGCTTTAATGATATTTTGCGCGCGGGAAGCTCCATCGCGGGCTTCCGTGCCAGACTCCACGAAATTTCCGGGGCGTCCAGAACGGCCCCGAGCCTCTCGCCCAGCGGCTTGCCGTCGTCGAGAGAAAGCCCGGCGGATGCGGCGAGCGCCGGATTTTTATTTATCCACTCCCGCACGTCGGCCGAAACTTCGCCTTCAAACGGCTCCTCCGAGGCGTTGGCGACCTCGATTTCCAGTTCTAGCTCCCCCCTGCCCACCATCGGCTTTGCAAAGACGTCCGCGACATGGGTTTCAGGGACGGCTTCAAGGAACACGTCCTGCCATATCCCCGCGAGGTCGTCCGTGTTAGAGCCGCCGGGGAACATCCCCCGCATTCCGGGAAAATATTTCGTCCCCTCCCCCGCCGGAGGCGGCTCCATGTCGAAGAGCTTTATGTGGCGGACGCCGAGAAGCACCTCGTTTTTGCCGGGCTTGAGGGCGCCTGTTATGTCGGCGGAAAATCCGGTGTGCTGCGTCATGTTCGAGGCGATGAACTTCCCGTTCACATAAAGCGCGCTCTCGCCTGCCACCGCGTCAAACCGGATTATGACGCGCCGCCCGGCCCACGACGCGGGAAGCGAAAAATCCCGGCGCAGCCACCCCATGCGCTTTGACGCCCAGCCCTCGGGATAACCGGGGAAATACACCGAACTCGGCGCATAGGGCCTCGAAGTCCCCTCGCCGGTCTTTTGCCCGCCGCCCCAGGAGTTCACATTCCATGGGGAGGGTATTTTAATCTTCACCGCGTCCCATCCGTCCGGGCGCGCTGCGGGAAGCTCGGGCGGAATTCCCGAACCGGGTTTCCAGCCCCTGGGAATGTCGGCCCCCTGGAAATCCCAGAGGCCGTTTAAGCATATTTCGTCCCTGAAGCCCCTCTCAACCGGGGCCACTATGCCCTCCGCCGGGGAGAAATCCCTAGGGAACCCCTTCCCCGCCGAGGCGGCCGAATGGCATGCCAAAACGGCTGCGGCAAAAACAGATATTCTGAAAAAAATTCCCATGGCATCCTCCCTGTAAAATCCGGCATTCTAATCTGCACATACAATCCTGCATGCAAATACCAACTTTTCAAGCGAAAAATGAAACTATGTTTCAAAAAAGCACGGCAATGATGGCAATGCCGCAGAAAAATCTGAAAAGGCGCGCCGCTTTGCGGATTGCCCCGTCAAAATCGCCCGGCTGAAAGCCCGCAATCTCCCCGGCCATTGCGTTCCCCCGCACTGATACTTCCAAAGAAAGAAGCCCATGCGGCTTGAAAACTCCGTGTTTTCCAGTTTCTCCCATTCTGCCCCGAGGCGGGTTCCGGGCAAAAATGAGAATGTTTAACGGTAAAATCCGCCCAACGGGACGCGGACACTCCCAAGCCTTTGCATTTTAAAAGCCTGATTTCATACAAACCCGGGCGCCGCACGATGAAAAACGGCCCGATGCGGAATTATCGGAGAGCAGAGCCAAACGCCCCCTGTCAGTCGGCGCAGTCGAGCTCAAAGCCGAAAATCCCACAAACGCCGCAAACGGCGAAATCCCCCCTCTTCGGCCGGGCAAAACGGCTTTGCGCGGCAAATCCCGCCCATCCCGGATGCGATGCGGGCCCCATTCCAAATGGGGCAAAAAAAACGGCCCCGGAATTTTCCGGAACCGCTTTAAATCCGTCCCCGAAGCGTCAGGCCCTCCCGCGCGACTTTCTGTTATGAAGAAGCGACGAAAACAGGGCAAACACGATAAAGACTATGCTGACGAGGGCCGCGAACGCCTCCGGTACCTCCCTTACGGCGGACTTCAGCATGACCACCGAAAGCGCGCCTATCGCCCAGTATGCGCCGTTTGTCAGGTACTTGAGCTTGTCGAGGGTCTTGTGCTCGACAAGCACTATCGTAAGCGACCTCACGAACATCGCGCCGACGCCCAGCCCGACCACGATGACAACCACGTCCTTTGTGAAAGCGAAAGCGCCCAGCACGCCGTCGAGCGAGAAGGACGCGTCGATGAGCTCAAGGTACATGAAGGCCGCAAAGCCCGCCTTGCCTGAGAGCCGCACGCCGTCGCCCGCCCCCTTGTGGTGCTTTTCAAGCCACCTTGAAACCGTGTCGATGCCGAGGAAAAGCAGGATGCCCACAATGCCCGAAACGGCGCAGACCGCCCTGTCCGTATCGGGCAGGAAGAGCATGAGGACGGCGAGGGCGAGGGCGGCGATTATCTCGTGCGAAAATCTGAGGGAGGCGATTTTCTTCATGGGCCGCTCTATGAACCATATCCAGTCCACGCGCTTGTTTTTGTCGATGAAAAACTTCAAAAAGAGCATCATGAGGAACATCCCGCCGAAGGACACGATTCCGGCGTTGGCCTCCTCCAGGTGCGCGACGTACTCGTCGGGGTTTGAAAGCGCGAGGCTTATCACCTTTGAAAACGGTATGTGCGAAAATACCGCCACGACCGCCACGGGAAAGAGGAACCTCATTCCGAAGACTGCGATGAATATGCCCCACGTCAGGAACCTGTGCCGCCACACGTCGTCCATATGCTCTAGCTTGACCGCGTTTACGACGGCGTTGTCGAATGATATTGCGACCTCCAGAAGCGAGATTGCAAAAGCCGTCAGCGCAAAGGCGACCCCCGCCCCGTGCATCGCCTCTCCGCGCCAAAAGGCGCATACGAGCCCGACAATGACGCATATGAAAGACCATTTGAAATGTTTGAACATAATCCGCCCAAAGATTCACCATTTTCATTAGGATTCAAGCATATTTGTGTGAGAGTTCCGTTAGAGGCCCCTCCCCGCGCGCCGCAATCCCCCGCCGGAGGCCGCGCAGGGGGAAAAGGCGGGGGGAGCGAAAAAAATACTTTACATTGAAACTTTTTACGCATAACATGTTTCCGAATTAAAAAACAAAGGACGGCATATGGACGCGATGACAGCCCTTTCACTAATGCTCTCACTGGCCCTTTTTGCGGCCCACTGCTCCCTCAGGGTGCGGGTGTCCCGCCTGGAGGACGAACTTGCCTCCCTGAGGTCCGAATTCTACAAGAGGGCGCGCCGCGCGGATGCGCCCGACAGGCTTCCGCAGAAGCCCGCGCCAAGCCCCGAGCCTCCCCGGCCCCTCCGGCAGCCCATTGGGAACGCCCCGCTCAATGCGGCATGCGCCATGCCTCCGCGCCCTCCGGAACAGGCGGAGCAATTCCGCGCCGCGCACGCGCCGCTTCCCATAAGGCAGAAGAACTGCCATGGCGGCGTCCGGCCGGCTGCGGGGGCGGAGGCGCGCGGGAAGGAATCGCTCGAAGAGAGCCTGGCCTCCAAAATTTTCGTCTGGCTCGGGGGGGCCGCGCTGCTTTTTGCGGGCTTTTTCCTCATAAGGTACTCCATTGAGCGCGGCCTCTTCACGCCGTGGATGCGCGTAATCTCGGGAGCGATATTTGCAACTGGCCTCGCAGGCGGGGCGTTTTTTGCAAGGGCCGCAAATGCGGCGGGGCGCATACCGGCCGCGATGATGGGAGCCGCAGTCGCGATATTGTACGGCGACGCGTTCGCGGCGGGCCCCGTTTACGGGCTCATACCAAACGCGGCCGCGTTCTGCCTGATGGCCTGCGTGAGCGCCCTCGCCTTTCTGGCGGCGCGCCCGTTCGGCAGGGGGATGGCGCTGCTGGGGGTGGCGGGGGCCTTTCTGGCCCCGGCGGTGATACCCTCCGACAACCCGTCCTCGCCGCTGCTTCTCACGTACCTGGCAATAAACACATCGGGGATGCTGGCGTACTTTTCAAAATCCCGGTCTCCCATGTCGGCCTGCGCGCTGCTCGCGTGCGCGGCGGTGTGGTCTGCGGCGTGGCCGTTTTTGTTCTTCAAAACGCCGGGGGACCTTTGGGCGTTCTTTGCGTGGCTTGCGTTCGCCTCGGCGGCCTTTGCGCGGTTCGGCGCGGCGGCAAGAAAGGGAGGGATGCGCGGGGAGATTGCCTCGGAAGAGCTGGGGCCTGAAAAATTCTTTGCCCTCTTTTCCGCAGGGGTTCCGTTTGCATGCTTTTTCTATTCCTGCCTGATGTGCGCCTGGGCCTCGAAAATTGCCGGGACGGGCGCGTTCATGCCGGAATTTCTCCCGGCGATAGCCGCAGGATTCGCGCTTGCGTGGCTGTCTGCAAGGGTGAGGGAGTACGCGCTGCCCTCCCTCGCAGTCCCGGCGGCGCTGGCTGTTCTTCTATGGCATTCAACAGGCACAGGCCCGGCCGCGACCCATATTCTTGTATTTTCGCCGCTTGCCGCATTTGCGGCGACGCTTGCGGCGCGCAGGGGCTCGGCGAGGTTTGCCGCGATGCTTGCGCTGTCGCTTTTCGGAACCCTCCCCGCAGCAGCCTGCAACGCCATGCACGCCGGCGCGGAGGGGAAGGCGTGGATGGCCGTCATGCTTGCAATCGGCGCGGGGCAGGCGCTTTTCGGGGCGGCCGCGTTCAAATCCCCGCAATCCGCCAGGGCCTGCCGCATACTGGCGGCCTCCTCCGCGCTTTGGCTCCTCGCCGCGGCGTTTGCATCCATGCGCACGTTGGGACTTGCCATGCCGTACCTCTTGCCCGTGGCGGCCCTGTTTTACGCCGTCCTAAGCGGACGCAAGAACGGTTCGGCCTTCGGCGCGGCGGCAACGGCTTTCTTCGCAGCGAGTTTCATTGCGATATTCACAGCCGAAAGCCTGTGGCACATGTTCGAGCTGTTTTCGGCGCTCCCCTGCCTCCTGATCGCCACAGCCCTGTTTTACGCCATCCTAAGCAGACGCAAGAACGGTTCGGCCTTCGGCGCGGCGGTAACGGCTCTCTTAGCAGCGAGTTTCATTGCGATATTCACAGCCGAAAGCCTGTGGCACATGTTCGAGCTGTTTTCGGCGCTCCCCTGCCTC
>URJJ01000048.1 GCA_900548185.1 uncultured Opitutales bacterium
TGCGCGAGCATCTTAGATTAAACGGAACGTTTACTTATTAAAAAAGACTATAAAAATACACTTTTGATTGTCCCCACCCAGCGATTGCCTTTAGGCAATGCGTGAGATAAATCCACAGCCGCCCGGACCCGGGCGGCGCACGTCGTATCAAGATGCGCGAGCATCTTAGATTAAACGGAACGTTTACGGTACGTTGGTTAAACGGTACGTTTAGGGATTTTGGATTCTACGGAGTTACGGTCGAAGCCGGGCAGTTCGAGGATTTTTTCGCGGGAGGTTTCCCCGGAGACGATTTTTATGGATGACTTGGATATGCCTAGAGATTTTGAGAGGTATTTCACAAGTTCCGCGTTTGCCTTGCCGTCGAGCGGCGGGGAGGAGAGCTTGACTTTGAGCGCGTCCCCGAGGGCGCCCACAAATTCGGTTTTTGAGGCGTTTGGCTGTACTTTGAATTTGACGCGAGCCATGAGTGTTTTTCCGCAGCGGATGGGGGAAGGGGTCAGACTTTGACCGTGAGGCCGTCGTATGCGATTTCGGAATCCGGGGGGAGGCGCTTCGACCAGGAATCGTAGTCAATCTGCCATGTGGTGTGCGTGAAATATGTTTTTTTTGCGCGGAGCAGTCTGGCGGCTTCCATCGCTTCAAATATGGACATGTGCGTCGGGTGCGGGTCTGGGCGCAGGCCGTCTATGGCCAGCACGTCGGCGCCGGATGCGATTTCCACCGCCCGAGGCGTCAGGGCTTTGCAGTCGTTGAAATATGCGATTTTCCTGCCCTCGAACTCGAAGGCGAAACCGAGAGTTTTTACGCTGCCGTGGGGAAGCTCTGCGGAGGATATTTTGAGGCCGTTTTCAAGCTCCATTTCAGGGGGCATGTCGCGCAGGTCGAAGCACGGATAGCCCCTGTGTGTGGGCTGCTCGAAGAGGGCGTAGGGAAATATTGCCTCGACGCGCTTGCGGCCGAACTCGTTTGCGTACACCGGGATGCGGTGGTCGTCCCTGCGGTCGCAGAAGCGGCGCAGGTCGTCCATGCCGAGGATGTGGTCTGCGTGGCCGTGTGTCAGAAGGAATATGTCGATTTTGTCCACGCCGGTTTTGAGGGCCTGGAGCCTGAATTCGGGGCCGGCGTCTATTTGTATGTGGAAGTCTCCGGCCTGGAGGTGGGCGCAGGAGCGCGTGCGCCAGTTCTTCGGGTTTGAGAGGTCCAGGGTGGGCTGGCCGCCGCAGAGCATCGGCACCCCCTGAGATGTTCCCGTTCCTAGAAATGTGAGAATCATTGTCTTAAAAAATCCTGTCTAATTTGGAACGCTTTGCGCGCATTTCAAGCAAAAGATTCGCGGAATCCGGGGCGGCGGAGCGCGCGGGATTTTGCCGGGGCAGCAAAAAGGCGGCGCCATTGCCGGACACCGCCCCTCCGCGCCGCGCGCTATGAGCGTATGTCGAAAACCTGGAGTTTTACGTTGTGCCTTTTCAGGCAGTTTTCAACGAAGTCCAGGTGGACCGGGTGGTTCGCGTATTCGGCGAGGGCCGCCTCGTCCTTTACTGTGACGACTATTGCGGCCGCGAACGTATCGTCTGCCACGGGTCGCTCGCTTGCGCACGGGGCGCCGCAGGCGAAGCTTTCGGCGGTTTCTATCGCCGCCAGCTTTTTCGCGGCCGCGAGGATTTCGGAATTTACGGAGCTATTCCTCGTCCTGAAAATCACTACATGGGTTATCATGACGCTATTTTCTGGGGGCCGTTATGAGGTACATCGGCGTCTTTTGTATCTTTGAAAAATCGACGGGCTTGCCGTCCTTTTCGACCGCCAAATCGGATATGCTTTCGATTGTAAAGGGAATCAGGACGAGCGGTTCGGCGGTTTTCACCTCCACCTTTTTGCCTTTGGCAAGCTCGCCCTTGTGGACGAAGGCGGCCTCGCTGGACCTCGGGTAGAGCCTGAACGAGGTGTCGCGCAGGGCGGTTATGGAAACGGTAAATTCGCGCGCGGCGGGGGAGGCGGACGCGGTTTCCCCGGATTCGCCGTCGCCTGAAGATAGGCCGGAAATTACGAATATTATTATCGCAGCTAGAATTGCGACTGCGGCGACCACAAAACCCGCCTTGAAATAGGGGGTCTTTTTGAAAACGTCGGATTCGAGCTTGACGGCCGGGCCGCCGGGCATGTCGTCGGAGCGCGATTCGCCGTCGTAGCGGTTTTCCGGGGGCGGGGGGGCTTCGTTTTCGGCAGTCATTTCGCCCAGAAACTGCTCCTTTGCCCTGTGCGCGCGGGCGGACTCCCTGTCGGCCTTCCTGCCGGAGGCAAAGGCGTTATAGTCGGCCATTACGGCCTTTTCGTCGAGGCCGAGGTATGTCGCGTAGAGCCTGAGAAATCCGCGCTTGTAAATTTCGGGGAGGTCGAAGTCAAAATCCCCAGCCTCCATGTGGCGGAGAAAGTCGCCCCTAACTTTTGTGGCGTCGGCGGCGTCACGAATCTCGACTCCCTTGGCGACGCGCGCCTGCTTCAAAGTTTCACCAAGATTCTTCATTATAAATGCGAGTCAAATTGAGCGCGGCCCCCTTTGCAATCTCTTTCTAAAAAAAACGCCCGTTTTTGAGAATAAAATTTACACGCGGGAGATTATCGCCAATAGTCTCCGGCATTATTTTTTTTTGAAGGGGCGGGGGAGCCGTCCCGGCAGCTAGACATGAGGATAATCGACAGGTACGTGTTCGTGGAATGGGCCAAGGTCTTCGCCGCAGCCATCGGCGTGACCCTCGGCATACTCGTCCTGCACGACATGTACGACGACCTCGGCAAGCTCCTTGATTACGGGGCGTCCGTCCCGCGCATACTCTTTTACTACTGGCTGCTGCTGCCGTCCTTCGTGCCGGTCGTGCTGCCGATAAGCCTGCTCATCTCCATAATATTCATCCTGGGCACATTCCATAAGAATAACGAAATCACCGCGATGCGAGCCTCGGGCATGAACGTGTTCAGGATTACGCGGTCGCTGTGGGCCGCAGGGCTTGCGCTTTCGTGCTTCATGTTCTGGATGAACGCGCACGTAGTTCCTGTCTCCGTTGAGCGTTCCAGGACGCTCTTTAACAACCTGCGCTTTGAAAAGGAAAAGGCGGGGGCGGCCGACGGCAGGGTGATAGGCCAGATTACGAACCTTTGCTTCAACAACCGCGCCGACTCCCGCCTGTGGTTCATCAACAAGTTCAGCCAGGCCACCAAGAAGGCCTACGGCGTTGAAATCCACGAGCTCGGCCCGGACGGCTTCGAGCGTTCCAAGATTCTCGCCCGCGAAGGCGTGTTCGACGACGTGGACATGTGCTGGTTTTTCACGGACGGCCAGCAGATATTTTTCGACGAGAAAACCGGGAGGCCCGAGCGCGCCGAAGTTTTCGAGAAAAAATACTTCCGCTCTTTCAGGGACGACCCGCAGATAATGAAGCTGAGCATGGCGCGCGCGAAGGACCTTTCGCTCTTTGAGCTGCGCGACCTCATGGCGGCCTCGGGCGGGGGCGGGACGGAGGCGATGCGGCCCTACGCCGTGCGCATGGCGGGCATTTGGGCCAGCCCGTTTGCGTGCCTCATCGTGGTTGCAATCGCCATCCCGTTTTCAATAGCGGGGGTGAGGACGAACCCCATGGTGGGGGTGTCCAAGACGGCCGGCCTGTTTTTTGCGTATTATATTTTGGACAGCATTTTTTCGGCCCTCGGCTCGAATGGCACCCTCCCGGTGGACGCGGCCGCATGGCTGCCGAACGTGCTCATGTTCGCGTTCGCGCTGTCCCTTTACAGGAAGAACGTATAGATTTGCCATGGAACACATTGACGTTTTGGTTATAGGCAGCGGCGGCCGCGAGCACGCCATTGTCAAGGCGGTTAAAAAGTCCCCGCTTTGCGGCAGGCTCGTGTGCGCCCCGGGAAACGGCGGCATCGGGCTCGACTGCGAGACTGTTAAAATTTCGGCGGAGGACGTCCCGGGAATCGTGGCGTTTGCCAGGGAGGGCGGCTTCGGGCTGGTCGTCGTCGGGCCGGAAATCCCGCTCTCGCTGGGGCTTGCAGACGCCCTCAGGGCGGAGGGGATAGCGGTTTACGGTCCGAACAGGGACGGGGCGATGCTCGAGTCGAGCAAGGCCTTCTCAAAGTCTTTCATGAAAAAGTACGGCGTCCCGACGGCTGCCGGCGAGAATTTTACGGATTTTGCCTCCGCCAAAAAGTTCATTGAGGAGGCCCCGTACGACGTCGTGATAAAGGCCAGCGGCCTGGCTGCCGGCAAGGGCGTGATAATCCCCGCCTCCAGGGCGGAGGCCGTCGAGGCGGCGCGGGAGATGCTCGAAGGCGGCGCTTTCGGGGAGAGCGGAAAGACCGTGGTCGTAGAGGAGCGAATGGAGGGCGAGGAGGCCAGCATCATGCTCATGGTCTGCGGCCGCAAATACGTGATGCTCCCGACGAGCCAGGACCACAAGAGGGTCGGGGAGGCCGACACCGGCCCCAACACCGGCGGGATGGGGGCCTACGCGCCCGCAGCCGTGGCCACTCCGGAAGTCCTGCGGCGCGTCCGCGAAGAGATTGTCGCCCCGACCCTAGCGGGCCTGGAGGCCGAGGGCATCGACTACCGGGGGACGCTTTACGTGGGAATCATGATAACTGCGCAGGGGCCGAAGGTCGTGGAATTCAACGTCCGCTTCGGCGATCCGGAGTGCGAGGTGCTGATGCCGCTTTTGAAGTCAGACCCCCTCGAAATCATGAACTCCATAGCGCGAGGGGCCCTCGATGCCGAGTCTGTCGAAATAAGCGGCGGCTTTGCGGCGATTGTCGTGGTGTGCGCGGGGGGGTATCCAGGCTCCTACCGCAAGGGCGACCCGATAACCCTGCCCCGGGAGGAGCCGGAGGGCGCGTGGGTCATCCACAGCGGCACCGTCCGCGACTCCGGGGGGCGCATCCTGACCTCGGGGGGAAGGGTGCTCGGCATGACGGCAGTTGCCGACACGCTCGAAGGCGCCCTGGCTAAAGCTTACCGCCTTTGCGACGATACTTCGTTTGAAGGCGCATTTTTCCGCAGGGACATCGGGCACCGCGAGCTCGCGCGCCGTTCGGCCAAATGAACATGAGAGATTCTGTCATATTTTTGTGCACGGGCAACATCTGCCGCTCGCCCATGGGCGAGGGGCTCTTGCGCCACGCCATTGCAGGCCTTCCCGAAACCAGCCCGCTCAAACGCCTGCGGGTGGTTTCCGCGGGCACTTTCGGCGAGGACGGAATGCGCGCAAGCCCCAATTCCGTCGAGGTCCTGAAGCGCGTCGGGATAGACATATCGGGCCATATTGCAAGGACGCTGGACGAAGGCATGATGCGCTCGTGCTTCGCGCTCTTTGCGATGACGCGCTCGCACCTTGACGCCGCGCGCCGCGAGTTTCCGCCGGATTCCATGCCGCCGCACATGATGACCCTCCTTTCGCTCGACCCCGGCGCCCGGCATTCGGATGTGATGGACCCTTACGGGTGCGGCATCGGCACTTATGTCGAGGTTCGCGACGAAATAATGGCGTGCATACCGCATGCGGTGAAATTTTTGGAAAGGGAATTGTCCAAATGAAGATTGCAATAGGCGCCGACCACGGCGGTTACCAGCTAAAGAACTCCCTCGCAAAATCGCTTGAGGACGCGGGGTTTGAAGTGGAGGACTTCGGGACGAATTCCCCGGATTCGGTCGATTACCCGGATTTCGCAAAGAAGGTCGGCGCGGCTGTCGCCTCCGGCGAATGCGGGCGCGGAATCCTCATATGCACGACTGGAATCGGCATTTCGATTTCCGCAAACAAGATTGCCGGCATCCGCGCCGCGCTCTGCCACAACGTTGACGGCGCGAAATATTCGCGGCTGCACAACGACGCCAACGTGCTCTGCATGGGGGCGAAATACGTGGGCAAAAAGCTCGCTTTTGAGATGGCAAAAACCTTCCTTTCCACCGACTTTGAAGGCGGCAGGCACGCCCGCAGGGTCGGCAAGATTGAAGGCGGCTGCTGCGGCTGCTCCGCCCAATAGGTCTCGCCCCCGGGCAGTGGGCGCCTGCGCAATGGGCGCATGAAGCGCGGGGGGCCTTTCTGGAATCTGGATTTTTCAGGGGGCTTTTCCCCGCCGTTTTTTGCGGGCGCTTGAAGGCATTTTCCCCAGCCGAATCATGCGGCGGGAGGCTCCCAAAAGGGCGCATCAAAAGGAGCATCCCCGGAAGCTTTCAATAGGCGGCTGGCTGCCGCGATACATGGCAAACGGCAAAAATTTGGAAAACGCGCGGGCTTTAACTTGCGCGTTTTTATTTATTCAAAAAAATTGGGCCTGGCACAGATGAGAGAACGGAAAGCGGATTCTGAAATGAAATTTTACGCGCAGAAGAAGCGTCCGCCCGGCCTGCCGTGAAATGCCGCCTGATTTTCCGTTTCCTCAGGCCATTCCAATCTATGCTATAAGATTGCCCCGTCCGGCAGTTTGGAAGCCGCTGCTTGTTCTTTTCGGGCGCATCCGACCGATTTTTGGCTCTTCGGGCGCATTCCAGTTTGTGCAGTATGCCCGCCATGTTTCGGGCGAATGCGGGAAATGTTCAAAAGTCAAATTCGCGGTGCGGCCCCGCCGGCAATCCCATTGGATTTGCGCCAATTCCGCCGCCCGCTTTCCCGCCAGCCGCCTGCGGAGGCAATGCAAAAAAAAGACGTCCGCAAAAAAGCGGACGCCTTTGTAAAATTATGTTTTTAAAACACTGCGGGATGGCGGTTTTTAGAGGGCCGCTGCGGCGCGCGGAATAGCGCCTGCGCCTTACTTTGCGCCCAGCGATACGAGCTTTTCCTTGAGGGCGTCCTTCGTGGAAAGCCCTACGGAAATATCCGCCACCTTGCCGTTTTTGAAGAAAACGATTGTGGGGATGCTCGAAACGTTGAACTGCTGGGCCAGGCCCTGGTTTTCGTCGACGTTTACCTTGCAGATGGAGGCGGAGTCCCCCATTTCGGCGGCGAGCTGCTCGAGCACGGGGCCAAGCATCCTGCACGGGCCGCACCACGGGGCCCAGAAGTCCACTAGGACCGGCTTGTTCGCGGCGATGGCCGCTTCAAAATTGGAGGAGTCGAGATGATCTATTGCCATATTGGTTTTTCTTTCATTACTTGTCCAGAAAGAATAGGACGGCGAAAGCTATCGCCACAGCCGCGCAAACCGCGTCTATGAGGACGAGCGCGGGGCTCTCGGCGCTGCCGGACGCCGCGGAGGCTCCGAAATCGGCCGGGCGCGGATTTGAGAAGGCCGGGGCCTTCGCTTCCGGAGCCGAATCCGAACCGAACCGGACCGTCGGCGCGGCCGCCTTGGGCAGGTCGAACTTCGGGAGGTTTGTGTTGGGCTTGGGGGCTTCCGTATTCTGGTTTTCTTCGGACATGGTTTTATTCCTTCTGCTTTTTGCGTTGTTGAAACCGTTTTTCTTCAAAAATTACGGAGAGTATTCCCCCGATATGAAGTTTTTTCAAGACAAAAAGCGCGGAGAAAAAACTGGTTTTTCTTCGGCGTTATTATCGGAACGGGGCTTCGTGCGTTAAGCGCTTTCCCGGGATGCGGGCGGGAATCTGCGGCCTAGCTTACAAATTCGAGCCATCCCATGAGCGCGAGCTGCAAAAGTATCATGAGCGCGACCAGCGAGTAGCTGAACACAAAGAACCCCGAAACCCTCATTTTGCGCTCTCCGGCGTATTTTTTCATCGTGGGCCTAAGATATGGATAGCTCCGGGTTTTCGGCAAGCCTTTTTTGCGCGGCTGCGGCGAGGGCGCGCGTCCCATCCAGCCCCGCCGCTTCCGCGCATTCGGCCAGGGAGGCCAGGGCGGGGGGGATGTGGGCAAGGTATTCCGCCTTGCCGCAGGAGTCCGCGAGGAACGCGTACGCGCCGAGGGCCTGCATCAGGCGTTCTGCCGACGCCGCAAGAAATGCGGGGGCGCAGCCGTCGGGGTCGAGCCCGCGAAGGCCGCAGTAGTAGGCGAATAGCTCTGCGCGGGCGGCGGGGGAAAGGCCCGCGTAAGGGTCGAACAAGAGGGAGCCGACATCGTACCAGAAAGGCCCCGTGCGCATGCCCTGAAAATCTATGAATTTCACCTTTCCCGGCCCGCACACTATGACGTTCTGGGACTGGAGGTCGCGGTGAAGGAGCGCCTGGGGGGCGGCCGCGAGGAAGCGCGCAAGCCCCTCCCATTCCGCCTCCGGCCTCTCCGCCTTCATCCCGAGCTGCTTTTCTATGAGGTTTTCAAAGAAATACGACTGCTCCCATGCGTACAGCTCCGCGTCGAATCCGGGCATCAGTTCCGGCCCGCGCTTTGAAAATTCCGCAGTGGCTCCGGAATGGAGCGCGGCGGCGGCGAGCAGGGCGGCTTTGTACGCGCTCGCTGCTTCGCCTTCCGCGGCCGACTTTGAAAAGTCGAGGAGGTCTTCGCCCCCGGCGTCCTCCATGACGAGAATCCGCCTTTCAGGGTCGTGGAAAAAGATTTTCGGAACAGGGACGCCGCAGGAGGCGAGAAAGCGCGCGATGTCGGCATATAGGAAGTTTTCGCGCTTTCTTGCGGAGTAAAGGCAGAGCACGCACGGGCCGAAGGAGGCGTCCGAGAATCGGAAAAACGAGCGGTCCGACCCCCCCTTGCATATTGCTTCCGGTGCGGAAACGGGCGAAAAGCCCGGCAGGTTCGGGAGTTGCGGCGCGTTCATTTGAGCCTTTCGTATTCCTCGGGGGTGCCTATGTCGCTCCAGAACGACGAGTCCTCCCACATCCCGACTGAGCCGCCGCGCGCTATGTAGCCGGAAATGGCCTCGACAGTGGAAAACCTGCTCCGGGGAAATTCCTCTACAAACTTCAAAAATTCGCCGCGCGCCGCGAATATTCCGGAAAACTGCATGGCGGCATCATACTGCGCGCCCAGCAGAAAGCGGATGTCGCAGACGCGCCCGCCGCGGACCGAGACGTTCCTGCAAGGCCCATCGCGCCTGAGGACGAGCGACGCGTCGTCGGGGCCGGAGGCGAAGGAGTCGAGAAACGCCCGCATGTCGATGCCGGAGAATATGTCGCCGTTATAGACTGCGGCTCCGCTTTCAAAATCTATGCGGTCCAGGACGTTTTTGAGCCCCCCTCCGGTGTCCAGAAGCTCGGGCTCGTGCACGAATTCAAGCTCCGCACCGGCATGGGTTCCGGAGGCGAAACGCTCCGCGTAGCGCCAGGCGGCGTGGTGGGTGTTCACGATTATCCTGGATATGCCGGCCGAGGCCAGAGAGTCGAATATCCGCTCTATGAGGGGGCGCCCCCGGACCTCCAGCATGGGCTTTGGCGTCGAGTCCGTCAGCGGGCGGAGGCGAGTGCCGAGCCCCGCGCCAAGGACGAATGCTGTCGTGGGTTTTTCCATTGCAAAGACATCTTTCCCCGCAGGGCGCGATTTTCAAGCAATTTCGCCCGGGCGCGGCGGGGCGGCCTTTGCATGGGGATGCGCCCCCATTCCGCGCCTCGGCGCGGCGCAGGCCCCGGCGGGGGCAAATGCGGCGTTTTGTTTTGTTGACAGGCGCGCGCGCGGCGTTAATTTTTTACCCTTTAAATTCAGAAAAAATTTATGATTACTTGGATACAGGTTCTTCTGCAAAAGCACCACAAGATTATTTTCTCCGTGCTTTTGTTTGTGATTATCATCGCGTTTGTTTTCTCGATAGGCTCGTCCATCCCGTTTTTCGGCGGCGGCTACGGCGGCGAAAGTTCGGCGACTCGCAAGGATTTTTACGGATACAACCTCGAGGGCGGCCCGCAGGCCGAAGCGCTCGCCTTTCAGGCGAGGCTCGCCTTCATGTTCGACGGCGCGACCCCCACAAACCGCATGTATTCCGACGAGATAAAGAAGCAGGCATACCTCCTCCACCTCGCAAACTCCCTTTCAGTCGGCCGCGTTTCCGACTCGGAATTCAAGGCCTACGTCCATTCCCTCCCCGCCTTCAAGGGCCCCGACGGCAAGTTCAGCCCTGAAAAATGGAAGGAATTCATCGACACCTACCTGAAGGTTCCCGGAATGTCCGAGGAGTTCCTCAACCGTGCAATCGCGCAATTGGCCCTGGTTGAAAGGATGCAGAACCTGGTATCCGGCCCCGGCTATGTGCTCACGGAGGAAGTTAAGAGCGTCTATGACGAAAGCAACGGAAAATGGGATGTGGCCGTCGCCGAGGCCGACTTCGGGGCTTTCAACCCGAAAATCGAAGCCGACGAGGCCAAGCTCAAGACGTTTTACGAGGCGAACAGGGAGGCTTTCCGCATTCCCGCCGCCGTGGCAGTGGACGCAGTGCTGATTCCGGCCTCCGGCTTCGCCGACGACAAGGAGGCCCTCTCCGACGCCGACGTCGAAAAGCACTACCGCGCCACCATGCGCAAGTATCTTTCGTTCAAAGACGGCCAGCCGGAAATCAAGGATTTGAAGGACGTCCGCGCCGAAGTCGAGAAGGACCTGCGCGCCTCTAACGCAGTGACGCGCGCCTTTTCCAAGGCCGAGGAAGTCGTGATGCGCCTGTATGACGCGGACGCAAAGTTCGGCTCGGAAGAATTCAAAAAGCTCGTGGCCGAGGAAAAGCTCGCGCTCAAAAAGCTTCCCTTCATCCGCCCTGACCAGCCCCTGCCCGAGGGCGTCCCCGCGGAGGTTGCAAAGTCCGCCATAGGGCTCACCGCAGAGAATTTCTATTGCGACCCCGTCGTTACGGACGAGGGCGCATGGCTCGTGTTCTTCCGCGAATCAAAGGATTCGTACGTCCCGGAATTTGCCGAGGCGAAGGCAGCCGTGGAGGCCGCCTACTCCGCAGAGAGGAAGGCCGAAGCGTTCTCCGAAATGGGCGGAAGCTTCTCAAAGTCTGCGGGAGAGGCCGTTAAGACGGGCGGCGCCAAGGCGTTCGGCGACGCGGCCAAGGCCGCCGGATTCAAGGTGACGGAAATCGAAAAATTCTCGTTTGCCGACCCCGCCTTCCGCAACGCCTCCATGGCCCGCTATTGGGGCGTGCTTAAGGATGCGCTTTCAAAGATGAAGCCGGGCGAGGTTTCCCCCATGTTTACGGCGGACGGCAAGGGGTTTGTGGTCTATGCTTCGGCATTCAGCGCGCCCGAGCGCGACGATGCGAAGCTGAAGCAGCTTGAGGAGGAGGCCGTATCCTTCATGAAGGCGTGCAGCGCCTCGAGCGTGCTGCATAACGCCATCGGCTCGGAGGCCGGAGCGGATTCCGAATAGCCCTGGTTTTTCTGAAAACTGCCCCGCATTTTGCGGGGCTTTTTTGTTTTCGCCATGGCAGGCATGGATACCATACATGCGGATGCGGAATTTTTTTTGGGGAAGATGCTTTTGGGAGAATCTGCGGCGGCGCAAGTATATTGCGGCTTGAAAAATCTTGCGGCGGTTCTCGGCAAAAGTTTTGCAATGCCTTTCGTAGGCGCGGGATTGGGAGGAATAAAACCGCCGGCGTGGGATGATGTAAAGGCGGATTCCGCGCTTGAATCCGCCGGTTAAAAAGCGTGCGTTCAAACTGAAAAACAGGCGCTGATAAATTCCATATTTGCAATGCGCTTTGAATTGGCGCGGCTATGCTTTCAAAAAAAGCTCTGACATGGATAAGGAAACGGAAGGCGGATTTCGGGACGGAATTTTACGCGGATAGGAAAAATCCCGCCTGAGCTGCCGCGAAACACTACCTGATTTTCCCTTTCTTTCGGGGCATTCTAATCTATGCCGCTCCCCCAAAAAAAATGCGGCAAATTGCGGCACTGCCGCGCGCGCCGGACGCTCCCGTTTTCACCTCTTTCTCCGCAACTGTAATCCCGGGAAATGCGCGCTGCCTCTCCGTTTATGCTTGCGCCCGTTTAGTCTTAAATCTGGAGCTAGGCCGGACGGGATGTTTGAGCGAAATGGAATCTGAATTTCTGCAACCTTTGGGGCAAGTGTGGCCGCCCAATCCGGCGGGCGGGGAATATGGGCAGTCGTTTTGCGGGCTTTCTATTGGCTTTGGATTGCCGTCCGGGATTGCCGATAGCTTCGGGGATGTTCGGGAAAAAACGAAATCCGAATTACGGCGCTCTTTGGGCGGCGGGGCGCATGGCAAGCCGGGGCGCGGGCGGGCGTCTGCCTCCGGCATCCGGCGCCGCGCGGGATATGCCGCAACGGGCGCTTGTCAGGCGCGGCTTTCGGGCGGAAAGAACTTTTTGACGTGCCTTGCAAGGTCGGCTTCGCGGTCGAGCGTGCCGCCGTCCAGAAGCCAATCTGCGAAATGCCGCGCAAAGAACGGGGAGAGGGCGTATCCCTTCGAGCCGAACCCGTTGAACGAGTACGCGTTTGGAATTTTCGGGTGGACGCCGAGGTGCGGGCGCGTCGTTGCGGTGCAGGGGCGGACTCCTGATTCCTGGCCGACGGTTTCAAAAGGCGTTCCCGGAATTATCGAAGAAAGCGCCTTTTCCAGTTCGGCTCGCGCCTCCGGGGTGGGGGAGGCGGCCCTGAAGTTTTCGCGGTCCCAGGTCGAGCCGCAGCGGAACAGGTCGCTGCGGTGGCGCATCAGCCATTTTTCCCGGTGTATTATCTTGTCGGGCAGGTCTGCGGAAATTTTGAGGGTGAGTATTTCCCCGCGCGCGGGGCGGTAGGGGAGCCAGCCGAACCAGGGGTTATCGACGGCGCGCCAGCCCTCGCAGAATATTATCCTTTTCGCCTCGACCCCGCGCAGGCGGACGGAGACCCCCGTGAATTCCACTTCGGAGTAGTCGGCCCTTTCAAGGCGCAGGACGCCGCGCTCCAGAAAATGCCGCCTGAGGCATTCCATCGCGCGAGGGGCTTCGACCCACGCCGAAAAGCCTATGCAAAACGAGCCGAAATTGTCGTTGAGCGGGGCGAGGGAGCCGGGGGCAGCGCGGTCGCTTAGAAAGCCCGAATAGGCGGGGTCGCCCTTGCGCCTGCGCCATAGTTCGGCCTCTTCGCCGGACTTGCAAAGCTGGAGTATTTCGCGCCTGAAGAAAAACTCCCCGCCGAGCCTTTCCTGGAGTTCGGCGTAGAACTCCTTTGCAAACGGGAGGGCGGCTTCGCTCCTCCAGCTCTTTGCGAGGCGCTTGCCGGTTATGGGGTTTAGCACCCCGGCTGCGGCGAGGCAGGCTGCGCCGTTCCACGAATCGTCGAATATCTGCACGTCGAGCCCCCGGTCCATGAGTTCGAGCGCGAGGCATGAGCCCGCTATTCCCTGCCCGACGATTATCGCGTCCGCGTCCATATGCGTCCTAAAATAGAAGCGGCTGCCCGTCCCCGCCGAGCGCCGAGCGGCCCAGGACTTCCCAGGCTTTTGGGGTGAGCATTCTGCCCTGCGGGGTGCGCTTTATGTACCCCTCCTGTATGAGGAACGGCTCGTGCACCTCCTCCAGCGTGTCGGCCTCCTCGTTTACGGCGACTGCTATCGTGCCGATGCCGACCGGGCCGCCCCGGTAGTTGTCCGCCATCACGCGCATTATGCGCTTGTCCATTTCGTCAAGGCCGTTTTCGTCGATTTCGAGAAGTTCGAGGGCCCTTGCCGCCGAGTCCTTTGTTATCTTGCCCCCGGCCCTCTCCTGCGAGTAGTCGCGGACGAAGCGGACGAGGTTGTTGACGATTCGCGGCGTGCCCCGCGAGCGGCGCGCTATCTCCATCGCCCCCGGCGGGTCGATTCCTATTTCCAGGAGCCCGCAGGTGCGTTCGGCGATTTTTGAAAGCTCTTCCTTCGGGTAGTAGTCCAGCCTGGTCTTCAGCGTGAAGCGGCTGCGCAGCGGGGCGGTGAGAAGCCCTGTGCGCGTGGTAGCGCCTATCAGCGTGAAGCGGGGGATTGTGAGGCGCACGGAGCGGGCGTTGGGGCCCTGGTCTATCATGATGTCTATCCGGTAGTCCTCCATTGCGCTGTACAGGTACTCCTCGACGGTGCGCGAAATCCTGTGTATTTCGTCTATGAAGAGTATGTCGCCCTCCTCGAGGTTTGTGAGAAGCCCGGCGAGGTCGCTGGCCTTCTCTATGACGGGCCCCGAGGTGATGCGTATCTGCGAGCCCATCTCGTTTGCGAGTATCAGGGCCAGGGTGGTCTTGCCCAGCCCCGGCGGCCCGTGCAGAAGGATGTGGCTGAGGGGGTCGCCCCTGCGCCTCGCCGCGCCCACCATGACCTTCAGCCTTTCGAGCGTCCTTTCCTGCCCGGTGAAGGATTCGAATCCGGCGGGCCTGAGCGACGCCTCGAACGAGTCGTCGCGCTGTTCCAGGGCCTGTTGCAGGTAGTCGCTTCCCTTCTCCATAATTCCTCCCAGAATCGCCGCACTCCCCCCCGCGCGCAAGCAAAAAGATATTTGACTAAAAAAATCGCCCGGCGAAACTCTGGGGCGTGATAATAAGAAGCGTCAGGCTGCTGGACTTCAGGAATTCCGCCCTATCGGAGGCGGACCTCGACGCGCGCAGCGTGTGGGTGGGCGGCATGAACGCCCAGGGCAAGACCAACCTCCTGGAGGCGGCGGGGCTGTTGCAGGCGGCGCGGTCGTTCAGGACTTCAAAGTCGTCGGCTATGATAAGGCACGGGGCGCAGGCCGCGCAGGTCCTCTTTAAGATAGGGCACGAGGAATTCGGCGAGTGCGAGGTGCTCATGGAGTTTTCAAAGGCGGGCCGCAGGATAACCGCGTGCGGAGCCGAAGTGAGGCGGCTTGGAGACTTCATCGGCAGGTTCCCCGTCCTTGCGGTCTGCTCCGAGGACATGAAGCTGGCCCGGGGCGCCCCGCAGGAGAGGCGCAGGTTCGCGGACATGCTGATTTCGTCGCTCGATGCGGAATACTTTGAGGCCCTGCGCAGGTTCCACTCGGCCCTCGCCCAGCGCAACGCCCTGCTCAAGTCGGGGGCGTCGGACTCCGCATCGTTTTCGGCGTTCGAGGCCCAGATGGCCGAATCGGCCGCAGTGGTCTCGGAAAAGCGCCGGGAGTATCTGGAGGAGGCCGCAGCGGTCGCGACTGAAAAATACCGGGCCCTCTCGGGCGGGCGGGACAAGGCCGCAATAAGGCTCAAGCCCGACTCGCCCGCGTCGTCTGCGCAGGAGTATGCCGCCCTGCTTGAGGCGCAGCGCCCCCGCGACGCGCTTCTGGGCGCGACTTCCACCGGCCCGCACCGCGACGACTTCATGATTTTCATCTCCGGAAAGAACGTGCGCGAGTTCGCCTCGGAGGGCCAGCAGAGGTCGGCCGCCCTGTCGCTCAAGCTTGCGGAGTTCGACATGCTCAAATCCCGAGGCCGCACCCTCCCCGTAATGCTTTGCGACGACATCCTTGGGGAGCTGGACTCTGCGCGCCGCGCCGCCTTCTGGGAGTGCGTGGACCCCGGGGCGCAGGTCGTCGCCTCATCCACTTCCCCCGCGCCGTCGGGCCTGCCTTCACGGCCGGAATGGAAGTCGGTGCGCGTCGAAAACGGGGAGTACTTCGCCCGGTGATGCGGCGAGGCCGTCCGGATTTTTCCCGGCGAAAGGCGCGCCGCAGACGCTGCGCCGTATGGCCCTTCCCGCAGCCGCCGCAATCCGGGCATTTTTCCGCGCCGAAGCGCTCTTTGTCCGGATTTTTCAGGCCGGGCTTCCCAGTCCGCATTTCGCGGGGAATCTCCCCGGCAGTTTCCCCGCCTTTTTGAATGCAAAAGCTTCGGCCCCGGGCCTGCAATGCGGGCGGGCTCCGCTTCGCCTCGGGGATGCGCTAGAGAAGCTCAACCGCTATGGCGTCTGCAAGCGGAACTCCCTTTTCTGTTATCCGCAGCGTTCCTCCCGACTCCTCCAGCATGCCCTCGCGCACAAGTTCGGATATGGCCGGGGCGTATTTTGAAATGTCGGCGTTCGGAAAGCGCGCGCCGAGCGTCGGAAGGCTCACTCCGGAGCGCATCCTGAGCCCGAATATGAGGGAAGACGATAGCATTTCGCCGTCATCAAGGCGCACGACGTCCTCCCAGAGCCTCTCCGGCCCCGCGACCGACTTGAGCCACCGCCCGATGTCCGCCGGATTGCGCCGCCTTAGCCCCCCGAATTGCGAGGCCGCAGCCGGGCCGAATCCGACCCAGCAGCCCATGCGCCAGGTGTTTATATTGTGCTCGCACTCCCAGCCGGGTAGGGCGTAATTTGATATTT
>URJJ01000049.1 GCA_900548185.1 uncultured Opitutales bacterium
GGGCGGCGGGGAGGGCCGGGGCCGCCTTCGACTCGCCCGGGGCGGGCTGGGGCGCGGCGTTCGGCATTTGCGCCGCCCTGTGCGCGGCGTCTTTTGCGGTGCTTTTTTTCGCCCTGCCGAGGCCGCCTGGCGACGTTCCCCGCAGGACTGCCGGGGCCTCTTCGCTGGCAAGGGGATTTATCCGGATATTTTCGGAATTTTTCTCGCGCAGGGGGATATTTGCCATTTTGGCCTACATACTGCTCTACCGGTTCGCGGAGGGCCAGCTTGCGAAGGTCGTGCAGATTTTCCTGATAGATTCCCGCGCGGACGGCGGGCTGGGCCTTTCGCTGGAGGAGGCGGGCTACGTCTATGCGTGTTCCCCCGTCGCGCTGCTTGCGGGGGGCGTCCTGGGGGGCGTTTACATTTCGCGCAGGGGGCTTGAAGGGAGCCTCATGCCGATGGCGTGCGCGATGAACCTCCCCAATGTCATATACGTGATTCTTGCGTGGATTCAGCCGCAGTCGGCCTCTGCGGCGGCTTTGGGGGTGTTTTGCGAACAGTTCGGCTACGGGTTCGGCTTTGCCGGGTACATGATGTTTCTGATACACTCTTCGCGCGGCGAGTACCGCACTTCGTTTTACGCGATATGCACGGGGCTGATGGCGCTCGGCCTGAATGTTCCGGGATTTTTCAGCGGACTTGCGCAGTCGGCCGTCGGGTACTTCGGATTCTTCGTCTGGGTGCTGCTTTCGACCGCCGTTTCTTTTGCTGTTACGCTCGGGGCCGTGCGCGTCGTAGCTTCTGATGCGCGCGGGGGCGGTTTCGCGGCCTGAACGCTCCTTCTTGGCCGCGATTTTGGCGGATTTTCCAGGGAGGGGGTGGGCGATTGCGGCACTGCCGCGCCGGCCTGGGCGGCGCCCCTTTCCGGCCTTGGCGCCTCCGGGGCACGGACTGCAAAAGATTCGCCGGGGAGCCGGTTCATTGAAGGGAAATCTGCGGCTTGCTTAAAAAAGGGTGCGGCAGAGATGGGGGAGCGGAAAGCGGGCTTTGTTGATGAATTTTTGCGCGGATAGGGAAAAATCCCGCCCAGCCTGCCGCGAAACGCCGCCTGATTTTTCGTTTCTTTCGGGGAATTTTAATCTGTGCCAGCCCCTGAAAAATCGGCGGGGGGCGCATTTCAAGCTGCCGCTCCCGGATGGCGGCACGAGGCACGCCATCTCCCGGCTTGCCCGGACTAATGTTTGCGGGGCGCTGCGGGATTCTGCCGCCCTTTCTTGCCGCGCAGATTCCGGCCCCTTTTCCGCGCAAGGATTTTTTTAAGCTTTAGCCTGTCCTCCACGGCGACGATGTAGCCCACACAGCCGGGCTTGCCGCAGCGGCAGGGGTGGTCCATGAAGTGCTCCAGCGCATAGCCGTAGTTGTAGAGGATTTCCTCGCCTTCTGCAATGTCGGATGTCGCGACTATCCAGATGTGCCCGTCTATGTTTTCCGCCTCGCAGTTTGTGACGCAGGCGTGGTTTATAAAGCGCGCGTCGTTGTATTCAAAGTTCCCGTCGATGTCGTATTCATCGTCGAGTTCAAATATGTAAACCGCGCCTTCGCCCGTGGATTTTGCCTTCTCCTCCTGCTCAAGCCCGCGCCTGTTGGACTCTTCCTTGGATATTTTTTCCCCCAGGTATTCTATTATGCGCTCGCCCTTTTTTATGGGGCGCACGGCGAACACCCCGCGGCCGTGTATTGCGGACCGCCTGACCTCGCACTTGCTCCGGCCGCTCATTCGGCGTTGGCCCCCTCCCGCGCGGGGAAAGCCCCCGCACGGACCTCGGACGCGTAGGCTTCAAACGCGGCCTTTGCCAGCCCGCCGAGTTCCGCGTACTTTTTTGCAAACGGCGGAATCTTCCCCCCGAGGCCAAGCAGGTCTGTTGAAACCAGCACCTGCCCGTCGCAGTCGGGGCCGGCCCCGATGCCTATCGTGGGGATTTGGACGGACGCGGTTATTTCGCGCGCCGCGTCCTGGTCCGTCTTTTCTATCACAAAGGAAAACGCGCCCGCCTCCTCCAGCATTTTCGCGTCCTTCAGGAGCGACTCGCGCCCGGCGGCGTCGGCCCCGAACGTCCGGTAGGAGCCGAGCTTCAGTATCTGCTGGGGCATAAGCCCTATGTGGCCCATTACGGGGATGCCGGCCTCCGTGAGGCGCCTGATTTTTTCGGCCATGGCAGCGCCCCCCTCTATTTTTACTGCGTCGGCCCCGCCTTCCTGAAGGAGCTTCGCGCACTGGCGCAGGAGCTCGTCGAAGCAGTAGTGCGCCACTGCGAACGGGACGTCCGCCACAACCAGCGCGGCCGGGTTTGTGCGCGATACCATGGCGGTGTGGCGCAGCATGTCGTCCATCGTGACGGGCACGGTGGAGGAGTGGCCCATGAGGGTGTTCCCGAGGGAGTCGCCGATGAGTATGGCGTCCACCCCGGCCGAGTCGGCGATGCGCGCGAAGACGGCGTCGTAGGCCGTGGTCATCACAATTTTTTCCGCGCCCTTTTTGCGCAGGAAAGCCTTTGTAGTGGTTTTTTTCATGTTATTTTGCCCCGCCGTTTGAGAGGCCCTTCAATATGTTTGAAATTGCCCTCGCCGCGTCCGCGCCGGAGCCAGCCTTGCTCTCCCCGGCATCCGGCTCCGGCTTTGCGCCTATCTCAAGACCGCCGGCCGCCGACCTTCCCGCAGCCTTTGAAATGACTTCGAGCAGGTTGTTTTCCGGGCTTGAAATCTTTCCGGATATGTTGAACTGCGGGCCGTCGAAATAGCCCTTTATGGAGGATTCGGAAGTTGCAAAGCCTATCTTTTTGAAGAGGTCCGCCGTGCGGCCCTCCCTGGCGTAGAGGCGGACGGGAAGGTCTATTTGCTGGTCCTTGAAGCCGAGGGCCTTGTCGTAGTCGATTTTCCCGGAGGCCGTCATCATAAGGTAGTCGGAGACTATGTCGAAGCTCGAAACCTCTATGTCGAGGTCCGCGCCCCGGCGGAGGGATATGTCGATTTTGGAATAGTCCATGCGGCTCAGAAGCTCCGTGAGGTCCCCGATTGCGCCGAGCTCGCGCACGCGGTTCCCGAGGATGCCCCCGCCGATTTTGAGGGCTGCGCTGCCTATGGAGCTGACGGCCCCCGCAGTCGAGCTTTTGTCAAGCAGCCTAAGGGTACCCCCCGATGACGAGAGGCGCGCGGAGCCCGTCAGGTTTTCCGCGAGGTCTGCGGGCGTGGAGCCGCTTCCGGACATCGAAAGGTCGGCGCTGAATGAGCCTTCAAGCATCTTTTCGCCGGCCCCGTTCGGCTTCATTATGTCGCCGGCTTCAAGGCCGGACACCTTTGCGGAGAGGTTTTTCAGCGTGTATCCGCGCTCCGGGTCGAACATAATGAGGGCTGAGGCGTCCGCGTCCGCCCCGAATATTTTTGCGGAAAAGCCCTCAAGCGACACCTCGCTTGGCGACACGGTCGCCCGCGCGGAAATTCCGGAGGCCACCGTCTTTTCTATGCGCTCGATTTCGGCTATCTTTGCGGAAAATTCCAGGGATTTGCCGAAGTCCCACGGGGCCTTTGCGGGCTTTGCGGCTGCGGGGGCGGAAGCCGCCGAGGGCGCGGCCTCTGCGGGGCGCAGGAGCCTCTTTTTTCCGGGGGCGCTTTCGCCCGCGGGCTCGGGTGCCATCACGCCGTCTTTTGCGGCAGGGTTTGTGAAGGCCGCTGCGAGGGTTTCAAATTCGTCGACGATTACAGTGCCCGCGTTGAGGCCGATTTTTATCGGGTCGGCGTTTATGATTTCAATCGAGGCCGAGCCCGTCCCGAGGGGGCTGAAAGTGCCGAGCTTCGCGGCGGCAGACTTCGGCTCAAGGCCGTCGAACAGGGCCTGCACGCTAAGCGACGCCTTGCCGACCGTCATCGGGTAGCCGCGCGCCGTGATATTTATCAGGGCCGCGTCCGCATTGAGCGAGCCGTTTTCAAACCGCGCTTCGGCCTCCAGGGAGCCCGTCGCGATGTTGTTGAATTTCCAGGCAGCCGGCTGGGACATCAGAAGCGGAAGCGCGGCCCTTGCCGACACTTCCGCGCGGACCGTCTCCGCAGGGGCGTCCAGCGAAGCGGATGCGCCCGCCTTGAGCGTGAGGGCCGCCGCCGTCCCCTCGTAGATTTCGACGCTCGCCGCATCCAGGCGCGCGTCTTTGCCCGCAAGCGACGCCCTGATTTTTGCAGCAGCGTCCAGTCCGCGCAGCAGCGTCTCGCCGCCCTTTGCAAAAGACATGCCCTTCACCGACATTTCCGCGTCCGCGCGAACCGACTCCGGCGACGGCATTTCCGCGCGCGCCGACAGCGACACTGTCTCCGCGTCCAGCCCTGCCGCGAAAGGCTTGAACATGGCAAACGGAACGTCGCGCCCCGAGAGCGTCAGCGCGGCGCCTTCGGCGGACGGCTTGCGCGAGGCGAGGTCGTAGAAAGCCTTTCCGGACATGGAGGCGGCCAGTATTTCCGTTCCGGATGCGTCCCTCACCACGGCTGAAAGGCTGTTGAGGGCCGCCTTTTCGCCGGAATACGAGGCCCCCGCTGCGGCCTCCAGAAAGAGCTGCGGGAGCTTTGCGTCAGGAAGGAGCGCCGACGGAGAGCCGGACACCGCAAGCCTGGCGTCTGTCGCAGACGCTTTGTGGTCCAGCGACAGCGAAACCGACAGGTTCCCCCCCGCGTCGGGGTTTGCCTTTAGCTCCGCCGAGGCGGAGGCTTCCTTCAAGTCCGTCTGCCCCGACAGCGACAGCGTGGGCGATATGCGGCTTGCCACGACCTTCCCGCCGCTTTCCACGGACAGGTTCGGCAGCGTCAGGGGCGAGTCCGTGGAAATGGCGAACGCCCGGCCGCGCTTTGATACTGTGAATCTGGCTGAAATCGGCCCGCAATGTATTTTTACGGGGCCTGAAAAGGCGTTTACAAGCTCGGGCGGAAGCGACGCCACTGTGATTGAGGCGAGGTCTCCGTCGGGGATTTTTGAGAGGTCCCCGGCGTCGAGCCTGAAGGCGTCGGCGTTCTTTGCGTTCAGAATCTGCGAGCCGTTTGCCGAAAGCACGAGTTCGGCGTTTGCAATGGAAATTCCGCTGCCCGCCTTTTCCGCCGCCACGCTCCCCGAAAGCGAGACCGCCTTCAGCGGCGCGAGGGCCTCCGAAATCCTTTCGAGGGCGGAGGCGTCGGCCTTTATCGAAGCCTTGCACCTGACGTTTTTCAGCCCGGCGTCTGCGCTTGCGTCGGCGAAGGCGTCCACCTTGAAGTCCGGCGCGCCGCGCAGGATGTTGGCGAAGTCCGAGGAGTCTGCGGCAATGCGCGCCTGGATTTCGGCTGCGGAATATTCGGCGTCGGCCCTGGCCGAGAGCTGCACGAGCTTCTTGCCGCCCCTTTCGAGGGCCGCCTTTATCGAGCGGGCGCCGTTTGAGGGAACCACGGTTGCTGCGAGCGCGAGGCTTTCCGGGGGCAGGCCCGCCATCCTGAAGCCGGCCGACACCTTCAGGTCTGCGCTCTCCAGGAGGGCGAGCTTGCGGGCCGAAAAGGACTTGAGCTGCGCCCCGAGCTCTATGCGCGAGCCGTCTGCAAGCTCCACGGCCGCCTCGGCGTCCGCCGATTTTATGTTCAGGCTGAGGTCCGGAAGCCGGAATCGCGCCCCTTCAGGGGCTTCCTCGGCCGGGGCTTTGGCGGTTTTTGCGCCGGATGGCGCCATGCCCTTTGATGGAGCCGCGCCTCCGGAAGCTTCTGGAGCCGCGCCCGGGGCCGCAGGCGCTTTGGGGAGCATCTTGAACTCCGCGCCGCGCACGGACGCGTTTGAAATCTCAACGGTTTTTGAGAGCAGGGCGGCAAGCGAGTATTCCGCCGATATGCTCTCTGCCGTAAACGACGCCCCGTCAATGCCCCTGAAGTCGAGGTTTTTTATCTCCGCCCCGCCCAGGCCAATCGAAACGCTGCCCACGGAGCTTCCCCCGAAGGAGTCTTTCAGCACGGAGTTTGCAATGCTCGTTTGCAGGCCGGAATTTGTAAGTATGAAATATCCGGCAATCAGGGAGCAGGCGGCAGCCGCCGCCGCGCATCCGCATCCTTTTTTAATGCTCATAACGGTCTTTCTATGGATTTTTCAAATACGCCTCGCCTGACGCGCGAACGCAGGAGCAGGTTCTCGCGCAGGCCGAAAAATTCCTCCAGCCATTCGTCGTCGTCGAAGCGGCCATCCATGTCCGCGTCGAACGGGGCGTCGTAAACTATCATCGTGAATTTGCCGGGGGCTGCGGCGGCGGAGGCGTCGGAGGAAAATTCCACCCCGCCAACCCTGATGAGCTGCCACGGCAGCGGCCAGGGCGAGTTCTTTGTAAGCACCAGCGCCCTGAATCCGGGCCCGGCGGCTTTCGCGCAGGCCTTGATGCGCTTCACCAGCCTCTCGGAGTCCCTGAGCGTGTGGACGTATATGAACGGGTTTCGGGGGTCGCTCGGGTAGTTGCGGGAGGCCGCGCGCGCCTCCGAATACTGGACGCTGAAAAGCCACCCCAAAAGCAGGATTCCGGCGGCCGAGGCCGCGCAGTTCGCAAGCCTCCCCGCGCCGCGCACCCTTGGGAAGGCGAGCGACGAAGCCGCGTATCCGGCCGGGATACACATGGCGGTTACGGGCGCGAGCATGAGCCACGGGGTCTTGTAGGATATGAGGCTTAAAACCAGCACGTTCACCCATGCGAAAACCGATGCGAAAACGACGAACGCGTTTCTCCTCAAAGCCGCCAGGAAAAACCCGGCTATTGAGAGCGCAAAAATCGCAGTCTCCCCGAATAGCGGCCCCTGCGAGCGCTGCCCGGCAAGGAGCGTGAAATAGTAGAGGAAGCCCTTGGAGTGGGCGTCGGAGCCGGATTTTTCAAAGAAGTGCGCGTAGCTTTTGAGCCCGTCTGCCAGACCCTGCCAGTTTGAGCCGAACGACGAGTAGAACGCCGCGTACACGGCCAGGGCGCACGCCGCCGCAGCCGCGAGCATCGCGGCGTATCTTTTAGCCCCGGCCGCGCGGAAGGCGTCCGCCGCCGAAGCCCTGAACGGGCCTGCGAGCATGGCCGCAGCCGCGCCGGCTGCGGCGGAGGCGAACACTATGACGGACGTTTCCTTCGCGCACTGAAGCAGGCCCGCCGAAACCCCTAGCGCCGCAGCCGCCAGAAACGACGGCCTTTTTATGAACGAAAACGCCGCCATGGCGCACGCCAGCGAAAACAGGGCAAAGAAGCATTCCTGCACGAAGTACGTCGAATATATCTGCGACAGCGCCGAAAAGCAAAGGAGCGCGCACGCGAACGCCCCCGAGGCGAACCCTGCGGGCGGCGCGGCAGAAAGCTTCGGGTTCGGGGCCGTGTCGCGCGAGAGGGCGGGGGAGGCGAGGAGCAGAAGCAGAGTCAGGGCCCAGACCGGAAGCAGTGTTTTGCGCAGGTCCTTTATTTCAAACGACCCGGGGTCGCTTCCGCGCATCGCGGCATCCGCGTAATAGTAGAGTATCGGTCCGTGCGGGCCGTTTGCGTTGTACTTGTATTCGCCGTCGATAAACAGTCGGGCGAAAGTGAAGGTCTGTTCGCCCTCGTCGGCGTGCGCGGCGCGCGTTTCGGCGTTGTAAAGGCGCATGGAGGCCCCCGCGTACACGCAGAGGGCGAGCATGGCTATGAGGGCTGCGCCGATTGCCTTATTCATTTTCAGACCTGTCGAAAATTTCCCGGAGCCTGTTCAGAAATTTTGCGGGTGGCTTTATGGGGGCCCCGGAAGAGTTTACGAAGGCGTGCTTTGAAAACGCCTCGCAGAGCTTTTCATCGCCGTTAAACACCTCGTAGTCTATCCTTATGCGGACCCCCGGGCGCTCCCTTATCATGGCGCGCACGAGCAGGCGGTCGTCGAAGCGGGCCGACCTCATGTATTTCACGCCGACTTCGAGCACGGGAAGGTGCAGCCCCTCGGCGTCGAGCAGGCGGTAGGGGAGGCCGAGCATGTCGAGCATGTCTATCCTCGCCGCCTCGAACCATGCGAAGTAGTTGCCGTGGTAGGCTACGCGCATGCCGTCGGTTTCCGCAAACCTCACCCTTATGGCGGTTTCGGAGGTTATCATTGCGCCCCCTCCCGGCAGGCGCCGGTCTCGTTTTGGATTATCTGCTCAAGCGTCTGGCGGCGGCGTATGAGGACTGCCGAGCCGTCCTTTTTAAGCATCACTTCCGGGGATTCCGGGTAGGAATTGTAGTTCTTTGCGGCCATCGAAGAGCAGTATGCCCCCGCGCCGCCTATCGCCACGAGGTCCCCGCGTTCGGCCCTTTCGAGGGTGCGCGGGGCTAGCCCCTCGGGGTCCCCGGGGGCAGGGGTCAGTATGTCGCCGCTTTCGCAGCAGTGGCCTGACACGATGTATTCGGCCGTCTCACCCGTCGGGTTGCGGGGGATTGAGACTATCGGGTGCTGGGCGCCGTATATCGAGGGGCGCAGAATGTCGGTCATGCCCGTGTCGAGCTTCAGGAACCTGTATCCGCCGGCGCCCGTGTCGCAGACGTCCTGGACCGTGGCCAGCACGCAGGCGCAGTTTGCAAGGAGGAAGGTCCCCGGCTCAATCTCAAAGTGCAGCCGCCTGCCGGTCCTGCGCGCGAACCCTTCTACGAGGGCCGCCACGGGGGCGCCTATCTTTCCGAGGTCGGTGGAGGCTTCGCCGGCCATGCGCCCGACCTTGTAGCCGCCGCCCATGTTGAGGGTTTTCACGTCAGCGAACCGCTCCACCGTGCCGAGGCTCATTTCGGCCACCCGCTGCCACACCTCCGGGTCGGAACCGGAGCCTATGTGCGTGTGTATGCGGACTATTTTGAGGTTGTGCTTCGCGGCGGTTTCGAGTATCTGCGGGATGTATTCGTGCCATATGCCAAACGACGATGCGGGGCCGCCGACGTTTGTGCGCTTCGTGCCGCCGGAGCCGAGCCCCGGGTTTATGCGCACGCCCAGCTCGCGGCCGGGAAGGGCCTCGCCGAAACGCTCTATCTGGCTTATTGAGCAGGCGTTGAATTTTACGCCGAGCGCGTCGAGGGAGGCGATGTCGTCGGGCATCTGCTGGCTTGAAATCGAAATTTTTTCCGGGGCGATGCCTGCGAGCATGGCGCGGCGGGCCTCGAAGGCGCTCGAGGCGTCGATGTGCAGCCCAAGGGAGTCGAAGAGCCTGAGTATGGCGGCGTTTGAGGCCGCCTTCATGGCGTAGCGAACGGTTATCCCGAATGCGCTGGGAAAGGCGAGGGCCTTGCGCGCCTGGGCTTCGAGGGCGGCCTCGCTGTAAACGTAGCACGGGGTTGAGAATTCGCCGGCTATTTTTCGTGCCGAATCCGGCGTCAGAAAATGGAGCTTTTCGATTTCCATAAAGCCGCAGAACCTACACTATTTGCGCGCTTTGTCAATCGCTTCGATTAGCGCGGCCCGGGTGAGTATCTCGGGCAGCACTATGGGCGGGCGCGACGGGTCGGCGGGGTAGATTATGTTGAGCGGCACCCCGGAGCGGCCGAATTTCTGGAGTTCGCGCGATATTTCGGGGTTCTTGTCGGTCCAGTCGCCCACAAGGACCGCCACGTTGTTTTTCCTGAAGAGCTCGCGGGTGGATTCGAGGTCAAGCACGGCCTTTTTGTTTGCGATGCACGTCAGGCACCATGAGGCGGTGAAGTCCACGTACACGATTTTGCCGTCCCTTCTGAGCGATTCGACCATGGCCGGGCTCCACTTCGCGTGCGCCGCAGCGGGGGGCTCGCGCACGGCGGCGTTGCCCGCGAGGTATATTCCGAAAAGCCCGAGGACGGCGAGGGAGGCGTATGCGGCTATCCTCGTGCCCGCCCGGTGGAAGGGCGCGCTGTACTTACCGAAGATCCACAGCCCGAATGCCATCGAAAGGACGCCGAACAAAAGCTCCGCTATCATGTCCGCCCCCCTCTGCTTTGAGAACACCCACAGGAGCCATATGGCCGTGGCGAACATCGGGAAGGCCAGGAACTGCTTGAAAGTCTCCATCCACACCCCGGGCTTTGGCATCCGCCTTGCGGCCGCCGGGACGGCGGAGAGGATGACGTATGGGGCGGCCATCCCCGCGCCCAGCGAGGCGAAAATCGCCGCAGTGTCGAACCACGACGCGTCGGAGGCCAGCGCGAAGCCGAGCGCCGAACCCATGAAGGGCGCAGTGCAGGGGCTTGCCACCGCCACGGCGAGCACGCCCGAAAGCGCCGCCGCCGACCTGCCTTCGCGCCCGGCCTGCGCGCCGCCGAGCCGCGTGAATTCCGCGCCTATTTCAAAAACCCCCGCAAATGAGAGGGCCATCGCGCAAAACAGCATGACAAGGAGGGCGACAAACAGCGGCTCCTGGAGCTGGAAGCCCCAGCCCAGCTCGTCGCCCACCGCCTTGAACCACACGAGCGCCCCCGCGAGGGCGAGGAAGCTTGCCACGACGCCCAGCGAATAGAATGCGGCGTTTTCGAGGGCCTTTGCGCGGGACTTGCCGGCGTCCTTTGCAAAGGCGAGCACCTTGAGACCTATCACGGGGAAGACGCACGGCATGAGGTTCAGTATTATGCCGCCGAAAAACGCGCCGGCGGCTGCGAACATGAGCCTCCCCCAGCCGCCCCCTCCGGCGGCGGCGTCCTGCGCTTGCGCTTCGCGGGGCTGGGGGCCGCCGGGGCCTGCGGGGATTGTTTTCAACGTCGTCCCGGCCGAGCCGGAGCCGGGGACGCACGACGAGCCGCACTCGAGCCACGAGGCGTCGGCGGCTATTTCGGCGGTTTTCCCCTCCCACGAGGCCGGGACGGAAATTTCAAAGGCTACGCTGAAGCTCCGGGGGTATGCGTTGACTTCCAGCCCCGCCTCCTCCTTCCTTTCAAACGGAGGCCACGACGCCTTTTTTACGGAAAACCCCTCGGGGAGCCTCCACGAAACCTCGGTGGGCAGGCCCGCCTGGCCGGGGTCTCGGTAGTAGACGTACAGGCCCTCGGGAATTTTGAAGTTGACGGACGCCTCAAAGGAGGAGCCTGCGCGCACCGGGCCCTCGGGCGCGGTCAGCGAAATCCCCACCTGCGCCGCGGCGGCGGAGAGCATTGTAAGGAGGAAAAAAACCAGCGTTCTCATTGGAGCATTTAATTAATCTTACTATGTTGACAAATCGTCAAACAGTAAAGATTATTGACCATATATTAAAAGGGTAATTTTTTTACGCAAAGGCACTAAAGATGGCAGGCTTCATTCAGGGTTTATTGTCGAACGACATAGGCATCGACTTGGGAACGGCTAACACGCTCGTTTACGCCAAGGACAGGGGGGTGATAATGAGCGAGCCTAGCGTGGTGGCCGTTTACAACAATTCAAAGAAGGTCCTGGCCGTGGGCGAAAAGGCAAAGAGGATGCTCGGCCGCACCCCCGGCAACATAACCGCGCTGCGCCCCATGAAAGACGGCGTCATAGCCGACTTTGAAATCACCGAGGCGATGCTTCGCTACTTCATCGACAAGGCCAGCACGCACATACACTTTTCCGCGCCCCGCGTGGTGGTCGCAGTCCCATCCGGGATAACGGAGGTAGAGCGCAGGGCCGTCAAGGAGTCGGCAATCCGCGCCGGGGCGAGGCTCGTGTACCTGCTCGACGAGCCGCTCGCGGCGGCGATAGGCGTGGGCCTTCCTGTCTGGGAGCCAACGGCGTCGATGATTGTGGACATAGGCGGCGGCACGACGGAGGTCGCGATAATATCCCTTGCGGGCGTGGTGTACGCAAAGAGCGTCCGCGTCGGCGGCGACAAGATAGACGACGAGATTATCCAGTACATGAAGCGCGCCTACAACCTCATGATAGGCGAGCGCATGGCCGAGGAGATAAAGATAAAGGTCGGCTCCGCCTTCCCGCTTGAGGAGGAGCTTTCGATGGAGGTGAAGGGCCGCGATTCCGTGGCGGGGCTTCCCAAGACCCTCTCCATAACTTCCCAGGAAATACGCGAGGCCCTCGACGACACTTTCAACAAGATTACCGACGTCATAAGCGAGGCCCTGGAGCACTGCCCCCCGGAACTGAGCGCCGACCTTGTGGACAAGGGCATAGTCCTTGCAGGCGGCGGGTCGCTTATAAGGAACCTCAACCTCCGCATAACGGACCGCACCCTCGTCCCGTGCTTCACTGCGGAAAATCCCCTGCTTGCCGTGGCAAACGGCACGGGCGAAGTCCTGAACGACCTGTCATGGTGGACAAACGAGAACTCCTAGTATTTTGAATCGAATTGTCCTCCGGGCGCAAAAGTACGGCCTACATAAACGTCGGCATCTTTGCCGCCTTGCTGCTGGTCTGCCTGTTTGCGCCGTCCTGCGCCCGCCGCGCCGCCACCAGGGCCTTTGAGGAGTTCCGCGCCCCGATAGACGCGCTGCCTTCGCACCTGCGGGACCTCCAGGTTTTCTGGGGCCTGCGCTCCAACACGAAAACCGACCTCATAGAGGCGGGGCGCGACCTCGCCCGCATGAACGCCGCATACCGGCTGAAGGTCATGGAAAACGACTCCCTGGCCGCAGAGCTGAAGCGTTACAGGAGCCTGCTCGGCATGCCGGCGGAGGGGATGTTCAGAATGGAGGTGGCGCGCGTCGCAAGGCGCGACATGAACGGGTGGTGGCAGCAGCTCATAATCCGCAAGGGCTCCTCAAGCGGCATAAGGCCCGGGGACGCGGTGGTCTATTCGGGCGGGGTCGTGGGGCGCATAAAGAGCGTCGGCCTCAGCGAGAGCGTGGTGGAGCTTGTAAGCTCCGTGGATTTCCGCATGGCGGCGCATTTTGCGGGCGACAGCCGCCCCGTGATATACCAGGGGGCGGGCGAGCGCTCGTTCCACCAGGCCTCCGGACTGGTCACCGACGTGCACTCCGACATTTCCGCCTCCGCGGCGTCGCCAAGGCGGCTTGTAACTTCCAGCCTCGCGGGGACCTTCCCCGAGGGGCTGACAATCGGGACCGTGTCGGAGCTGCGCCTGGATCCGGACGGCATGTTCAAATCGGGGGCGGTCCAGCTCGCCTCGGACCTGTCGGCCGTCGAGGAGGTCTCGGTTCTCGTCAGGGTTGAAGGCGTTCCACCGGGGGGGCGATGACTGTCTTTGGCAATTTCGACGCCAGATTTCCGGCGATGTTTGCGCTAAACTGCGCGATAATGCTTGCGCTTTCGCTTTTAAACGACGCTGCGGCGGGGGTGTCGGCGTATGTTTACGCGCCCGCCCTGATGCTCGTGGCCCCGTCGCTATTTCTCGGCAGATGGGGGGCGTTTGCGATGGGGGTTGCGGTCGGATTCATGTTTTCGGCGTGGGCGCCCGTCCGCGACGGCGCGCAGGCTGCGCTTTTCGGGGCGGCGTGCCTTGCGGTGCACGGGCTGAGGCACAAGTTCAGAAACCTGGATCCGATGGGGATAATGTGGCTCACGTGGGGGGTGAACATGGCGCTTTATTTCGCGTCGGTGGCCTTCATATTTCCGGCGGGCGTCGCGGGGGCCGGGGCGTACGCGGCCAGGGTGGCGGTTGACGCGGTCTTTTCGTCGGCGGCCGCAGCGCTTTTTTCGGCGTACGCCGTGAACCTGTTCAGGTCCGTATTTTTCATTTTCGGTGTCAACCTTTCTGTGGGGGAGGACTGACGTGGAGAGGGATTCCAAGACGTATTCAAACAGCAATCCGAGGCTGTATCCGATATATTGCATATTCGCCGCGATGTTTCTCGCCCTGTTTGCGGCCCTGGCTTACAGGCAGCTTTTCCTGTACGACCACTACTCGAAGGTCGGCCGCCAGCAGAGCCAGCGGCGCATCGTAAAGCCCGGCGCCCGCGGGGACATATACGACCGGAAGGGGCGCCTCATAGTGGGCAACCGCCCGGTCTTTTCCGCCGTGGTTTATTCAAACGACGTCAACCCCGAGCTAATCCGGGAGCGCTCAAGGCTTTGGCGCGCCTACCGCGAGCGCGGCGAAAAGCCATCGGGCAGCCTTACGGTTGAGGCCATGAAGAACGTCCTCCAGCGGCACATGGACGGGATAAACGGGATACTCGGCTCGTCGCACGACTTCGACTTTAAGGGGTTTTCGCGCAATTTCTCGACCCACCGCCTTCTGCCGACCCCGCTTGTTGAAAACCTCACTATGACCGAGCACGCGGTGCTGGCCGAGAGGCTGGGCGTCAATTCCACCGTCCAGCTCTTCACCGACTCCGCGCGCTACTACCCATACTCGGACTACGCCGTCCACGCCATAGGCTACGTGCGTTCCGACTTCGAGCAGATTGACCCCGATTCGCCCGGGGACGACCTGCGCACGTTCTCGTTCCGCGGCAAGGTGGGCGTAAGCGGCCTTGAGAAGGCGTTTGAGAACACCCTGACGGGCCGCAACGGCTTTGAAATCTGGACGGTCGACCACGCCGGCAACAAGTACGAGCTTCTGGACGAGCTCAGCCCCGTCAAGGGCCGCGACCTCATATCTTCAATCGACATGGACGTGCAGGGGGCTGCCGAGGAGGCTTTCCCGCAGCGCAAGGGGGCCGTCGTCGCCCTCGACGTAAAAACCGGCGAGGTGCTCGCCATGCTGAGCCGCCCCGGCTACGACCCGAACGCCGTCTCCCCGCGCATTCCCACGAAGCTTTTCAACGAAATCATGGAGCGCGAGGGCTTTCTGAACCGGGCGACCCAGGGGCTGTACCCGCCCGGCTCTACCTTCAAGATTCTGACATCCGTCGCCGGGGCCGAGTCGGGCGCCATAACTGCCGATTCGGTCTCCTACTGCACGGGCAGCTACAAGGTCGGCAACCGCGTCGTGCGCTGCCACAAGCTGTCCGGGCACGGCAGGGTTGACCTGGTTTCCGCGCTCGCCAAAAGCTGCAACGTTTTCTTTTACGAGCACGGCATAAAGATGGGGATTGAACCCATCCGCGCCGCCGCCGTCGAGTTCGGGCTGGATTCGGACCCCGGCATCGAGCTTTCCGAAAACTTCTGGAAAAAGACGATAGTTCCGGGGCCTGAATACAAGAAAAAGTACAGGGAGTACGACGGCCCGTGGTCGGGGGGGGACACCGCAAACACCTCGATAGGGCAGGGCTACCTCCGCCAGACCCCCCTCCAGATGGCCTGCTTCATGGCGAGCTTTGCGGCCGGGCGCACCCGCACCCGCCCCTCGATGCTGCACGACCCCGCAAGGCGCACCGACATGGCATACCACGGGGCAAAGCCCATCGGCATAAGCCCCGAAATGTATGCGGCGATAGTCGAGGGCATGCGCAAGTCGGTAAAGGAGGGCACCTCGAAGCGCGCGGACGTGGGGTGGGTTTCGATGGCCGCCAAGTCTGGGACTGCCCAGATATTCCCGAACAACAGGCCGCTTACGCTGGCTTGGATGGTGGCCTTCGCCCCGATTGAGGATCCGGAAATAGCGGTTTGTGTCGTGGTTGAGGGCGAGGAGCCGGGGGACGCGGCGGGCGGAAAGACCGCCGGCCCGATTGTAAAGGAGATATTCTCGGAGTACTTCAAGGACTGTCTCTTATACACATCTCCGAGCCCACGAGACCCTAAGACATCTCGT
>URJJ01000050.1 GCA_900548185.1 uncultured Opitutales bacterium
TACGAGATGTCTTAGGGTCTCGTGGGCTCGGAGATGTGTATAAGAGACAGAGGGGGTTGCAGCCCGGCCCTCTTGAGCGCAGGAGGGGTTGTTCTCGCACCTGCGAAGCTGAGCGGCGGGGCCTCTTGCTTTTCAGATGCGCCCGGGACTCGCGGGCAAAAAATGGGCATGGCGCAAACGAGGAAGCGGAAAGCGGATTTTAAGATGGGGTCTTTCGCGAATGGGAAAAATTCCGCCTGGCCTGCCGCGAAACGCCGCCTGATTTTTCGCTTCTTTCGGGGCGTTCCATTCTATAACAGCCAAAAAAAATCCCCGCCTTGTGCGCGGGGATTTTTTGCTGGGATTGAACCTCTAGTTTTTGCGGAGAAATTCAATGCACTTTTTTATCGAGGGGATGTTGTTATCCCATTCGTTTTCGTACTCTATCACGAAATAGCCGTTGAACTTCTGGGCGTCGAGCTCCTTCAGCATGCCCTTCACGTCCATGACGCCCTCGCCGTACACGCAGTCGCGGCCGTTTTTATCCACGTCCTTGAAGTGTATGGAGCCGATTGTGCCCTTTAGGGTTTTGAGGCCCTTTACCGCGTCTATCCCGTTGCGGTGCCAGTGGCCGACGTCGGGGTTGGAGCGCACGAATTTCTTGCCGTTTGTGTAGCGCTGGGTGACGGCGGGGTCCCAATACTGGTTGGACGAGCCCTTGCCGTGGTTGTGGACGGCGAGCTTGAGGCCGCCGTGGAGGCTGTCCTTTTCTTCCCAGGCTTCAAAGAGGGCGACGGGGGATTCGGTTACAATCGTTTCGATTCCGAAAATCTTGCAGAATTCGGCGTTCTTTTTTATGTCGTTGTCGCCCCAGCCGAAACCGTGGCAGCCCATGTTGACAATCTTTAGCTTCGCGTCGGCGAGGAGCTTTTTTACGAGGTCTATGGCCTCCTGGCTCATGCCTGGGCCGAACTTCTGGTCGGGCATCGAATTGGACACCTTCTGGCCGGGGTAGCATTCTATCCCGTCGATATCCAGGCCCTTGAGCTTTTCAATGGCCTCTTCGAGCGTGAAGCGGTTGAGAGAGTAGGTCTGCACCGCCACCTTTCTGTTCGGCTTTGCAAGCGATGCGTTTGTGAAGCATACAAGCGATGCAAGCACCGCCCCCATCAATATTATTTTTTTCATCATAACGGTCCGATTCTTGCCGCGCCGCGCGCGCGCTTCAAGCTTTTTTTAAGGCCGGGAGGCCGCCCCCCCTGCGCCGTCGCTCCCCCCGGGGGCGGTTTTTTCGGGGCCCGGCGCGAAAAACCGTCTTTACATGCGTGGGAAATTTCCAAAGCTTGCCTTTGGATTTTCCGCCGCCGCGCCCGCCGTCCCGGACGCTGCCGGGGCGCCGCCTTCATCCGGATTGCGGCCCGGGGCGCAAATCCCGCGTTTTGGATATGAAAAAGCTTATATTTTTGTCGTTTGCCGCCATCCTTCTTATCGCTGCCGCCATCCTCCTCACCCGGCGCGGCGCGGACGGGGGCGGAGAGCCATTTGAAGTGGATTTGGGCAGGGGGTACGTCCTTTCCCGAGGGCCGTCGGGGGCGTCGCTTTTAAAGCCCGCCTCGGGCGGGGCGGCGGCGGAGCCTGCTGTTGAAGGGGACATCTTAAAAATCGCCTTCGGACGCTTCGCGGTGGCGGGGATTGCCGCCATGCCAACGCACGGGGGCGGACCCGCTCCGCGCCACTTCATTCTGGACAAGCGGACTGGGACCGTCCTTGAGGGCCTGGGCCCGGGCGAGTTCCGGGCCGCGATGCGGGCCATGGGATACCTGAAGGAGGCCCCCCTGGCCGCTCCCGCGCCCGGGATGCGGGCCGCGCTTGCGAGGGATTCCAGGGTGGAGGAGGGCGGTAGGCCCTCAAGGCCGATAGTGGAGGGGCCTGATGAGGCGGCGGAACTTGCGGCCGAGGTTTTCGGAATCATCGAAAGGGAGGCCGAGTCGGCCGGGGGCGAGCGCGAACTAGGTAGGCTCGTCAACCTATTGGCCAGGCCGTTTTGGTTTTACATGGACGTCTCCGTGGAGGGCCGGGTGACTGACGCTTCCGGAAAGCCCGTCGAGGGCGCCGAAGTGAGGGTGGTTGAAATATGCAACCCGGACGGGACGCCGTTTGCCGAGGGAACCGCTCCCGCCTCATGGAGCGCCCGCACGGGGGCGGACGGGAGGTACCGGATTGACTCGGTGGCTCCCGTCGACTTCTTTTCATTCGCGAGCGCCTGCCTGGCGCGCGGCTCCATGCCGAAGGGGAGCGTGGAAGTAACCGCCTCGGCCGGGGGAAAGAGCTCTTCCAGGCTCGTTTTCGCCACGGACCGGCGCGTCACCGACATGGCCCGGCGCACGCTGGGCGCCTACCGCAGGCTGTACGAGCGCATGGGGGAGCGTTTCCCGTCCCCCCCCGCCGGCTTTGAAATACCGGCCGCGTTCATGGAGGAATCCGCGAAGGCCGACTTCGTGCTTGAATGATTCCGCCCGCCGCGCCGCCTGCATTCCGGGCGCGGCTCCCGGGCCCGGGGAGGCTCATTTTGGGCAGAAATTGCTTGCGGTCGGGCGCGATGAGGGCAAAATCCATCCGAATATACATACTATTGGGGGCGCGCCGGCGTTTCCGGCTCCGGGCCCCGAAAACGGAATTTTTATGGAAGACAAAATCAGGGAAATCTTAAGCCGTCTCGAGGCGGAGCTGCCGGGCGCGCAGACCGCCACGCAGGTCGCGGAGCTCGCCGCATCCGTCACCGGCCCCAACGGGGAGCTGACGGCCATAATGAAAACCATACCGACTCTCGAGCCCAAAGACCGCCCCGCCGTCGGGAGGCTCATCAATCAGGCAAAGTCGAAAATCGAGCCCATGATTGCCGGGGCCTATGCGAGAATCGAGCGGCTCCAGATGGCGAAATCCCTGGGCGAGCCCGTGGATCCCACGCTCCCGGCGCCGGAATTTCCGCGCGGAACGCTCCACCCGCTGACACTCGCCGTCCGCAGGATATGCGGAATCTTCCGCAAGATGGGATTCACCGTGGCCGAGGCGACGGACCTGGAGACGGAGTGGTTCTGCTTCGACGCCCTCAACACCCCCGCCGACCATCCCGCGCGCGACGCCCAGGACACCCTGTTTATGCCGCGCGGCACGGTTTCGGCAAACGTGGCGAAGCACGCCGACGAGCTTTACCTTTTGCGCAGCCACACTTCGAGCGTCCAGATACGCGCCATGATGAAGGAGGGCGCGCCGATACGCATACTCGCCCCCGGCCGCGCATTCAGGCGCGACACTGTGGACGCCACCCACTCGGCGAACTTCCACCAGATAGAGTGCCTCTACATCGACCGCGGCGTCAGGCTCACCGACCTGAAGGGCGTGCTCGACCACCTGTTCAGGGAGCTGTTCGGCGGCGGGGCCAAAACCCGCCTGCGCCCGAGCTTCTTCCCCTTCACGGAGCCCAGCTTTGAAGTCGACTTCATGAGCCCGGACATGGGCAGGCTCTCGAACCGCTGGATAGAGATAATGGGCTGCGGCATGGTCGACCCCAACGTGCTTGAAAACGTGGGAATAGACCCGGCGGAGTTCAGCGGCTACGCCTTCGGCCTGGGCGTCGAGCGCGTCGCCATGCTGATGCACTCCATCGACGACATCCGCCACTTTTACGCCAACGACCTGCGGTTCCTCCGCCAATTTTCATAAGGAGATTTTTTCAGATGAAAGCCAGTTTGAAATGGTTGAACAGATACGTCGACCTCTCGGGCATTTCCCCGGAGGAGATAGCGGAAGCGCTCCCCATGCTCGGGTTGGAGGTGGAGAGCGTGGAGCGCCTGGGCATGAAGCCCCTCAAGAACGTCGTAGTCGGCGAAATCCTGGAGCGCGTGCCGCATCCGGACAGCGACCACCTCGGCGTGTGCAGGGTTGATGTTGGCGGCGCCGAGCCCCTCCAGATAGTGTGCGGGGCCAGCAACTACAAGGCGGGCGACCGGGTGCCCGTGGCCCTCGAAGGGGCGGAGCTTCCCACCGGGGACGGCGGGGTGTTCAGGATAAAGAAGTCGAAGCTGCGCGGCGTCGAAAGCTGCGGCATGATGTGCTCGGCGCGCGAGCTGGGCATGGGCTCGGACCATTCCGGCCTCCTCATTCTGGAGGGCCGCCCGGAAGTCGGGACGCCCATAAACGATGTATTCCCGGATTCCGACTACGTGTTTGAAATAGAGCTTACGGCAAACCGCGGGGACTGCGCCAGCCACATAGGCATCGCGCGCGAGCTGGCCGCCAGGTTCGGCCGAAGCCTCAAGACCCCCGAGCTCAAAACGCCCGCCGATTTCGCGGAGAAACCCTCTAGCCCGCTCCTCGACTCGGTGTCGCTGCGGACGCCGAACTGCCCGCTCTACACCGCAGCGTGCGTGCGCGGGGTTAAAATAGGCCCCAGCCCCGACTGGATGAGGCGCGACCTCGAGGCGGCAGGGCTGCGCCCCATAAACAACGTTGTGGACGTCACAAACTATGTGCTGATGGAGTACGGCCAGCCCCTGCACGCCTTCTCGGCGGAAAACGTGCGCGGGCGCAAAATCGTCGTCCGCCAGGCGCTGGAGGGCGAAAAGATAACGACCCTCGACGGCAGGGAGCACGAGCTTTCGCCGCTCAACACCCTCATATGCGACGAGGGCGGGCCGGTTGCGATAGCGGGCGTCATGGGCGGCGAAAATTCCGAAGTCCACGACGGCACGCGGGACGTGATACTCGAATCCGCCTACTTCAACCCCGGAAACGTCCGGGCCACCGCGAGGAAGCTCGGCATATCGACCGACGCCTCTTACCGCTACGCGCGCGACGTGGATCCGCAGGGCGTGTTTGACGCCGCGCGCCGCGCCGCCGACCTCCTCGCCGAATGCGCCGGCGGGACGCTTGAAGGCCCGATTGCCGTCTACGGCTCCGCCCCGAGGGGCGCGAGGACCATAGAAATTTCAATGCCCTACATCCTGGACAGGCTCGGGTTCGGCGTCTCCGAAGACGAGGCTGCCGACGCCTTCTCGCGCCTCGGCTTCGGAGTGGAGCGCAGGGGCGGCGGCGTTTTGTCCGTCACAGTGGGCAGCTTCAGGTGCGACGTGGACAGGCCCGTGGACCTTGTTGAGGAGCTTGTGAGGATTCTGGGCACATCGCGGATTCCCGAGGCCCCGCTCAAGTTTTCGGCCCTCATGCGCGAGGACGACGCCACTTTCAGGTACGCCTCTTCGGCCGCCGACTTCCTTAGCTCCTGCGGCATGAACGAATGCCAGCACTACACCCTCTCGGACGGCAAGCGGCTCTCGGGCCTCTTCGACTTCGCTGCGGACCTCCGGCTGGACAACCCGCTTGCAAGCGACCAGGACTCCCTGCGCCCGACCCTCCTTCTCGGCCTCCTCTCTGCGGTGAGGCTCAACATTTCAAACGGCAGCCCGTTTTTCGGCCTGTTTGAAAACGGCAGGATTTTCAGGACTGAAAAGGGCGGGCTTTGCGAGCTCGCGGCGACGGCGTTTGCCATCCCGCAGTCGTGCGGGGGCCGCCGGTGGAAGGAGGGCGATGCCCCGGACTTTTTCACCGCAAAGAAGTTTGCCTGCGACCTGCTCGGCATCCTGGGGGTCGACGCTTCGCGCGTGAAGTTTGAGAGCCTAGGGGGCGCGCTCTGGGAGCAGGGCTACGCCGCGTCTGGCGGCTTCGTGGGCCGCGAGGGCTTCGAGCTGCGCTTCGGGGCGCTGAACCTCGACCTGCTCAAGGGCGCCGGGGTGGACAGGATAGTCTATGCGGGCGAGCTCGTCTTCAAGCCGGAGGTTGCGGGAAGGCGCAGGGGCGTGGAGAAGTTCAAGCCGTTCAGCCAGTTCCCGGCCGCGGTCCGCGACGTCTCCGTAGTGCTTCCCGCCTCGACGCCTTCGGCCGAAGTTTCGGCGGAGATTTCAAAGATAGCAAAGTCGAAAATGAAGGGCGCGGACTTCGCGCTCGAGTCGGTTGACGTTTTCGACGTCTATCAGGGCGCGGGGGTTGCGGAAGGCTCAAAGAGCCTCGCATTCTCGCTCACTTTCCGCGCCCCCGGGAAAACCCTCAAGACCGAGGACGTAAACAGGGTGTTCGACGCCGTGTGCGCGGAGCTTTCCGGGAAGTTCCAGGTGAGGGCGCAGTAGCGCCCCGCGCCCGGGGAAAATCCGGCGGACGCGCCGCAGGCGCGCCGCCTGCAAAAAAAGACGGGAGGATTAAGGAAGATGCCAAGGCCCATAGAAGACGACGCAGAGATGCCGTTTCTCGACCATCTTGAGGAGCTCAGGAAGGTCATAATAAAGTGCGTGCTTGCGCTTGCAGCGAGCTGCTTTGTGATAGGGATTTTCACGGTGCAGTTCAACGAGCTTCTGATGTACCCCTTCAACAAGGCCCAGGCCGACTTCGGCCAGCCCGTCGCGCTGCCGAGGGTGGGGTCTGTCTTTGCGCCGTTTTTTGTGATGTTTGAAATCGCGGTGTTCGGCGGGATATTCGTGGCGCTTCCGTTTGTGCTTTATTTCCTCGCAAGATTTGTCGCCCCGGCGCTCACTGCCCGCGAGAGGACGGTGATAACCCCGGGGTGCGTGGCGGCCGTGGCGCTGTTCGCCTCGGGCGCCGCGCTGGCGTTTTTTTTCATACTGCCGACGGGCATAAGGTTCAGCTTTGAAGTCTCGCAGATGATGAACTGGGAGATTTTGTACGACCTTGAAAACTACTACTCGTCCGTCGTATGGGTGCCGCTTGCAACGGGGGTGAGCTTCGAGCTTCCGCTGCTGGTTGTCATACTGATTTACATAGGGGCCCTCAAGCCGGAGTTTCTGAAAAAGTACAGGCGCGTGATATTTGTGGCCATAATGATTTTCGCGGCCGTCGTGACGCCGCCCGACCCCCTGACGCTGGTGCTTCTCACGGTGCCCCTGTACCTCTTGTACGAGGCGGCGGTTTTTGTGGGCGTGAGGCTGCTTGGCCGCAAGCTCAAGGCGCGCGCCGACGAGGAGTACGAGGAGTCCTTCCGCGCCCCTGCGGCAGCCGGCTTTGCCGGGGACGACCCGCGCTACTCCGAAACCCGCTTCAAGGCGGAGGACGCCCCCGGGGCCAATGCTCTCGACGATTCGTACCTGAACTACGGGGACGCCGAAACCATGTCGATGAAGGAAATAAACGCCCTCGGCGAGAGGAATCCTTCCAGCGGCGCCAGCCCGGACGGCGGCGATTCCTCCGGCCTGCCGGATGCCGAAAAGCCGTCCGGCGAACCCCCGCTTCCCGCAGGGTGGGACTATGACGACTCGCCGCCGCCACCGCTCCCCGAAGAGGGCGGCGCGGCGCCCGCAGACGCCGGCGGCGAACCCGGAAACCCCGGAGGCAAGTCCGGTTCGGCCGGAAGCCCGGAGGAGGGCGGAGGGGGCAAATGACCTTCCCCGTCCGCGCCCTGCTTTCGGCCGCGCTTTCGGCGCTCATGTTTTCATGCTCCGAGCCGCCGAAGATAGAGCGCGGCAGGTTTCCGCTCCCCGAGGGCGCCGAAATTGCTGACTGCGAGCCCGGGCGCTACGGCGGGGTGTTCGTGCTTTCCGGCTCGCAGGAGCCGATGACATTCAACGACCTGATAAACACGGAGGCGGCCACGGGGGAGATAACGTCCCTCATGTTCTCGCCGCTCGTTTCGACCGACCCCTTCACTATGAAGCCCGCGCCGATGCTGGCGGAGTCCTGGGAGGTTTCGGAGGATTCAAAGACCTACGTCTTCAACCTCCGCCGGGGCGCGCGGTTCAGCGACGGCGCGGAAATCACGGCAGACGACGTGGTTTTCACTTTCGACTGCGTATTCGCCCCGCAAATCGGGCCCGACGGAAAGCCCGCGATAGACCCTTCAACCGGCCGCCCGCTTCTCCGCTACCCCTCCCGCTATGCCGGCCAGTACACGATAGGCGGGGAATATATAAAGTACAGGAAGCTTTCAAAGTACAGGGTTGAATTCACCACAAAGACCGTCTATGCGCCGTTTATGACGGACATAGGCTTCCTGCCCGTCCTGCCCCGCCACAAGCTGCTTGACGCATTTGAAAACGGCACTCTCCAGCAGGCCTGGTCAACGCAGACTGCGATAAACGACCCCTCCGAAATCGTTTCGAGCGGCCCGTTCATGCTCTATTCCTACCGCCCGGGCGAAAGGCTCGTGCTGGCCGCAAACCCGCATTTCTGGAAGGCCGACCGCGAGGGCCGCCGCCTGCCGTACATAGACTTTCTCATATTCAAGTTCGTCGCCGACATAAACACCTCGACGATACTCTTTGCGACCGGCCAGAGCGACGCGTCGGCAATCGACGCCGGGGACTACCCCTGGGTGCGCGAATGGGCCTCGACCTACGGGTTTAAAATCTACGAGCGCGGCCCGTCGTCGGGAATCTCGTTCATGTGGTTCAACCAGAATCCGGGCAGAAACGCGAAGGGGGTCCCCTATGTGAAGCCGTACAAGCTGAAATGGTTTCAGAGCCGGGCCTTCCGCAGGGCCGTCATGCAGGCCCTGGACCGCGACGGCCTCGTGGGGGGCGTATGGTTCGGGCGGGCAGTCAAACTGCACTCCATAATAAGCCCCGCAAACAGAAAATGGTACTCTCCTGACGTGGTTCGCTACGAATTCGACCCGGAAAAGGCCCTGAAAACCCTGTTTGAAGAGGGCTTCAGGCTGGACGCCTCCGGCGCCCTCCTGGATTCCGGCGGCAACCGCGTGGAGTTCAGCCTGCTCGTGGCGGACGGCTCAAAAAATTCCACGACCACTGCGACCACCATTGTGGACAACCTCAAGGGCATCGGCATATCCGTCAGGCTGGTGTTCCTCGACTTTGCCACTATCGTCTCGCGCATAGACGACACTTTCGACTACGAGGCCGCCATGATGGGCTTTACCGGCGGCGGCGACCCCTCGGGCGGAAAGGCGATATACCGCTCGGACGGCTTCCTGCACGTGTGGAACCCGCGCCAGAAATCCCCGGCCACCGACTGGGAGAGGGAGATTGACGGGATAATGGACGCCCAGGAGGCGACGCTCGACGAGAGCCTGCGCTTTGAAAAAATCGCCCGGATGCAGAGGATTTTCTCCGAGGAGCTGCCGCTTATATTCCTGACTGCGCCGATGTCGTATTCGGGCATAAGAAAAAAGTGGCGCAATGTGAAAATCCCGCCCGTGGGTTCCATAATCTGGAACATAGAGGAGCTGTACGAGGGGGGCGGGGATGATTAGGTACGTGGCAAGGCGCCTGCTTTCCACCGTCCCGCTCCTCGGGGCGGTGAGCCTGCTCGTATTCTTTCTGATGCACCTGGCCCCGGGGGACTTCCTGACGCAGGCGCGGAATTCCAAGGACATTTCGCCTGAAATCGTCCGCCAGCAGGAGCGAATGCTTGGCCTTGACAAGCCGTGGTACGTGCAGTACGGCATGTGGCTAAACAGCGTCTCCCCCGTAAAAACCTCCCTTCTACTGCCGGAAGACGCCCGCGCGGGCAAGCCCGCGGTGTATTTCGGCGCGCCGGATTTCGGCTACTCGTGGAGCTACAAGATTTCCGTCTCCCAGCTCCTGGGGCAGAGGATGTTCGCCACCCTCCTGCTTTCGCTCGCGACGGTTTTTGTGACGTATGCGCTCGCCATCCCGCTGGGGGTGGCCGCCGCAATGAGGCGCGACGGCCTGTTCGACAGGCTGAGCGCGTTTCTGGCATACGCGTCTTTGAGCGTCCCGTACTTCTTCCTTGCGCTGCTTGCCGTGCTTTTTGCGGCGGTGACGGGGTGGCTGCCGACGGGGGGGCAGACTTCCATAATGTACGAATTCCTCACGCCCGCCGCAAAGTTCGGCGACTACGTCCGCCACATGGTTCTTCCCGTTGCGGTGCTTTCGGTGGGGGGCGTCGCCTCCGTCATGCGCGTCATGCGCGGCAATTTTCTGGACTATTCGCGCAGCGAATTTGCCACGGCCGCGCGCGCAAAGGGCCTGGGCGAAAACGCGGTGATGTTTAAGCACGTCCTGCGCAACGCGCTCAATCCCGTGATAACGTCTTTCGGTTTCGCCTTTTCTGGCCTTTTGTCGGGCGCGCTCCTCGTGGAGAACGTGATGAACTATCCGGGGCTTGGGCAGCTCATATATGCGGCCATAATGAAGCAGGACCAGTACGTGGTCATGGCAGGCGTGGTCATGGGATGCGTCATGCTCGTGTTGGGGCAGCTTCTGGCGGATTTGCTCCTCGCTGCGGCCGACCCGCGCATACGCCTTGAAAACCCGCGCATCCCCTGGAAGTGGGCGCTTTCGCTTCTGGGCGGGGCGGTCCTTGCCGCAGCCGCAGCCGCGTGGGTTGCGGAGGCCGGGCCGGGGATTTCCGGGACGCTGGCCTCGTGGGCCGGGGCCGCATGGAGGGTTGCGAGGTGGGTCGTGCTGGCGCCGCTTGCAATCGCCATCGTCTGGGCCGCCGCCTACTTCTGCAAAAACTTCCTGAAAAAAACCCTGAAAAGCCCGCGCGGGGCGCTCGCGCTCCTTGCGCTTTCGGCGCTCTATTTCGGAGCGGTGTTCGCCCCGGTCCTCGCCCCGTACGAGGCGTCCACGCCGTGCCTTTCGACCCCTTTCCACCCCCCGACCAGGATATTCTTCGAGGACGGCCGCCTGCGCGCGCAGATTTACGAGAATGTGGACCCGTCGTCCTCCGACTACCGGCCCGTCGAGGGCAGGAGCTTCCCCGTGAAATTTTTCGTCCCCAAGGCTGAGGAGAGGATACTGGGCTTCATCCCGACGTCCGTGGCGCTTTTCGGCGCGGATTCCCCCGACCCGGACGCCAGAATATACCTTCTGGGCTCCGATTCCACGGGGCGCGACATCTTCTCCCGCCTTCTTTACGGCGCGCAGGTCTCCCTGGGCATAGGTTTTGTGGGCATTGCAATAACTATGGTGATAGGCTTTCTGGTGGGCGGCCTCGCGGGGTATTTCGGGGGGGCTTTCGACTTCGTTGCGATGCGCGTGGTTGAGTTTCTAATGGCGATTCCGGGGCTATACCTGCTGCTTGCCATGCGCTCGGCGATGGCGTCCTACTTCACGAGCTCCGAGATGTACCTCATGATAGTTGTCATCCTTTCCATGATAGGGTGGGCCGGGGCGGCGCGCGTGATAAGGGGCATGTCGCTCTCGCTTGCAAAACGGCAGTTCGTTCAGGCTGCGCAGGCGATGGGCGAGTCCCCGGTGAGGATAATCCTCAGGCACTTTCTGCCCAACGTTTTGGGCTTTCTGATTGTCAGCGCAACGCTCTCGATTCCGGGCTACATCCTCGGCGAGGCGGCGCTTTCGTTTCTGGGCCTGGGGATACAGGAGCCGTCCGCATCCTGGGGGCTTATGCTGTCGCAGGCGCAGAACGACACGAAGGTGCTGATGCTCGGCTTTTGGTGGATGCTTCTGCCGGGCGGGGCGATATTTGTCACGGTGCTCGCATTCAACATTCTGGGCGACGTGCTGCGCGACATTGCGGACCCAAAGAAGGGCTGACCCGTCGCGCCGCCTTTTTGGGGAATTGAAAAAACGGCTTCTCAGGGGCGGGGCTGCGGGCTCTTTTGCCTTTGAAATCCCCCGGCGCGCGGCGGGGCGTTTTCTGCGCCGGCCGGAAGGGTTGTCCCGGGCCTTTGCGCCGCATGGCGGCAAGGTTGGCGGAAGCGCCGCGCGGGAATTTGAAAACGGGCGTTTAACGTCGGATAGGTGAGGTAAGTTGCGGGACGGCTGGCGGCGTTTGGGGGCGGTTTTCCATACGGGGGGCGGAATTTTTCGCATTGTGTTCGGCGGCGCCTTTCGTAAATTGGCAGGTTATGGAAAATAAATTTGTGAGAGCGGACGGCAGGGCGTGCGACGAAATGAGGCCCGTGTCGTTCCAAACCGGATTTGCGCCGCATGCGACCGGATCGGTTCTCGTGTCGTTCGGCAACACGAAGGTGATATGCGCGGCCTGCCTCGAAAAGAAAGTGCCGTCCTGGATGAACTCCCTTGAGGTTCCGCAGGGCTGGATAAGCGCGGAGTACTCGATGCTCCCGTATTCGACGCTCACGCGCAAGCCGAGGCCGTCGATGGGCAAGCAGGACGGGCGCTCCGTCGAAATCCAGCGTCTCATCGGCCGCTCTCTCAGGGCCGTGGCCGACCTCACCAAAATTCCGGGCTATTCCCTGTGGCTCGACTGCGACGTGCTCCAGGCCGACGGCGGAACGCGCACGGCCTCCATTTCGGGCGCCTATGTGGCGGCGAAGCTCGCCGTGAAAAAGCTCGTCGCCTCCGGCGAACTTGCCGCGGACCCCTTCACCGATTCGGTGGCCGCCGTTTCCGTCGGGATATGCGGCGGGCAGATACTTCTGGACCTCCCGTACCTTGAAGACAGCGCCGCCAGCGTGGATTCCAATATCGTCATGACGGGTTCCGGACGGTTTGTGGAGCTCCAGTCCACGGGCGAGGAGGCCACCTTTGGGGCCGACGACCTCTCCCGGCTGATAGAGCTTGCAAAAATCGGCATCTCAAACATCTCCCGCCTCCAGGAGGAGGCTCTCGCGGAATAGAAAGGCTCGGGCATGTCGGAAAAAACTCCGGAAGAAGTCGCAGTCGATACGTTCCACAATCCCTATTCGTGCGCCCAGGCAGTGTTTGCGGCCTTCAGAAAGGACCCGTCTGAAGAGGACATGGCCTTTATGAAAGCCAACAGCGCGGGCCGCGCGGAAGGCGGGATTTGCGGGGCGCTCTTTGCCGCGCGCATGCTAGTCGGCGAGCCGCGCCGCCGCGAGGTGGACGCATTTTTTGAGGAGCATGTCGGCGGAACTCAATGCCGCAGGATAAAGTCCGAGGCGCGCACGCCGTGCTCGCAGTGCGTGCTTTTCGGGGCGCGGGCCGCCGCCATGTTCATGGACTGACCCCTCGCCGCCTCCGGCGCGAGTCGCGCCGGGGGGCCTTTGCGCGTCAGTTCTTTTTGAAGTCGAAAAATTCGCCGTTTTTTCCAATGCACATCGAGGCGCGGATTTTCGCGCGGGGATTTTCAATGGTGAATGGGCTGCCTGAGGCGTAGTTCATCATCCGGCATCCGGAGAGGGAAACCGTCAGCGGCTTGTCGCCCCTTACAAGCATGTAGTCGAAGGACTTCCCCTCGCCGGTCAGGGCGGAATTTGTGCCCGAGAACGCCTCCACGTTTGAAATCGACGTGTGGCCGATTCCGTCTATTATGAACGGGTGTATGTCTTTGAGGGTTTTTCCGGCGTTGGCTATTATTGAGCCCTGCGAAATCATCCACTGGCGGTTGAAGGGGTTGTCGCCGTCTTTTAATATGCCGACTGTCACGCAGTCCAGGTTGAAGTTTGTGAGCTGCCCGTAGGTGGCGGGCCCGAGGTATATTCCGCCGTAAACGCCGAACGTGAAAATATCCATCATCTGCGCGTTGTCGGTGCGGTCTATCCTGTACGAGAACGTCTTGCGCGCCACCACGGAGTCTATCACCTCCCTTGAAAACGGCCTGCCGAATTCGCGCATGTTCGCGGGGTTGACGTGGCAGTGCAGGATGCGGGGGATGTCGTAGCAGCGGTCTATCTTTATGAATTCCCCGCTTAGGGGATAGCCGTAGCAGTGTTCAAAGAGTATCTGCTCGCAGGCGTTGCCTTCGCCCGCGTGGAAGTCCATGGCGGTGAATTCGCCGAAGAATGTGAGGCACGAGAGCGTCACGCCCTCGACTACCGTGCGGTTTTTTGCCATCCGGATTGTGGGCTTATATTCTATAATTTTGTCGGCCCGCGTGTTGCTCTGTTCGGGATACCAGAACTGTATCCCCCTTATCTGTGTTGCGGACTCCACGGTTATGAAGGGGTTTTCCCTGTCTGTGATTTTAAAGAGCGACCCCGTCGGCTCGTTCCGCGACGGGTGCTTTGTGCCCCTGCCGACCGGCCCGTGCGCGCCGATTAGCGACACGTTCTTTTTCAGCACTATCCCGCCGTCCACATGGTATCCTCCCGCCGCCGGTTCAACGTACAGCGCCCCGCCGGACTCGGACATCTTGTCAATGGCCCTTTGCAGGTTTTCGCGGTTTTTTTCGGGCGGATTCCCGGGGAGCACTCCGAATTCGCGTATGCTCCTCGCCCCGCCTGCGGAACCCTGCGCGGCGGCTCCGAAACATGCTGAAAAAGTAAGTATAAAAAAAGCAATGCCTGCGGCCGTCCTCATAAATTCCTCCCTGAAAAGTGCAACTTGATGCAATATGGCAAAATGCGTATTGGAAAATCCGCGCGAGCGCAATCCAAAAATGCGTCGGGCGGCCCGTCCCTGCGCTTCCGGGCATCCTCCCTCCCGACAATCGAGGAATCGTATTTAAGGGCGAATCCCGGCGCCCGTGGCCGCCTTGCCCGCCTCGTCTTCGGGTGTTTCCGTCCCGAATGCCCGCCCGCTTTCGATTGCAGCCAGGTTTATGCGCACCGTGAGGCTTTCGGCTTTACTCCCGCAAGGCGCAGGCATTTCGCAGAGCGCCGAGAGAACCTCAAAGGCGATTCGCTGCCGGGTTGCTTTTCACTTTGCGGAATCCCTTGCGCGCGCGCCAAATCCATTCCGCCTGCGCACACGCGCGCCGCATTCTCATCCGACCCCACACCCTTCGGCAATCAAACCCCGAATCCGACTCCTTGAAAGCGCACGATTCCCACCCCTGTCTCTTATACACATCTGACGCTGCCGACGAAGCTAGAAGTGTAGAT
>URJJ01000051.1 GCA_900548185.1 uncultured Opitutales bacterium
GGGCTCGGAGGAGGCCATGGAAGGCGGGGTGATTTCAACAGACCTTATCTCTTTGAACTGCATCGTAAGCAGGAAGAAAAATATGAGGACCGTCATGACGTCGACCATCGGGACGATGTTCACCTCGAACCTGCGCCGCCTGCGCCTGTAAGCCGAGACGTCCATGTCAGCCACGCGCGCCGGAGCCGGAAGAGCGCACGTCTATGAGGCGCTCCACGCAGATGTTTATGCGGGCGCACAGCGTGTCGATTTTGCGGTACAAAAACGAGCTTCCGAGGATGGAGGGGATGGCTATCGAAAGCCCGAGAATCGTAGTCGAAAGCGCGAGGCCCACGCCCTTTGTTATCGCCTCCTGCGTCGGCATGGAATCCCCTGAAAACACCGACACCAGCCCCGCCACGGTGCCCAAAAGGCCCAGAAGCGGCGCTGCGGAAACCGCCGCGTCAAGCAGGAACATCCCCCGCTCCAGCCTCGTCATCTCAAGCGACGCAAACGCCTTCACGGCCTCCGCGTCGGGATTTGAATTGCGGCAGAAATATATGATGCGCCCCACGGAGGTATTGAGGTCGCCCTCAAGCCCCCCGAGGTCGCCGGAAAGCAGGGCCTCGGCCGCGCGCCTTGGAATCACCCTGCTCTCGCGCAGGGCGAACAGCCGCTCGATTATGACAAAAAGCGCCACGAAAGAGCAAAGCCCGAGCGGGTAGATAAACAATCCCGCACCCTGCAAGATAAAGTCCATGCTATTTCACGTAGGGCAGCGATTTCGCCGTGCGCGAAACTTCGGCCTCGGCCTCCAAAAGCTCGGCGATGGGGTCCCAAACGCCGTCGCAGAGGGCCTTGCGGCTGTTTTCCGGCATCGAGCACGGCACGGACACCCCGCCGCACGAAACGGTCATGCCGCGAAGGTCGACGCACACTTCCGCCTGCGGGTCGGCCTCGACTGCGGCGGCGATTTTTGCGATGTCGGAATGCGATGCGCAAACGCAGGGAATCCCTATCGTGGTTGAGTTGCCGAAGAATATTTCGGCGAAGCTTTCGGCCACAATCGCCCTTATGCCGAAGTGCCACAGCGACTGCGGGGCGTGTTCGCGGGAAGAGCCGCAGCCGAAGTTCGCGCCGCTTAAAAGGACGCTGGCGCCGCTGAAGCGCGGGTCTGTCAGGGGGTGTTTCCTGGGGGAGCCGTCGGGGTTTGTGCGCTCGTCGTAGAAGGCGTAGCGGCCGAGGCCCTCGAAGGTGACGCACACCATGAAGCGCGCCGGTATGATTCTGTCGGTGTCGATGTCGTTGCCGGGCACGAATACGCCGCGGCCTTCGACTTTTTCAATTTTACGCAAAGCCATAATTGTCGGATAAAGATATGTCCGGGCGCGCGGGTGTCCACAAAAAAAATTCGGCCCCGGAAGCCGGCCGCGCAGTCGGTGCAAAGAGTCTGCCGGACTTGGAACCGAACATGCGGCATGGCGGCCCCGCCAGAGGGGGAATCTGCGGCGGCGCCCGGCGGAGCCTTGCGGGACGGGTTTTTCGCTCCTCCCGGCGAAACGCGCGGCGCGCCGGCATAAGACGCCGGGAAAAACCGGGAAGGCAAAGGCCCTGTCAAAATCAGGCGCCCCTCAAACAAAAGGAAAAGGAATTATACGACATCGAAATTCCCAAAACATTTGCAACTTTAAGCCAGAAAAGGCGAGCCGGCTTCAGATATTAAAAAAAGCAATAGATGTATTTACTCCTAAACCGCTTGAAGGGGAGAAATCCCCTTTGCGATGAGTTCGGCATATGCTTCCCAAAAGAAAAAATGCGGGGCGGGAAACAGGTCCCGCGCCGCACGCGTTATTTTCAATCAACCGAATATGAAGCTATTCAGAGGGGGTCTGGACGGGGAGCGCAAGCTCGTCGAGGTCGTCCGGCGACGGGCGGCGCATCGGCGCCGGCCTCGGTCCTTCCGCCCCGCGCTCGGAATCCCCCCGCGCCCCCGGCTCGCGCCCTGGCCTGAACTCGCCGCCGCGCCCGGGATTCGGCCGGTCGCCTCCGGGGCCACCGGGGCCGGCTTCCGGACGGCGGCCGTCCCTGCGGCCGTCGCGCGGGCCGCGCATGATTTCCTGCATCCTCTTGCGCCCGTCGGGAGTCTGCATGTCGGCCATGGCCTCCATAAACATGCGCCTCTGCTTTTCAAGAAGCGGTATCAGCTCCTCAAGGTCGAGCCTGCCGTCGGAATTGGAGTCGAATTCCTCCATAATTTTCTCGGCGTGGCGCCGCTGCATCTGCTCGAACTTTGCCTGGCGCTGCGCAAGAAACTCTTTGGCGGCGGCGAGTTCGGAGGCGTTGAGGTAGCCGTCCCCGTCCCTGTCGAAATCCTTGAGGATTCTCGCCTTGAAGTTTTCGGGAAGCCTCCCCTCCCGCTCAGCGGGGGCGGACGGCGGCAAAGGGGCCGGGCTGCCGGCCTCCTGGGCCGCGGAAACCCCGGCGAGCGAGGCGAGGGCTGCGGCGAATGCGAATATCTTGATTTTCATGGTGCCTTTCATGTGGGATTACGCCGATTCTAACGCCAGGGGGCCCCGCAAAGTTTCATAAAAAAATTCGCGGCGGGCGGGGAGGCCCGTGGGCCGGGGCAATCTTTGCTTGCTTTTTTTGCAAATGATGCGAGTCTGGAACCCGTTTGTTTTCCGCGCAACGGCCGGGAGGGGCACGGGAATTTTCCGGACGTGGGCGCGGCGGCAATCCAAATTTCGCAAATATCATGTACCAGGTGACATTCAGCAATCAGGCCATCGGCGAGATAAACAAGATGGACAAGCTCCGCCAAATCGAGATAATCGACAGGCTCGGCTCGATAACCCCGGCGGAGCTGGAGGCCGGAAAGGGCGACATCGGCTCGTTCCACCGCTTCGGCAGGAACTACTACCGCCTCCGCGCCGGAGACTACCGGATATATTTTGAGCTCCTCCCGGAGTCGCAGACAATCCGCGCCCACTACGTCCTGCACCAGCACACGATAGCCGACTTCGTATTCCGCTTCAAGCTCCCCTTCTCCGAAGAGACGATGGTCGAGCAGGAAGACAACTTCTGGAAGTATCTGGACTCCCTCAAAAACGGAAAAGACAAATGAACTCTGAAAAACCCGCCCTGTGGGCGAACGTCCACCAGGCGAGCAAAATCTACATCCTCCCCAACTTTTTCACGGCCGGAAACCTGTTTTTCGGCTTCGTTTCGATAGTGCTTTGCATGCGCGGGCGCTTCGACCCGCACACGGAGTCCGCACTGCACTCGATTGCAAACCTGTTCGTAAAGACGAATCCCGAGACGAACCCGAGCGCGAGCTACTACGTAATAGCCATACTTGCCATCCTCCTTTCCGTATTCTGCGACGCCCTCGACGGGCGCGTGGCCCGAGCCAGCGGCAAGACCTCGCTATTCGGCAAGGAATTCGACTCGCTGGCCGACGCAGTGGCCTTCGGGGTCGCCCCGTGCCTGCTCACTTTCCTGCTCACCCTGAACCCGATGCGCCAGCTCTCGCCGGACATGCAGAACACCTTTGGCGCCCTTGGGTGGTTCGTGGCCTTCATATACCTCTTGTGCGGATGCATAAGGCTCGCGCGCTTCAACGTCCTAACCTGCCCCTACATAACCGGGCACGAAAAGTACGAGAAGGGGGACTTCAGCGGCCTGCCGGTTCCGGCCGCAGCAGGGGCGATGTCGTCCATAGCCCTTACGATGATGCACTTTGAGCTTTGGGACTACACCCTGTGGTGCGTTCCCATCATGCTCATGATTTCATTCCTCATGATAAGCAACATCCCCTACCCGTCTTTCAAGCACGTAAACTGGGACACCAGCACGCGCATCAGGGGGTTTGTGCTGATAGTCGCATGCATATGCCTCATACTGTACCTGGGCATGTACTCCTTCACGGTGATATTCCTCTCCTACATCGCCTATCCGCCCATAAAGTACATGCCGAAATTCTTCCGCATAGTAAGGTACATGATAAGGCGCAAATTCGGCGGCGGAAACCGCAAAGCGGTACGGTAAAATATAAATTTGCAGGGGTGCGCCCCAAAGCGCGGAGCCGCCGCCCTGCGAAAGCGCCTGCCCGCCCGTGAAGACGGAGCGCAGGTGCGTCCGGCTGCGGGGATGCAAAAGCTTGCAACAAGGGGCGGCATGGAAGGGAATGCCCCGAAACAAACGAAAAACCGGGCGGCCCTCCAAGGCAGGCTGGGCGGGCTTCACCTCTACGCGCAAAATCTCATTCCCGAACCGCCTTCCGGCCCCTCATCCATGCAAGGCCCCAAAATAATCTGAAAAAATTCCTCACGCCGCAGGCGGAGTCCGGCCCGCACCGCCTCCTTGGGGGGGCAAGCCTCCGGATGAGACGCCCCCGGAAAACATACGGCGCAGCCCCCCGGCGCCCGGCATCTATCCGCAATCATAATCTCCCCGGGCGATGAGCCATGCCCGTTCCATCCTGCGGAGTTCAAACATCATTTCCCGGGGCGGCCAGGACTCTCAATTTTTTAGGCAAATGCGGCGGTGGAGAACATGCCGCAGCGCGAAACCGGAAATTTCCGGATTCGGCCGCAAAAAGTGCCGGGGCGGAAGCCGGTGAGCTCCTGCATGGAATAACGGAAAGCGCCGGGAACGCTGCAAAAGCCCGGCAGACCCCACCCCGCCCGCGGCGGCGCGCCCGAATGGACGGGCACGGGGCGGCCCCGCTCACGCCTCCCCGTCGAGCGACTCGTACTTAGAATTGCGGCTCTTGAATTCCGGGACGATTTCCTTCATCCGTTTCACTATCGCCATGTCGTCGCAGGAAAGGCTGAGGCTGAAAAGCTCGTCAGTCTGGCGGCAGATGTCGGCGTAGCCGTATTCGCGGGCTGCGGCGATTTTGATTTTTGGATGGAAGGTGGGCTTTGTAAATTCAACGTTATTTAGCAGCTCCTCGTAGAGCTTTTCGCCGTCGCGCAGGCCGATGTATTTGATTTCGATGTCCTTTGCGCCGCTTAAAAGTATCATCTGCCTGGCCAGGTCCGCTATGCGCACGGGCTTGCCCATATCAAATATGAAGATTTCGCCGCCCTTGCCCATGGTGCAGGCTTCCAGCACGAGCTTGCAGGCTTCGGGAATGAGCATGAAATAGCGTATGATGTCCGGGTGCGTGACGGTGACGGGGCCGCCCCTTTTTATCTGCTCGCGGAAAAGCGGTATCACGGAGCCGTTGGAGCCGAGGACGTTGCCGAAGCGGGTCGTTACAAACTGCGTGGAGCCTGCGACCTTGTTTTCCTTGATTGCCCTGTCGAGGCTCTGCACGTAAATTTCGCAAATGCGCTTGGAGCATCCCATCACGTTCGTCGGGTTCACGGCCTTGTCGGTGGAAATCATGACAAACTTCTTCGCGCCGTATTTCACGGCGAGGTCCGCCACGATGCGCGTGCCGCAGATGTTGTTGCGCACGCACTCGCTGGGGTTGTCCTCCATCATCGGGACGTGCTTGTAGGCGGCCGCATGGAAAACGTAGTCGGGCGTGTGCCTCCGGAAAATTTCCTCCATGCGCGGCGAATTGACAATGCTTGTTACGATTGTGCTCACCTTTATTCCGGGATAGTCCGCCGCCATGTGCAGCCTGACGTCGTACATCGGGGTTTCGGCCTGGTCGACCAGGACCAGCTCCCCCGGGCGGCACTGGGCTATCTGGCGCACAATGTCGCTTCCGATGCTCCCGGCCGCGCCCGTTATGAGTATCTTCCTGCCCTCAAGCAGCCTCCCGACGGCCTCCATGTCCACCTCTATCTTGTCCCGGAACAGCAAATCCTCGATGTCGGCCTCCTTGAGCTGGGAAATGCTGACGTCGGACTTGCCGTCCCATTCGACCTCGGCAGGCACCATGTAAATATGTATGCCAGCCTCCGTCAGGCGCTTCACAAGCCAGTCCTTCCCGCGGAACAGGTGGCTGTAAGCGGGGGAAACCATGAGGATGTCGGCGTGCAGCCGCCCCATTTCTTCGGCCAGGTTTTCGGTTTCCAAATACACGCGCACGCCCATCAGCACGCGGTTGCGCAGGCCGGGCTCGTGGCTCACGAAGCCCTCCAGCACATACTTGCGCTCGCGCTGGTTCAGTATGCTCTTTGCAAGGCCGACGCCCCCCTCGTAAACGCCGTAAATAAAGACGCGCCTCGCCTGCTTGCTGAAGTAGGCGACGTCGTACATGTATTTGACAAGCACGCGCACCATCCACATGAGAAGCGTCGAAAGTATGAAGGTGAAAATCAGGTCCCTTATGCGGATATAGACCAGGTATTCGTTGATGGGCCAGACCAGCCTGAGGGCTATAATCAAAACTGTGCCTATCAGCATGGCAAAGGCGATGCGCTGCAAGTCCACGAAAGACGAATAGCGTATTATGCCCGAATACGTCCGGAATATCCGGAAGCCGGCCATGTAAAATAGCAGGTAAAGCGCATATGTGCGCGTCAGGGGCCAGAAATTCTGAAGGGTGCTGAGCGCGCCGGAATTAAGGACGTGGACAAACATTCCCGAAAACAGCACGATGACGCAGTCGATGGCAAGGATGCCCCAATACGGCAGGGCGTCCCGCGAAAAATACCAGCGTGAAAGTCTGGAAATTAGGTTAGGCATATGGAAAATAATTTGAAATTGCGCATTGGGACGCGGCGCTAGACCCCGGCGGCTTCCCTTATGGTTTCGGCAATGAACCGGGCGTCGCCCTCAGATACGCCGGGGCCGCTCGGAAGGCAGAGGCCGACCCTGAAAAGCGATTCGCTCACCCCGTTTGCATATGCCGGGGCGCCCCTGTACACGGGCTGGAGGTGCATGGGCTTCCAAAGCGGGCGCGTCTCCACTCCGGCGGCGTCAAGGGCTACGCGTATCGCCTCCACATTGGCGTTCGGCTCGCAGGCCGTGCGCGCGCATTCCGCCTCGCGCACAACCCCGGCGGCCCCGCCGACCGCGCCCTTGACCGGGGCCGAATAGGCGCCCTCCTGCCCGCGCACGTGCAGCTCCGGCGAAACGGCAATCGTGCTCAGCCAGTAGTTGGATTCAAACGGCCCGGAGGGGCTTTTGTGGAAAGATATTCCGGAAACCCCGTCAAACAGCTCCGCGTAGAGCCCAGCAAGGCGCCTGTGGTGGGCTATGTGGGCTTCCAGCACTGTCATCTGCCCCCTGCCGATGCCGGCGCAGATGTTCGACATCCGGTAATTGTAGCCGATTTTTTCGTGCTGGTAGTAGGGATAGCCCTCGCGGGCCTGCGTGGCGTAGAACATTATCCGACGCTTTTCCTCGGGGGAGCCGCATACGAGCGCGCCGCCGCCCGACGTGGTTATCATCTTGTTGCCGTTGAAGGAGAACACGCCGTAGCGGCCGAAAGTTCCGCAGGGCCTGCCATTGTAGCGGCTTCCGAGGGCCTCGGCGGCGTCCTCGACAACCGGGATTCCGTAGCGCTCCGCCACTGCCATTATCGCGTCCATTTTCGCGGGCATCCCGTAGAGGTGGACGGGGATTATCGCCTTGGGGGCCCTGCCGGTTTTTGCGATGCGGTCAAGGATAGCCTCCTCAAGAAGCCCGGGATCCATGTTCCAGGTGTCCGGCTCGCTGTCGACAAACACCGGGGTGGCGCCGAGGTAGGCTGCGGGGTGGCACGACGCGCAGAACGTAAAGGACTGGCAAACGACCTCGTCCCCGGGCCCGACCCCGCACGCAACCAGAGCCAAATGCACCGCCGCCGTGCCCGAAGACAGGGCAACGACAGACTTCCCCCCGCCCGCGAAGGATTCGAGATCGGCCTCAAAACCGTCGACATTGGGCCCCAGAGGCACGACCCAGTTTGTGTCGAAAGCCTCCTTTATAAAATCCTGCTCCCTGCCCGACATGTGCGCCAGGCAGAGATATATGCGCTCTTTTTTCATATTTTAAAATTGAAATTCAGCATGGGAAACCTCCGGGATGCCCGAAGCCCCCTCCACGGCCTTCCGCCCGCAAATCCCGGACGCGCCCGCAGGGGACGCCGGCTGTCCGTATGAACCGCATAAACGCATGTCAGTTGTCGCCCTTGAAAGATTCCGCCGTCGCCCGCCCATTCTGGGAAATCCCCTCGCGGGCAAGGACCTTTCCAACCGTCATGAGCATGATTTTAAGGTCCAGCAAAAACGAAACGTGGTCGACGTACCATTCGTCCAGCTCGAGCTTCCTGCCCCAGCTGATTGCGTTGCGCCCGTTGACCTGGGCCCAACCGGTGACGCCCGGGCGGATTTCGTGCCTCCGGCGCTGGCTTTGCGAATAAAGCGGCAGATACTCCACAAGAAGCGGCCTGGGCCCGACAAAAGACATGTCGCCCTTAAGGATGTTGAAAAGCTGCGGCAGCTCGTCCAGGCTGGAACGCCGCAGAAACCCGCCCAGCCTCGTCATGCGCATCTCGTCGGGAAGGGGGCTTCCGTTTTCGTCGGTCTCCGACGACATGCTGCGGAACTTGAGGACTTCAAAAATCCGTTCCCCCCTGCCCGGCCTCGCCTGCCTGAAAAGCGCGGGGCTGCCCATGGCGCACCTCACCACCACGTAGAGCGCGGCAAAAAGCGGGAGCAGGGCGATTATCAAAAGGGCGGAAAGAAAAATGTCGGCCGGCCTTTTAATGAATGACTGGTAAAGTTTCATGCTGCGTTTGGGAAATAAAGCGGACTACACTGCGAAACCCGCCTCCATGCAATATCAAAAGGAATCCATATTCCCTTAAAGATATGCAATTACAATCCAACATTGCACAACCGCCCGCGAAAGTCAACCCGAACGGAACGCGGGGCGGCCTGCGCCGAAAGCCGGAAAATGCGCGGCGCACAAAAGCCGGGCAGCGGGCCCAAACGCCTTCCCCCCAAAGCTCAGCGCGGCGCGGACAATATGCGCGGCGCCGGGGCGGAAACCCCGGCAAACTCCGCCTTGAGGCGCCTGGAAAACCCCTCGGCGTCCGAGCATAGCACGGATATTGCCGCCAACCCCGGGGCAAAGTTGCAGGCTCGGCGATAGAAGGCGAGGCGGCGCAAAAATATTTCAAAACCCCGATCCTTCCATTGAGCCGGCGCAAACAGCCTCCAGCGCTTACTCCGGGCTCCAAGCCGGACTTAAAAGCTTCAAACATCCCGCGATTTTCCGCCATTTGCCTCGGGGCAAAACTCGCAATTTAAAATTCCAACGCCGTAAAAATTGGGCGGGGGTGGATTCCGGACAAAAAAACGGCCCCTTTTCAGGGGCCGCCGCCGGCGCGCGAACGCGCCGCAAAATCATGCTCAGGATTCCGCGCTCCCCGACGAATCCGCACTTTCGGAGCCGTCCGGTGAAGTCCCGTCCGCCTCGTCCTCGTCCCGGGTATTTACCACGCGGGAAATACCCACGAGCCTGTCTCCTTCGGCCAGATTTATGAGGCGCACGCCCTGGGTTGTGCGGCCTATCACGCGCACATCCTTCACGGGCGAGCGCACGGCCTGGCCGCCCTGCGTGAACATCATTATTTCGTCGTCCTCGCGGACGGAGAGGGCGCCCGCAACGCCGTGGGTCTTTATGGCGATGACGCCGGAGCCGCCCCTGTTTTGAAGGCGGTATTCGGCGTAGTCGGTCCTCTTGCCCTGGCCCATTTCCCCGGCGATGAGAAGGGTGCTGTCCCCGTCAACAACTACGATGGCCTTCACGCAGTCGTTCTCCTTTTTGAGCGTGACGCCGCGCACGCCGCGCGTCGCCCTTCCCTGCGCCCTCAGGTCGTTTTCCGAGAAGCGTATGGACATGCCCGCGTGGGTTATAAGCACGACTTCGTCGTCCTTTTCGGCGAGAACAACCCCCATGAGGTCGTCGCCTTCGTCGAGGTTTATGCCGATTATTCCGCCCTTGCGGCAGTTCTTGTATTCGGAGAGCATCGTCTTTTTGACGACGCCGTTTTTCGTCGCCATTATCAGGCTCTTGGTCTCGTCGTCGAGGTCCTTTACGCATATCATGGCCGCGACCTTCTCGTCGGGCTGAAGGTCGAGCACGTTTTTAATCGAGCGGCCCTTGGCAGTCCGCGCCCCTTCGGGAATTTCGTACACCTTGTGGACATAGACGCGGCCGTTATTCATGAAGAACATTATGTGGTCGTGCGTGGAGGCGGTGAAGAGGTGCTCGATGAAGTCCTCGTCGTACTGCCCGGAGCCTATCACGCCCTTGCCGCCGCGGCGCTGGGAGCGGTAGGCGCTGACGCCCGTGCGCTTTATGAAGCCGTTGTGCGACACGGTGATGATGCAGCCCTCGTTTGCGATGACGTCCTCCATGCGGAACTCGCCCTCGGCGGGGAGTATCTGCGTGCGGCGCGGCGTCGAATACTTTTCGCGCATCTTCTTCAAGTCGTCCTTGATGACGGACAGGAGCTTGTGCTCGTTTTCCAGAATCGAGCGGTACTCCTGTATGAGCTTCATAAGCTCCATGTACTCGTTTTCTATCTTCTCCCGCTCAAGCCCGGTAAGCTGGTAGAGGCGCAAGTCCAAAATGGCGTTGGTCTGGCGCTCCGAGAGGGGGTACTTGGCCATGAGCGAAGTCTTGGCCTCGTCGCGGTTTTTGCTCGCGCGGATTATCTTTACGAAATCGTCGAGGTTGTTCAGGGCTATCTTGTAGCCCTCCAGTATGTGGGCCCTGTCCTCGGCCTTGCGCAGGAGGTACTGGGTGCGGCGGTAGATGACGTCGCGGCGGTGCTCGATGTAGCACTCTATCATCTCCTTTATGTTCATCTGCTTGGGCCTGTTCTTGTCGAGGGCAAGCAGTATGACGCCGAACGAGGACTCGAGCTGCGTGTGCTTGTAGAGCTTGTTGAGGACCACGCGCGGGGCCTCGCCGCGCTTGAGCTCGATTACGATGCGCGTGTTCTTGTCGGATTCGTCGCGCAGGTCGCTGACTTCCGTCAGCACCTTTTCGGAGACGAGCTCCGCTATTTTTTCGACGAGCGAGGCGCGGTTTACATTGTAGGGTATCTCCGTTATTACAATCTGGTCCTTGCCGTTTTTAAGCTCCTCCGAATGGGCCACGCCGCGCATGCGCACGATGCCCTTGCCGGTCTTCATGTAGCTTTCGATGCCGGAGAGGCCCGTTATGGTGGCGCCGGTCGGGAAGTCGGGGCCCGGAAGAATCTTTATTATGTCGTCTATCGAAATGGACGGGTTGTCGATTATCGCGCACGTGGCGTCTATGAGCTCGCCCAGGTTGTGCGGGGGGATGTTGGTCGTCATGCCGACGGCGATTCCCGTCGAGCCGTTCATGAGAAGCGACGGCAGCGCGGAAGGCAGCACCGACGGCTCCGTGGTGGACTCCTTGTAGTTCGGCACGAAGTCGACGGTGTCCTCGTCGATGTCGCGCAGCAGGTCCTCGGCAAGCTCGCTCAATTTGCACTCGGTGTACCGGTAGGCGGCGGCGGGGTCGCCGTCTATCGAGCCGAAGTTGCCCTGGGGCATGACGAGCGGGTAGCCCATCACCCAGTCCTGGGCGAGGCGCACGAGGGTGTCGTACACGGAGCTGTCGCCGTGGGGGTGGTAGTTTTTGAGGACTTCGCCCACGACACCCGCGCACTTGTCGAACGCCCGGTTGTGGAGCAGGCCCTCGCGCAGCATCGCGTACAGGATTCTGCGCTGCACGGGCTTGAGCCCGTCGCGCACGTCCGGGAGGGCGCGGGAGACTATGACCGACATGGAATAGTCGATGTAGGCCCCCTGCATTATCTCTGTTATGCTTGCGGGCAATACTTTTTCGTTTTCTGCGTACATTCTGGAAAGCCTTTCTTTTTAGACGTCGAGGTATGATGCGTTGAGGGCGTTGTCCTCGATGAACGCGCGGCGGATTGGAACGTCCTCGCCCATGAGCATGGCGAAAGTCGAATCCGCGAGTGCGGCGTCCTCTATCGAGACGCGCAGGAGGGTGCGCTTGTCGGGGTCCATCGTCGTCTCGTAGAGCTGTTCCGGGTTCATTTCGCCGAGGCCCTTGTAGCGCTGTATCGTCATGCCCCTGCGGCCGAGCTCGCGTATTTTTGCGACCATTTCAAGGGCCGTAAATATCGGCGCCTCCACCGAAACCGAGCCGTCGGAAGCCTTTTCGACCAGCTTGAAGCGCGGCTTCTGCGACGGCGCGTAGGAGTCGCGCGCAAACCCGATTTTCTCAAGCTCGCCCAGCACCTTTTCCATCTGGGGGGCCTCGTAGATTTCATACACGCGTATGCGCTGCTGCACCTTGTTGCCGTTCTCGTCGATGACTTCGCGGACGGTGTGGGCGCTGAACATGTCCTCGGCGTTGTCGAATTCGACGAAGAACTTGGAGCGGTCCTCCTCGTCGAAGAGGAAGCGGAAGCTCTCCTTGTTGCCGAGGCGTATGCGCGCCACGTAGCGCGGCAGGACGCCGTCCCTGGCGGCGTTGACGTAGGAGGCAAAGTTGCAGCCGTAGCGGGTGACGCCGCCGCTTAAAACCTCAAGGCGGGAGAGGAGCTCCACAATCCTGTCAACCTTTGCGGGCGGGAATTCCGCGCCGTCTGAGAGGCGCACGAGCGTCAGGTTTTCGGAGCCGAGCTCTATCAGAATCCTGTTCATCTCGGCGTCGTTCATGACGTAGCGCTCGCTCTTGCGGCGCTTTATCCTGTAAAGCGGCGGCTGGGCGATATAGACGTAGCCGCTTTCGATGAGGCCGCGCATCTGGCGGAAGAAAAACGTGAGAAGGAGGGTGCGTATGTGGGAGCCGTCCACGTCGGCGTCCGTCATTATGACAATCTTGTGGTAGCGGGATTTGGAGGCGTCGAACGCGCCCTCGCCGTCCTCGCCGATGCCGGTGCCGCAGGCTGTTATTATGGTGCGTATTTCGTTGTTGTTTAGCACTTTGTCAAGGCGAGCCTTCTCCACGTTTATCACCTTGCCTCGCAGCGGAAGTATGGCCTGGTAGCGCCTGTCCCTGCCCTGCTTTGCAGACCCGCCTGCGGAGTCGCCCTCGACGAGGTAAAGCTCGCAGAGGGACGGGTCCTTTTCGGAACAGTCCGCGAGCTTTCCGGGCAGCCCCCCCGCGCTTATCGCCGTCTTTCTGACAGTCTCGCGCGCCTTCCTCGCGGCTTCGCGGGCGCGGGCGGCGTTGAGGGTCTTTTCGATTATCTTCTTTGCCATCTGCGGGTTCGTTTCAAAGTAGTACTTCAAATTTTCGCCCACGATTTTCTGCACGATGCCGTCCACCTCGGAGTTGGAGAGCTTCGTCTTGGTCTGGCCCTCGAAGCGCGGCTCGGGAACCTTGACGGAAATGACGGCCGTAAGCCCCTCGCGGACGTCGTCGCCGGAGATGGATATGTTCTTGTCCTTCTTCTCGTTTATAAGCCCGTTAGCCTTGGCGTAGGTGTTGACAACGCGCGTGAGGGCCGTGCGGAAGCCGCTGAGGTGGGTTCCGCCTTCGACGTTGAAAATCGAATTCGCGTAGGCGTAAATCTGGTCGGCGTAGGAGTCGTTGTACTGGAGGGCGATGTCCACGATTATCTTGCCGCCGGAGGGCGCTTCGGCGTCGCCTGAAAACGCGATGACCTTCGGGTTTACGACGTTCTTTGCCTTGTTGAGGAATGAAACGTACTCGGCGATGCCGTCCTTGAAGCAGAACTCCTCGTCCTTGTTTATGCGCTCGTCGATGAGGATTATGCGAACGCCCGGGTTGAGAAACGCGAGCTCCCTCAGGCGCTTGGCCAGTATCTCGTGCTTGAACTCCCTGGTCTCCTCGAAGATTTCCGGGTCGGGCAGGAAGGTTATTTTCGTGCCGGTTGTCTTTGTTGCGCCGACAACTTCCATCTTGCGCGTGGTCTTGCCGCGGGAAAATTCCATGCGGTATATCTGCCCGTTCTTGCGCACGTCGACCGAGAAAAATTCGCTGACCGCGTTCACGCACTTGGCGCCCACGCCGTGAAGGCCGCCCGAAACCTGGTAGGCCCCCTTGCCGAACTTGCCGCCGGCGTGGAGGTTTGTCATGACAAGCTCGAGGGCCGGGATTTTGTATTTGGGGTGTATGTCCACGGGGATGCCGCGGCCGTTGTCCTCAACGGAGCAGGAGC
>URJJ01000052.1 GCA_900548185.1 uncultured Opitutales bacterium
TCTTAGGGTCTCGTGGGCTCGGAGATGTGTATAAGAGACAGGGTTTTAATGCTTAAATTATTTTTATAAAAATACTTAAAAAATTAAGGCTCGCCCGCTATACCGCAATAAAGCCTTGACAGCCCCCGAAATATGGGCACTTACTTTATGCTTTCAAAGGGGGCCGCGCCGCCCCCTTTTAGACAATTCAAAAAAATTCCATCCAAAACGTTTATGAAAATCCGCTCATTCAAGGGCCTCCGGCCTAAAGAGGGTTTCGCAAAGGACATAGCGAGCCTCCCCTACGACGTAGTAAATTTCAAGCAGGCCTGCGAGCAGGCTGAGGGGAAGCCGCTCAGTTTCATGCGCGTAGTTCGCTCGGAGCTGGAGCTTCCCGCCGGGACGGACCCGTATTCGCCGGAAGTGTACGCGCATGCGGCGGAAAATTTCAAGAAGCTCGTTGACGGCGGGTTTCTCGTGCGCGAGGACGGGGATTCCATGTACCTTTACAGGCAGCAGATGGGCTCCCATTCGCAGACCGGGCTGGTCGCCGTGTTCAGCGCCGGAGACTACGACGCCGACGTCATAAAAAAGCACGAGAAGACTCGCGAGGCCAAGGAAAACGACCGCTACCGCCTGACGCGCACCCTGCGCGTCAACACCGGGCCGGTGTTCCTCACCGTGAAGGACGGCACGGGCCTCGACCGGATAGTTGAGGACAAGCGCGACGAGGACGCCCTGTTCGACTTCGTGGCAGACGACGGCATACGCCATACCGTGTGGAGGATTTCAGACCCCGCGAAGATTTCCGAGATTGTGGGGATATTCGGCGAGATTCCCTGCGCGTACGTCGCAGACGGCCACCACCGCAGCGCCTCCAACGCGCGCTGCGCCCGGGCGCTCGCCTCAGAGAACCCCGCCCATACCGGGGACGAGGACTACAACTGGTTTTTGTCTGTGGTCTTTCCTGGCAGCCAGCTTAAGATACTTCCCTACAACCGCGTCGTAAAGGACCTCGCCGGGCTTTCCCCGGAAGAATTTATCGGCAGGCTATCCTCCGTGTGCGCCGTTTCTGAAACATCCCGAAAAGAGCCGGAGGAGCCGAGGAAGGTGTGCATGTACCTCGGCGGGAAATGGTATTCGCTCGCCTTTGCGGACACGGACGGCCTCGACGCCGTCGCCTCTTTGGACGTCTCCCTCCTCCAGGACAGGGTGCTCGCCCCGATTCTTAAAATCGGCGACCCCCGCACGGACGAGCGGATAGACTTTGTAGGCGGCATAAAGGGCGTTGGCGAGCTCGAACGCCTCGTCGATTCCGGGGAGAATGCGGTCGCTTTTTCGATGTATCCCACGACCGTATCCCAGCTCATGGCCATAGCCGACGCCGGGCAGATAATGCCCCCCAAGAGCACCTGGTTTGAACCCAAGCTGCGTTCGGGCCTGTTCATCCACACATTCTGACGGCCTTATGTTCCTTTATCCAAAACCGCAAAGCCTGGAAATTTCCAAGGGGGCGTTCCTCAAAATCGGGCCGGGCGACGTGTCCGTATCGGAGGCCGGCCTTCCCGTCGGGAACAAGGTCAGGCTCGACCTCATGCGCCCACTGAAGCCGGAGGCTTACGAAATCGAAATTTCGCCGGCCGGCATACTCGTTGGATGCAGCGGCGAGGCCGGGGCGCGGCTGGCATTCCAGACGCTCCGCCAGATACTCATGCAGGCCGGCCCGGAGGGCGTGCAGTGCCTGAGGGTGTCGGACTCCCCGGAGCTTCCCGTGCGCGGCTTCATGCTCGACGTAAGCCGCTGCAAGATACCCACGATACAGTCGCTTGCCTACCTCGTGGACATGCTCGCGCTTTTCAAGTTCAACAGGCTCGAGCTTTACACCGAGCATTCCTACGCCTTCAGGGGCCACGAGATAGTCTGGGGCGACGCCACCCCCATGACTGGCCAGCAGTACAGGATGCTCGACGCGCTCTGCCGCAGGGCGGGCATCGACCTCGTGCCCAACATGAACAGCCTCGGCCACATGGACAGGTGGCTCCGCCATCCCGAGTACGCGGCCCTCGCCGAGTGCAAGGCGCCGTTTACGGACCCGATGGGGAATGTGCGCCCGTATCCCACCACCCTGTGCCCGGACGACAAGGCGGCCTCTTTCGTGGCTTCGCTTTACGACGACTTCCTGCCGAATTTCACCTCAAAAAACTTCAACGTTGGCTGCGACGAGCCGTGGGAGCTTGGCATGGGAAAATCCAAGCAGGCCTGCGACGAGCGCGGCAGGGGGAGGGTCTATATCGAGTATTTGAAAAAGCTCGCCGTCCTCTGTTCAAAGCGCGGCAGGCGAATGCATTTCTGGGCCGACGTCATTCTGGAGGAGCCGGAGCTTTCAAAGGAGCTTCCGGACGACGTTGTGGCCGTGCTTTGGGGATACTATCCGGACAGCCCCATTGACGAGGAGGCCAAAATCCTCCACGACCTCGGCCGCCCCTTCCTGGTGGCCGGCGGCACCAATTCCTGGAACTCGTTCGCCCTTAGGCTTGACGCGGCTTTTTCAAACGTCCGCGCCGTCTGCTCCGCCGCAAAAAAATGGGGCGCCGAGGGCGCTGTAATCACCAACTGGGGCGACAACGGAAACCACCAGGCGTGGTGCGCCATGTGGCTTCCTGTTATCGCCTTCGCCCAGTCGGCCTGGGGGGCGGAGTTCTCCGAGGAGGACGTCTGCCGGGCGGCGGACATGTTCGTATTCCAGGATTCCGAAGGGCGCATGTCGAAGGCGGTGTGCGAGCTTGGCAGGGCGGACCCGGCGGTGAAGCTCCACTCGCTCCACAACAGGCTCTTCTTCGGAAAGGCCGCGGATGTCAGAGCCCTGGTGGAAGACGGGGCGGGGGAGCATTTCGACAGGATGTTCGAGGGCGCAAACAAGGCGATAGAGCACCTCGCCGCCGCAAAGCCGAGGTGCCCGGACGCCGACGTGTGCAAGGGCGAGCTAGGGCTTGCCGCAGACCTCATAAAGTGGACTGTCGCGCGCTCGCACGACGATCCTGAAATCAGGTCGCTCAACCTGCGCAAGACGCTGAAGCTGATGCGGTCCCAGTACGAGCAGATATGGCTTGCGCGCGCGAGGGTGGGCGGCCTTTTTGAAAGCTCCGCAAGGGCGTTTATTGACAGGAGCGAAGCCTAGCCCCGCGAATGGCGGGCGGTTTTCGCCCGGTCTGCAATTTGTGTCAAGTCCGCTCCGGCATCGCGCCCGGCGCGGACTTTTTGCGCCCGCGCGCCAGTGCGCGCGCTGTGGCCTTAACTTCGCCCCCTACTGCGCGCGACTCTGAAATCTTGCGGATTGCGGCTGCGTGCGTGAAGTCGTCCAGCGCGCCGCCCTTAAGGAGTTCCAGGGTTTCCTCCGGGAACTTTGCACAGAACTCGCAAACGGCCCACGCGGCCGCCATCCGCGCGTAATAGTGTTCAGACTTGAATGAGGCGATGAGCCCGAGCGCGCGCCCCAGCCATTTGCGCGACACGTAAAAATCAAGCAGGCAGACCAGGGCAAAGCGTTTTTCGTATTCCCCGGGGCGGGCGAGCGCCGATTCCAGAAATTCAAAGAACGCCGCTTTGTCGCCCTCGCCAATTTTAAGCGATGCGCAGAAGCTGTCGCAAACCGACCAGTTTGAAATCCTCGGCAGGAATGCCTCCGCGCGGGAGAGCCTCTCTTTGAAATCCATTTCAGCCGCGCCGATTATCATGGCGCAAAGCATGTCGTCCTCAAAATATTCCCGGGGGGCCGCGTCCAGAAATTTCCGCCATTGCCCTTTGGCAGCCCTTTTTGCAATCGCGCGCAGGCAGGGAAGCCGGACGCCCAAAATGTTGCCGACCCCGGGCAAGAGGGAGGAGGAAAACTTCCGGTAGGCTTCGTCTGCCATGGCTTCCATTTCTTTTCTTGCCGCGCTGATTTCCATTTTTCAATACCCTAGCCGGGTGGGCGCGCGCATGGAAGCATTTTTTTGCCCTGGGTGCGTCATCCGTACGGCGGCGCATGTGCTTCCAGCGCGGCCGCATGCCGCATTGCGGCGGAGGCTGGCCCAGCCGGGAGGGTATTGCGGAGATTTTTCAGCCGCTTGGACTGCGGTTTTCAGCGATTTGGGCAGTTTCGGCAGGTTTGGCGGGCGGTGGGTCTTCATGCGGGCATCCGCGGGGGGGTATGGATTTTCAATATTATTATGGAAAAATCCAAGGGGAGGCGGCGAATTTTTGGCGGAGGAATCCGCATCCCATCCCGCAGGCAAATCCAGCCGCAAATTCGGATTTTAGTCAGCCAAAAATCCATACGGGTTTCATGGCGCAGGCGAAAAAATCCGGAATTTGTATGCGCAGACGCACTGGGCCTTTTGCATCCCCGCCCCGGCGTCTGCGCGGGGTTTTGCGGAGGGCCATCTCCCCTGACGGACGGGGTTGCGGCGCAAGCCTGCTTTACGCTTGTGCGTGCGGGGGCGACGCCGCAAATCCGGCAGGTGGCGCATTCAAAAGTCTTGAAATGCGCGCGCCTTGCCGTAGGGTTTTCAGAGTGCCCGGGGCTTCATGGGGCGCGCTGTTTCCGGCGCCCTCAGCCCCTTTTGCGGACAAGCGTATGCAAGATAAATACTACAAAGTTCTAAGCGCATCCGGCGTGTCGCCCACGACGGGTTTTGACTATTCCCCCTACCTCCCCCGGGGCGGAAGGCCGGGGAAATGGCTTCCGCGCATTCCGGACGCCGAGCTGCACAGCCGAGGCTACTATCTTTCAAAATACTGGAACATGTGGTATGAGGAGGGATGCTCAGTATATGAGGCCGAATTTTCCGGGCGGTGCCCCCCGGACTCGTTCGGGGTAGAAAAGCAGATATGCTGCGGACGGATACGCCTTTTGAGGGATGTCACGAAGTCGGTTCTCTCATCGCTAGACGTGTGCGGCGGGGACTTGCGCGGCGGAGAGTTCAATACGGGAATCGGGAACACCGGGAGCCGCAACACTGGCTCGTTCAACCCCGGCTCTTTCAATACCGGAAACCGCAACACCGGAAACCTCAATACCGGCGACTTCAACACGGGCGACTGCAACGACGGCATCGACAATGTCGGCGACAACAACAGCGGAAGCGGCAACGTCGGCTGCCGCAACACAGGCCATTCCAACACCGGAAACGACAACCGGGGATCGTTCAACACGGGTTCTTTCAATACCGGCCATGGCAATGCCGGCTCCTTCAATTCCGGAAGCCACAACGTAGGCAAATGGAACGTTGGAAACTACAACTGCGGATATTTCAATACCGGCGAACCGTTCGCCGTCATGTTCAACAGGCCAACTTCCGTCCGGATGCGCGACGTGCGCCTGCCGAAGTGGCTCAACCGAAGGGACTGCCGGGGCGCCTTCTTGTCTGCCGACCCCTCCGAAGCCGAGGCGGCGCTGTCGCTTCCCAATTTCGATTTTTCCATATTTGAGGAAATTACCGGAATCTCAAAGGCCGACTTTGAAAGAAAGCTGGGGCGCGCCCTCTAGCGGCCGCATTCATGCTTGGGGCGGGGCGAAAATCAGAAACGCGCCAGCCTCTAAGGGGGGGCGGATGTCATCCGCCATTGCGGGGAGATTGCAGGAGGCGGCGGGCGGGGGGTATTGGCTTTTTGTTGGCCTTTTTCACATATTTGAAACTCCGAAGGCTATGCGGAAACTTTAAACGCCAAATTTTAGCAACGCACCGTTTAACTCTTTGTTTATCAATAAAAAACCCCGCAAACAATGGGCTTGCGGGGGGAATTCAAAATGTCGGGCGAGTGGGATTCGAACCCACGACCCTCTGGTCCCAAACCAGATGCGCTACCAGACTGCGCTATCGCCCGTATAAAAATTAAAAGAGTGGGGCGTATTTGCCCAATGTCAAATTTAAACGGCGCGGCGGCGGGGCGGTTTTTGCAAAATTGGAGAATGGGGATTTTCCCTCGGGTGGAATGCGTACAAAAAAAGGCGTCCGTTTTCGCCGGACGCCCGTTTTTAAGTTTTCAAATTTCCACGCTACTTGGCCGCTTCATCCTCATCTTCATTTGCGGCGGACGGGAGCGTTACGGATTCCCAATATTCAAGGAGAAATTCCGCGCTGTTTGCAAATGTTTCGCTTTTTATAAAGTCTGTCAGCGGCTTCAAGTCGTGTTCTGCGATGGTGGCTATGTCAACTGTCAGCACATCCCCTTCGGCGCGCGCCCCAATGCCCAATTTCATGCTGCGCATCGACTTCATAAGCGCCCGGTTGTAGGAAACCATGAAGTCCGAATATTTCGCGGTTTCCGGATCGGCTTCATGCATTTTTCGCAGCTCTCCCCACAGGGGTTCCATGAAGCTTTTGAAATAGTCCGAGTAGTCTATGAATATTTCAAAAAAATTGCCGGTTCCTATCATTGAGCGGAGCTTTGAATATTCGGGATTGTCCGCCAGGGTTCCCGCATCCGCCCCGGGCGCTCCCGGAACCCCGGAGTTTGAGAAGAAGAGGGTGGAGCCCTTCGCCAGCAGGGCCGGGAGCGATTTTTCGGTGGGAAGTTCAGCCTTGGGCTTGAAAAGGATGCTGCCGCCTGATTCCGATTTGCTGAAAAGCATCTCCATAAAGGGCGCGATGGCGGGATCGCCCGTTAGTTTTGAGAGGTCGTTTAAAATCAGGGAGCCGCCGTAGTTCGGGGCGGCGCCGCCTTTGGCTTCGGGGTCGAAAAGGCTGATGCCCTTGAGGGAGCCGGCGAATGCGTTTATCTGCCTGAGGTTTCCCTTGAGGGCCGAATAAAACGGCGAGCCCGAGATGTGAGACGGGAGCGGGCCGGTCGCGCTTTCAATCGCAAAGATGTTGCCGGCTGAAAGCGCGTAGCATGTGTCCTTCGGGGCGGTTTTAAAAAGCGCGCCGGCTTCGGGAATTTTCATTTCCTCCATTACTTTGCAGTATTTCCGGGCTCTTTCTGAAAAGAGCAGGCGAACGGACGCCTTCTGCTCCTCATAGGAGACGCAGTTTGCGAAATACGCTGCGGCGTCCAAGTCCGAAATGCCGTTCAGAAATTCAGACTCGCCGTTTTCACCGCCGGATTTCAGGGCCTTGCGCATGAGGGCGAAATCGGCGAATGCGCGCAGGTCCGAAGTTTCTGCGCCGCGCGCGAGCTTCGCGTATGACGGGTTGTCGAACCCCGACTTCGCGGGAGGGTTTGCGAGCGCGGAATCGAATTTTTCAAAAACTGCGCGGGAAGAGGCTACGGCAAGCATTCCGTTTGAGACCGCCACCAGGAAGGGCGCGTCCCCCTTTATCTCGTATATGTCGGCGGTTCCGCCGCTTGAGAGTGTGGCGGAGCTTTTCAATACACCGCTGTCCTGGGGGATTTTAACTTCCGCCGCACGCTTTCGCAGCGCTTCGGCGTCGAAAAATATAGCGCACAAAAAATCCGGCTTTTCAAGGCCTTCGGCGCCCGGCGCCGCAAACCCCGCAGCCGAGGAGTTTTCCGCCGTCCCCCCCAGCTCAGAGAAAGCGTCGCCGAATTTTTGCGGGAGCATGCCTGCAATCTGGGCGGCCGTATCCCCGCATTCCGGAATTTTTTTAAGCGCCGCCTCCCATAATTTTTGTATGGCTTGGCTGCTTTTTATAGCTTCGAGAAGCTCCTTGGTGTCGGCGCGCGCCATTATCTGGCCCTGCATGGCGGACGGATTTATGCAGAATGCGGCAAATGCGCCTTCCGGGACGGCCCGCGCGGCTTTTTCTGCCATTGCGGAATAGTCCCCGGCGGGCTTTGCGGGGCCGGAGGTTTTCAGTATGAAAAATGCGGCGATGGAAGCGGCCGCAATCAGGAGTATTGCGAATATTTTCTTCATTTTCAAAATGTCGGGGTTATTTATAAAAGAATTCTATTCTTTTAATCCGCCATCAGTCAAGTCTGATTTTATGTTGAAGATATGGCGCATTCCGGGCGCGTAAAGTGCGGGGTGCGCGTATTTCTTTGGCGGGATGCTGCAATTAAAAGTCGTCTTGACTGGAATGTGCGGCGCGTGCTATTGGTATCGGTAAATTTATTACTTATCAGGCAAATGCTGCGGGGGGGGGCACGCCTTTCCGCCGCTTTAATATTTTCAGAATATGGCGCTGTTTTTTATAGGAATACTGATGCTCGCCGCGGGATATTTCACCTACGGCAGGTTTGTTGAGCGGATAATAGGCCCGGACGACCGTCCGACTCCGGCCCTCTCAAGGCGCGACGGGGTGGATTACCTCCCGCTTCCGCACTGGAAGAACATGCTCATCCAGCTTCTCAATATCGCGGGGGTGGGGCCCGTGATAGGCGTCATAATAGGCATAAAGTTCGGCGAGATAGTCTTTTTGATAATCCCCGTGGGGAACCTCGTCGCCGGGGCCACGCACGACTTCCTCTCGGGCATGATGTCGATAAGGCGCGGCGGGGCCAACCTGCCGACCCTCGTGAGGGACAACCTCGGGCGCGGGTATTACGCATTCTTTTCGGCCTTTGCCGTGTTTTTGCTCCTGCTTGTCGTGGCGGTATTTATAAACATTCCGGCCGACCTCATTGACAAGGTGTTCCCGCAGGCGAGCCTCTTCTGGCCCGCAGTCTGCGCGATTTTCGCCTACTATGTGCTGGCCACGCTGTTTCCCGTGGACAAGATAATAGGGCGCATCTACCCGGTTTTCGGCGCGACCCTCATCGTGGGGACCCTTGCGGTCTTTGTCTCGATTGTATGGAGCCTCTTTTCGGACCCGAACCTGCTCTCCGAGGGGGAGGCGTTCAGGGAGCGCATGTGGACTTCCGAAAACGGGCATCCGATAGTGCCGCTTCTCTTCGTAACGATAGCCTGCGGGATAATATCGGGCTTCCACGCCACGCAGTCGCCCATAATAGCGCGGACAATGCGCACGGAGCGCCAGGCGCGCTCGTCGTTTTACGGCATGATGGTGGTGGAGGGCGTAATCGCCATGATATGGGCTGCGGGGGGGCTTGCCATTTACAACCTCCTTCCCGAAATGATGTCGGCAAAGGCGACCGACGCCCTCATTGCAATCACCTCCCACTTTCTCGGAAGCTGGATGGGGACGGTTACGGTGGCGGGCGTCGTAATCCTTGCGGTGACTTCCGGGGACACTGCCATGCGTTCGCTGCGCCTCAGCCTCGCTGAAATCTTCGGCATAGGCCAGACGCGAATGTCGATGCGCGTTCTGACCTGCCTCCCGCTCATTGCGGCCGTGGTCGGGCTTCTCGCGTGGTCGAACGCCAGCGCCAAGAGCTTCGGGCAGCTTTGGAATTACTTTGCATGGGGCAACCAGGTGCTCGCAGCCTCTACTCTTTCGGCGGCTGCGGTGTGGCTTTTCAGGTCCGGCAAAAACGGATTTGTGGCCCTCGTTCCGGGGGTGTTTATGACTTTTATTGTGGCAAGCTACATACTTTGGATTTCCCCGGCGCACGGCGGCCCGGTCGGTTTCGGACTGGGGCTTGAAGTGTCGTATGCGATTGCGGCCGCAGTGTGCGCGGCCTCCGTATGGTTTGTGTTTGCGCGCTCAAAAAAGATGTCCGGCATAAGCGACGACGACTTGAACGCCGTTTGCCGCGCGGTTTCCGAGGGCGGTGCGCCCACGCGCGAATAGGCTTTGAGGCTTTCGGCTGGAGGATTGGCCGTTTGGCATTCCGGCGCCCGGGCGGGGCGCCGGTTTTTTTGCGTCCGGCGAGGCGGATTCCTCCGCATGGAAGCGAGGGGGGCGGGGGTGGTTTTTCTGCGCAAATAAGAGGCATTTTTTTGCGCGATTTTTATTCGGGGGCGGAAGCCTTTGGAGGGCATTGAGTTGCGGCCTCATATGTGATAACGGTTATCGGGTTTTGCCTGCGCGGCATTGGGGCTGGCGGACTTTTTTTATTTTTAAGTAAGTATTTATCATCTTCTTAAAATTCTAGCGCGAATTAAAATGTTGACGCTTTTTTGTAATCTAACAAATAATGCCAACAGGAAAATCGGTTTTCGGACGGGTTGAAAAATCCGCGAGAAGCCGGGGAGTTTCCGTTTCAGACGGCGCATTCCGCCGGGGCGCCCAGATGGGCGTGTTCCGGGGAATCTTTTAAGGGCTTTTTCGCGCATTTTTGCGATGCCCTCCTCTGCCTGCCCGCATTGGCTTGTCGGGTTTTTCGGGCGCTGTCTGAAGCGGAGACTCCCCGTAGGGAACCGGGCGAAACTCCCGGACAGTCCCGCTGCTGTGAGTCCCAACAAAACGCGCGCCCATGTTGCCACTGCCACCAACGGCGGGAAGGCGGGCGCGGCGGGGGCGAGTCAGAATACCTGCCGGTTTTTTGCATCGTTCGGGCCTTCGCGGGTTGGGGTTCGGTAGGTTAAAAACTGAAATTTTAAATGGCTTCGGCGAAGCAGGCGCGGGCCTGTGCGCGTTTTTTGTTCGCGCGCGGGAGGGCGCTTTGCGGCGGCGGCCGTTTTTTTTGTTGTCTTAAAATGGAACTTTCTGAAATAAAAATACTTAAAAGGGACGGTAAAACCGAGGACTTCTCCTCCGAAAAAATCAAGCGCGCAATAACCAAGGCCTACAACGCCGGCGGCATCCTCAATGAGGAGCGTCTGATTGACGGCATAACAGGGCGCGTGGTTTCCTCCATTTCAAAGGGGCTCATATCCGTGGAGGAAATCCAGGACCTGGTCGAGCGCGAGCTGATGCTTACAAACCCCTACATCGCAAAAAAATACATAATATACCGCGAATGGAGGACCGTGGAGCGCGACAAGCGCACCTCCATGAAGGCGGTCATGGACGGCATCGTAAAAATCGAGAAAAACGACGTCAACCTCAGCAACGCCAACATGTCGAGCCACACCCCGGCCGGGCAGATGATGACGTTCGCCTCGGAGGTCACCAAGGACTACGCCTGCAAGTACCTTGTCGGCGTCAAGTACTCCCGCGCCCACAAAAACGGCGACATCCATATCCACGACCTCGACTACTATCCCACAAAGACCACGACTTGCATCCAGTACGACCTGGAGGACCTCTTTAACCGCGGCTTCCACACCAAAAACGGCAGCATCCGCACGCCCCAGTCGATACAGAGCTATGCGACGCTTGCAACCATAGTGTTCCAGACGAACCAGAACGAGCAGCACGGCGGCCAGTCGATACCGGCGTTTGACTTTTTCATGGCGCCCGGCGTCCGCAAGTCGTTTGCAAAGCACGTGGCCTATGAAATCGAGTTCGCCGTCCGCCTGAAGGGCGGCGCAGTCCCTGGCGAGGATGTCCTGAAAAAGATTTCAAAGTCGCTCATAACCAGCATAGAAGTTTCCCCTGAAACGCGCGAGGCGGTGGCCGCCGCCCTTGAAAAGGAGGGAATTTCGCTCTCCGGGGCCGAGCTTGAGGCAATATTCGCTCAGAGCCTGGAAAATACGCGCCGCGACACGCGCCAGGCCATGGAGGGCTTCATCCACAACCTGAACACCATGCACTCGCGCGGCGGCAACCAGGTTGTGTTCAGCTCTATAAATTACGGCACCGACACATCCCCCGAGGGGCGCATGGTAATCCGCGAGCTGCTGCTTGCCACTTCCGCGGGGCTTGGCACGGGCGAGGTTCCGGTTTTCCCCATACAGATTTTCAAGGTGAAAGACGGGGTCAATTTCGACGAGGCCGACTTTGAACTGGCCTCCAAAGACCTGCCCTCAGCGCTCTCCGGAAAAGTCGGCTTCCGCGCCCCGAATTTCGACCTGCTTCTTCTTGCGTGCAAGACGACTTCGACCTCGCTTTTCCCGAACTTCCTCTTTTTGGACGCGCCCTTCAACCGCAACGACAAGTGGCGCGCGGACGACCCCAAGCGGTACCTCTACGAGCTTGCCACTATGGGGTGCCGCACGCGCGTCTTTGAAAACCTGCACGGCGAAAAGTCGTCGGTGGGCAGGGGCAACCTTTCGTTCACCTCGATAAACATGCCCCGCCTTGCCATAGAGGCGTCGCGCGAGGCCGAGGAGATGAATCCCGGCGCCGACAAGCACGAGGTTCGGCGCGAGGCCAGGCGCATCTTCCTGCGCTCGGTGCGGGAAATGTCGGAGCTTGTGGCCGAACAGCTCTACGAGAGGTACCAGTACCAGCGCACGGCGTACGCGCGCCAGTTCCCATTCATGATGTCAAACGACGTCTGGAAGGGCGGGGGCGCGCTCGGCCCGTCGGACCAGGTCGGGGACGTGATAAACTCCGGGACTCTCGGCATCGGGTTTATCGGCGGGCACAACGCCATGGTCGCAATTTACGGCGAGGGGCACGCCCGCAGCAAGGAGGCGTGGGACACCCTCTACGAGGCGGTTTCCGCAATGAACGAGGTGGTGGCGGAGTACAAGCGCAAGTACAACCTGAATTTTTCGGTCCTCGCCACTCCGGCGGAGGGCCTCTCGGGGCGCTTCACCCGCATGGACAAGCGCAAGTACGGCGTAATCGAGGGCGTCACCGACCGCGACTACTACGTCAACTCCTTCCACGTGGACGTGCGCGAGCCCGTGTCTTTCATCGAAAAGATAAAGCTTGAAGCTCCCTTCCACGCTATAACCGGCGGGGGGCACATAACCTATGTGGAGCTGGACGGCGAGGCCAAAAAGAACGTCTTAAGCATCCTTAAAATCGTCAAGGCAATGAAGGACGAGGGCGTGGGCTACGGCTCCATAAACCACCCCGTCGATACCTGCAAGGACTGCGGCTACCGGGGCGTGATATACGCCGCATGCCCCTCTTGCAAGAGCGAGAACATATCGCGCATGCGCCGCATCACAGGCTACCTTACAGGCAGCCTCGAAACCTGGAATTCCGCAAAGCAGGCCGAGGAGAAGGACCGCGTAAAGCACCTTTGAACGCCGGGACCGCAATGAGTCCGAGAACCGGAAAGATTCGCTGAGCCGTGGAGCTGCGCGTTATGAACGTGTATCCCGAAACCGTTTCGGACGGGTTCGGGATACGGCTTGCGGTCTATTTTTCGGGCTGTTCGCACCGCTGCCCGGGCTGCCACAACCCGCAGAGCTGGAGTCCGCATTCGGGCCGCATTCTGGACGGCGCGTTCGCCGGCGAGATAATCGCGCGCATTCTCGGAAACCCGCTGCTTGACGGCGTCACGTTTTCCGGCGGGGACCCGATGTTTAACCCCGGCGAATTTCTAGCGTTTCTTTCGCGGCTGAAGCGGGAGACGGGCCTCGGGGTGTGGTGCTATACGGGCTATGTCTATGAAGACCTTCTGCGGGACCCTCTCCGCTGCGAGTGTCTGAAGCATATCGACGTGCTTGTGGACGGCCCGTTTGTCGAGGCCCTGGCGGACCCGAGGCTCTACTTCAGGGGCAGCTCAAACCAGCGCATAATCGAGCTTAAAAACGGGCGCATGGAGCGCGTGCTGGAACCCGAAAGGGAAGGGTGGGGAGCCTAGGCTCCCGCGCCCGGGGCGCTGTCTC
>URJJ01000053.1 GCA_900548185.1 uncultured Opitutales bacterium
AGATCTACACTTCTAGCTTCGTCGGCAGCGTCAGATGTGTATAAGAGACAGTTCGTACCTTCTCATGGCAGGCGGGTATTTCGCATATTCTGCGTGCGCCTCGTCGAAACCCGTCCTGGCGCGTCCCGCCCCGTTTATGGGCGCGGGCCTCGTTTTGCGGGGGGGGGCTTGTATGGCCGCATCCGTGCCGCTCTTTGCCGCGCTGGCGTGGGTTTGGCTTTTCATCCTTTTTTGCGCGGGCGCGGACATCGTGCGCCAGGATGTGGTGGAGGCTTTTCTCGCGGTGGAGGGGGCGTTCATGAAGGCTGTGGCTTTTGTCTCGGTGGCGGCGCTCGCGCCCGTCGCCGAGGAGATTGTGTTCAGGGGGGTGGTTTACGGGGCGCTTAAAAGCAGGTGCGGAGGCGTGTGCGCCGCGGCGCTTTCGGGCGTTCTTTTCGCGTCGCTGCACTTTAGCGCATACGCGTTTTTGCCGCTTGCAGCCCTCGGCGTTTTCTTCGCGCTTTTGTATGAAAAGTTCGGCGACATCCGCGCCCCCATCGGCGCCCACGCGGCATTCAACATCATGAACATAGCTTGCCTTTGGCTCAATGTCTTCTAGCTGCTTTTCAGATTCTTTTGAACTTTCCGCAGGCTCACTTTCGGAGAGGGAAATAATACGCAGGATATGCTCCGGGCTGCGCCCGTGCGTGCCGCCCCCGCCGCTCGGGCCGGGGGACGACTGCTCCGTTTCGGACACCTCCATGTTTGGCAGGCGCATGCTCTCAACTTCGGACGCCGTTATTTTAGGCCGCCATTTTTCCCCCGAAACTTCCGGGTTCGACGCCGGGCGGAAGCTCATGAACCGGAACATAAGCGACATCGCCTCAATGGGAGGCACGCCCGTCATGGCCGTTTCAAGCGCCGTTATATCGCCGGAAATTTCGCTGGCATGGCTCGACGATTTCTGCCGGGGGCTTTCCCGCGCCGCTTCGGAGTACGGCGTGATTTTTTCGGGGGGGGACGTCGCGCGCGGCGGGCCTCGCTATTTTTCCATGCACCTTACCCTGCTCGGAAAGGCGGAGCGGCCGCTTCTTCGGACGGGGGCCGTGCCGGGGGACAGGCTATTTGTAACCGGCCCGCTCGGCCGAAGTTTCCAAAGCGGCAGGCACCTTTCCTTTGCCCCGCGGGTGGCAGACGGCCTGTTTCTCGCGTCGGTTCCCGAGGTTGCGGCGTGCACGGATTTGAGCGACGGGCTTGCGGAGGACATTTTTGACATCCTCCCCGCAGGGGCTTCGGCGTCGCTTGCGCCCGGCGCCGTGCCGCTTTTCGACTTCCCCGGCAACTCCCTTTCAAACGCGCTCTCGGACGGCGAGGACTATGAGCTTTTGTTTGCCCTGCGGGCTGCGGATTCCGCATCCGCCCGCGCATTTTCCTCCACATTCGAGCGGAAGCTCGGGCGTCCCGTGTTTGAAATCGGGCGCGTAATCCAGACTCCGGAGGGGGCTAGTCGCGGGATTTTTCTGGAGTCCGGGGACGGCTCGCTTGAGGCGTTCCGGGGGCGGGGATATTCGCATTTCGCCTAGGCGGTAGGGCTGCCTTTCGGCCTCCCGGCATTCCGTGCGGGCCTCTTTTTGCGCGGATTTTTTCCGCTTGCAGATTCGCGCAAAAAAGGCCGCACGGTATCGCCGCCGAAAACCCGGCCCGGTGCGGGGCGCATGGAAAATTCAGTCGATGACTTCCCAGGTGGAGTCGTTTTTGCCGCCTCCGCTCTCGGCTTCGCCCGCGGCGAGTCGCCAGGCCTTGTGCCTCAGGAAGGTTCCCGGCTTCAGCTCGGATTCAAACGACGTCTTGGTTTCGTCGGCATTGCCCTTTCTCACGCGCCATGTGGCTCCCTTTCTGAAGCTTTCGGTGTCTTCAAATGACTTGAGGAGCACTTCCCCGCTTTCGTCCAAAACTATGTATTTGTCGGGATAGCCCATAGACCTGATAGAGACTCCGCCGCCGTCGGCAAGGCCCGGCTCGAATTCCCAGAATATGTCTCCCATCGCCTTGGGGTTGCAGTCTATGATGCACCTGAGCTTTTTGTCTTCCTCGCGGATTACGAAGAACTTTACGGGGGCGTTCTGGGCGCGGATTCGCTTCGCCGGGTTTTTGACGGCGAAATTTTCAAACTGCGCGCCGCAATTTTGGGAAAACACCCCGGCCTTGCCGAAGGGGAGGGCGGCCCCTCGGGCAAAAATCCTGCGGCCGTTTACGTCGAGGTAGAGGACGCTGCCGAAAGCCTGGGCCTTCAGTTTCAGCCTTCCGCCCAGTTCGGCCCGCTTTTCGATGTTCAGTCCGCTTGCGCTTCCGTAGCCTTTTATGAATATCGTGCCGTCTGATTTCACTCCCAAAAGGTAGCCGGAATCTTTGCCGGCCCTCATGACAACGCCCGCGCTCGCCCCTTCCCCCCGGGGCATGTCAAACTCGCAGGAGGTGATTGCGGAAGCCAGGTTGCAGCCCTCGCCTTTGCCGGTTCCTACAAAGGCGAACTGGAGGTCGGGGGACTTGGGAAGCCGGACCGAATTTTTCCCCCCGGCAAAGGCTAGCTCCGCATTGGCGTCGAATATTTTCGGCATGTTTTTTGAGGCGCCCGTTATGGCATCGTGCGCAGCCTTCAGCTTTTTTGCATCCATTTTCAGGACTTTGCGGTCGTAGGTGTACAGGCCGTTTGTCTCGCCCTCTACGTCGCTTATCTGGGTGTATACCGAGGCGCACAGCCCCGGGTAGAACATGAGGTTCAGGATTTCGCTTTGCATGTCGAGGTAGCGTTTGGTAAGCTCCCAATTTGTGGCGTTCATCTCGCCGTACGCCCAGCCGCTCCGGTTGAACCAGTTGTGCCCCTTCACATTCAGCCCCGCGCCGCCGTATTCGCCGAGGGCCGCGAAAGTGGTTGTGGCGGCGTCTCCCGAGAGGCTCGCGGCGGGGCCTGGGTAGATGTGTATGTCGTAGATGTCGCCGCTTGAGTGCTCGTTCGGAAGGCCGGAGCTGTCGTTTACGAACCGGGAGGGATCGTAGGCGCTCAGCCAGTCGGAGAGAACCTTGACGTCTTCGCGCCTGTATATGCCCCAGCCCTCGTTGAATAGAACCCAGGTTATCACGCTCGGATGGCTTATGTGCTGGTCCACTATGGCCTTGAGCTGGCGTTCAAATTCGAGCTTTTCTTCGCCTTCGGGGCGGAAGCTTATTCTTTTTCCCTTCTTTTCTATGAGGGAGTGTGTGTGAGGGTTTGGCATGTCCTGCCAGACCAGGATGCCAATTTTATCGCACCAGTAGAACCACCTTGCCGGCTCGACTTTTATATGCTTTCGGATGAGGTTGAAGCCAAGGTCCTTGTGGTTTTGGATGTCGCTTTTGAGAGCCTCGTCGGTCGGGGCCGTGAGGTTGCCGTCTGGCCAGTAGCCCTGGTCGAGGGTGCCCAACTGGAAGAGGAATCTGCCGTTTATTGTGGGGCGCATTATGCCGTCAATTTCCCTTATGGCAAGCTCGCGCATTCCGAAATAGGAGTCGGCCTCGTCTATGAGCCTGCCGTTTTTCCATACCCTGATTTTCAGGTCGTACAGAAACGGGGAATCCGGCGACCACAGCTTTGCGTCCTTTATTTTCAGCCTTATTTCGCGGTTTGCGGTGCCGGAAGCCCCGGCCACCTTTTTTCCGGAGTCGTAGGCTTCGACTTCAACATGCTGCAAAATTTCCTCGGCGTATGCCGTTATCGACAAATATCCATCCTTGACGTTCGGAATCATTTTGAGGCTCGAAATATGCCCCTTTTTTACCGGCTCAAGCCACACAGTCTGCCATATCCCGCTGCACGGCGTGTACCAGTACCCCTCGGGCTCGACGCGCTGCTTGCCGACCGGCTGCGTGCCGTTGTCTGTCGGGTCATAGACTGACACGATTATCTCGTTTTTGCCGGGCTTCAGGAGCTTTCCTATGGCTAGGCTGAAAGAGTCGTAGCCGCCCTTGTGGGAGCCTGCGAGCCTGCCGTTTATATAGACGTCGCACATGTAGTCGACGGCGCCGAAATTCAGGTTGACCTCCCCGCCTTTCCAGGCTTCCGGAATTTCAAATTTGCGGCGGTACTTCAGGTATTCGTAATGTTTCATCACACCCGACAGGGCCGACTCGGCAGGGAAGGGGACCAGTATTTGGCCGGACAGTTTTTTGCCGCTTTTTACGTCTTTAAATATTTTTTCGTCAACCCCCTTCCACTCCGACGAGGGAATCCGTCTGTTTATGCCCTCGACCCCCTCAAACTCCCAGAGGCCGTTCAAATTGAGCCATTCCTCGCGGACCAACTGCGGCCTGGGATATTCCGGAAGGGCGTTTTCGGGGCCCACTTCGTCCGCCCATTTTGTCATCAATGGGGCCTGCTTTTTCTCCCATGCGCAAAGGGGGGAGGAAAAAATGCCAAAAAGCGCAAGGGCTGAAGCGAGAATAATTGCGTTTTTCATAGTGCGGTATGTTTTTAAACTAGGTTTCAAGTTTAAGGGGGCGCCGGTTTTATTGCAAGTTTTTTATTCTGCCGAATCGCTTTTGCCGGAAAATGGGACGGCCGGGACTTTAGGAGCCTCGGCATCTTTTCAAGGATGCGGACAGTATTGGAATTTTTGCGCATTTTATGCCGAATGCACGCATCCTCGCCTTTGGCAGGAAAGCCCGCCCCTAAAAAATTCCAGGCAAATTTTCGGAAATAATCCTTTGTGTATGCGGGGCAAAAGAGTCCGGACACAAAAAAAGCCGCCTCAAAGAAGGCGGCCTTTTTCCATGCACTGCCGGAATTACATCTTCGGCTTTATGTCGTTGAAGGAATAAGCCATAAAACCCCTCGTTTTCATGGCCTTTTCAAGGGTCTGTATCATCTTCTCGCGAACCTGAATATTGAACCTGTATTCATCGCGGAGGGCTGTGAATACTTCGTCGGGGTTGCGCTTGAGGGTGGTGCGCTTCATTGCGGCCACTATCTCGTAAAGCATATCCTTTAGCTGCTTTTCGTATGCGGTACGGTCAACCCTCTGTTTGAATTCCTGCCCATACTTTTCGGCTATCGTCCTGAGCTCGTCGTTGGCTTCGAGTTCGGAGAGGGTATTTGTCGTAAAGAATTGGAGGAAGTCCAGGTTGGACTTTGCGAATGCGTTTATTTCCTCGACCTGCTGCGAGTAGTTCGCAGGATCGAGCTTTTCCCATCCGGATATGTTGTCCACGCGCACGGCCTTGAGCGAGGTCTTGTCGCGGTTTAGGGACTTTACGAGGTATTTTACGTCTCCCTTGTTCGCGAGTTCGGGAACTACATTATAATCGCTGTTTGCGACGAGCATGCCCATGAGGTCGGCCCTTTCGGTGTCAGATACTGTGGAGCCTTCAACGAATGACGAGGCCAGACGGGTGCCCATGTTGAGGGTTTCCTTGCCTATGGATACCAGCTTTGTCCTTGAAAACTGGATGTCCCTAGCCGTGATTGAGAAGATGAAGGCGGGCTTTCCAACGGACGCCTTGAGCTCGTCTTCGGTGGCTATCTTTACGGGCTTTATGTGGTCGGGCTTGCTCTTTACGAAAGCGATTACTATCGGCTGGTTCTTCGCGGCATAAACGTCGCCTATTACGATGCGGTCGTCCATGCGGTTTGTTATGGTGAGGTTGTAGGGCGAGTAGCAGTAGGACGGGAATATGATTACGTCCTTGTCTTTTATCGTGGTGCAAAAACCGATGCCGGAGCGTTCGGAGTTCACCATTACGACCGCGCTTGCGAGGGTGTCGCGGGCCACGGCAATCTTGTCGATAAATGCGGCGGACTCATCTTCCACCTCCTCCTGGGCGCTCTGCATGGCTTCGTACTGGGCGAAGGCGTTCAGGCGTTCGGCGTACTTTTGCACATATTCCTTCTGCTTTGAAAAGTCTGACGGGAACTTTGCGGCGGCGGCCTTCTTTATCGCGTCGAAGAGCTCTTGGTCTATCGACTCCGGCATGGAGATATTTTCTATTTCGACGATGGCCGCAGATTGGGCTTCAAAATGTTTTGCCGCCTTTGAGTAGTCTTCGGGGTTCGCTGCCAGGGCCTCCGTCTTGAGCCTTTCAAATGCAGCCTTATCCTTGAACATGAAGGCGTACGCGTCTATCATCGTGAGGCCGTCGGCCGCCTTTTGCAAAAACTCCGCCTTGGCCGCAAAGTCGAGGTCGAATTTCTTGTCGGCAAACGCCTTTGCCCTTTCAAAATAGGCTTTGTTGTTTTCGTCGACTGCCAGGATTGAAAGGCGAATCCACCCGTCGTCCTGGTCCCTTATCCATTTGTCCTGTTTTTTAAGGTCGTCGGGGAACAGGGCCTTTGCCTTCTCGTCAAGTTTGAGGGATATTTCCGCAGGCATTTCGGACTGGGCGAATCCGAGCGAGGCCGCCGCCAGCAGAACTGAGCAAATAGAAAATACTTTAATCATTGAATGGAGTAAATCGTCGGGGGCCTTTTCTGTCAATTCAAATTTGGGCTTTGGGGCGCAATAATGGGGCAATTTTTCTTGCAGAAACGGCTTTTATGTAGATTATGGGGGGCTTCAATGAAAATTATCAAGAAGATTATGTCTCTGGGGGGCCTGCTCGGCCTCGGCCAGAAAAAGTCCCGGCCGACAGACGCGAAAAAGGCCGCTTCGGGACGCGGCGGAAAACCGGGGTCCTCCAAGGGCCGCGCGCAGCAGTCCGGGCGCGACAGCGAAAGCCGCCGCGGGCGCCGGGAGGATTCGCCGTCCAGGGCCCCGAGAACCGGAGCGCGCTCCGGAGGCGGGCGCGGCGAACGCCAGAGGGTCGGGGAAAGGGAGCGCGGGGGGCGCCGCGGACGCGGAGAGCGCCCGGAAATCAAGCCGCTTGGCGAAGTCGTGCGCGAGCCCAAGAGCGTGCCGGAAATCTCCGGAGCCGAAACCCTCGGCGGGGACGTGCCGATGTTTGCCGCCCTCGGGCTTGGCGAACGCACCCTCGCCGCGATACGCGACATGGGATACCAGGAGCCGACCGAAATCCAGACCCGCGCAATCCCCGTGGCGCTCGCCGGGCGCGACATCGTGGGAACCGCCCAGACCGGAACCGGCAAAACCGCCGCATTCGCCCTGCCTATAATTGAGAAGATAGAGGTCTCAAACAGGCCCGCAGTTCTCATGCTAAGCCCCACCAGGGAGCTTGCCGCGCAGATATGCGAGGCGCTCGAATCTTTTTCGAAGTACGCCGACGTAAAGGCGACGCTCGTCCAGGGAGGCGTTTCGATGGAGCGCCAGGTGGACTCGATAAGGCGTGGCACGGACGTCGTCGTGGCGACCCCGGGCCGCCTGCTCGATCTCATCCGCCACAGGGCCATAGACCTTTCGGGAATCAGGTATTTGGTGCTGGACGAGGTTGACCGCATGTTCGACATGGGCTTTATCGAGGACGTTTCAAACATCATCCGCCACTGCCCGGCAGACAGGCAGACGCTCTTCTTTTCGGCCACCATGCCCCCGGAAGTCATGAAGCTTTCAAAGTGGGCGCTCAAGGACCCGGAGAGGATTGAAATAGGCATAATACACTCGCCCGCCGACACCATCGAGCACTTCATATACCCGGTGGACTCGATACAAAAGTACGACATGATACTGTCCATACTCGAGCCCATAAAGGACGAGTGCGTGATTGTCTTCACCCGCACCCGCATGGACGCCGACCGCATAAGCGAATGGCTCTCCGCCCACGGCTATAAGATTTCCACCCTGCATTCCGACAGGACGCAGAAGGAGCGCGACAAGGCCCTCTCGGACTTCAAGGAGGGCCGCGCGAACATACTCGTTGCAACCGACATCGCCTCCCGCGGCCTCGACATATCAAACGTGGCCTGCGTCGTAAACTACAACGTCCCGGAGCATTCCGAGGACTATGTACACCGCATAGGCCGCACGGGCCGCGCCAACAGGGAGGGCATGGCGATAACCCTGTTTTCCTCCGAGGAGCTTCAGTTCCTCCAGAGGATAGAGCGTTTCATCGGCAGGCCAATCGAGCGCAGGAAGCTTGAGGGGTTCGCGTACCGCAACGAGCCCGACCTGTCGTCGGGGGCCGCAAAGCCCAAGCGCCGCAGAAACAGGTAGGGCGCGCCTTTCCGGCGGCCGCGCGGACTTTTGGCGCGGCCGCCTTTTTTATGGGCCTTTCACGGAAAATGGGCCGAAAATCGGATTTTGAAATTGAATTTTGCGCGAGGGGGAAAGTCCGCCCGGCCTGCCTCGAAACTCGGCCAGATTTTTCTCTTTTCGGGGCATTCTAATCTATGGCAGCCCCTTTTTTTTCGTGAGGGCGGGGCGTTTGGCCTTGTAATGCGCCCTTTGCGCATGTAGCTTTTTTGCGAATATTTTAAGGCAAGGTTTTTATGAGGGAGTATTTAGATTTGCTGAAACTCGTTCTTGAACGGGGCGAGGAGCGCAGCGACAGGACGGGCGTCGGAACCATCGGCGTTTTCGGGGCCCAGACGCGCTTCGACCTGCGCTCGTCATTCCCGCTTCTCACCACGAAGAAGCTGCACACGCGCTCGATAATATACGAGCTTCTGTGGTTCTTAAAGGGAGATACCAATGTCAAATACCTCCGCGACAACCGCGTGACAATATGGGACGAGTGGGCCGACGAAAACGGCGACCTCGGCCGCGTGTACGGGGCGCAGTGGACCGACTGGCGCGCGCCGGACGGCCGCTCGATAAACCAGATTGAAAGGCTCGTCGACGGCATAAAAAGGGACCCGTTCGGCAGGAGGCACATAGTGAGCGCCTGGAATCCGGGGGAGCTGGACAAAATGGCGCTTCCGCCTTGCCACGCCCTGTTCCAGTTCCACGTCAGCCCGTCGGGCTTTCTGAACTGCCAGCTTTACCAGCGGAGCGCAGACCTCTTTCTCGGGGTGCCTTTCAATATCGCATCCTATTCCATGCTAACCATGATGGTCGCGCAGGTGTGCGGCCTGAAGCCCGGCGAGTTCGTCCACACTTTCGGCGACCTGCACATATATAAAAACCACCTCGAACAGGTGGGCGAGCAGCTTTCGCGCGAACCCCGTCCGCTTCCGAAGCTCGTCCTCAATCCCGGGCGCGAGAACCTGCGGGACTTTTGCTACGAGGATTTCCGCTTCGAGGGCTACGACCCGCATCCGGCGATAAAGGCGCCGATAGCCGTCTGACGATGCCGGCCTGGAAGGCCATCGCAGCCGTCGCGGAAAACGGCGTCATCGGAAACGGGCTTGAAATACCTTGGCACATCCCGGAGGATTTCCGGCATTTCAAGCGCGCCACTATGGGGGGGATTGTGGTCATGGGCAGGCGGACTTGGGAGAGCATAGGCTCGAAGCCCCTGCCAGGCAGGCTCAACGTCGTCATATCCTCCTCGGCGGGGGAGTGCGAGGGCGCTGAGGTTTACCGCAGCCTTTCGGATTTCAAAAGGGCGCGAGGCGGCGACCCCAGGCAGGTTTGGATTTGCGGGGGGGCCGCGCTTTACAGGTCGGCCCTCGGGGAGTGCTCCGAAATTCTCATGAGCCGGGTCAGGATGCGCCCGGAGGGCGACGTGTTTTTTCCGGACATATCCCGGGAGTTCAGGGAGGCCGAAACTGTCATGAAGGGCGGGATGTTCGACGTGGTGCGCTTTGTGAGGGTTTAGCTTGTGGGCGGGGTACGCCCCAAAAAAAGCTTGCAATCTAAAGATAGAGGCTTCTTATTGCCTAAAGTCTGCGGGTTGTTCCCATTTTTGAGGCCGGCGCGCAGGCAACTACTAGGCTACTAAATGAAAGGAAGCAATATGTCAGCAAAGAAATCTGCGGCCGCAGGCGCGGCAAAAAAGGCTCCGAAGGCGGCATCCGCCTCCGCGAAAAAGGCTCCGGAAGCTCCGTCCAAGGCCCCTGCAAAAAAGAGGGCCTCAAAGAAGGTAGCGATGCCCGGAACCGTTCCGGCTTCGGCAAGCCCCTGCGGCGGCCTCACCAGGATAATCGCAAAGTTCGACGCGGGATGGGGCAACAGCCTGTTCATACGCGGCAGCGGCGCGGGGCTAAGCTGGCAGAAGGGTGTCATGATGCAGTGCACCGATTCGGACGAATGGATATGGGAAAACAAAATCGCCAAGGGCGCGGTGGAGTTCAAGATTCTCATAAACGACGAGGCCTGGTCTCTCGGCGACGACATCTCCGTAAACGCGGGGGAAACGATTACCTGCCGCCCGTCATTTTAGTTTGGGTTTTCCCGCCTCGCCGCTCCGGTTTTTCCGGGGCGGCTTTTTTGTGCGCTCCCGGTTTTTCGGTTTCCGGGCGCGGCCTGCTGGCGCGTGTGAGGGAAGCTTTGCCCGAGAGTTTGCAGGGGCGCCAAATCCGGCCCAACCCCGGCGGAATCTGCAAAGATATGGAGGCCCCCTGCGGCTCGGTTTTTCAGGATAGGTTGGGGGGCTGCCGGTTAGGGGGAGCCTGCCAAAAACGGAAGTTTTTAGAAAAGTGCTCGGCATTGGCTTGCAGGCATTTTCTTCCGGCTTTGCGCATGATTGGGCCTTCAAAGATTGGGCTACTTTTGGACGCGGAGGCGGATTATAGCTTTGCGAATATCAGGCGGGCGAAGATGGGGCGGGGGAATTTATTGAGAATATGCGCGCAACCCGCTAAAAATTTGTTTGGATATTTGAAGTCAGCCGCCTACCTGCAAGCGGCTTTTCTTTGAAGCGGCGGATTCCCCTTCAAGCGGATAAAAGCCGCAAAAGCCTGTCGCATAACTTTTGCAGTTTTCAGGGCTTTATGAGATTTCCGCCATTTGCAAAGGGAGGGGCATTTGGGAACTACCTCATAAACCCCGCCCGGCCCGCTGCGGACGGCCTGCGGGAGGATGAATCTGCCCCGCCCGCGCCCCCCGTGTTCTGGCAGGTGTGCGGAGTGGGGGAGGCAAGCCCGTTCTTGCCTTAGACCTTGCGGCTAGTTCAAACTTGCAGCTCGGTAATATGCGTCTATTTGAGCACCCGCTCAACCCTGCGCGGAATCGATACCATGGTTTCCCACGGGATGCGGCGCGTCCAGCGGCTGTATGAGGGCAGGTCTATGAATTCGCCGCCCTGGGCGCCTATGAACACCACCTCGTCGCCCGGCGCGGCGTCGGGGGAGGGGCCAAGGTCTATCAGGGTCTCGTCGAGGCCGACGTCGCCTATCACGGGGCAGCGCCTGCCGCGCACCAGCACCCGCGATGATTCTGTGAATCCGGAGGGGACGCCGTCGGCGTATCCGGCGCTGACGCATGCTATTCTGCGCTCGGGCGTTTCAGAGACCGAAGCTATCCGCGCCTTGAATGAAAGCACCGGCTTCACGTCCGCAAAGGGAGGCTCCCTGTCCCCGAAGGGGCTTATCCCGTATTGGAGAAGGCCGATTCTCACCGCATTTACGGGAACTTCCCCGTCGAGGTAGTTCAGGCCCGCCGAGGCGTGCATGTGAACCATTATGTTTGACGCCCCGAAGGCTTCCACAACCCTCTTGAAATTCCGGCCCTGGAGCCTTGTGTATTCGGGGTCGCTGTCCGCAGAGGAGAGGTGGGTGAATATGCCGGCGATGCGCAGGTTGCGGTATGCCGACACCTCGCGCAGGAATTCGGCGGCATTTTCGTGCCATACGCCGAAACGCCCCATGCCCGTGTCGATTTTCACGTGAACGTCAAGTATCCTGCCGCGCAGGCGCGCGAGCCCGTCGAAATCAATGGCCTCCTCCAGCGTGGCTATCGCGGGGATTGCGTCGTATTCAAAAACGAGCCTGCGCTCGGCCGCGAGCACAGGGCCGAGTATCAGCACGGGCTTTGCCGAGACCAGCTCGCGTATTCTCGAAACTTCGTAAATGTTTGCCACGGCAAACATGTCTGCGCCGCCGCGCATGAAGCGCACTATGGACTGGGGCATGCAGTGCCCGTACGCGTCCGCCTTCACAACCGCGATGTATGCCGTGCCCGGCGGGAGGGCCGACTTTATTTTGCGGACGTTCTCTTCGAGCGCGTCCAGGTCGATTTCAATCCAGGATCTGACGGAGGGCTTGTTCATTTTTCAGTCGCCGGGGCGATTTTTCAAATAGAGGCCCGGGGCGGATTTTTCGCAACAAAAAAATTGAACGGCGCGCCGGGATGTGCCACATTCGTAGGCGTGGGCTTCTGGAGGGCGGCATTGGACTTTTTCGGAATCGGCGCTGGCATCGGGGCGCGCGCCGAACGGGCTGCGGCGAGGTATCTGAAGCGCGAGGCGGGCCTGAGGATTGTCGCGCGCAACTACCGAAGCGGCAGGTACGAAACCGACATCATAGCCTACGACAAAAAGTCCGGCTGCATCGTGTTTGTCGAGGTGAAGTGCCGTCCGGCTTATGCCGCAGTTCCGGGGTTTTACGCGGCGGCCTCCGCACGGAAGTCCGCCTGCCTGAAGGCGTGCGCCAGGGCGTTTCTGCGTGAAAACGGCGCTTCCGGCCGCAGCTTCCGCTTTGACGCGGTTGAAGTAAATCACGACGGGAACGGAAATTTTGTCGCGATAAACCATTTTGAAAACTACATGTAAAGCCCCCGCTTCGGACGCGCCGGGGGGATGCCTGCGCGGCCATGCCCACCGTTTGCGCGAAGCTTGATTCTTTTTAATGAACCAAAATTTATAAAACGATTCGATTTTTTGGATGGGGATTGCGGGCGGTTTTTTTCATAGTTCGGGAGTTTTTTTGCCGCATAAAAAAATCCCGCTTTCGGAATGGGGCAGGAGGTTTGTCAAGGCTGGGCTCCAGAGGCGGCGTCCTCATTAGAGAAGGGCCGCCGAAGAAAAATTTTAGTGCGAGGATGGAAAATTGTCCCGCGCTCCCGCCATGTGGCGATATGCGGCGTACAAAAAAGGGCTTCCCTGCGCGGGAAGCCCTCAAATCATTTGAAAATTATCCCAATCTACTTTCTTCTGCGGGAAGCTGAAAATGCCAGCGCAAATAATCCAAAGACCGCCGCACAAGCCGCAGGCTC
>URJJ01000054.1 GCA_900548185.1 uncultured Opitutales bacterium
CTTCTAGCTTCGTCGGCAGCGTCAGATGTGTATAAGAGACAGACGCCCCCCTGGGCGAACACCATAGCGACGCGGTAAAAGGTGTTGCGTATGCCCACGAAAAACGCCTGCCCCCTGTCGGAGAGGGCCAGCATGTAAAAGCCGTCGGAGGCGGCGTCGTAGGTTGCGGAGGCAAACCCCGCCGCCCAAAGGCACGCCACTGCCGCAGACGCCCACGCCCCGGCAAAAGGCGACGCCGCAAGCGCAAGAAACGACACTGTAAGCGCTAAAAGCGAGCCCAAAGCCCATTTGCGGCGCGTAGAAAATGAGTCTATGAGCGGGGCCCACAGGGGCTTTGCTATCCACGGCAGCGCAAGCGAGCTTGCCAGCGCGGCAGAGGCCGCGTTTGAAAGCCCCATGCTCTTGAAAAAAACCACCGAGACAGAGGTCGCCAGAACATTGGGCATACCCTCCACAAAATACATGGGCGCAAGCCACGCCCACGTTCCGGCCCCCCTTTCGTCTTTTTCCGCCCCGCCCATGGTATGCCCGCAATATTCGCGGATGGGCGGCGGGGTTGCAAGCAATTTCAAAGGGCCATGGCAACAGAAAAGACGAGCGTTGTAAAAACAGCGGCAAGCACGAGCACAAGCGCGCTCATGGCCGCCTGCCTCTCGCTCACCTCAAGGCATTTCGCAGTGCCTATGACGTGGCTTGAAGCTCCCATAGCAAGCCCCTGGGCCATGTCGCTCTTTACCCCGCAGGCCCTCAGTATGGCGTGCCCGAAGGCCCCGCCGAAAGTCCCCGCCATGAACACGCCCGCGACGCACACGCCCGGCATGCCGCCCGTAATCTTTGAAATTTCGAGGGCTATCGGGGTTGTCACGCTCTTTGGCAGAAGCGATTTCACGATGCCGGAATCGAGGCCGAACAGCCATCCGAGAAAGAGCATTGTGGAAATGCTTGCGATTGCCGAAACCGCCGTGGCCGCAGCGACTTCGAGGGCGCTCTCCCGCGCGAGCCTCGAAAACTGGTAAAGCGGATAGGCCAGCGCGACGGTCGCGGGCCCCAGAAGATAGGTGACTATGCCGCCGCCTTCGGCGTACCCCTCGTATGTGGCGGGGGTGAGTTCAATCCCCGCGATAATCAGGGCTGCCGCCACGAGAATCGGAGGCGCCCAGCGGAAGGCCCTGGCGCGGGAAAGCTTCCTTGCAAAAGCGTAAGCCGCGACCGTGGCGGCAATGCCGGCCGCCTGCGCCGCAGCCTCCGCCCAAACGGCATTCTGGAATGCCGCGCTCATTTCCCGGCCTCCGCCCCGGGCGCGCCGGAAGCTTCGCCCGCCCCGGAAACTCCGCCCGAATCCCTGCGCGCCGCAATCCGCGCGAGCCTGCGCCTGTGCAGAAATTCGACGCAGCAGCCAGTGCATGCTATCGTCGCCGCCGAACTTATGAGGACCGCCGAGGTTATCGGCAGCACTTTGCCCGCGAGGAGCCCTCGGTATGCGGTTATCCCCACGAGGATGGGCACGAAATAAAGCGGCATGAATTCCATGAGCCGCCTGCACGCGCCCTCCACAAGCTTCAGGGGGACCACCCCCAAAGAAAGCCCGGCATACAGCGCAAGCATTGCAAGAAGCGCCCCCGGGAAGGGGATGCCCGCCCACTCCACAAACCAGGAAGCCAGCTCAAAAAGCCCGACCAGGACGAGAAAGCCCGCTGCGGGCGCAAATGCCCGGATTGTCTTCATGCGGCAAACTCCCCCTCAGCGCGGGGCGCCCTCCGAAAGACGCCAGTCCACGATTGTGGCCTGCGGGGTCTTGCGCTTGTTCCACCTGTTCCACGACAGGTGCATTGCAAAGTCCAGCTTTTCGCCGACGGGCGGAAGCCTTTTTGCCATGCGCCAGGCGACGGCGCCCAGCCAGCCGCCGCTGCCCAGCGGGAGTTGAAACTTGAAATTCTGGCCTCCGCCGAACACTTCGACGGGCTTGTCCAAAACGACGCCCTTTATTGCGAAAACCGGCTCCCGGTTGCCCTCGCCGAAGGGATGGAGCATCTCCAGCTCGTCCAGGAGCTCGAAACATATGTCCTCGTGCGCGAGCACCAGCGACACGCACACCTCCGGCTCGAACGAGGCCCCGTTTTCCATCTTCGTGCGGATTACGGAATTGAGCTTGGCGCGGAAGTCCCCCATGCACTCCTCGCGGACGGAGACCCCCACCGCCATCGGATGCCCGCCCCAGCTCCCGAGAAACTCCGTGCAGTGCGACAGGCAGTCGACGAGGTCGAATCCGGCCACGCTCCGCCCGGAGCCCTTGGTGAAGCCCCCGTCGGTTTCGCCGAACACTATGACGGGCCTGTTGAACTCGCGGCTGAGTTTTCCGGCGATGATGCCTACTACGCCGGGGTGCCACGTCCTGTCGAAAACGACTATGCAGGGGTCGTCGGCAAGGTTCGATTCGGCGATTTTTTTCATGGCCGCCTCGAACACGCCGCGCTCTATCTCCTGGCGCTCCTTGTTGATGTCGTTCAGCTCGCAGGCGGCGCGGAAGCATGTCGTGAAGTCGTCCCCCAGCAGCATGTCAAGCGGCAGGGAGGCGTCGGCAAGGCGGCCGCTCGCGTTTATGCGCGGACCGAGGCGGAAGGATATGTCAACCGGAGTTATCTCGTCGCCGAGGGATATGCCGCTCGCCTGTATCAGGGCCTGGATGCCCTTGCGCTTGGTGCTCTTTAGCCTCTTTATGCCGTAGCGGGCGAGAATCCTGTTTTCGTCCACGAGCGGAACGAGGTCGGCTATCGTGCCGAGCGAAACGAGGTCGAGCGACTCCTTGAGGTTGAGCGTCCACGAGCGCGCGTCCCCGCGCATGCGCATCTCCTTGAGCAGGGCGTGGACGAGCTTGAACACAAGCCCCACGGTGCAGAGGTTGCGCCACGGGGCGGTGTCCATGTCAAAGACATGGGGGTTTACGAGGATGTAGTCGCCGGCATTGCAGTCCTCCTTGGACTGGTGATGGTCGACCACGATGAGGTCTATGCCCTTGGCGCGTATGAAATTTATGGCGTCCACGGCGTTTGTGCCGCAGTCGAGCGCGACGAGAAGGTCGGGGTTGCCGTTTGAAAACGCGCGCTCGAGCGCGGCCTTGCTCAGGCCGTAGCCCTCGTCCATGCGCCTCGGGACGAAGTATGCGGGGTCCACCCCGAAATGGCGCATGGCGTTCACAAACAGGGTCGTGCTGGTGATGCCGTCAACGTCGTAGTCGCCGAAGACGAGGACCTTTTCGCCCTTTTCGATGGCCGATATAAGCCTGAGGGCCGCCGCGCGCAGGTTTTTCACGCGGAACGGGTCGCCCAGGTTTGTGAGCTTCGGCTTCAGGAACATCTCGGCCCTGATTGGGTCGGAATAGCCGCGCTCCAGAAGAAGCGAGGCCAGAATGGGGCTGACGCCGAGGTATGAGCCCAAATCCGCCGCCAGCTTCTGGTCGTACTTTCCGATATTCCAATTCATCTCAAAGCTCTCCGAAAAAATTTAAAAGGACAAAAAAAGGACGCCCAGGCGCCCTTCGGGGGACGGGTGCCCCTAGAGCCTGCGGCTCTTTGCGTCCCGCACGATGAGCTCCACGGCCTCCGCCGAGGGTTTCGGCCCCTCGTACTCCTTGTGCAGGCGCGAACGCACCGCCACGGTTCCAGCCTCCGCCTCCTTCTTGCCGATGACGAACATGTGGGGGACGCGGTCGGTCTCGGCGCGGCGTATCTTTGCGCCGAGCTTGTCGGAGGAGTCGTCGATGCCGACCCTCAGGCCCGCCTTTTTGGCCTCTGCAAAGACGGCGTCGGCATAGGCGCGAACTTCGTCGCCCAGGGGGATTATCCTCACCTGCTCGGGCGCCAGCCACGTCGGGAAGTTGCCGCCGAAATGCTCTATCAGAACCCCCGTAAAACGCTCGAGCGAGCCGAACGGCGCGCGGTGAATCATTATCGGGGTGTGGGGCCTGTTGTCGGAGCCGGTGTAGGAAAGCTCGAAGCGCTCAGGCAGGTTGTAGTCCACCTGGACGGTGCCAAGCTGCCATTCCCTGCCGATTACGTCCTTTACCACAAAGTCGATTTTCGGCCCGTAGAACGCGGCCTCGCCCTCCTCTTCGGAGAACGGAACGCCGAGGGTGCGGGCTGCCTTGCGGATGGCGGCCTCGCTCTTTTCCCAGTTCTCGTCGCTGCCAACGTACTTGTCCGACTTCGGGTCGCGCAGGGATATTCTCACGCGGTAGTCGGCCATGCCGATGGTGGTAAACACCTTCTTTACGAGATCCAGGCAGCCCTGTATTTCGCCGTCGAGCTGCTCGGGGGTGCAGAAGATGTGGGCGTCGTCCTGGGTGAAGCCGCGCACGCGCGTCATGCCGTTTAGCTCGCCCGACTGCTCCCAGCGGTAAACCTGGCCGAACTCGGCAAGGCGCACGGGAAGGTCGCGGTAGGAGTGGGCGTCCGACTTGTAAATCTGGACGTGGAACGGGCAGTTCATTGGCTTCAAAAGAAAGCCCGAAACGGCCCCGCCCTCGATTTCCTCCTCAAATTTCGACATCGGGAGGTTCTCCGCGGCCATGCGCTGGAGGTCGTCGCGCTCCACGATGGGCACGAACTGGGATTCCTTGTAGTAGGGGAAGTGGCCGCTGGTCTTGAAAAGGCCGAGCTTTCCGATGTTCGGGGTAAAGACCTGCGAGTAGCCCTGCTCGCGCAAAAGCTCCAATATGAAGTCCTGGAGAGCCTGGCGCACGACGGCGCCCCGGGGCTTCCAGAGTATGAGGCCCTGCCCCACCTTGTCGTCTATCGCAAACAAGCCCATTTCGCGGCCGAGCTTGCGGTGGTCGCGCTTTTTGGCCTCCTCCTGCTGGGCCAGGTAGGCTTCGAGTTCCGCCTTCGACTCGAACGCGGTCCCGTATATGCGCTGGAGCTGCCTGTTTTTCTCGTCGCCGCGGTGGTAGGCCCCGGCGACGCTCAGAAGCTTGAAAGCCTTGATGCGCTTCGAGTAGTCGACGTGCGGCCCCGCGCAGAGGTCGCAGAATTCGCCGTTTGTGTAAAAAGTTATTTTCTCGCCCTCGGGCACGTCGGCGAGGCGGCCCAGCTTGTATGCCTCCTGGCCGCGCTCGCGGATGAGGGTTTCGGCCTCGGCGCGGGTTAGCTCGCGCATTTCAAACTTCTGGTTCTCGGCGATAATCTTTTTCATCTCGGCCTCGATTTTTTCGAGGTCTTCGGCCGTGAACTTGTGTTCGAGGTCAAAATCGTAGTAGAAGCCGCCCTCTGTGGCGGGGCCTATGTCGAGTTTTGCTTCGGGAAACAGGCGCAATACCGCCGCCGCAAGGACGTGGGAGGCGCTGTGTCTTATCTTTTGCAATTCTTCGTTCATAAAAGGTTCAATATCGTAGCATTGCCCAGTCTTGTAAAGCATTTTCAGCTCCGCAAAACCGCCTTCATCGTCGAAAAGACGGGCAGAATCCGCTGGAACTGCGAGACCTCCTCGAACGGGAGAGCGGCGCCCGGCTCCACCCCCCAAAGCGGGTGGGCCTCAAAAACCCCGAGGCTCCACTCGAAATATTCCGCATGGTCGGTTCTAAACCACAGTTCGGCGCCCGGCAGGCACGCGCCGGCCAGGTCTGTCAGGAAGTCCGGCTGTATGAGCCTGCGGCGGTGGTGGCGCTTCTTCGGCCACGGGTCGGGGAAAAATATGAACACCCTGGAAAATTTGAGCGCCCCGCGCGCGGCCTCCAGAAACTCGCCGCACTCGGCCTTCATGAAGAACACGTTCCGGTTGCCCCGCATTCCGCTGCGCCTCTCCCCGTCGCGCACGCGCGCCGATATGAGGTCGATTCCCACGCACATTTCGCCCGGATGGGCCTGCCCGTAGGCGCTGAGGTAGTGGCCCTTGCCGCAACCTATTTCAAACGTCGCCGCGCCCCCGAAGGCGCCGGCGGGAAGGGACGCGATTTCAGAGCGCAGGTTTTCAATCCTGGCCGCGCGCCTTTCCATGGCCTGCCTGAGTCCGTTTTCCATTTCCGCCAGTAGGTTGCCAGGCGCGGGGCGTTTTTCAACACGAAAAATCCCAAAACGCGCGCAAAGGCCGGGCGCCCCTCCCCCCGGGGCAAAAATGCTTGCATTCGCGCGCATACAAACCATAAAGGAGCCGCAAAAGACGCGGACGGGGGGAGGCCCGCCATGCGTTAGCCCCGCACCCCGGCAGCCGGAGGGCGGGGTTCGCGCGCCCCGACGCAAAAACAAGAACCTGCCTTTTTTCGCATGAAAGACAAAAACCTTATGCTCTTCGGCCTAAGCCCGGAGCAAAGCTCGCCAAAGGGCGTGTGGATGTTCCTCGCAATCTACCTCGGCGCAACGCTGTTTGCGTCCGTGCTGACGCCGCCGGTTTACTGGATAGCCCAGTTTATAAACGACACATGGCACACCGAGGACACGCAGTGGCTCGTAGGCAAGGGCGTGGACGACTTCTACGACAGGATAAGGTGGATTCCGATAGTCGCGGCCCTTCCCTGGATGATGAAGACCTGCGGGCTGTTTTCCCTCAAGTATGCGGGGCTTGCCCTGACGGGCGGGGCCGCGCGGAAATTCCTCGCCTACTTCGCCTTCGGAATCGCGCTCGCAGCCGCAATCTTTTCCCTCCAGATAAGGTATTCTTACGACCCGCACGAGGCGAGGCTGCGCCTTCCGGAGGGGGAATACTCGCTTTCGGCGGACTTGGGCGGCGGCATCCCCAAGGCTGAAACGCGCTTTCAGGTCGGGCCGTCTGAAGAGCGTTCAAAGTCCCTGAACAGGGAATTTGGGGACGCCAGAGTTTCCGTGACGGTCTATTCGGACCCCGACGACTTCGGCAAGAGGCTCGTCGTCTGCAAGCTCTCCGGCGACGCAGGCGGCGCGTTCGCCTCCCTCCAAAATTCCAAAGGCGAAAGCTTCACACTCGACAACATCTCAAAAAAAGACCCCTCGGGCTTCGGGACAGGCTCGATACTTTCCGCCTTCTTCGGGGGCCTGGCCGGGGCTATGATAATCGCCCTGCTGGAAGAGACTGTGTTCCGGGTGCTGATATTCAGGTCGATATACACGGCATGGGGGCTTTCCTGGGGCATAATTCTGACTTCCGCGTTTTTTGCGTACAAGCATTTCAAGGTTCCCGGCTCGGTTTTCGACAACATCCCCGGCGGGCTGTGCCACGCGGAATGGTACACGGGCTTTCTCGTCGCGTGGTACGACTCCGTAGGCGTATTCATAAACTTCAACGCCGCGACCTTCTCCGCCCTCACCGCCTTCGGCGCGGTGCTTGCCGTGTTCTACGCAAAGACGCGCACCCTTTGGAGCGCGATAGGCTTCCACGCCGGGATAGTGGCCGCCATATTCACCTACAAGGATAACTTCTACGTCTACCCGTCCGAAGAGCAGGCGCGCATCTTCGGCGGGGCCGGGCTCTCCGACGGATGGCTGGGATGCGCATGCCTGTGCGCAATACTGGCAGTCTCGCTTGTGCGCTACCGCCTGGCCCTCTCAAAAAGGGGCTGAGGGCGCATCACCATGCCGAACTCTCGGAGGCGCAAAGCGCCTTCAGCTCCATGAAACGGGCGTCATCGACATCCGGGCAGGAGGCCGCATGCCTCACGATGCTCTTCCATTCGAGCCACGCCCGCTCAATGTCCCCGCGCCTCAGCACATCGTCCTCAAGGCCCGCAAAACTGCCCCCAGCCGCTATCTTGCGGACGATTTCCGACGCCCCCTCCCCGTACCCCGGCGGCACGCCGCGCCGAAGGTATCCGGGCACGTCGGAAAGCGAATACTTCAGCGCGCAAACGTCCGCAAGGCGCGACGAAGACGACCTTATCTTTGACGACATCGCAAAGCGGCGCCCCGCCCGCAGGTTTGCCATGTCGTAAAATATCTCCCCGACCGAGTAGGATTCATCCTCAAGGGCCGCAGCTATGGCAAGCCCCTCGCCGCCGTTAAAAAACGAAAAAATCCTCCCCCGGACGGTGGGCCGCATTTCGGAATCGACGAGCCCGAAACGGAGCCAAAGCTCCGCAGGAGAGGCGGAACTGGGGACTGCGGTGGGCCCGAATCCCGAAAGCGCGCCGAAGTCGTTTGCGTTCTGCACGCGCACGCGCCTGAGCGGCGGATTTGCAAGCAGCGCGCCCTCGCCGTCGCGCACGGCGCCTATTTTAGAGTTCGACACGTCAAGAAGCGCAAACAGCGCCCCGCCCCTGTCCTCAAAGCCCGCGAGTTCCGCGCCCCAAAAGAGGGAGGGGACGTATTTTGAAAACCTCCTGCGCAGCGTCCGTAGGCTCGCCCCTCCCCCGCTTGAAAGAGCCCTGTCGCAATCCGCAAGCAGCGGGCAAAGGGCCGAGTAAACGGCCCTGGTCAGCCTGTAAAACCCGTTTTCCAGGCGCGAGGCCACCCGCACGCGCACGCCGTATCTGCCGCCCCCGACAGCGCAGGCGGCGCCTCGGCCCAAGTCAAGGACGGCCCGGCGGCTTTCCAGAAACGGCACCCAGCCGTCGGGGCCGTGGTAGAGGGCCTCGCAAAGCCGGGCCTGGCAGGATGGCTTTCTGCGCTCCCAAAGGCCGGCGGAATTGAGCATCTCAACCCTCTCGCCGGAACGAGCCCTCCCGCCGCGCCCGCAGGGGGAGGCGGCAGCCCTGTCAAAACCGAGGTCGATATTCTCCTCGGTAAAGAGCCTGGACAGGAAGCGGCGCGCGGCCGCCAGATGGTCCCCGCCGGAAGATGCGGCGGCGTCCATCACCCGCAAAACGGCGGTCCAGTCCAGATGCCCGCAGCGTCCGAGCCTTATCTCCCCGGCCTCCGAAAGCCGAGGCTTGCCGGGGAGGGAAATCGCGTATCCGCAAGTGTCAAGCCCACGGCGCCCCGCCCGCCCGTACATCTGGAGCATCTCGTCGGGACGCAGAACCTGTACCTGCCCCATGCTCTCGTACTCCCTGTCCGCAATTATGACGCTGCGCATCGAAAAATTCACGCCCGCGCCCAGGCCGGTAGTCGCAACCACCGCCACCAAATCGCCGGACTTTGCGCACGCCTCCACAATCCCGCTGCGCTGCCGCGCGCTAAGGCCGCTGTGGTGGAACGCGACCCTGCGCTTCAAAAGCCCCGCAAGCCTGCGGCCCGCGCCCTCCAGCCTTTCGCGCGGGAGCTGGAGCGGCGGGAGGCCGTCCAGTTCGGAAGCTATGCGCGAGGCGATTGTTTCCGCATCCACGCGCCTCGGGGCGAAAATCAGGACGGGGGCCATGTCGGCCGCCGCGATTTTTTTCACAAGCCGCCCCCACGCGCCGCGCGCCGAATACGAAGTTTCGTTTGAAAGGGACTCTGAAAAAACCTCCTCCAGCGGAACGGGGCGCGACCCGTGCTCGACAAGCGCGGCGTCCCGACCCAGCCTGCGAAGCCACGCCGCGACCTCCCCGCGGTTTTCGACGCTCCCGCTCAAAAGCAGAAGCTGGGTTTCAGGCGGCGCCATCGCGATTGCCAGCTCGTAGTTTGCGCCTCGGCGCGGGTCGCCGATTAGCTGGTATTCGTCTATTGCCATGAAGTCCGCCGCCCGGCCGCCAAGGATGCGCGATTTCTGCGTTTCAAGCGTCGCAACGACAAGCGGCGCGGAAGGGTTGAGCGACAGGTCCCCGGTGGAAATCCCGACGTTCCACCCGCGCGCGCGCCACTCGCGGAACTTGTCGTTTGCAAGCGCGCGCGTAGGCACGGTGTAAACCGCCGAACGGCCCCTGAAATGGCGGGTGTAGAAAAGCTCGAACACATACGTCTTGCCCGCCCCCGTCGGGGCGTGCAGCACCACGTCGCGCCCCGCCCTCAGCGCGGAAAGAGCCTCCGCCTGCCAGAAATCCGGAAATTTGACGCCCTGCCCGAAACCTTCCATTTTTAAGAGGCAAAAAAATCATCCGCCCCCACGCAAGAAGAATATTTTTAAAATTTCCCTCCCCCCTTGGAGGCGGTACAAATAATCTGCGGGTGCGGGGAAGCGGTCGGCATGACGGCCTTGCCTGCGGGAAATCCGCAGCAGCACCCGGCGGGACCCGGCCTTTTAGCCTGAAATTTCCAAGCCGCAAGGCGCGGCGCATCTTCCCAGAAAACGCATAACGGACATGGGCAGGTGCACATCGCAGCCCCCGTCCCGCCGCCGCGCACAAATCCGGAGCGCGGGAATAATAAGGCCGGGCAGCATCAAAAAATTTGGGTCTGACATAGATTAGAGAACGAAAAACGGGAGGGCGGAATGAAATTTTGCGCGGAGAGGGAACGCCCGCCTAAGCCGCCGCGAAACGCCGCATGATTTTTCGTTTCTTTCGGGGCATTCCAATCTATGCCAATCCCTTAAATCTGCCCGATATTGAGCCATTTAGGCGGGATGAGCGAAACGCGCCCCCAAAAAAAATCCGCCGGAAAAATCCCGGCGGATGCAGACGCGACGGGCGGCGGCCCTAGAGGATTATATTCAAAAATTCGGCGTTAGACTTGGTCTGAGACATCCGCTCTATCAGGGTCTCAGTCGCGTCCTCGCCCTTGGAACCCGCCATTGCCCTGCGCAGGAATCCCGACGCCTCAAGCTCCTTGGCCGAAAGAAGCAGCTCCTCGCGGCGCGTTCCGGAGGCCGCCAGATTCACAGCCGGCCATATGCGCATCTCGGCAATTTTGCGGTCGAGCACCATCTCCATGTTGCCCGTGCCCTTAAATTCCTGGAATATCAGTTCGTCCATCCTGGAGCCGGTTTCAATCAGCGCCGAAGCTATGATGGTGAGGCTCCCGCCCTCCTCGGTATTGCGGGCGGAGGCGAACATCTGGCGCGGGCGTTCGAGGGCGCGGATGTCCAGGCCGCCGGACATGGTGCGCCCGCCGCCGCCCTTTGCGGAGTTGTGGGCCCTGGCAAGCCTCGTGAGCGAGTCCATGAGAAGAACGACGTCCTTGCCCACCTCGGCAAGATGCTTGGCGCGCTCGACGGCGAGGTCGGCCACACGTATGTGGGTGTCGATTGTCTCGTCGTTTGAAGAGGCGAAAATCTCGGCCTGCGGAAGGTCCATGCGAAAGTCCGTGACCTCTTCCGGCCGCTCGTCCACAAGCAGTATTATAAGGTGGCACTCCGGGTGGTTTTCGAGAACGCCGAAGGCGATGTCCTTTAGAAGCGTGGTCTTGCCTGTGCGCGGGGGGGCGACGATCAGCCCCCTCGTGCCCTTGCCGATGGGGCAGAAAATGTCTATGACGCGGTTTGTCATGCGCCCGTCGGAAGTTTCAAGGCGGATTTTCTCGTCAGGGGCGACGGTGGTGAGGTTCTGGAACGACGGCACGCGCCTGCGGTCCATGCAGCTCAGCCCGTCGATTGTCTCGATGAAGCGCAGCTTGGGGTTCTGGTGGCTCTGGGCCTTGTGGGCGTTTCCGCATATGTACTGGCCCCTGCGGAGGTTGAAGCGGCGGACGAGCTCGCGGGATACGTAGGTGTCGGTCGGCCTGGACTTGCCGCCGCGCTTCGGGTCGAGAAGCACCCCGTTATTGTTTGCCGAAAGGTCGAATATGCCCTCGACTTTCATTATTTCGAGGTCCTCCCCCCGGTCGTCGGGGCGAGGCTCAAAGCCGTCCCGGGCGGGAGGCCTGCGCCTGTCCTGGTTCTGCCCCTTCTGGAAGCGGCGCCCCGGGCCTCGGCCGTTTCTGGGCTGGAATTTCCCCCGCCCGGAAGGCTGGGGGCGGCGCTGGTTCCGGCGTTCGCCGCCGGGGTTTCCGCCGGGGGCCCCGTACGGGCCGCCCTGCTCAAAACTGCTGTCAAAATCCTGCATATAAAAATATAAAATGGTGGAAAAATCCGCCGGGCATAAATCCGAATAATCCGGATTCCGCGCCCGTCTGAGCCATGGCCGGAGACGGGTCCGAAAATCAAAAAAACCGGCGAGAAAAAATCAGCCGCAAAAGTCGCCCGGGTAGTACCCCGCAAAAGGCGCAAAAAAGCTAAAACACGGACAATTCAAAGAATCGCGGCGCCATTGGCAAGCCTTTTTTAAATCGGCCTTCCCGAAAAAAACTTGACCAAAATCCGGGCGGAAAAATCCCCGGGGCGTCGCCTGCGGGGCGCGCACGCGCTATTTGCGAAACTCCGCGCCGCTTTGGATGCCGGCCTTTTTTATTTTCGCCTCCCGTATCGCGTCGAGGGCGGAGGCGACGCTCTCCCATGAGGCCCCCCGGTCGCCGATGAGTATCACGGATGCCTCCGGATTCGCAGCGCGCAGGCGGGCGAGTTCGGAGGCGAGGCCCTCCCGCGAGACGGGAGAATCGTTAAAGTAGAATTCCCCGCCGCTTGTCACGCCGACTGCCGCCGGCTTGTCGGAGGGTCTGGCGGGCTCGGAGGAGGCCATGGAAGGCGGGGTGATTTCAACAGACCTTATCTCTTTG
>URJJ01000055.1 GCA_900548185.1 uncultured Opitutales bacterium
GCTTCGTCGGCAGCGTCAGATGTGTATAAGAGACAGAATCAAGGGCGGGGGCGGAAATGCTAGGCGCGCGGGGCGCCCTCCTCAAGCTTTCCGTCCCTCATATGGACGATGCGGTCTGCTATGTCGAGAATGCGGTTGTCGTGCGTCACAAGAATTACCGTCACGCCAAGCTCCTTGGACATCTTTTTTATGAGGTCGACGACTTCCCTTCCGGTTTTTTCGTCGAGGGCCGCCGTTGGCTCGTCGGCGAGGACTATCGCGGGCTTGCGTATGAGGGCACGGGCGATTGCCACGCGCTGCTTCTGCCCCCCCGAGAGGTGGCCCGGGCGCTTTTCGGCCTGGTCGGCTATGCCGACGGTCTCAAGGGCGGCGAGGGCGAGGGCGCGAGACGAGGCCCCGGTGTGGCGGCCGTCAAATGCGAGCGGAAGCTGGACGTTTTGTATGACCCTTATAGATTCGAGCAGATGGTGGCTCTGGAATATGAAGCCTATCTTGCGCCTTATTTTCCTTAGCATTGCGGGGCTTGCGCCAAGGAGCGAGTCGCGGTCTATGCGTATCTGCCCCTGCTGGATTGTGAGCTGCGCCCCTATGAGCTTCAAAAGGGTGGATTTTCCGGAGCCTGAAGGCCCCATTATTATGGCTATCTCCCCGCGGACGAAATCGAGGTTTACGCCGTGCAGAACCTCCTTTACGCCGTCGCCCTCCCTGTATGAGTGGTGGAGGCCGCGTATGGATATTATGGGAGTGTCTGGCTCTTCGGAAATCATCGGTATTTTCCAATACCAGCAAAACCGGCGCGCCTTTTCAAGAATCAAATGGGATTTCGGGCGGGCCTGCCGCAGAACGGCTGCGAGAGGGCGGCAGTTCGTGCAAATAGCTAAAAAAATCATCTTTTCAAAAAAAGCGGTTTTTTCAAAAAAAACTGCCACCCGCAAGCGGCCCCGGGCGTCACGACCCATTCAAGTAATTTATAAAAAGCCATTTAAGCCTAAAGGTTAAAATGCGCCATCCCCTGCAAAAATATAAAAAAACAGTTGACGCATTCGTGTGAGGAAGTAATTTTTATTTCGTTCGTAAATTTCCGGTATATACAGCCTTGCCATAAGTTGGGCGCGCATATCCGTAAAAATACGGACAAAACACACCCCAATAACCAACGCGATTTTTGCGGATTCATCCTTCCATGCCCCGCAGGTGGATGCAAATCCGTCCCTTAACATATTGTGCCATTATGAATAAAAAAATTGGAATGCTGACGGCTTCCGCCATTGCCCTGTACGGTACGGCGCAGGCCGAAACCGTATACGCCATAAAATCCGGCGACTGGTCAGACGAGACGATATGGGCGACCAAGGTCGTAGACGAAGAAACTCAGGCCGAGACATACGTCCCCTATGGGGGCATCCCGACGATGGACGACACCGTGATATTCAATTCCGGAGTAGAGGTCAACCTCACTTCCGACGTTGATATCGGCAAGTTCGGCTTCAACTACAATAACGCCGAATCTGCTGTGCTCAATATTTCGGGCCCCGCCGGCGCCCTCTACATGAATAACTCTGAGACTTCGGACCTTTATTACGGGTACAAACTCGAAGTAAACCTCACAGATGGCGCATATATGGAGAGTTCCATGCTAAACTGGGGAAGCGGCGGCTATTACAAATTCAATGTGGACGCCTCAACTTTCTACGGCCAATTTGACCAGTTTAATGGTTCTGCAATCGCCGGAAAAGACGGGACGTTCGATAGCGGCGTGTATTTTACAAACGGCTCAGAAGCCTTTGCAGTAAACGCCTGGGTTCTCGGCAAGCAGCAGGCGGCCAACCACCACCTCACAATGTCCTTTGACGCCTCCACGCTGACGAACCTCGGCAATGGCATTGAAGTCAGCGCAAAGGGCGAGAACGCAAGCACAAAATTTATAGCACAAAACGGCAGCACCATAAATCATAACGACAAAACCCTCAAGGTTACCGCCACGAACGCCGGCGCAACATCGGAAGCTGTTTTTGACAATTCGGTTCTGATGGCGAACGAACTTTGGGTTGAAACAAGCGGCGCAAACTCCGCAGGGGCCATCGCATCCGCCACCCTCAAAAACATGACGGAGGACCAGCTCCAGCTTTCAAACCGTTTCATAATCCAGGGGAATGCCGCAGGAGCCACGGCCGAAATCAACATCGTAGATTCCAATGTAAAGAATACAAACGGCCTCACGCTGCGCGCAATAAACGGAGGCAACGCCGTCTTTACAATAGACAATTCAACCGTGGTTCTCGGCTCGAACTACCTTGAGGCGTCAAACGGCTCTACAAACCTCATAATAAAAAACGGCTCCTACGTGACTTCGCAGGGCATCCGCCTCGCAACCAATAATGTCAACCCCGTAAAGAACTTCATAACAATCTACGGCGAAGGCTCCAAGCTCGACCTCCGGGCCCAGGGCAGCAATTCCATCGAAATCGGCTCGAATACCGGCGAGAGGACGGAAGGCAAATACGTCGGCTTCGTATTCGGCGGATATGAAAACGGCAAATTCGTTGCGGCAGATGCGGGCGCCTTCAAGTGCGGCTGGGAGTTCAAGGCACGCGCCGACAGCTCCTTCACCTACCTCCTCGGCGCCTCGAACGCCCTCACCGACTTCGACAAGACGCAGGCAATACTCGACGGCAGATACCTCAAGCCGATTGACGGCCAGATTTACGTCGATTTCACAAACGTAGTCGGCCTCGAAGCCGGTTACTACAAGTTTGCGCTCATGACTTCCGACCAGAGCATAGCAGACGGCGGAATCTGGAATGAAAATGTCGCAGGCGAAACAATAGTCCACACATTCGACTGGAATAAGACCCTCGGCTGGAATGAGGACACCAAGACCTACGAAAACATAACTGAAACCGAAGGCGTGCAGCTCGTTTACGGCGAAGACGGCAAGTGCTACGAAATAAACGACAACACCCTGTACATAAACGTAGTGGTAAGCGCAGTCCCCGAACCCGCCACATGGGCTGCGATATTCGGCGCGGCGGCCCTCGCCATTGCAGCGCGCAGGCGGCGCGCCCGGGCATAGGAGCCGCACCGTTTCGGCAGACTTTGAACTTCAAAGCCCCGCAATGCGCGGGGCTTTTTTGTGCTCTAAAGAACATAGCCCCGCAAAACCGCACCTTGCCCCCACGGGCTAAGCCTCTCAAACACTCCCGCAGCGCCGGAACCGCCCCACGGCGCATCCGCCAGTACAGCCGCCGTAAAAAAACGCGCCCCCTCCCTGCCCTTTTAAATAAACTGCCAAAAACTGCAATGCCCGGAAGAAATGGAAATGGCGCCATCCTTAAAACCTCCGCGCAAGGCTTTTTTGCAGGCGGCAACTTTCATTAAAAAATCGGCCTTCTGTAAAAATCTCCATAAATCACCTTTTAGATTTGCCCCGCCTGCGCATTACTCCACACATTCTGCCCGCACCACGCACAGCCTTCCCCCTCTCCAAAAAATCCAAAATTAGACAAGCGCCCAATAACACGCAAACCTCGGGCAAAGCAGAATTATAAGATAAAACCTATGTAGCGGCCCGGCGCCCGGCAAGACAGTCGGATGCAGCCGCAAAGCCTCCCGAAATCGCCGCCTGCCCATCCTCCCGCCCGAAAATTTTGCAGCCGCATTTTAAAGGGGCTGGCATAGATTAAAAAGCCCCGAAAGAAACGAAAAATCAGGCGGCGTTTCGCGGCAGGTTGGGCGGGTTCCTATCCGTGTAAAATTCAATTTCAGAATCCGCTTTCCGTTCCCTCATCTATGGCCAGCCCCTTTAATGAAGTTAAATGACACAAAACGTTTTTTTACGCAAATTCCCAAACGCTGACGCCGTCCCATGCCGGAAGCCCGCCTTAAAATCCCTTCCAAGTGCCCGCTTTCTATGCCCGGCGCCTTGCGATGTGCCCCCCGCCCTCCCGCGCAAGGGCCGCGCATGCGGCGCGCAAGCGAAAGGCGCGTAGCTTGCCGGAGGCTCCCCCGCCCGGAGCATCCGCGCTTCCCGCGCCGGGGCGAAAAAAGACGGCTCCCGAAAGAGCCGTCTGACGAATATGAAGAAACTTCGCAGTAGAAATAAAGTGTCAGGCGAACGAAACGGCGTTGCCGGTAATCTCAGGCGGCTCGGGATAGGCCCCGGAGCAGTAGCCCAGGGCGGCCCCTCCGTAAACCATATTTTCCGGCGGGACGCCGAGCGAGGTGAGGACGGGCCTCAGCGCAGGAGACGAGCAAAACGGCACCAGCGCATGTATCCAGCAGCTCGAAATTCCGAGCGAATGCGCCGCAAGAAAGATGTTCTGGAGGGCGCACGCGGCGTCGGCCTCGGGAGCCACGATGTCCGGGCCTGTCGGATTTGCGGACACTATAACGAAAGTCGGGGCGGCGTAGAAAAAGTTGAAGGACGGGTCCACCGCCTCGGAGACATAGAAATCTTCGCCGGAGGCGAGAAACGCCTCTTTTGCCGCAGAAAGGAGCGCCGAGAGCGACTCCTTTTTCTGGACTACGCAAAAATGGCAGCCCTGGGCGTTCACTCCGCTGGGCGCGCGGCGGGCGCAGTCGAGAATGGCCATGAGGTCGCGGCTGGGAATCTGGCGGTCCTCAAAAGAGCGCACGCTGCGGCGCGAAAGTATGTTTTTAATGACTTCGTTCATATCATATGAAAAATATTCATGCGGCCCCCGCCGCAGCGCGGCGGCAAATCCGGCCGGATGCGCATGCGCCTTTATATTTTGTAAGACAAGCTGCGGCCGGAAATGTTGCAGTTTTTTTTGCGGGACTCCGCGCGCGGCCTGATTTTAACAAAAACGCAACAAAGTGGGGTTTAGATACATTCGCCGTTTCCGCCCGGCCCGGCATAGCTTTCGTCCGGCGCGCCCGGGCGAAAGCTCCGGAAAGGCCGGGATGGCGCCCCTTTTTTATTTGACTATATTTTGAATGGGTGTAGTTGTGTCGGATTTTATTATTAAACAAAGCAAGGAAATGCTCGTTCAGATTCTAAAGTCGAAAATATTGCGCGCAGAAACGACCGACGCGATACTTGATTACGAGGGGTCGCTCGCCATAGACGAGGCTCTGATGAACAAGGTGGGGCTCATCTACGGCGAAAAAATACTGGTGGGCAACATCACAAACGGCAAGAGGTTTGAAACTTACGCAATCCCCGCACCCGCCGGCTCAAGGACCATTTCGCTCCGCGGCGCCGCCGCCCACATGGGCAAGAAGGGGGACCTGCTGGTGCTTATGTCGTTCGCGCAGATGACGGAGGAGGAGGCCCGCAAATGGGTGCCCCGCACGATAACCCTCGCCGAATGCAACTCCAGGGCCATAAAGGAACAGAACACCCTGCGGGCCTGACTCTTACAATTTCGGAACTAAAAGCCGCAAAATCCAAACAAAAAAAAAGATATGTCGTACAAACTATTCATTCCAGGCCCCATCGAGGTTTCGGAAAAGACCTACAAGGCAATGACCACCCACCTGGTCGGACACCGCAGCAAGGACTTCGTCGCCCTCATGGAAAAGATCCAGCCGGACCTTCAGAAGCTGTTCTTCACGAAGGACCCCGTGTATCTGAGCACCTCCAGCTCCTGGGGCGTGATGGAAGGCTCCATCCGCAACGTCTGCCGGAAGAAGATTTTAAACTGCGCAAACGGCGCGTTCTCGGACAAGTGGTACGACGTATCCAAACGCTGCGGCCTCGAAGCCGAAATGCTCAAGTACGAATGGGGCAAGCCGGTCGACCCCGAGGATGTCCGCAAGGCCCTCTCAACGGGCGAATTCGACGCAATAACAATCATACACAACGAGACTTCCACCGGAACGATGAGCGACATCAAGGCCCTCATGGACGTGATACGCGAGTTCCCTGAAGTGATTTCGATAGTCGACACCGTAAGCTCCTTCTCCGCCCTCCCCATAAAGAAGGACGAGCTGGGCATAGACGTGATGGTGGCCGGCTGCCAGAAGGCCATGGCAATCCCCCCGGGCCTCGCCTTCCTCACCGTTTCCGAACGCGCCCTGAAGCGCGCCGCCGAAACCCCCGGGCGCGGGTACTACTTCGACTTCCTCGAGTTCCAGAAGAACTACGAAAAGTCAATGACCCCCTCCACCCCGGTAATCTCCCTCATCTACGCCCTCGAAAGCAAGCTTGAGGACATCTCCTCGGAGGGCCTCGAAAACCGCTACGCCCGCCACCGCGAAAACAACAAGATAGTCCGCGACTGGGGGTATGCGCACGGCTTTGAGCTTCTCCCGGAGGAAAAGTACGGGTCGGTTTCGCTCAACTGCTTCAAAAACACGCTCGAAGTCGACCTCCCGGGCCTCATCGCAGAGCTTAAGAAGCGCTACAACATGATGTTTGACGGCGGCTACGGCGCGCTCAAGGGCAAGACCTTCCGCATATCAAACATGGGCGACGAAACGCCCGAAACGATGCGCGAGCTGCTCTCGAACATCGATTCCATACTTCCGGATTTCCTGAAGAAGTAGGAATCCGCCCGGACAAAAGACCACGCGCGAAATGAAGAAACTTGTCATTGCCGAAAAGCCGAGCGTCGCTGCGGACATAGCCCGCGTGCTCGGAAAGGCCAAGAAAAACGGCGATTTTTACGAGAACGAAGACTTCGTAATATCGTCCGCCCTGGGGCACCTCATAGAGCTGCCCATGCCCGCCGACATCGACAAGAAATACGCGCGCTGGTCTCTTGCCAACCTCCCCATCCTGCCCGAGTCGTTCAAGCTAAAGCCCATCGAAAAGACCAAGAAGAAATTCGCGGAGCTCAAAAAGCTGATGGGCCGCGACGACCTCTGCGGCGTTATAAACGCGTGCGACGCGGGCAGGGAGGGCGAGCTGATTTTCACATACATATACGAGGTCGCCAAATGCAAGCTCCCGAGGGAGCGCCTGTGGATGTCGAGCATGACGCCCGAGTCTATCCGGGACGCATTCGCCCACCTGAAGCCGCAGGAGGAAATGGTGTCGCTCCAGGACGCCGCCCGCTGCCGCAGCGAGTCCGACTGGATTGTCGGAATGAACGGCACGAGGGCCGTCACAACCCGCATGTTCGGGGCGAAAAACAAGGCCCTCGTCAGCGTCGGCAGGGTGCAGACGCCGACGCTCGCCATGATAGTGGAGCGCGAGCACGAAATATCGAACTTCACGCCCAGAAAATTCTGGAAGGTTTCGGCATCGTTTGAAATAGCAAACGGCACCTACCAGGGCCTCTACCAGCGCCCGGACTTCAAGTCAAAGGACAAGGAGGCGGGCGACGCCGCAGACCGCGTGTGGTCAAAGGAGGAGGCCGAACGCATAGCGGCCGAGGCGATGGCTGCGCAAACCGCCCAGGTGAGCGAAAAAAAGACGCAGTCCAGGCAGGCGGCCCCGAGGCTCTACGACCTCACCACCCTCCAGCGCGAGGCCAACAACCGCTTCTCGTTCTCGGCCGCGCGGACGCTGTCAATAACCCAGGCCCTCTACGAAAAGCACAAGATGGTGACCTATCCGCGAACGGACTCAAGGGCGCTCCCCGAGGACTACCGAGGCGTCTGCGCAAAAACCCTCCCAGCCCTGGGCGGAAGGTACGGGGAGTTCGGCAGGCGGGCGGTCGAAAGCGGCTACGTGCAAAAGGCCTCAAAGCGCATCTTCAACAACGCCCAGGTGAGCGACCACTTCGCAATAATCCCCACGGGCGTCGACAGCGGCAAGCTCGGCGAGGACGAGGCGAAAATTTACGACATGATAGCGCGCCGCTTCATAGCCGCGTTTTATCCGGACGCCCTTTTCGACGTCACAACGAGGATTTCCAAAGCCGCCAGCCACTCCTTCAAAACAGAAGGCAAGGTCATGAAGTCCCCCGGCTGGCTGGAAGTCTATGAAAAGGGCGACGCGGCACCGAAAGACGGGGCAAAGGACGGCGACGAGGCGCCGCAGAACGCCACCCTTCCCGCCCTCGCGGACGGGGAGTCGTCCGCGAAGGTCCTAAGCGCGCAGACGAAGGAGGAATCCACAAAGCCGCCGGCGCGCTACACGGAAGCCACCCTGCTTTCAGCAATGGAGGGCGCCGGAAAGCTGCTCGACGACGACGAGCTGGCCGAAGCCATGAAGGAAAAGGGCCTCGGCACTCCGGCCACGCGCGCGCAGATTATCGACACCCTCGTTATGCACAAGTTCGTCGAGCGCCAGCGCCGCGAGCTGGTGCCCACCAACAAGGCCGAAAGCCTCATCACATTTTTGAAGGTCGTGGGGATGGAGGAACTCACAAGCCCGGCGATGACCGGGGAATGGGAGTACCGCCTGCGGCTCATAGAAAAAAACGACCTCACAAGAAAAGATTTTATGTCGGGCATTTCGGCCATGGCTACAAAGATTGTCGAAAGGGCAAAGGCCTTCGTGGAGGCGGACGCCGACGCGACGGAGACTGACATAGTCTCCCCCACGGACGGCGAAAAGATGATGGAGTCGTTCCGCTCGTTCCGCTCAAAGGACGGCAAGGTCGTTATATACAAGACCATAGGGAACCGCAAGATGTCGAAGGATGAGGTCGCGGAGCTTTTGGAAAAGCGCATAATAGGCCCGCTTGACGGCTTCAAAAGCAAGATAGGCAAGCCCTACTCGGCCTTCCTGAAGCTGGACGACGACTTCAAGGTGAAGTTCCAGTTCGGCACTGCGGCATCCGGCGACAGAGCCGAAGGCTCGCAAAGGGCCCCCGAAGACCTCTCCGGAGCGGAGGCCGTGGCCCCCTGCCCCAAGGGCGCGCGCGGGCTTTGCAAATGCCCCGGCGGGATGATGCTTGAAACCACGTCGCAGTACGTCTGCTCCCACTCCGCGGATCCGGAAAAGGGATGCGGATTCAAAATCTGGCGCAACATGCTCTCGCACTCGATAAGGCGCGAGGAGATACAAAGCCTCGCCGAAACCGGCAAAACGCCTCTCATAGACGACTTCGTATCCAAGCGCAACGGCAAGAAGTTTTCCGCATACCTCGTCCTGAAGGACGGCGGAGACCTCGGCTTTGAATTTGAAAAGCGCGCCCCGAGGGCCCCGAAGGCGGGAAAGGCCGCCGCAAAAAAGCCGGACGGGGACGGGAAGCCGCAAGAATAGTGTTGAAAAACCCCGCGCCGCGCGCGTAGATTTCATCCGTTGACAAAAAGTGGGCGCGCGCCCAGAACAAAACCGGAACTCCGGAAACGCAAAAGAAGATGGAAGACGAAAACCAGACAAACTTTACCTCAAAACCTTTTCTGCCGCTGGCAGTCGGCCTCGCCGGCGCCGTGCTGGGCGTGGCTTCCCTCGCGGTGGCCATAAACGCGGCAAGCCGCGCATCGACCGCCGAGGAAAACTTTAAGACGATGAAAGACGGCGTGGAAAGGGCTGCGGCGCTCTCCATCGAAATGAAAAACATGTCCTCGAAAATGGAGGACGCAATGACCCAGGTAAACGACATAAAAAGCGCGGGGGCGACCAATGTAAACGCCCTCTCGCGCCAGATGCAGTCGGCCATAAACAGCCTCAGCGCAGAAATTTCCAAAAACAGGTCCCTCATTGCGGAAAACCAGAAGGCGATAGGCGAAGTGGCCTCCCGGGGCGGAAGACCCAGGGCTTCTCAGCCCTCCCAGGGCGCAACTGCGGCGGACTCCGCCCAGCAGGGCGCAAGCGCCGGGGGCAAGGTCCACAATGTGCGCCCGGGCGAGACGCTCCTTGTCATAGCCAAAAAATACGGCAAAAAGCTTTCCGAAATACAGGCGGCGAACCCGGGGGTTGATTCCAAGCGCCTCCAGATAGGCCAGGAAATCGCAATCCCCTGACAGGAGGGACGGGGTCATGCCGGCTTTTGAACCCAGGCCCTGGCGCCTTCTCGGGAAAGACTGCGTAGCAGACTGCCGCATATTCAAAGTGATGAGGAGCCGCTTCCGCCACCCCGACGGGCGGGAGAGCGATTTCTTCACAATGGACACCTCCGACTGGGTCCAGGCCGCAGCCATAGTGGGCCAGGACAGGGTTTTGATGGTAAACCAGTTCCGCTTCGGCTCGCTAGGCACGTCGTGGGAGTTCCCCGGAGGGGTGATGGAGCCGGGAGAGTCGCCGATAGAGGCCGCCCGGCGCGAGCTCGCGGAAGAGACGGGCTATGAGGGCGGCGAGGCGAGGATAATCGCCGAAGTTTCGCCGAATCCCGCCATCCAGTCCAACAAGGCGTATGTCGTGCTGATAGACGGCTGCCGCAAAACCGGGAAAACCGCCTGGGACCCGAACGAGGAGCTGGAAGTGCGCGAAGTCCCCGTGGAGGACATTGACGGCATGGTGGAAAGCGGGGAAATCCACCACTCAATCGCCCTCAACTGCGTGCTTTTTTTGCAGAGGTATCTGGAAGGGTCCAGGGGGGAGCTTTAGATGCCGCTTTCCGAAGACCGCGACGGAACGCTGAGCGCCTTCAGGGGGCTTGAATTCACGAGGCCCTCCGGCAGCGACCCGAAGCCCCCGGCGGCGTTCGTGGACAAGATTTTCCAGGACTGCCGCGTAGGCTCCGCAAGCCCGCTAAAAGCGGCCATAGAGGCGTGGGCCGGGATTGTCGGCCCGAAGTACGCCCCCCTTTCCGAACCGGCGGACATGGGAAAGACCGTCCTCTACGTGCGCGTGTTCAATTCGGCAGCGCGGCAGGAGCTGGCCTTCATGGAGCGCCCGATACTGAAAAAAATCGCGGCCCTCGGAGGGTGCGCGGCGATAAGGAAGGTAAAGTTCATATGAGGATAGCAATCGCCCAGACGGCCGTGGAGCAACACCGGTTCGCCGAAAATCTGGAACACGCCCGCGAGTTTGCGGGGAGGGCTGCGGAAGGCGGGGCGGAGCTTGTAGTGTTTCCCGAAATGTTTTTGAGCGGCTTCCACTACGGAGAAAACAAAAAGGCCCTGCTCGCCGGGGCCGACTTCGTCTGGGAGGTGCGCTCCCTGGCGCGCGGATTAGGTATTGCGGTGGCGGGCTCCGTCCCCGCGCTCGACCCCGGCATGGACCGGCCTGCAAACCGGATGCTGCTGGCCTCCCCCGCAGGCGAGGTCTGGGGCTCTTACGACAAGCTCCACCTGTTCGGCGTATTTAACGAAAACCGGCACGTCCACCCCGGGCGCAGCATAGAGGTGGCGGACGCGCCCTTTGCCAAAACCGGCCTTGCGGTATGCTACGACCTCCGTTTTCCGGAGATGTTCGTCAAGATGGCTCTGCGCGGCGCGGAACTCATAATACTGAGCGCGGCATGGCCGCACCCGCGCATGGAGCACATACGGCTGCTCGCCCGCGCTCGGGCCCTTGAGTGCCAGTGCTTTTTCATATTTTCAAACCAGGCCGGCGTCGAAACCTTCGGGCCGAACGCAATGCATTACGGCGGATGCTCCGCAGCGGTCGACCCGTGGGGAAAGGCCCTATGCGAATGCGCCGCAGACGCGGAGGACCTCAAATTCTGCGACATAGATTTCGGGCTCGTGGAAAAGGCCAGGCGCCAGATTCCCGCCCTCGGCGACAGGCGGCCCGACGTGTATTAAAAGGGGCTTTCACGCATTGAAAGCCGCAAAAGAATCGGAACCCCAGGCGGCGCTTCGCGGCGGGCCAGGCGGATTTTCCCTCCCCGCTTAAAATCCTGTCTCTTATACACATCTGACGCTGCCGACGAAGCTAG
>URJJ01000056.1 GCA_900548185.1 uncultured Opitutales bacterium
TCGCATCCCGAGGGGGCAAGGCCCCCTGCGGAGGAATTTGCATCCGCAAATAATCCCCTACGCTCCCCCTCTAAAGTCCAAAGCACTTCACAAAGAAACCCCTCAACGGGCGAAGTCTTATCATATGAAACTCCCATCGCGCCGCAATGGGGCGGCACATACATGGGGGATTTTGGGTGCGAGAATGCTCATTAGTTCCCACAAAAAGCATTGGCATTAAATCAAGGCGTCCGCACTTAAAAGGGAGCGGCCGCCCCTGCAAAAATGGGTGGGGCAAAATTTCCGGCAAACAGGCGAAGCCATGCTTTTAATTGGGGTCTAACACAGTTAACGGCGGGATTGCGAATTTGGGAATGAAATTTCACGCGGGGAGGAATACCCGCCGGGCTCGCCGCGAAACGCCGCCTGATTTTTCGCTTCCTTTGGGGCATTCCAAACCGTGCAAGCCCTTTAACTAAAAGAAGACATACCCATACCCCTTGCGGGCCGGGTGGAGACGCCGGCGCCCCGCACTGCGGCCCGGCGCGCGCCTTACTTTAGAAAGTCCTCCCAGCGGCCCGAATAATAGGCTTTGCGCAGCCGCGCAACCCCATCGGAATCGCCGCGGCGGGAAAGGAGGTCCTCCAAATCCCTGTATATGTAAAACTGGAGCCACCAGCCCTTGGCATATTTTTCCCGCAGGGAGCGGGCGGTTTTCAGCTTCGCATACCATGAGGTGTCAAGACCGCATTCTTCAGCCGCAGCGACGGCCTTGAGGGCGTTTTTCCACATGCCTTCGGATATTCCGGCCCCGAGCTTGCGAAAGTCGGAGTAATTGAAACCCGACATGTCTATTGCATCGCACCTGTCGTCGATTCCCAGCTCGGCAAGCGAAACCTTTTCCTCGAATTTCCCGTCGCCGTCCAGGTCGTATTCCAGCGTGTCGAAAAATCCGTTGGAGTTTGTGTCGGAATATTTGACGGTGGCGAAACGGCGCGGGTCGCGGTTCTGGAAGGTTCTGTTGAAGCCCTGGAAAAACTCCGCGTCCTGGTCTATCCTCCATGCGCCCCATTCCGCGCCGAGCAGGTGGAGGCGGCCGTCGAACGCGCCAACATACAGCCTGCCGCCGCCGGAGCCGTCGTCGTCCCATTCGCCCCTGTCCCCGGAAGGGTCGGACTGTACGTTGTCATCCAGCCCCCCCTTGCCGGTTCCAACTTTGAACATGTCAAGGGGCTTGTAGAACTCGACGCGCTCCCATCTGGAACAGTCGTCGTCCTCGTCATATGCGAACCAGAACCTGTCCCACTTTCCCATTTTGAATATGCAGTCCCAGGCGTCTTCGTGCGCAGGATATACGAGTTCCTCAAGGTTTCTGAAGCGCGGGTCGGGGAAGAACGCGTCGGCCTGCGGGAGGCCCCTCATGGACTCCCGGTTTTTGATTTTCTGGGAAAATCCGGAATAGTCGAAGCCCGGCCCCATGAAGGCCACGGAGAAGTCGAAGTCGAATTCGTTCCCCGGCGCGTTGTCGTTATCAATATCGACGGCGAGCGAGACCCAGTCGCACACGGTCGCAAGCTGGGAGTATTCCCTCGTATTCGGCTCAGCCCCTTCGGCGCCGGTGCGGCGGCGCGGAACCATGAAGCGCACGGCCCTTTCGCTAAGGCCGTCCCCGTCGTCGTCGAAGAATAAAAACGGGTTCTCCCAGTTTAGGCGCAGGTCGTCCATCTTGTCGGTCGAAGTGTGGATTTTCAAAAACGCCTTGCGCCCGGCATAGCCCAGATGGAAGTCGGACAGCCCCGAGCGCTTCCAAGCCTCTATTTTGAATGTGTTCCAGTCTATGCAGTTAAAGATGCCGTCCCCCTGGGAGTCTATCACCCACATGTAGTGCCCGTTGGGCCACACCTGATCGGTCGGCTCGCATGGATACTCCATGACAAGCTGCATGTCCGCCCTGCCGTCGCCGTTGTCGTCGAGCCACTTTACCACGAAGTCGTACCGCCCGTCGCGGTTTCTGTCAACGAGAAGGCATGCGTCAACTGCGGCGATTTCCGTGTCTCCTTCCCTTATTCCGGAGCCGCCGTCGTCGAGCCATAGTACCGGCACGTCCCCGTGCGTGACGGTTTTAATGGCGTCGTACCTGCCGTCGCAGTCAAGGTCGAGATACTCCGTGGCGGCCCCCGGCGGAGGCGGCGGGAGCCTGAAGGAATTTATCCGGAGGGACGAATTCCAATACGCCCCGCCCCGCGCCCCGTCGAGGGCGAGGGCCGGAAGCCATGCCGCGCACGCCATGATAGCGGATGCGGAGAGGGTAAAAATATGCCTGTTTTTCATTTTACTTTCGGTTCAGCGCGCGCTGTGCTGCGATGCATTCCGCCCCATTCGTATCCGAAAGAGAAGAATACCCTTCCGTAAGGGTCGGCCCGCATTATCGCAAAATTTTCAAGCCCGGATTTTTTAAACCGCAAAACCTCCGTCCGGCCGCCTGCTCGGAAGCGCATTTCAAGCCGCTCCCCGGCGAACATTTCGGAGGTTGAAACGGATTTCAGGTCCGCGTCAAAAACCACTTCCGCCCCGCGTCCCTGCGCCCTGATTCCGCCGGCGACCTCTATTCCGGCCGCGCATTCGAGCTCCCCGAATGGCCTTTCCAAAACGCTGCCCCTCCTGAATTCGGAGACAACCGAGCACTCCGCGTCGTCAACGCCCATCCTGAAAGTCTTTCTCTGGCTGAAAACCTCCCCGCCGACATTCTCGTAAAGGTAGAATGCCTCGAACAAAAGTTCGCCGGGCTTGGTCCATTTCACGTCCGCAAAGCGGTAAACGTTGGGCCTTGCAATTTTCGAGCCCGTCCAGATTCCGTCGCCGCCGCAGCCGACGCTGTCCCCAACGCTGAAGGCGTCCATGCCCTCTCCGATGTCGTCGTGGTAGGAGGATATTTTCAGGATGTCCAGCATGTACCACCTGTCCACAACCGGATACGGGACGCGCTTGGTCCACACGTCCACCCCTCCGTTTTCAACACCGGAATAGAGGGCCGGGCCGTATATGCGGAAGGCCATTTTGGAATTTTCCCAGGCGAGATCGTCGGCGCGCCGGGGCTCTATGTGGGCGTAAGCCCTGGGAATCGGCATGGAAGACGCAAACAAGGCCGCCATAACCAGCTTTGAGTCGGGTTTGCGCGCCTTCATGCCGCAGCTCTTTGCGACTTCGGCCCCGGCATACGCCACCGCCCCCCGAAGGAGGGTTTCCAATCCGGGCGCGCCCCCTTCCGCCGCTCCCGGTTGGATTTTTGAAAATTCCGCAGAGAGAGCGCCCCACGAATCCATGACAACCGGCCAAAATTCCCCGCGCGGAAGCGCTCCCGAATTCACCCCCGAAGCGAGCGCGGCAACATACAGGGCGCTTTCCGCGAGCGTTTTCGGAGTCTGCTCTCCGCCCCAGAGGCGGGACGGCCCGCGCGCGGCGACTGCTACCCCGGCCGCCTGCGCGTATTTTTCCGCAAACAATCCATGGACGGAATCCGAACGCGGCACATCCCGAAGAATCAGCGAAAGGGCAAAAAATTCAAGAGGATCCGACGGAGCCGGGCAGTCTCCAAAGGACTCCGCAAGATACCCCGAAAAAGCCCTGTCCCCCGTAAGGGCATAGAGCCGCGCAGCCGGAGCGGCTCGCGAAAAAAGCGGCCCCAGCCCATGAGAGTCCCCGAACAGGACGGGGGCGCGGAGGTCCGCCCCGCCCGACTTTATGCGGGAACGCAGCAATTTCATGTAAGGCGCAAACGCCCGCATCCCGTGGGCGTCCCGGGCTTCCCCGGCTTCCGACTGCGCGGCAAAAGTCGCAAGCCACGCCAACGCCGCCGCATCTCCGGAGGGGAGCGTCGTCCATCCTGCGCCCTCGCCGCACCGGACTGCTTCCGCCCAGTATCCCGGCTTTCCCGTGAGCCTTGAAAGCTCTATAAGGGCGAGGTATAGGGGAGCCATCAGGCCCGAACGCGTCGAAATGCGCGAGTCGGGATTGGAAACGGCCGCGATGGCTGCGCTCTCTGCGCACGCGAGCGCGGACAATGCGTCCGCAGACGGCCCCGCAGTGCGGGCGCAACCCACCGTGCAAGCAAATGCGGCAACGGCCGCAAAAATTTTAAATTTTATTTTTCTCATACCCCCGCATTGCGCGCGAACGCTTCCGTACGGGCCGCCGCAGGTTTCGGCGCGGCCGAGAGCCCTGCGCTGCGGCAAAAACAACTCCGGCCCCCTACATAAAAGCCCCCGTATTTTCATTGAATTTTTGACAAATCAAAAGCGCCTGTAAAGCCGAAAAAGCAATCCGTACCTCCGGTGCGGAACTGCGAACCGGGCCCTGCGGCCATCCTCCTCCTATCAGGGAGCGTCCGCCATAAAATCCGCCCGCGCCTCGAAAAGGCCCGCCCCGGGCGTCTTTTCCTCACCCCAGTGTCAGTTTTGAAAATCATCCATTTAGAAATAAAGGAAGTGGCACAGATTAAATACCCCGAAAGAAACGAAAATCAGACGGCGTTTCGCGGAGATTTAAGCGGGCTTTCCCTCTCCGCGCAAAATCTCATCCAACCCCCGTTCCCTTGTCTATGCCATGCCCCAAAAAAGCCACGCTATGAACTTTGGCCGGACGTATTTTGCGGCAAGGCTTGCCTGCGGCCTGAAAAGCCATGGCATTCCAAGTGGCGTCATCCAACTCAAGTGTCCTCCGTCGCACGTCCCAAGCAAACCGGAATGCCGCATTTTTCACTTTCCGCTTTTAAGAAAATGCCGTTTCATGCGGGCGGAAACCGCTCCCCCATTTCAGCAAACGAATTTGCCCTCAAAATTCCATTCCCCCTCCCCTGCGCGAGGCGTTTGAAAAAATTTGGCGTTTCCAAATCGCCCCGCGCGCGAAGCGCCAGAATCCGCGAGACGCCCGGGGCGTCAGACCAGATTCTGGCTCAACCCGAATACCGAGGAAACTATGCCGAGTGCGACCAGAAATATTATGGCAACCGCCGTCATGAGTGCGACTCCCGTAAGTATGGAAGTGGCCGCCTTTATGCGGGCGCGCAGAATTTCCATATGGGTGTTCTTTATTTCCATGAAGCACTCTACAAGGCTTCCGGTGCGCTCCCCCACCGACAGTATGTCGATGTCGTCGTCATCGAATATGCCGTATTTTTTAAATGAAGCCGATATGGGGGCGCCGTCGTTTATGGCAGTCCGGCACATCTGGAATCGCAGGCGCAGATCGGAATTTTTCACGGTCTTTTCGGCGAGGCGGAAAGTCTCGGTGGTATTCACGCCCGAGGCGTAGAGGGTTGCGATGAGGTTTCCGAAGCGGCATATGTCTGCGTTTACCGCTATGGGGCCCGCGAGAGGAAGCCTGGCCAGAATCCTGTCCGTTTTCAGCCTGCCCTCCTCCCCGGAGCGGTACTTGGCTACCGCAAGCGCAGAGAGCGCCGCAAGCGCAAGCAGGACCGGGCCGCCGTAAATCAGAAAGTCCCCCATGGCGATTAGGATTTTCACGGGAATGCTCATTTCGCCGCCCAAGTTTGCCATCATGTCTTCTATCATGGGCATGAGATAAAACAGGAATAAAAGCACGACGCCGAAGGCCAGGCAGCATAGAATCGCGGGATAGACCAGAGCCGCCGTCACGCTTGCGCGCAGGGCCCTCTTTCCCTCAAGATAGTCCACAATATTTTCAAATACCGGGACGATGTTCGCGGTCGATTCCCCCGCCTCCGTCAGGTGGACGATACAGGGCTCAAAAAGCTTCGGGTAGGCGACCATGGCGGACGACAGCGTGGCCCCCTCGCTCACGGCCCTGTAAAGCTCGCGCGAAAGCGCCTGCATCTGCGGATTAAGCGACCTCTGCGCAAGGGATTTCAGGGCGTCGCCCATGGGCATCCCCCCCTTGCAAAGCTGGAGAATCTTCCTGAAAAACGCCAGCGAAAGCTTTTCTGAGCCCCTTATTTTTACGGCGTCCTCCGCCTCCGGGGCGCGCGCACCCGCCGCAGCCCTTATCTCCAGCGCGCGCAGGCCGCGCCTTGCAAGAGCCCCAGCCGCAGCCCGCCTGTCAGGAGCGGAAACCACTCCGCGCTCCACGCCGCCGGAGAGCGACGCGGCCCTGTACTCGAACTCAGCCATTGCCGTTTTGCGCCTCGTCGGTTATCGACGCGTAATGCATCAGTTCCTCAAGCCCCGTGCGGCCCGCCTTCAAAAGCTCCCATCCGCACCCCTGCAATGTGCGCATTCCCCGGGAAAGGGCGATGCGGCGGATTTCCCCGGCGGTCTTTCTCGCGAGGATGGCCTCGTGGATTTCGTCGGTTGCAAGCAGGATTTCAAATATGCCGAGCCTGCCCCTGTATCCGATGCCGCGGCAGTGCGGGCATCCCCTTGGCTTGCAGATTCCGCCGGCATGCCTTATCTCGGACGGGTCTATGCGAAGCGAGGCCAGGCAGGATGCCAGATAGGCGGTGTCGTAGTCGGCCTTTTCCCTGCATGCGCACAGCCTGCGCACGAGCCTCTGGGCCATTATCATCTCCACGGACGAAGCGATCAGGAACGGCTCGATGTCCATGTCGATGAGCCGCGTGAGCGCCCCGGCGGCATCGTTTGTGTGAAGGGTGCTTAGTACGAGGTGGCCCGTGAGGGAGGCGCGTATGGCGATGTCGGCGGTCTCGCGGTCCCTTATTTCGCCGACCATTATAACGTCGGGGTCCTGGCGCAGAACGGAGCGCAGAACGGACGAAAAAGTGAGACCTATCTCCGGATGCACCTGCGTCTGGTTGACGCCCTCGACCTCGTATTCGACAGGATCTTCCACGGTTATTATCCTTATCTCAGGCGAGCGGAGCTTGCGGATGAAGGCGGTGAGGGTCGTCGACTTGCCGGAGCCGGTGGGGCCCGTCACCAAAATTATGCCGTGCGGGCGGGCGAGCGGGCGCTTTATTTTTTCGATGTCGTCCGGCAGAAAGCCGAGGTCAGATATAGAAATGGGCTGCGACTTTTTCGTAAGGAGGCGCATCGACACGCTCTCGCCGTACATTGTCGGCAGCGACGAGATTCGTATGTCGATGTCCTCGCCGCTTTTTAGCGTGAACCCTATTCGCCCGTCCTGCGGCCTGCGCTTTTCAGAAATATTGAGGCGCGCCATTATCTTTATGCGCGATATTATGGAATCCTTGAAGCGCAGGAGGTTCTCGGGAACACTCACGGGCACAAGGTTCCCGTCGATGCGGTAGCGTATGTTGAGGGAGTCGCGCTGCGGCTCGATGTGGATGTCGGTCGCCCGGTCGGCCATTGCGCGCGCTATGATTTCGTTTACAAACTTTATGATTGCGGCGTTTTCATCCTCCTCCATGTCGCCGTCGCCGTCGGAGGCGAAGGCGGACAGGTCGTTTTCGGAGAGCGAACCCGCGCCGACGCCGAAGGTTTCCGCCATTTTTTCTGACAGGGCGATGCACGGGGCGATGCGCCACTCGGGAGCCTTGCCCGAAAGCGACATAACCCACCTGCCCATGTCCCTTTCCGGCGGCCACGGCGTGGCGAGGACTATGCGCGATTCGTCCTCGGAAACGGGTATGCACGCGTATTCGGACATGAGCTTCAAAGACAGCGTCCTCGACGGCGCACCCAGGGCCGGCACGTCGCTGAATAGACCAAGGCCCGAAGCCTCTGCGGCCGCAGAAGCCACTTCGGCCTCCGTTTTCGAGGTCTTGTCCATGACAAGCTGCGCCTTGCGCGAACGCTCGCACAGGGCCACGCTCTCGGCGAATTCCGCGTCGAACTCCGCGCCCAGAAGCCCCATGAGCCGCTTTAGAAAAGTTGTTTCGTCGTCTGGCATTTTTCAGAAAAAGTTTTCAGCCCCCGCGCATCACCTGCCCTGGGCGGCCCCCTGCTGGGCCTGCCGCTCGCGCTGGCGCACGGTTTCCCGCACCTCGTTTTCAAGGCGCATCATCTGGCGGAAGTCCGGCCGCCTGCCGCTCGCCCGGGCCCGCGCCATTATCTCGTTTGCACGGCGCTTCTGGTCGTCGGTCGCGGCGCTCCAAAGCTTTTCGCGCTCCTGCGGGGACATCCTGCGCGGCGGCCCGCCCATCATGCGCGGGTCGAGTTCCACCTTCCTCGCGGAAGTGCCCTCGGCCAGCATCAGGTCGAACACCCTGCCCCCCACGAGGGCCTTGACGGTCATCTTAGGCTCGTCGAAAGAGAGTATTTTACACGGGACCACCTCGCTTTGCTCGTCAATCCCGAGCCATGCGGTCTTCCCCTCCTTCGAGGCCACGCTGAAATTCCACCTGCCGTCTATCATGGCGATGCTTTTGAGCGATATTCCCATCTCGGATTCGTCCGGCTTTTTGGCGTTCCCGAAAGGGTTGTTGAAAGACAGCGCCGCAAGCATAGACTCGTCGCTCCCGTCGTCGCTAAGGCGCGCCACCGAGACGTATGCAGACTGGGACGGAGCCTCTCCGCCGCCCTCCTGCCCCCCGGGCGAAGCCGCCGCCGAAGCCGCCGAGGCATCCCCGGATGCAGGCGCCTGCGCGCTTTGGGAGACCACCTGCGCGCCCTGGGCATTCTGCACCTGCTGCTGCCCCTGGGCCGCATCAGCGGCGTCCGGGCGCCCGCGAAACACCATGACGTTCTGGGGGCCTCCCGGGAATGCGCCGTTTCGGCGCATCCCCTCCGCAGCCTGCGCATCTACGGGGCGAAACTCAAAAGGCTCGACGGGCATTGCCGCCGCGTTCTGCGAATTCATGTCCATTGCCGGGGGGTAGCCGGAAGGGTCGGCGATGCCGCCGCGCGGCTCCTGCGCAAAAACTCCGGCGGCCGCCGAGGCCGCAACGGCTGTTCCAAGATATTTGAAAAGTTTTTCCATCTCGTCCTCCTTTCGGGCGTCAGAGGCCCTCCCCGGGGACGGGGCTTTCTCCGGAATCCGAAGCCTCCTCGGCCTCTGCGGAACCGCCCTGCCCTGCGCCGTCCACAGGCCCACCGGAATCAGACGGCTCCGCGTCGCCCGCCAGTTCCGAGTCGCCCGCCGGTTCCGAATTTTCCGGCTGCGCGGGCGCGCCCTGCGCGGCATTTTCAGCAGCCTCGCGCTCCCTGCGCCTGCGCTCCTCCTCGGCGGCCTTCGCCTCCTTTATTATGCGGTCTTTTGTGGACCCTTCCACAATGCGCCCATCGTCCGTTATGAGGGTATGGGGGGCGGCAATCAGCCTGTTGTAAAAGCGGTTTTTCTCAAATTCCTCAAAATTGGCCCTGACTTCGGCGTTGTCGTAGAACTTGCCGGTTTTTATGAAGCTTTCCATCTCCCGCTTCACGTCGGATTCGCTTATGCTTCGGTCGGCCAGGGCCTCGGTCGCGCTCATGCTGCGTATCGCTGTGGGGCGGATGAATATGATGAGCTCCCTTCGCTTCATATTGTCGCTCGATGGCCTGAAGAGGCCGCCTATCAGGGGGAGGTCGCCAAGCAGCCACACGCCGCCGTCGCTTTCGGAGGCTTCGACGTGCTGGAGGCCGGCAAGGACGATAAGCTCGTTGTTTTTCGCGCTCACCTTGCTGCGGGCGCGGCGGGTGCTCACCACGGGCTGGGACTCGCCCACGATTTCGACGTAGCGCGCGATGGACTGCACCTTCTGCTCAATCTGGAGCTGTATCATCGAATCCGTGCCGACATACGGGGTCACGGTGAGCTCCAGGCCTATATCCTGCCGCTCTATCGTAACCTTGGCGGTCGAAAGGTCGGACATGTCGGAAGTGGAGGAGGTTATCATCGGATAGTTTTCCGCCACCTGCACGATGGCCTCCTCCGCGTGGGTTGTGACAATCGTAGGCGAAGAAAGGACCCTGACGTTCTGGTTCTGCCTGGCTATGTCGAACACGGCCGCCATGGACCCCTCGTTCAGCCCGAGCGAGAACGCCGAAGTTGAGGACTCGTTTATGGCGTCGGTGGAGGTGGAGACGGCAATCTGGTTGGCCTTGCCGAAGCGGTTGAGGCCCGTGCCGGAGACGGCTTCGCCTGTGAAGGGGTTGTTGAATGATATGCCGAAGGAGCTGAGGCCCGACACCTGCGAGTCGGTTAGGAGAACCTCGGTTACGATGACGTCGATTTTCACCTGGTCGATTGCGATGTCGAGCTTCCTTATTATCCCGCTTATCTGCTTCAAGTCGGCGGGCGTGCCGTAAACCACCACGGAGGAGCTGGGGGTGTGGGCCACAACCTGCACGAACTCGCTGAATTCAAAGCCCGTGGTTCCGTCGCCGGAAGCCATGCTCACCTTCTCGATTACGCCCGGGCGGTTTCCGGCCCGCGTGGCCTGGGCTGCCATTATGGCGTTGCGAGTGGCGGTGTTTGCGGCGTTTCGCTTGTTCTGGGCGGAGCGCGCAGCCTGCTGCTGCTGCTGCTGGATTATCGTACGCAGCACGTTCTGTATCTCCTCGGCCTTGCAGTGGCGGATGTAGAACACCTCGTTTTTGAGGATGGGCTCGGCCTCTACGTCCAGCCCCTTTATGAATGTTTTGATGGCCTCAAGATTCCCCTTTTGCGTCACGACGATGAGCTGGTTCGTGCGCGAATCGACGTCGATTGTGGTGTTGTCGAAATACTTTTTAAGAAGGTCGTTTTGCATCGTAACGAGCTTCTCGCGCACGTCGGAGGCGCTGGTGTTTTTCACCGGGATGAAGGCGACGTCCTCGCGGAGCTGCAACGGAACGTCGAGCTTCTTTATGACGGCGGACGCGCGCTGGAGGTTGATGAGGGTGTCCGTTATAAGAAGGGCGTTCGACCTCGGGAAAGACTCTACTGCGGCCACTCCGTCAAGGCTCATGAAGGGCTTTATCTTGTTTGAGACCGACAGCGCGTCCACGTACTCCAACTCAAAGAGCATCGTGTAAAAATTCTGGTTCGGAGTCATTTTTGAGATGTCGCCCGACAGGAATTCCGGCGACTGGCGGTTTACGCCTATGACCGGCACCGCGCGCATGAACTGGCCGTCGAGCGGCAGGATTGCCACGCCGTTTAGGCTGAGCAGCGCAGTCAGGGCCGTTATCGCCTCCTCGCGCGGCATCGGGCGCTTCGACACGAAGTTTATCTTTATCCCCGCGAGCCCCTGGGACTGCAGGATGGGCTTGCGCATCAGCGCCTCCAGAATCTGAATGACCTGAACGGGCGATTCGTCCGCAAAATAAAACGGCCCCTGCATGTTGCCGCGCTCGTCCACGCGGCGGAGGTTGGGGTTTGAATCCTCCGGAGACGGGCCGCGCGAGCCGCGCGGGCCGAACCCCTCCCAGGGCGCCTCTCCGGACGGGGGCTGGGCGCCATCGGAAGACGCGCGGGCGCCGCCTTCAAAGCGCCCCGGCCCGCGCATGTCGGGCCTTCCGCCTTCGGTCCCCGGCCTCACAACTGTCTCTTATACACATCTGACGCTGCCGACGAAGCTAGAAG
>URJJ01000057.1 GCA_900548185.1 uncultured Opitutales bacterium
CCGTTTTGCCCTGTCAAATTCGGCCCCGGACTCACGCCGGGGCCTTTTCTTTTTTCACACGCATTGCTTCGCAATCACTCGCGCCCAAACAATAGCAAAGTTTAGAAAGCAAACCCAACCTACCCTCTTTGGCATAGCCCCTTGACCTGCAAAACTCCGTTTTGCCCTGTCGAATTCGGCTCCGGACCCACGCCGGGGCCTTTTCTTTTTTCACACGCATTGCTTCGCAATCGCTCGCGGATGAATAATCTGGCGTTTGATTTGCAACTTCACTCTGCTTTTTTTTGAGGCGTGGCCCCTCAACCTGCAAAACTTCGTTTTGCTCTGTCGAATTTCCGCAGCCGAGTTCATGCCGGAATCTCTCCCCTCCGCATCCATCGTCTTACGCCCTGTAGCGCATGAAAAATCCGGAAAACATCCCAATTGATTTTCCCGGGCAAAAATTCAACTGGAAATATCGCGCGCGGTTTGCCTATCCGAATGAAGCGGCTTCCCATTTAATTGAAGCCGATTCTTCATTTGAAAAGAGAGCCTTCCAATGCATGGCAATATTGAAATATTGTATGCGAAGCTCCGCCCGGGTTGGAAAGTTCCGCGCCTTTCATGCTTAGATGCCGCCCGCCTCTGCCGGATTCAGCCTCAAGGGAAAAATTTATCCCAAAACGTTGCGGCGGAAATTCCGGAATCTTTTAGGTTTAGTCTGGGAAATGGCATACTGGCGGGAAAATCCGCAGCGGTTTTGTGCCGGGCAAAGACGGCTCAATGAAAAACGCAAAGCCCCGCATTCTGCGCGGCCCAATCCGGTCATCATTTAAAAGGTAAGAAGCGGCCAAGGGGCGGAAAGGCTCCGGATGCCTTGCAGTCTGGAAAGGGCGGGATGGGCGGCGGCCTCAGTCGAAAAGCTTTGAATGCTCCCTTTTCAGGTGGGCCGTGCCGAGGTGCGTGTAAACCTGCGTGGTCGAAAGGCTGGCGTGCCCCAGCATTTCCTGAAGCGCCCTCAGGTCTATCCCTTCGTCAACGAGGTGCGTGGCAAACGAATGCCTGAGTTTGTGGGGAGTGACGTTGGAGGGCAGCCCGGCTTCCGCGAGATAAGTTTTCATGCGTTTTTGCACAAGCTGGGGGTAGAGCCCGCCGCCGTTTTCGCGCACCAGCACGAAGTCTCCGGACGAGGCGCCCCTGCGGAACTCATCGCGCCACAGCTTCAGAAGCTCCAGCGCGCTCTTTCCGAAAGGGCATATCCGGGTTTTCCCGCCCTTGCCAAGCACGCGCGCGCAGGCGCTGGAAAAATCAACCGCCCCGAACCGGAGCGCGCAAAGCTCGCTTATCCGGAGGCCGGCCCCGTACAAAAGCTCCATGGAAAGAGCGTCGCGCACGGCCTCGAAGCGCGGAAGCCTGCCCTCCTCAAGCATCCGCCACGGGGCGCCCAGAAGCTCCGGAACCTGCGCCTCGCTCAGAAAGACCGGCAGGTCCTTTTTCATTTTCGGCAGTGGCAGCGACGAGAATGGGTCCGACTCGGCCGCTCCCTTTTCAATCAGAAACCGGTAAAACGAGCGCAGGGCCGAAACCCGGCTGTGCAGCGTGCGGCGCGAAAGTGTCGAGGCCAGGTAGGCCACGTAGTTCTTGGCAAACTTCCTGTCAGCCGACTCCACCGTGCCAGAAAACATCTCGTTTGCCCCGAGCCATTCGGCCCACATCGACACCGCGTGCGAATAGTTGCGCGCGGTATATTTTGAATACCTGCGCTCGCCGGATATGCGCGCCATGAATTCGCCGAGCCACGGCGTCTCCGCCGCCCCGCTCATAGGCCGCCGAAAAAGACCCCGGCAAGGCCGGCGAAGTACGAATCCACAAAGTCGCGCAAAAACAGCGCGTAAGCGACCGCCCCCATTCCGAGCCACGGGCCGAACGGGATTTCGGCCCTCAGCCCCCTCCCTCGGAACAGGAGCTTTGAAATGAGCATTGCAGGCACCATCACAAGCGCGCCGATAAACGACCCGCCGAATATGGAAAACACTGCCCCCTGCCATCCGCAGAAGGCGCCGATGCAGCCTATCAGCACCACGTCGCCCTCGCCCATCGCCTCGCGCTTGAGGAAGCATTCCGCAAGCAGCCTCAGCCAGTAGAGAATCCCGGAACCCACCGCGACGCCGGACACGGATACGATGAAGGCCTTCAGGGCCGAGAAAACCTGCGGCTCGGCCGGATTTGCGTCAAAGTGGATTTCCGGAACCAGCATCGACACGGCGACGCCCGCAACCATGCCGCCTATCGTGAGCATGTCCGGAAGCTCCATCGTGTCTATGTCTATAAAGCTAACAACGATTATAAGCGACACAAACAGCATCCACGCAAGGGCCTCCGCCGCCGGGAAGAAGCTCCAAAGGTAAAGGTATGCGCACGCGGTCATAATTTCGACGGCCGCATAGCGGAACGAGAAGCGCTCCCCGCAGCACCTCGCCCTTCCGCGGAGTATGAACCAGCTTGCAATCGGAATGTTGTCGTACCAGGCTATGGGCTTTCCGCACCTGCACTGCGAGCGCGGGCGCACGACAGACTTCTCCGCCGGAATCCGGTAGATGCAGACATTCATAAAGCTGCCCGCACACGCCCCGAGAGCGAAGAAAAAGACCCCGAAAATCCAGGGGAACTGCCCGGCGGCGATTTGAAAATTTTCCATCATAGGCGTTTTATCATTTCACCAAACGGCGGAAAAATCAAGACGTTTGCGCCCCACCGCCCCCCGGCCCTGCGCCGGAGCGCAAAAAAAGCCCGCAGGATGCGGGCCGTGGATTTGCAGAATTTTTCGTAAATCCCCTACATTCCGGCGATCACCGCGTCGCCGAACTCGGAGCATTTAAGCTCTCTGGAGCCGGGGATGAGGCGCGCCAGGTCGTATGTCACGGTCTTTGCGGAGATGGCGCCTTCCAGGCCCTTTATGAGAAGGTCCGCAGCCTCCGCCCATCCCATGTAGCGGAACATCATTTCGCCTGAGAGGATGAGTGAGCCAGGGTTTACCTTGTCGAGGTTGGCGTACTTGGGCGCAGTCCCGTGGGTGGCCTCGAAAATCGCGTGCCCCGAAGTGTAATTGATGTTGGCGCCGGGGGCGATGCCGATTCCGCCGACCTGGGCGGCGAGGGCGTCGGAGATGTAGTCGCCGTTTAGGTTCAGGGTGGCGACGACGTCGTATTCCGCTGGCCGGGTGAGAATCTGCTGGAGGAAGGCGTCGGCGATGCAGTCCTTGACCACGAGCCCGCCGGGGAGCCTGCACCACGGGCCGCCGTCTATTTCGGAGGCGCCGAAGTCGCGCTTTGCAACCTCGTAGCCCCAGTCGCGGAACGCGCCCTCGGTAAACTTCATGATGTTGCCCTTGTGGACGAGGGTAACGCTCTTCCTGCCCTGCGAGATGGCATACTCGATGGCGCTCTTTACGAGGCGCTGCGTGCCCTCCTTGGAGACGGGCTTTATGCCTATGCCGCACGAGCCGGGGAAGCGTATCTTCGCGAAGCGCGCGGGAAATTCCGATTTCAGGAAGCCCTTGAGCTTCTCAACGTCACCGGAGCCGCATTCAAATTCGATTCCCGCATAGATGTCTTCCGTATTTTCGCGGAAAATCACCATGTCGACGAGGTCGGGGCGCTTGACGGGGCTTTCGATGCCGGAAAAATACCTGACCGGGCGCTGGCACACGTAGAGGTCCAGCTCCTGGCGCAGGGCGACGTTCAGCGAGCGTATCCCGCCGCCTATCGGGGTTGTGAGCGGGCCCTTTATGCCCACGAGGTATTCCCTGAATGCCTCCAGCGTGGCCTTCGGGAGCCAGTCGCCGAAGCGGTTGAAGGCTTTTTCGCCGGCGAAGACCTCCATCCATTCGATTTTGCGGGAGCCGCCGTAGGCCTTTTCCACGGCCGCGTCGAACACCCTGACGGACGCGCGCCAGATGTCGGGGCCCGTGCCGTCGCCTTCGATGAACGGAAGCACCGGATTTTCGGGAACGCGGAGCTTCCCGCCGTCTATAGTGATTTTGTCTGCCATTTTGCCGAATTTCCCTTTCAAATCAGGCCTGTTCCTGCCAGTCGTGCTTTACTTCAACTTCCTGCTCCTCGACGCTCTTGCGCTTGCCCTTGTGCCACCAGTAGAAGACGGGGCTTGCGATGAATATCGAGGAGAATGTGCCGGTTATGATGCCCAGAAGGAAGATGAGAGAGAAGTCCTTTATGATGCCCGTGCCGAACACGAAGAGCGCGAGGGCCGCAAAGAAGGTCGTGGCGCTCGTGAGAAGCGTTCTTGAGAGAGTCTTATTGATGGACTTGCGTATGACGTCGTAAAGCGACATCGCGGGGTTGAGCGGAAGCTCTTCGCGGATTCGGTCGAACACGACTATCTTGTCGTTTATGGAGTAGCCGACCGTCATGAGGATGGCGGCTATCATCGGGGCCGAGAACTGCCCGGAGCCCATTCCGAAAATCCCGAATATGATAAAGAGGCCTATCGTCATGAGTATGTCGTGGAAAAGCGCCACGACCGCGCCCACGCCGAAGCCTATCTCAAACCTGAAGGCGACGTACAAAAGAACCCCCAAAAACGACAGGAATATGGAAAGCACCGCGTTGCGGGTTATGTCGGAGCTCACGGCGGCGCCTATGCTCTCCTGCCCCACAAGCTTCAGGCCGGCGTCGGGATAGGCGGCCTGGAGGGCGTCGAACACGGCCTTGCCCTTTTCCGCCTCGGTCTGGACGGTCAGAAGCTCCGCGCCCGTGGCGATGTCCTTCTGGTAGGATGCCTGCACCTCGCCGAGAGAGGGGTTCGCCGAAGACACGGCGGTAATGTCGCCTATCGGGAGCTTTTGCGTAAAGGAGATAGTCGAAGTTTCGCCGCCCGTGAAGTCGATGCCCAGGCACTTGTCGCCCTGGTAGAATATTGCTGCCACGCCGCAGGCCACCACCACCCAGGACACGGCAAACGCAGTCTTGAAATGCTTCATGAAGTCGAAATTCGTGTCGCTTATGAGGCGGAAGTTGAACGAATTTTTGAAGAGGCCCATGGAGACGGCTATCTCGCATAGCGCGCGCCCGAATACGAGGGCGCAGAAGAGGGTCGCTATGATGCCGACTGCGAGGGTCACGCCGAAGCCCTTGACGGGGCCGGTGCCGAGCTGCCACAGGATGACGGCGGTGAGGAGGGTTGTGAGGTTGGCGTCGACGATGGTTGAGAACGCCTTCTCGTAGCCGGCCTGGAGGGAGTTCCACATGCTTTTGCCCAGGAGGAGCTCTTCGCGCATTCTCTCAAAAATCAGGATGTTGGCGTCGACTGCCATGCCGACGGTGAGCACAAGCGCCGCGATGCCGGGAAGCGTCATGGTTGCGCCGAAGGAGGCCAGCACGCCGAGAATTATGGCGATATTGGCGACCACGGTGAGCATCGCAAGCGCGCCCATGCCGCGGTAGTAAAGGAGCATGAAGATGAACACGAGGCCCGCGCCCAGCGCGCCGGCCGTGAGGGAGGAGTCGCGGGCGTCTTCCGCCATGGAGGGGCCGACCTCGTTCATCGAAGTGCGCGTCAGGCCGACCTGGAGGGGGTTGTTGAGGGCGTTTGCAAGCTCGATTGCCTCGCGCTGCGAGAAGTTGCCGGTTATCGAGCCCGTATCGGACAGGGCGCTGATGATTCTGGGGGCGCTCATCAGCTTTCCGTCGAGGACGATGGCCATGAGCTGCTTCTGCTCGTAGGGGTTGGAGGAGGCCGCATACTTGGCGTCCTCTTCCAGAATCTTGGAGGTTATGGCGTAGATTTTCCTGGCGCCCTCCTTTGTGAACTCCATGTTGACTGCAAAACGGTTGACGCCGTCCATATAGACGCCGGCGCGCGAGATGATGTCGCCGCCTGCCTCGGCGCGCTTTTTGACGTAGAGGCAGTCCTCCACAACCCTGTCGCCGTCCTGCCTTTCCTCAACAAGAAGCTCGTAGCCGATGGGCCATTCGCGCCTGGGGACGGACGAATTGGCGGGCTTTAGCGAGCGGTGGGCGATTCTGAATTCGAGCTTTGCCGGGCGCGACAATTGCTCCACAGCCTCGGGGTTGTCCTTCAGCGACACGCCGGGCATCTGGACTTCGATTGCGTTCGAGCCGACGATTCGGATTGTGGGCTCGGTGACGCCCATGCCGTTTATGCGGCCGTCCATGACGCGCAGGACGTCGTCGAGCTGGCCCTTGCGGGAGTAGGAGTCCCCGGCCAGCTCGTCCTTGTTGATTTCGAGGGTGAACGACACGCCGCCCTGGAGGTCGAGGCCCTTTTTGAGGGACGCCTTGCTCTGGCGGTAAAGCTCGCGCAGCAGAGTGTCGTTGCGCTTTTTGAGCACCTTTATGTCGCGGACGTTTACGTCGAAATACTTGGACAGGTCAATCCTGTTAGCGTTGGCGTACTCGCCGAGCGCGGTAAAGAGGGTGGAGGACTTGTCCGGGTCGTTTTTGTAGTTGATGGGGTCGACCCTCTTGCGGGCCTCGGCCAGGACCGTCTGGAACTCCGGCGCGTAGTAGTCGGCGCGGGTCTCTATGTACTCTTCAAACGGCGTGTCCTTGAAAGGGACCATGGCCGACACCGCCCATGCGAGGACGAGGACTGTCAGCACCAACTTCCATGCTATGGAGCTTTTCATCTGCGGGAGCCTGTATTTGCTATTTCTTGTCCTCTTCGGGAACGGTCTTGCCCGGCTCTATCTTGGAGGATACGGCGGACTTGAGTATCTCGATTTTCACGCCGTCGTCCACCCTTATCACGAAGGTCTTGTCGGTCTTGTTGGTTACCGTGCCGAATATGCCGCCGATGGTGACTACGGTGTCGCCCGTCTGAAGTTCGGAGAGCATTTTTTCATGCTGCTTCTGCATCTTGCGCCGGGGGGCTATCATGATAAAGTACATGCCGCCGAGAAGCAGCATCATGATGAGCATCGTGGACGAGAAGCCCTGCGGGGCGCTTTCCGCAGCGGGCGCGGCCTGGGCCAGTATGGAATAGAGGCTGTTCATAATCTGAAAAAAATCCCTTTAATAAATGTTGTAAAGCCGCCAATAAAACCGCCAAATCCCGATGATTGCAAGATTTTTATTCGTCCGGCCCGAAGAGCGGCGCACCGCCGGGCGCGGCCCCGGCCATTCCTCACACAGTACGGCGCGCGCCGGGGCGAAAAGTCCCAAACGGCCCCGGCGCAGACGGGAGGGTGCCATGCCGAAGGCGGGCGCGCCTCGCAGGAAAACGGCCGGAGTGCCAGCCGCAGAGGGCAGCATCCACTTTCCGCCCTCCGCCGGAGGCTCCCCGCAAGCCGGAAATCCGCCGCAAACGGGCAAAAAAAATCCCGCCCCGAAAGGCGGGCCGGGAGGGCGCGGGCGCCAAAGCCTAGCGGTACATCGCGCGTATCTTTTTAAGCATGGCCTCGAAGGCCTTCGGCAGGGCGGCCTCGACCGACACCCTCTCCCCGGCGTAAGGGAACTCCAGGCGCGAAAGGTGTATCGCCACGTGGCCGTATATCGGAGAGTCGCACTCGCCCTTGAACTGGCCGCGCTTGAGCCGCGAAAGGAAAATCTTGCGCACCCGCACGTAAGTGTCGTCGCCCACGGGCCTGAGGCCGGCCTCTGCGGCGTGTATCCGTATCTGGTGCCAGCGCAGAAAGGACGTCTTGGCGCTCCAGAGCTGCCAGTCCCCCAAATCCTCGACGAGGGAAAATGATGTCGAGCACTTCTTCCCGTAGCGGTGCGACACCACCGCGCGCGGCTTCTGGGCGTGCCTCAAAAGCGGCAGGTCCGCGCATTCCGACACCTTCCCGTAGGGGCGCTCCGAAAGTATGAGGAACTCGAACGAAAACATGCCCGAACCGAAGGCGTTCCTGAGCTCCGCAGCGGGCCCCTTGTCCGAGGCGACAAGCGACGCCCCGGAGAGCTCCGCGTCGTCCGGATAGACCGAAAAGGGGTTTGCCACGCCCAGGCGCGCGAGCTCCGGCTTGCCCTTCTGGGCCCTTATCGCGCCTATTATGTTCGGAGGGTTCTCAACCGAGCCGTCGGGTTCGAGAAACACCCCGGCCGGGCGGTTAACGACGATGAATCCGCCGTCGCGGCGGGCCGGCACGTCGAGGCGCACGGGCCTTTCACCCAAAAGGCCTTCGGGGAACCCAATCTTGTCGGAACAGGCCATAAAAAAACGCCGCCATGCCCGAGCGCGGCGGCGCAAGCGTTTTTAGCCCTACTTTGCAGCGGCGTTGACGGCCTTCGCCACTGCGCTCTTTACGCGGGCGGCCTTGTTGGGATGAACGACGCCCTTCTTGACGCCCTTGTCCACTGCGGACGCGAGCGCAGCCCCGCACTTCTTTACGGATTCGAGGCCTTCGGCCTTGGCGGCCGCCTTGGACAAAGTCTTGATGCGGCTGCGGACGGCGCGGTTTTCAGCGGTGCGCTTGGCCGTTTTACGTATATCTTTCTCTGACGATTTCTTGTTTGCCATCTTTTTACAGGTATTAAAAGGTGAATGATTTTTGGACGGCGGGAGGGTTTGTCAATTCAAATCTTCCCGTTTTTTTGCATAAAAATCTCTTTGACTAAGATTTATCCGGGGGGTTTTAATCGCCCGGATGAAAAAGGTCAGATGCCTCGTGACGGCGGGCCCAACCCGCGAACACTTCGACCCGGTACGGTTCATTTCAAACCCGTCTAGCGGGAAGATGGGCGCGGCCCTGGCCCGGGCGTGCCTCGGCCTAGGCTGGGAGGTGTCGCTTGTGATGGGCCCGTGCGGGGCGGAGGCGCCGGAGGGAGCGGAGCTTGTCCGGGTGACGAGCGCGGAGGACATGCTGCGCGAAACCTCCGCGAGGTTCGGCTCGTGCGACATTCTCATAATGACTGCGGCTGTCTCCGACATGCGCCCCAGGGAGAAGTCGCCCTCAAAGGTGAAGAAGGAGTCCCTGTCAATGACAGTCGAATTCGAGCCGACGCCCGACATACTGAAAACCCTCTCCGCCCGCAAGACCGGGCAGGTCCTCGTGGGCTTCGCAGCCGAAACAAACGACGTGCTGGCCTATGCGCGAGGCAAGCTGAAAAGCAAGAACCTCGACGCCATAGCCGCAAACTCCGTGGCCTCCCCGGCCTCCGGGTTCGCCTCCGACTTCAACGCAATAACCCTGATTTTCAAAGACGGCGAGGAAATCCCCCTGCCGCTCGCCCCCAAACCGGAGCTGGCGGAAGCCGTGGCAGCAATACTCGCGCGGAAATTTTTCCGGGACTGACGGCGGCCGGGCCGGAAAAACCGGCCGGCGCGGAAAAATTTCCGCCCTTTGCGCTTTGACATCCGCCGGAGCGGGGCTTTGAATGGGCAATGTTCCCTTTTTCGGGCACGGCGCGACGCGCGCCCTTTTAACCATGCCGCAGAAGTAAAAATGAAAGCCGCAATCCTCACGTCCTCCCTTGCATGCCTCTTTCTGGCATCCCTCCCCTCATCCGGCGCCGAAAGCGCAATAAGCTCCCTCTGGCCCCTCCCCGAAGAGGCCGCAAAATTCGACGCGAATAACGACCGCATTCTAACCGGCGAAGAGCTCTCCGGCCCCGCCGCGCGCTACGACTTAAACGGGGACGGTTTGGCAACGCCCGCCGAAGTGATACACTACCGCTCCATGCGCAACTTCAAAAAGGAGCACCCCGACTACGCGGAGCCGAAATTCGCGCCGCAGAAAATAGTCCGCGCTCCCGAGAGGAAGTTTGAAAACGCCATACTCATAAGCATGGACGGCCTGGACAGGCGGGTCCTCATGGAGCTCATCGGCTCGGGCCGCGTCCCGAACCTGCTGCGCATAGCCGACTCCTCCGGCCCCAACCGCCTGATAATAAATTCCACCATCCCGGACTACCAGACCGAGACAAAGCCGGGCCACGCCGTCATGCTCACCTCCCTGATACCCGAGCATACGCGGGTCCTGACAAACTCGCGCTTCCAGCCGATTCCCGAGGGGCTCACGATATTCGAGCGGGTGAAGGCCGCAACCGGCGGGCGCGTCAAGACCGTGTTCGTATCGTCAAAGCGCGAAAACGTCGGGGCGATGACCGCCGGGGAGCTCGGGGGGCGCTCCGAGTGCGGCATCCCGATAGAGGGCGGCCCCTACCTGAACGCGAAAAAATCCATAGACGTATTTTCCGCAGAGGACAGGGACGAGGACGCGGCAAAAGACGCCTTTTTGGATGCGCTTAAAGAGGTGAAGGGCGGCCCGTTTCTCGCGTTTTTGCATTTCAGAAACCCCGACAGGAGCGGGCACGCCTCGGGTAGGGAGTCCGACGCCTACCGCGCCGGCTGCGAACGCGCCGACAGGTGCATCGGCGAGATTCTGGACGCTCTCAAGGCGGAGGGCCTCCTTGAGCGCACCCGCATATTCGCCACCGCCGACCACGGCTTCGTGCCCGGCGCACGCGGCCACTACTACGCCCCCTGGATAGCCCTCATTACAAACGACCATTCCATTTTTACAAACGAAACGATACGCTCCTACGACGTCCCCGCAACCATAATGGCCGGGTTCGGAGTGGACCTTGAATCGCTCAAGCCCGCCGTGTCGGGCAGGGACCTGAAAAACCCGGAAGCCTGCCAGTGACGCCAGTCCCCTCGCCCGGGGTCCGAATGCCGAACAAGATAAGCGCTGAAAAGACGCGCCCTGCCGGCAGGCGAGGCCCCGTATGAAAATTCCGCAGACAATATCCGCATCACCCCTTCTCGCGCTCCCTGCGGGAGCCTGCGCGCGGCAATGCCGCTCCGGAAGCGCCGCAGAATATACCGAAGAATCCCATTCCAGAATCCGCAAGCCCCCGGCTTATCCATAT
>URJJ01000058.1 GCA_900548185.1 uncultured Opitutales bacterium
AACGTTCCGTTGGATCTAAGATGCTCGCGCATCTTGGTACGGCGTGCGCCGCCCGGATCCGGGCGGCTGTGAGTTTATTTCACGCATTGCCTGACGGCAATCGCTGGGTGGAGACAATCAAGAGTGTATTTGATAATCACTTTTTAAAAAGCAAAAGAGTATTCTATTTAATCTGAGATGCTCGCGCACCAACGTATCGTTGGATCTAAGATGCTCCCGCATCTTGATACGGCGTGCGCCGCCCGAGTCCGGGCGGCTGTGAGTTTGTCTTGCGCATTGCCTGGCGGCAATGGCTGGGTGGGGACAATCAAGAGTGTATTTGATAATCTCTTTTTAACAAGTAAAAGAGTATTCTGTTTAATCTGAGATACCCGCGCATTGCATGGCATTCAGATTCCCTGCGGGGCAGGATAATGTTTGACTGGCGTCCGCCCGGCGGAAATAATGCCGCTTTAAAATTTCAACGAAGCACAATGCCAAGCGCCGTACATTTCATATGCGCCGACGACGAATTCATCGCCGATTCGCGCGCGAGGGACCTTTTTGAAGAGCTCTCCCGGGACGTCGCCGACGACATGTCCAAGGAGGTCGTCCAGGGTTCCGCAAACAACGCCGCCGAAGCCCGCAGAATATGCGACGCGGCGGTGGAGGCGGCGCGCACCGTGTCGCTTTTCGGCGGCAGGAAGGTCGTGTGGCTGCGCGCCCTCAACTTTCTAAACGACTCAAACGGCCGCTCAAAGGACGCCCAGGAGGCGCTTGAGGGCCTCGCGGAATTTGCGGCAAAGCTCAACCCCGCCGAAGTTTCGCTCATCATAAGCGCGTCGCCGGTTGACAAGCGCAAGAAGGCTTTCAAGGCTCTGAAAGAGGTGTCGGAATTTGAATACTTTGAAAGTTCCAACGCCCGCGAAGCCTGCATGGGCGTGCTCAAGGCGGAGGCGGCAAAGCTCGGGGTGTCTTTCGCCCCGGGCGCGGCCGACATACTCATATCCACCGTGGCCGCAAACCCGCGCATGGCCTTGCAGGAGCTGAAGAAGCTTGCGGCCTACAAGAACTTTGACGGCGAAATATCCGCAGGAGACGTAACCGCGATGGTCCCCATTTTCGGCGAGGGGGACTTTTTCGAGCTGACGTCGCTATTTTATTCGGGAGACGCGGAAAAATCGCTCGCTGCGCTGCGCAGGTATTTTTTCACGAACAAAAACGCCTCCGCCCGCCCGATAATAACGAGCATCCAGCGCCAGAATTCCATACTCATACAGCTCCGCGCGCTGATGGACGACGGGCGCCTGCCCAAGTCCGACCGGGGTTTTTCAAAGGCGGCTTTCGAGGCCCTTGCGGCCCAGTATGCGCCCGTGTACAAGACTTCCGCCAAGAGCGCCTACAACGTATTCAGCCAGAACGGCTGGTACGCCGGCTCAAAGCTCGCGCCCGTCGCGGCCCGCATGCCGATGAAAAAGCTCGTCGAAATACAGATGGACCTCGCCCGGGCCTTCGAGAGCCTCATATCCTCCCCGAATTCGGACGAGGCCGTAATGCGAGACCTCTTTTGCAGGCAGGCGCGCTGAGGCCGCAGAGCCGGCGCGCAAGGGGCTATTCGGCGGCGCAGGCGCGGATGTTTGCGATGTCGAACGTGTCGCCCTCCTCGTTTGACATGCTTGAAACCACAAGGGTTGTCATCCTGCGTATCGGGCCTTTGTGGTAGCCCGCAGAAAACGACGCCACCATCTTCGAGTCCCCGTCGAAAACCCTGCATTTCCACGACTGCGGGGCGTCCTTTCCCATTTCAAATTCGCCTTCAAAGCGCAGCCATTCGCCCTCCGGAAGGGCGGTCTTTCCTCCGGGGGCGTCCAAGGCGCCGTTTCTCACCCAGAATGCCGGGCCCCCGACCTCGCTGCCCTCTCCCCGCGCCTCGACGAAGAATGTGCTCCTGCTGTTTACCCTGAAGTCGAACGAAAGCGAAACCTTCCCGCCGCTTATGCGAGCCGTGTAGTAGCCGGTCGGCACGTACGGGCGGCCGTCGCACGGGGAGTCGGTGTAGCGGATAAAGCGCCTGCCTCCCTCTTCGAGGACCGCGACATCCCTGCCGCCCCTTATTGAATCCACCCTCAGGTGCGTGGGCGCCGAGCCGGGAACCTGGGCGGACAAATCCTCGCAAAGCTCCAAGTCCCAAGGCGCCTCCGGCGGCATGGAAATTTCAGGCGAAAATTCCCACGACTCCAAAATCGCGCGGAACTTTTCCGCCATCGCGCCCTTCACACCGGCGGAGGCCGTGGAAAACGGCTCAAACCCTATCTCAAGGTGCGCATCGCCCTGCGGGACGCACCCTTCAAGCCTCGGGTCGGCCACCTCCGACCCCGCGTCCTGGCCCGTCTTTTGCCACTCGCCGAAAGTCAGGCCGCCGAACAGGACGGGGCCGCCGGTATTCCAATAGAGGTTCCGCTCGAATCTGGCGTTTTCCGGGCTTATCCTGTCGCCGCCGCGTATGAGCGACGCGGGGGGTGAGTAGACCACGATGTTGCGTCTGAAGGTGAACGAATCCGGATAGTCCGGCCCCTGCCGCCCGAGCCCCACCTGGGTGGCGCGCCCGAAGGCGAACACGTTGTTTTGGACGGTGTTTCCGCGCCCGTAGTGCTCGAAATAGCCGTCCTCGTCGGTGTCGTGGACGTAGTTTTTTTCGACCAGCCAATTTTGGCTCCCCTCGTCGTTATAGATGCCCCATCCGCCGTAGCGGTGGCGGCGCACGCCGTATATTTCGTTCCCGGAAATCACGGAGCCTTCGGCGTCGCCAAGGGTGTATATGCCGCCCATGTCGCTCATCAGGCCGCGCCCTATGGCGAAGATGCGGTTGTTTGCAATCCGGTTATTTTTTGTCAGGGTTGGTGCAAAACCCCACGTCCATCCGACGGATATGCCCGTGTAGTGGCCGTCGAAAATCGCGTTGTCCTCGACGGAATTGTTTCCGCAGTTGAATATGGCGATGCCGACGCCCGCGTGGTCGTACCGGCCGTAGCCGCAGATTATGTTGTTTTTCACCCTCACCCCGCCGGTGCGCTCGCCCTCAGGGGGGATGCCCCCGGAAGCGTCGCCTATCCTTATCCCGCCCGAACCGGAGTCGCGTATCACGCAGTTTTCTATGGAGGAGTCCGTGACGCCTTTTTTAAACGCCACAGCGTAGGTGTTGCACATCCCTATTTCGCAGTCCCTTATCTCCAGCCCTCGGGCGTATTCCGCGTTTATGAGGCCAAAAGTCGATGAGGACGCCTGCGGGGACTGCCTCCAGCCCTTCTGCGGGACATGGGCGCCGAAAGCGAATTTCACCCCGGTTATCGAAACCCCCGCGACCGGCTTTCCGGGGCCGTCGCCGCGTATTTCCAGAACGGACGGGGCCGCCGGCACGAAAGCCTCGGCGGACTCCATGTCCTCGCCCGCGCGGGGGATGTAAGAGAGGGTTGAAGAGGCGCTGTCGAAGTGGAATTCTCCGGGCGAATCGAGAAGCGAAGGAAGGTTGCATATCCTGAACCTCGGGGCCGTCTCCCACTTGTAAAGGGGGTACGGCATCGGGTTTTTTACGAATACGGACGCCGTGCGGCCGCCGGGGTTTTCCGATATGGCCTCGACCGGGCACTTGACATGGTGCCATACGGCGTAAACGTCAATGTAGGCGCCTCCGAACCCGCCGGGGGCGGCGTCTGCAAGCGGCTTCAAATCTTCGAGCCTCGCGGTGAAGGCGTCTAGCCCGGAGCCTTCGAGCGGCTTCCCGTCCGGCCCGCTGCGCCCGTAATACGGGGAATTGAAATAAAATATCCCCTCAGTCTGCGCCACGCGCGCGCGCCTCCCGTCCACAAAGAGGGCGTCGACACGCGGGAGGCCGACCTTTGCCCTCCAAACCCGTCCGTCCCTCTTCCAGCCAGAGACCCGGCGGCCGCCGTATATGGCGGCAGCCCCGCCGCCGTCGATTTTAAGGCCGCTGTGCGAGGAATTGAGGACGACTGGCCCGTCCAGAAAATACTCGCCCGAAAGTTTCGCCGTCTTGCCAGGCGAAGCGGCGGCGGCGTCCAGAACCTCTTGCAGCGCCGCGGCATCCCCTCCCCCGTGGGCGGACAGAACCGACGCAAAAACTGCAAACGCCGCAAAACATTTCATTTCAAAACCCCTCATGGCAAACTCCTCCGTTCAAATGCAAACCGCTCGAAAACCGGAGGAACCGATATTGTAAAAATTCTGGAATATCAACAATAAACGCATTTATTTTTCCCGGCAGGCGCAGGAAAAAGCTTGTACAAGCCCCCTCAATCGCATTAACATGTGCATATAAAAAACAGACGCCTGCCGCCGCATGCCATTAGGCGGAGCGCGCGCGCCCATATAAATCAGGAAAGAGCCATGAAAACGCCAATCATCACAGCATCGCTTCTCGCCACGGCCGCCGCCTTTGCGGAAACCTGGTCATTCGACCCCGCAGTCCCCGAAAACAACACGAAGTCGTCTCTCATCATCGCCGAAGGCGTCGAGTATGCGATAGACGCCGAAGGCGGAGACCTCTCGACCACAGGAACCCTTCAAAACAAGGGCATCCTAACCATAACAACCGGCTCCAACTCCCTTTCCATCGGAACCTCCGGGGGATTTTTCCAAAACCACGGCACAGCCTGCATCGGGGACGCCACCCTGAAAAACGCCTCCATATTTAACGAAAACGCCGGCTCGACCATGACATTTACGGGAAACGCCGACATCCAAGTGGATTTTACAACAAAAAACGGCGCCTCCGCCATATTCAAATACGGCTCGCACTATACCTCCTCCAAGACCGTAACAATCGGAAACGGCGGCACGATGGTATTCGACAATGCGGGGGCCGACACCATAAACACGAACTGGGCCTTCCAGACCGAAGCCAATTCAAAAATCCAGTTCAACCTCGGCAACAACAGCCTGCAATGCACCGGGACCTCGGCCATGATAGCCCCCAATTTCACAAAGGCCATGAACGGCCAGATTGCCATAGACCTCGCCCAGTTCGTCCCGAGCGACGAATTCATAATAGGCGAAATCTATACCATAACGCTCCTCAACGACAAAAGCGGCCAAAACCAGTGCACGAACTGGGACGACGTCATAAACGCCTCCGAATTCATAACAAACGGCGAATACGCCGAATTTGTGGAGAACTCGGCCAAGTACGACGAATCGGCGCATCTGCTAACAATAGACATAAAGGCGATTCCCGAACCCGCAGAGTGCGCGGCGGCCTTTGCGCTTCTTGCCGCGGCCGCAGCCGCATGGCGCAGGAAAGGGGGGCTTTTGGAAAAACTGAAATATTAAAGATCTACCCACGCCGAAAAATCCCCAGCATGGCGCCGGGGATTTTTTAATGCCGCATCCGATGCGGGACATGCCGACATAAAACCCTCCGGGGAATGCGCCAGAAACATGCGCCCCTCTTCCGTTCCCCAAGGGGATTGCCCGCCTCGGCTCCGCGAAGGCGCACCCGGGGCCGCAAGAGTCAATCCGCCCTCCCGTTTTCTTTCGGAGCATTCTTATACATGCCAGCCATTGAAATGGAAGGATAGCCCAAAACTGTTTTCGCAATCCGGCGTCCCTCCCGCACCTCTGCGCATTCTGCAAAACCCGATGCAAAATCCAAACCGAACATTGTTCCGGCGCGCCCGGAGTTGCGCCAGAGAATCGGTCTTCCCGCCGCGCGCGAAGCAGGCAGGCATTTGCCCGGCATTTCTTTGCAAATTATAAAACATCAAAAAATAAATCCGAAAACTTTCTCCGCCTCCCTGCGCTAATGGAAACCAAGCCCCGCACATTGCGCAATCCAAAGGGCAAACTTCAGACGCGCCCCGCCCCGGACAGCGCACTGCAAAACCGCCGCCAGGCTTGCCTCTCCGCCGCAAAGAGCGCGCGCAAAAGCTGAAAGAGCGAAAGCCGCGCGCAAGAACGCGCAAGCCTGTCGCCCCTCTACCCACACTCACCTACGCAAAACATATCCCTGCGCGCAGGCGCCCGAAATCTGAGGCTTCAGCTTCAAGTTCAAAGCCGGAAAGCCGGAGCATCCCTCCCGGCGGCGCGGGAGTTCTCCGCCCCCGAAAGGGCGCAAAAAAACCTGCGGGCCAAGGACGCACGCCAGTGTGCGTTCCCGCCGCAGGTTTTTCAAACGGAGCCGCGAAGATGCAAGCGCCGGTATTTTCAGGCTATTTGCCCCAAACTTTCAGGAGGGTCTCGCCGATTTTTGCGGGCGTCGGGGAAACCGCAATTCCTGCGGCCTCGAGCGCGGCAATCTTGTCGGCGGCAGAGCCAGACTTGCCCGTCACAATAGCGCCCGCATGGCCCATGCGCCTGCCCTTGGGGGCCGTGGTTCCCGCGATGAACGCGGCGACGGGCTTCTTGCAGTTCTGCTTTATCCACTCTGCGGCCATCTGCTCGTTGTTGCCGCCGATTTCGCCTATCATGATGATGGCTTCGGTCTGCGGGTCGTCATTGAACATCTTGATGCCTTCGAGCATGCTGGTGCCGTTTATCGGGTCGCCGCCGATGCCGAGGGAGGTGGACTGGCCGTAGCCGAGCGAAGTTATCTGCCATGCGGCCTCATAGGTCAGCGTGCCGGACTTGGAAACGATGCCGACGGTGCCGGGCCTGTGAATCTTCGCGGGCATGATGCCAATCTTGCACTCGCCCGGGGTGATTACGCCGGGGCAGTTGGGGCCGACCAGTATCGACTTGCAGCCCTTTTCGCTCAGGCGGGCCTTGACTATCGCCATGTCGCGCACCGGGATGCCCTCGGTGATGCAGATGATGACGCCGACGCCGGCGTCGATGGCCTCAAGTATCGCGTCGGCCGCAAACGGCGGGGGGACGAATATGACGCAGGCGTTGGCGCCCTCTTTGGAGACCGCCTCGCCGATGGTGTTGAATACCGGGACGACGTCGTCAAACTTCATACCGCCCTTGCCGGGGGTGACGCCCGCGACGACCTTGGTGCCGTAGTTCATGCACTGGCGCGTGTGGAAGCTGCCGGCGCCGCCGGTGATGCCGCTTACGACTACTCGTGTGTCCTTGTTTATAAGTATGCTCATTTCCGGAAAAATTACTTGGTTACTATTTTTACTATTTTCTGGGCCGCGTCGTCGAGCGAGTCGGCCGCCACGAGGTCTATGCCGCTTTCGGAGAGGATTTTCTTGCCCTCGTCCACGTTTGTGCCCTCAAGCCTTACCACGAGCGGTATGGAGAGGCCGCCGACGTTTTTCACCGCGGCCACAACGCCCGCCGCAATGATGTCGCAGCGCATGATGCCGCCGAAAATGTTGACGAGTATGCCCTTGGTGCCCTCGTCGGCGAGGAGGATTTTGAAGGCCGCAGTGATTGCCTCCTCAGTAGCGCCGCCGCCTACGTCGAGGAAGTTCGCGGGGTTGCCGCCGTAGTACTTTATGATGTCCATCGTGGCCATCGCGAGGCCCGCGCCGTTTACCATGCAGGCGATGTTGCCGTCGAGCTTTATGTAGTTCAAGCCGTACTTGGACGCCTCGATTTCGAGCGGGTTTTCCTCGTTGAAGTCGCGGAGGGCGGCAATGTCGGGATGGCGGAACACGGCGTTGTCGTCAAACGACACCTTGGCGTCGAGGGCCATTATTTTGCCGTCCTTTGTCAGTACGAGGGGGTTGACCTCGACCATGGAGCAGTCCTTGGAGGCGTAGAGCTTGTAGAGGCCCTTCATGAGGGCGGAGAACTGCTTCATCAGCTCCTTTTCCCCGAAGCCGAGGAAGTAGCCGAGCTCGCGGACCTGGTAGGGCTGGATGCCGGTTTCGGGGTTGATTGCGACCTTGAAAATCCTGTCGGGCGTCTCTTCGGCGACCTTTTCGATGTCCATGCCGCCCTCGGTGGAGGCTATCACCATGTCCTTGCCGCTGCCGCGGTCCATGAGGATGGCGAGATAATATTCCTTTTCAATGGGGCACGCCTCCGTGAAATATATCGTGCGCACTTCCTTGCCGGCCTCTCCGGTCTGCTTGGTGATGAGGACGTTGCCGAACATCTTTCCGGCGCACGCGGCGGCGTCGGCGCGCTTTTCCAGATGGACGCCGCCCTTGTAGCCGTCGGCGAAAACGCCCTTGCCGCGCCCGCCGGCGTGTATCTGGCTCTTTACGACGATTACGTCGCCTTCAATCGACGCGATGGCCGAGTCAAATTCGGAGGGATCCTTCGCCGCCGCGCCCTTGGGGATGGCCACGCCGAAGTTTGCAAACAGTTCTTTTGCCTGGTATTCGTGAATGTTCATAAGAGTGAATTTAAACTTTTAAAAAGATGGACACGCCCAGCTTCGAAATTTCGGAAAGGCCCCTGGGGCGGAATACGCCACTCCGCGCAAAAGGCCGGGAGGGGTGGAAACCGGAGGGATGGTGCGTCGGCTCAAAACACGCTCACACGTGTGAGTCAGCTCTTTGGGAAATTTGCGCCCGCACGTTGCGCGACCACATAACTGTATCCGCACCCTAGACCACAATTTGGCGATTTCAATGAAATTCGTTCCAAAAGTCCATTTTTTCAAATATTTTGACAATTTTGTAACAATTCCCCGAGACCTCAAACGTGTGTTTTGTCCTGTAAAACAAAAATACCAAAGCCCCCGCCGCCGCACCGCCGCTGGCCCGGCAAAGCGGCGCATGCACAAACCCCGCAAAACCACCGCAGCGCCTGATTCGGATTCGGCCGGGCGGGGAGGCAAAAAAACGGCGGCGCCATGCAATAAATCCCTGCGCCACATGTCATATGGGGCATGGCAGCATTGAAAATACCCCTTCCAGAACATCCCCTAACCGCCGCCCCACCCCACGCACGCAGCGCCGGGGCATTCCACGCACCCTGCGGCAGAACGCCCGCCCCCGGACGAAAATCCGCCACGCGCCATTCCGCGTCCGGAGCCCAAAATATCGAACCCCTTAAAACCTCGCGCATGCAAAAGGCGGAAGCGGCGGGATTTGCCCGGCGCCTTGCCTCAATTCTTGCCCTGGCGGTCATCCCCGCGCCCGCCTTCAGTGCGACGGCCGAAGCCCGGACGGACGCGGAAGAAACGCCCTTAAATGGAACGCGCAAAATGCCGGAATCCCACCGCCTCGCGGGCGCCGAATCGGCAAGCCTCCGGGACCGCGCCGGGTTCCGGGATGCATACCGTCCGAATGCGCCCGGCGCAGGGAGTCCGCCCCGCCGCCCTGTCGCAAAAGCCCCCGCCACAGTACCGTGCCCGATATGCTCGCGCGAAAGCCGCAGCGCAGTCTTTATCCCTGAAACGCCGGGCAGGGGGCAGGCCCGCTTCACGCGCTACCCGGTCGCGCATGCGGGGCGCACACTCGCCCCGGAAATTTCCATACAGAGTGCTGAAGAGGCCTTCCGCGAACTCATGGCCCCGCCCAACCCCATGACGGAATCAGGCGGCATATTCGACGCACCCGACCGCTCCATGGAGGCAGACGGCGGCGAATATATAATAATGATACGCCGGGACCTCGCGGAGCCGATTTTCCTGAAAAGCGTGCGGGGAAGTTAAATCTTGCAAAAGCCGCGCGCATAAAAATACTGCGCATAATGAACCTGACTTTCGACAATCGCGTCGCGTTCGTAAGCGGCGCAGGGCGCGGCATAGGCCGCGAAATCGCAATCCAGCTCGCCCAGGCGGGCTGCAAGGTAGTTTGCGCGAGCAAAAACCCGTCCTCGTGCGGAGCGGTCGCCGACGAAATAAAGGCGGCGGGCCTGGCGGCGGAAGCCTGCGCGCTCGACGTTTCAAACCCGGCGGAAGTCAAGGCCGCAGCCGGCGAAATCCTCCAAAAGCACGGGCGCATGGATATAATCGTAAACAACGCCGGCATCACGCGCGACAACCTCATGCTGCGCATGTCGGACGAGGAATGGAACGACGTGGTATCCACAAACCTCTCCTCCGCATTCTACGTCGTGCGCAACTTCGCAAAGGCGATGATAGGCGGACGCTGGGGCAGAATCGTGAATATTTCGTCGGTCTCGGGCCTCATGGGCAATACGGGGCAGGCCAATTATTCGGCGGCTAAGGCGGGGCTCATAGGGTACACGAAAACGCTGGCGAGGGAGCTGGCATCGAGGAATATCACGGCAAACGCGATTGCGCCGGGATTTATTGAGACGGACATGATGGCAAAGCTGCCGGAAGCGCTGTTGGAGAAGGCAAAGGAAATAATTCCGCTTAAAAGGTTTGGAGCGCCGAAGGACATTGCGGGGATATGCACGTATTTGTGCTCGGAGGAAGGCGGCTACATAACAGGGCAGGTAATTTCAGTAAACGGCGGCATGTCCATGTAGGGCGCGCAAGGGGCACATTGCTCCGGGATCAAAAAAGCCGGAAACGCTTACGTATGTGAATACGCTGCGCGCTTCCGGCTTTTTTGCTGTCCTTACACTGCACCCCTTGCGCGCCCTGCATGGCACAATTCCAACATGACGGGGT
>URJJ01000059.1 GCA_900548185.1 uncultured Opitutales bacterium
TTTCAAAGGTCCACAGGGACGGCTTTTCAATGAGCGTGTTTGCGCTCTTTGACGTGCTGCTTCTGGCCTTCATGATGTCGCTGCTTTCGTCCAAGTTCGTGCTGGCCCCGGGCGTCCGCCTCGGGGTGCCGCCGGCCTCGCTGCCGAAGGCGGACGGGCCCGCCATCGAGGCCGCGCTCGCCGGTGAGAGCGTTGACGTCCTGAACGTCAAGGGCGAGGACATGATGATTTTTGACGGGCGCATCTACGGCGCGGACGCGTTTTCGCGGATGATGCGCTCGCGCAAGCCCTCCGGGGGCGTGCTGCTTATAAAGGCCGACGCCGCCGTGAGCGGGCAGACCCTTTTGGACATCGCCGCCGTGGCGGGCGCGGCCGGCTTTAAGAGCGTGCAGGTCGCCGCGGAGCCGAGGTAGAGGGGGAGGGATTCTTGAAGGCATCCGGAAATTCATCTGCGCTTTCGGCCGCCCCTTATGCCGCCCTGGGGGCTGCCATATTGGCCTGCATGGCGTTTTTCCCGCGCCCGGAGCCGTTCGGCCCCCATGCGCTTCCGGAGCCTGCGGTTTCCGTTGCCGCGCCGGGCGACATCCCGCCGCACGACCTGGAGGTTTTCGCCCTGAACGACGCGACCCCGCTTTTCACCCCCACCCAGCTCAATTTTTCGCCCCCTGGCTTCGAGCTTCCGAAGCCGTCGTCGGTTGGGGCGGCGCTCAAGGGCGAAAGCCCCGAGACTTCCGCCGCGCACTTCAAGCTCGACGTGCGCTCGCTGGGCCCGGGCGCCAGGCCGCCGGGCGCCTTTGCGGAGGATTCGGCCTTCTCGCAGTTCGGCAGGGTTGACGGCGCCAGGGACGAGGCCAGGACGGCCTACCATGACGCCCGCGTTTCGGTGGTGTCGGCGGAGAGCGGGAGGGCGGTCTTTTCGGGGGTCGTTGATATTGACGTCGATGCGGGGGGGATGCTGTGGCCCCCGGTTGAAATGACCGTCGTAGTAAACCCGGACGGGGCGGCGAGCGAGCCGTTTGCCGTGTCGCTGTCCGGGGTGGATTCGCTCGACAAGGCGTTTGAGGCCTACCTGCGGAAAAACATACGTTCCATGGGCCTGAAGCCCGGCTATTACAGGGTGACCTTCGCCCCCTGACCCGGGCGGAACTTGCTATATGGAAGAAACTGGATATCTGAGCAGGGATCTGGCCGTCATTCTCGCGTTCGCCGGGGCGGCCGCACTGGTCTTTTCAAAGCTGAGGCTTCCTTTTCTGATAGGCTACATCGCGGTTGGAATCCTCATATCGCCAATACTCGGCATAATAAGCGATTCGCGCACGATAGCGGAACTCGGGGAGCTAGGGATACTCTTCATGATGTTTTTCGTGGGGCTTGAGTTCAACTTGAACCGCCTGAAAAAGGTGATAGTGCCGGCGTTTTTTGCGATAGCGTGCCAGACTGCGGTGATGATGGCAGTAGGGGTCGCTGCGGCGGGCCATATGGGCATGGACTTTATCGCGGGGCTATTTCTGGGCGGCCTTCTCTCCGTGAGCTCGACCATAGTGCTCGTGGAAATTTTCGAGCAGAAGGGGCACCTCAACAGGCCGTACGCGCAGCTTGCGACCGGCGTGCTGATACTTGAGGACCTTCTCGCCATAATAATGCTCGTCGTGCTTTCGGGCGTGGCGATAAGCAGGAAGTTCGACTGGAACGGGGTGTGGCACGTGTGCTTCATGCTCATCTCCCTGTTTGCTGCGATATTTGCCGCCGGAAAGGTGTTCCTCCCGCCGATTCTTAGGAAAATCGGCGCGGCCGCCAACCCGCAGGTCCTCATGATTTTCTCGCTGGCCTTCATCTTCGGGCTTGGCGAGCTTGCAAAAAGCCTCAACTTTTCAACCGCCCTCGGCGCGTTTCTTGCAGGCTCCATACTTTCTGGCAGCGCAGTGTCGCGCCAGACTGGGGCGATAATAGGGCCGTACAAGAACTTTTTTGTCGCAATATTTTTCGTGTCCGTCGGGACGATGATAGACCCGGCGCAGATACTTGGCCTGTGGAAGCCCATACTGGCGCTCTCGGCCCTCGTATTTGCGGGCCAGAGCCTCGGGTTTTTCGCGGGGGCGCTCTTCGCCGGGGCCGCTGCCAAGACGGCGTGGCTCGCCGCAATAAACAAGGCGCGAATCGGCGAATTCAGCTTTGTCATAGCGGCCCTGGGCAGCTCGCTGGGGGTTGTGAGCGGCAGCCTCACTGCAATCGCTATGGGTGTTGCGTTTGTAACCATATTTGCGAACCCCGCGTTCGTGAGGCTCGGCGAGGCTGCGGGAAATTTTGCGGCGGCCCATGCGGGCGTGCGCGCGAGGCGCATGTTCGAGGCTTACGAAAATACGGTCCGCCAGCTCTTTTCGGGGTTTGCCAAGACTGCGCTCTGGAAGGCGGCGGGCTCGCCGATTGCGCAGATGGCCGCGTTTTTCCTGCTGGGAAACGCCGTGGTGATAGTGGCGAGCATCCTGAGCGGCAGCGGGTTTGTCAAGTCCTCCCCCTACGGCCACGGCATAAAGGTTGGCATATGGGCGGCGGCCGGGGTGCTCATCCTGCCGTTCTCGCTTGCGATGATGGCAAAGCTCAACCAGATAATCGCCATCCTCATGAACCTCGCCATACACGGGGGCGAGGGGAGGTCGCGCGTCAGCCGCAGGGCGCTCGGGGTGCTGCGCATGACAGTCTCTGTCGCAGTGTCGCTCGTGTTCGTCATGATATGCATGGCAAACGCGAGGGACTATCTGCCGCGCGGCGCAGCCTTCATATATTTCGCCGTCACGAACGTCTCAGTCGGCGTAATTTTTGCGAAGTATTTTCTGAAGGTCAACGTGGACCTTGAGACGCGGTTTGTGCGCAACTTCAACTCCCACCTGAAAAACGACGAGTCCTACCGCCGCGAGAAGCTCGCAAACGACATCAAGGAAAAGTATCCGTGGCCCATAACCATATCGGAATTCGACATCTCCTCCGGGACGGCCGCCGCCGGGAGGACGATAAGGGAGCTTCAGATACGCAAAAAAAGCGGGGCAACTGTCGTTGCGCTTGAGCGCGAGGGGCTCACGCGCTTCGACCTCGTGCCGGATATGCCCCTCTTTCCCGGGGACACGGTGGTCATAATCGGCGACGAGGGCCAGACGCGCATGGCGGGGGAAATACTCTCCGCGCGCGGCGATTCCGGCCTCTCCGCCGCAGGCTCCGCGCCCGGCGACGACGCCTTTGAAGTGGAATACGCCTACGTCGGCGCCGACTTCGGCGGGGTGGGGCGCACGCTGATGGAGTTGAAGCTCACGCGAAAGTACGGCGTGAGCATCGTGGGAATCCAGCGCGGGGCGACAAAGATAATCTCCCCCGGCGCCGGGGAGCGCATAAAGTCCGGTGACGTCCTCCTGCTTGTCGGGCGCAGGGAAGACGCCTCGGCGTTCCGCGACGTCGTGCAAAACGGAGGAAATCCCGCGCCGCGCGCCTGACGCCTCCGGGCGTTTCGCATCGTGCGCCTTGCAGGGCTGCCTGCGGGCGGGTTTGGCGGGCCTGCGGGCGGAGGCAAGCATAGGGGGGCATTATGAAGCGCCGCACCTTCGCAGGAAGGTCTTTTGCAAGTCCCCCTAAAAACCGTATCGCAGTTCGGGGCTATCCGCCCTTCGGCCGCCCGGCTCCGCATCTTTTTATGCGCGTTCCAATCCCTGCCGCTCTTCTGATTGGAATCGAATGGGAAACAGGCGTCTTTGCGGCTTTGGGCTGCCGCACGCCGACAGCTTTACCGCAGGCGCGACGGGGGCGTTCCGAATTTCTTTTTGAAGGCGGTTGCAAAATATTGGCTTGAGGAAAATCCGCTCTGAAAGGCAACATCTGTTACTTTCATGCCGGGATTCGACCTCAAAAGTTCCGCAGCCTTTTGCAGCCTTATTTCCGAAAGGTATTCAAGCGGGGTCATGTTGGTGATTTTCTTGCAGTAATAGGCGAACCTGGTTTCTTTCAGCCCGCAGTGTTCCGCCATTTCAGGCAGCGTCCAGCTTGCGTTTGAAATCTCTTTTATCTGCTCTAGAAAAAGCCGCACGCAGTATTCGTTGGAGGAAAAATATTCGTCGCTGTTTTTGCTTTGCGACTTTAAAATATTGAGCGCGCTGAGAAGTATTTGGTTTGCCAGAATCGCGATTTGCGAAACGGAGGCGCCTTCCCCGCTCATTATTTCCCCGGCCAATGCCTTGAATGAGGAAGCAATTGATTTGTCCGCCGCGAAAGCGCACTGGTCGGATTCCTTTACCCTTTTTGAAAGTTCCGCAAAATCCTGTTTGGAGAGGATTATCCAGTCCGGCTTTACCCAGTTTTCGTTTGGCGCGCGCACGTTGAAATCCAAAATTATCCAATAGAGGCGGCTCCTTGAAATGTTGGGGCCGCCGAGCGAATGCTCCTGCCATGGCCTTGTGATTGTGAGGGAATTTGCGTTGAGCCGCACGCGGAATCTCTTTACCGACTTGTAGGCGAAGTCGAGTTTCCCGTTCTCAAGCCACGAAATTTCCAAGCCCTCGTTGCGATGCCTGCCAAGGCCCCATGTTTGATTTTTTCTGGCGTCCCAGAAGCCCGTGCTGCTGAGCCCGCGCAGTTCGTTTTCGGGAAGCCTCACGCCGGGGTACGGGGGGTGGGCGAGGGCGCGAAAGTCTATGGAGTTTTTGTCGGCCGCAGATTTCAGGCGGCTGCACGAATCGCATACGAATTCCCCGCCGCTATGTCTGTAAACTATATTTCCCATGAGAAGCTCCGTTTTTTTTAGCTGCGGCGGCGGTCGGTTCAAGCAATTTTTCATTCAAAATTCCTCACTGAAGGATTTTAGACGACTTTTGGAAATTTTTATGCTAACATCGGGAAAATACCTTAAAAAATTCCGGCGGCGGAACTTCATCGGGAGAATACTGGCATGGGGAAATTATCTTTTATTGCGGCTTGCTGCTTCCTTGCGGCGTCCCTCGCGTTTGCAAAAGACAAGTGCGTGATTTTTTCAGGGCAAAACAACCACGACTGGAAGAGCACAACTCCGTTTCTGAAGATGCTTCTCGAAGTCGGCTGCGGCTTCGATGTCGAGGTGAACGATTCCCCCGAAACCCTCGATTCCGCCTCCCTCAAAGACGCAAAGCTGGTCGTCTCAAATTGGAACGCGCTCGGCGAAAAGCGATGGACGAGGGAAGCCTTCAAGGCTTACGAGGATTTTGTGAAAAACGGGGGCGGCGTGGTCTCCGTGCACGCGGGAACGACGTATCCCGGAGCTCCCGAATCTTACAGAAGAATAGGCATAGGCGCATGGACGGGCAAAACCTTCCACGGGAGGTACGAACCGTTCGCAGTGAAAGTCGAAGACCCCGGCCACCCCGTCATGAATGGCGTAAAGGATTTCATCACGAGGGACGAGCTGTGGTCGAACATCGAATTTGAGGGCGACTATCGGGTCCTGGCAAATTCCGTCGCCATAGGCTCGCCTTACATTGAGCGGATTCTGGGCGAAAATTCAAAAGAGCGGAAAATATTGCAGCCGTGCGTTGTCGCGGCGGAGATTGGAAGGGGCAGGTGTGTCGCGATTTTTCTCGGGCACGACGCAATGGCGATGGGAACCCCCGCTTTTATGGATATTTTCGCGAATGCGGCAATGTGGTCGGGGGGCAGGGAAGTCAGGGGAGGGCTGCTGAATGCTGACAATCTCGAAGCGGCCGCCGACGCCATTTCAACCCTGTCTGAAAACGGAGACATGTCCATTATGCTGGCTTTGGAAAAATTCGCTTTTGACTCCGGCGAGAGCGTTCGCTCAAAAATCGTCTCGGTCCTGCTAGACAGGGTGATAGGAGGCAGCGGGACCGCCCCGTACTTTAAAAGGCGGGCGTGGAATCTTGTCGCCAACATCGCGTCAAAGCCGGACCTCGAAAAAATATCAAAATTCGATGCGGATGTGGAAAATGCGGAATTTGCAAAAGCTGCGAGGGAAAAAGTCGAATTCGCCGCATCGGCTTCTTCCGGGAATATCGAATTTGAGCGGCTTTCGGCGGGGGAGATTGGGGAGCTGCTCAAAGGCTACGACTCTTTGGACGCCGACGGGAGAATTGCGGCCCTTGCCCAGTTTTATTATGCGGATTTCAAGCCTGCGCTTGAAAAGGCAAAGGCCGATGCGGGCTCTGAAAACGGCGCCCTGGCCCTGAACGCCCTGCGCGCGCTCTCAAAACTGGCGACTCCCGACGACTATCCGTTTTATATCGGCCTCCTGAAGGGCACGAGGGACGAAGCCAGAAAGCGCGCAATAAAAGAATCCCTCATGTGCGTTAAAAACGACGGGTTTGACGCCATGAAAGCCCTGGCTGAAAGCAGCGACGAAAATTTCCCGTTCTATGCGGGCATTGCCGCCGTCCGGGACCCGGGGCAAACCCTGGCTGTCGCCGTCGCCAGAATCCGGAACTCCCGGGCCGACGCAAAGGAAATACTCAATATTTTAATGCCGTATGCGGATAAGGAAAATATTGCGGACATCATTTCCCTGTGCGGAAAAGACAAGGGCACCGATTCCGCGCTGAGGCAGTTTCTGGTGCGCTTCTTGCGCAGGGGCGGCGGAAACTTTGAAATTGTAAAATCCGTATTCGGGAAGCTGAACGACGCCCAGAAACGGGAAGTTTTGCAGGCCATGTCGGTCTGCGCCGCGGAGGAGATGTTTGATTTTGCCTTTGAAATGGCGAATTCAAAAAATGCGAAAGATTCTGAAATGGCAGCCGACGCCCTTTCCTCATGGCGCAGCGTCAAAAATGCAATGAAAATTGCCAGGTGCGAAAATATCGGGAACAGGAAGGGCGTTGATGTGCTTTACGGCATTCTGACTTCAAATGCAAATTTGCACTTGAAGCCGGGCGAGATACTCGAAATTTCAAAGATATTGAAGGCAGACGGCGACCCCAGGTATGCCGATTTGGCGCTCCGCCTGGGGAATGTGCTTCAGAGCGCAAAGCCGAGGGGCTCCGAAAACCTCGCCGCAGGCGCCGTCTGCGAAAGCGTTTACAAGTACGGCCCGGACGGCGGAGGCGGGCTGCCGCCGGCTGCAATCGACGGCGATGCCGGAACCTATTGGGACGAGGTTGACGGCAGGGGCGTTTACGGGCTGAGGGTATCTTTGCCAAAAAGGGAGAAAATATCCCAAATACGCATAACGAGGTACAATGAGGTCTGGAGCCCTGACGGGTTTGAAGTGTTTGTGGACGGAAAGTCCGTCAGGAAAGTCGGATTCGCCATATACGAGGAAAACAGATTCAATTTGGATTTGGACGCGGACGGGCGGGTCCTGGAGTTAAAAATAGACAATGTCCCGCAGGGGAGGTCCCCCGCAATCCGCGAGCTTGAAATATACTGATTTTTGGAGGGTCTGGAATGAATACGGGTTTAAAAATAAAGAGGCGCGATTTCATAAAGGGGGCGGTGGCGGCGGGGTTTGCCCTGCCTTCAATTCTGCCGTCGCGCCTGGTTGCGGGGAGCTTTTCCAACTCAAAAATAAACGTCGGGTTTGCCGCATACGGCGACAGGGCATCCCAGCTTATAGGGGGATTTCTGGCCAATCCGAATTGCAGGGTTGCAGGCGTTTGCGACCCCAAGGCTTGGAGGGTTGACGCCTTTTGCGCGCGCGTGAACTCCTTTTACGGGGACAATGCGGCGAAGCGCTATGAAAATTACAGGGAAATGCTGGCCGACAAATCAATCGACGCCGTCGTCATCTCCACCCCCGACCACAACCACACCCCGATTGCGATAGCGGCCGCCAAGGCCGGCAAGGATATCTATTGCGAAAAGGGTTTAACAACCTGCATGAACCTGCGCAAAAGATTGCGCATGGCGGTTGCGGAAAACAAAGTCGTGTTCCAATACGGAACCCAGCAGCGCTCGGGATATGCGATGCAGCGCCCCGTGGAGCTGGTCAGAAACGGGTATATAGGAAATGTCGAAAAAGTGCTTTTAAGATGCCCCGGCGGCGAACCTTTCCAGAAGCCTTTTGCGGAACGGGCCGTTCCCAAGGGCTTCGACTACGACCAGTGGCTCGGCGTGGCTCCGCTTGCCCCGTATTCAGATGACAGGGTTTCGCAGGCGGGCGGATGGTTCATATACGATTACGCTTTGGGGTTTGTCGCAGGCTGGGGCGCGCATCCGTTGGATTTGATGCAGTTCGGGCTGGGGCGGGACGGCTCAGGCCCGGCCTATGTCGAAGGGGAGGGCCTGATAATGTCAAGGGGGCTATTCGACACCCTCTATGACTGGAATTTCAGGATGAAATACGACAACGGAACAGACGTTTGCTTTGTGTCGGACTCGAACGTCTCCGTTTTGAAAATGGAGTATCCCGAAATATTCAACGCCGTTTCTGCGGAATATCCCCTGCCGCAAGTCGTCTTTGTCGGCGATGAAGGTTGGATTGCGGCCGACAGGGGATATTTTAAGTGCTCGGATTCAAGGCTTGAAGGCATTGAATTGCGCCCCGGCGACTGGAGGGCGGCAAGCCTCGACAAAAAGTCGCACGACCATAGCGCAAATTTCTTGAATTGCTGCAAAACCCGCGAGATGCCGATTTCAAATTGCGAGGCCGCAATCCGCAGCGATACAATTTCGCATCTTTGCGATGTCGCCGCAAGGAGCGGCAGGCCAGTGCATTGGAACCCCGAGACGGAAACCGCGGGGGATTTGCTTCAGGATAAAATGATGGTGCGGCGCCAACGGAAAGAGTGGGCGGTATAGCTGCGGCTTGAAAATGAGATTCCTTCTTCGGGAGAGGAACGCCGCCTTTCAGCCCGGCCGGAATTTCGTGCGGGGCAGGCATGGATTGGAATGCCAGGAAAGGGCGGAAATACTGGCGGCGTTTTGCGGCAGGTTGGGCGGGCTTTTGCTCTGAGGGTAAAATCCCATTTGAGAACCCGAAATCCGGGCCCTTCGCTATGCCATCCACTGGGCCGCCGCATATTTTAATAATCAAAACGCTGTGAAAAACAGTCGCAGTTTGTCTTCAAAGCGGCGCTTCCAGCGGCTTTTCATCTTCGCGCATTTCAAACAAGCTGCTATGGACGGCTGGCTCGCCGCAAAAAAAAATCCGCCGGAAGGCGGATAAAAAAGGGGCCAGGCTACCCACGGCACACGGAGTCCGTCACTGCCGTTGCTTCGTTCCCGACCTGGCGGGGTTCGCGCGGACAGCCGTTGCATGGGGCCCGACCTTGTTTTGCATTCCCTCAAAAAAATCCCGGCCTTGCAAGCATAATATTGGAGGCTTTTTCCGTTAGGCGGCGGAAAGGGGAGGGAGGCTTAAAAATATGCTTTAAATTTCCCAGGGCTACCGCCAACATAAGCGGATGTTTTCCGGAATTTTTCGCCTTGCAGCGGCGGATGGCGCCGTATGCCCGGAAACTTTCAATCTAAAAAAAGGACGTGCAATGGATTTTATGGATGTTGTGATGACGCGCCGCTCCGTGCGGCGGTTCGACCCGGAGAAAAAGCCGGCGGCCTCGGATGCCGACAGGCTTTTGAAATGCGCCATGTATGCGCCGTCCGCGCACAACCGCAGGCCGTGGGAATTCCTCGCAGTTTCCGAGCCTGAAATGCTCGTGGAAATAGCCCGCATACACCCCTATTGCAAATTTCTGCCGGATGCCGGACTTGGAATAGTTGTGTGCGCCGACCTTGACAAACAGTACAGGACTCCGGACGGAGCGGGATACTGGATGGTCGACTGCGCCGCAGCCTCCGAAAACATCCTCCTTGCGGCGCGCAATTTTGGTTTGGGCGCATGCTGGTGCGGCGTTTATCCCGACAAGGAAAGGATGGCCGCTTTCTCGAAACTCTTGTCCCTCCCGGAAAATGTCGCCCCGTTCTGCCTGATTGCCGTCGGCAGTCCCCTGGCAGAACAGGGAGAGGCAAAGGGGCGTTTTGAGCCGGAAAAAATCCATAGCGAACGCTGGTGAGCGTCTTTTGAGCCGCGATGTGCGGCGCGGCGCGGGGCGGGGATTTTCGCATGGGCAGCCCGTTTTTATGCGCGCTTTGCGCTTCGTGCGGCGCGGCGGAAAGTCCCCCGACTTTATGCTGTCATGATATTTAAAATCGCGAATGCGGCGCATGGCGGGCTTTTTTGGGGCCGTTTTTGCCGGTTTTACCGCTGGGGGGAGGAGGCGGTATTTTGCTTTTTGAAAATCCTTCCGCAGTGGGCTTGTCCCCCTCGGGATGCGGAAGCATCCTCGGGGCAAGGGGCTTTGCCCTTTTTACGGTTAGGATTGTTCTTTTAGGTTGGGATATTGAATAACGGTCGCTTTCTCCCACTGGGGTGAGGAGGCGGTATTTTGCTTTTTAAAAATCCTTCCGCAGTGGGCTCGGCCCTCTCGGGATGCGGAAGCATCCCCAGGTCAAGGGGCTTTGCCCTTTTTACGGTTAGGATT
>URJJ01000060.1 GCA_900548185.1 uncultured Opitutales bacterium
TACGAGATGTCTTAGGGTCTCGTGGGCTCGGAGATGTGTATAAGAGACAGGCCCCGGCCCGCCCCCCAGCCCATAAGGATGAAGTCCGACATGCCGCGCGAGGACTTCGTCGCCATGGTAGAAAGGGCCAAGGAATACATAAGAGACGGCGAGATAATACAGGTGGTGCTCTCCCAGGAATTTTCAAGCGACGCCCGGGTTGACCCGATTTCAGCCTACCGGGCGCTGCGCTTCATAAATCCGTCGCCATACATGTTCTGCATAAAAAGCGGCAGGAACTGCCTCGTAGGCTCCTCCCCCGAAACGCTCGTGAGGTTCGGCGGGGGCAAGGCGTACGTAAGCCCCATTGCGGGAACCCGCAGGCGGGGCGCGGACGAAGCAGAAGACATGCGCCTCGCCGACGAGCTCCTCTCCGACGAGAAGGAGCGCGCCGAACACCTGATGCTCGTGGACCTCGGCCGCAACGACATTTCAAGGTTCTGCGAGCCCGGGAGCGTGCAGGTGGGCGAATTCATGTCAATCCAGCGCTACTCGCACGTCATGCACCTCGTTTCGCGCGTGACGGGCGAAGCCAAAAAGGGCGTTGACGCCTTCGACGCGCTCGCGGCGACCTTCCCGGCCGGGACGCTCTCCGGAGCCCCGAAAATCCGGGCCATGCAGATAATAAACGAGCTTGAGAGCTCGCGGCGCGGGCCGTACGGCGGAGCCGCCGGATACGTCGGCTACAACGGCTCGATGGACATGGCAATAACCATAAGAACCCTCCAGATACGCGACGGAATGCTGTCCGTCCGCGCCGGGGCCGGGATAGTTCACGACTCCGACCCCGAAACGGAATACGAGGAGACCCGGGCGAAATCCCGCGCCGTAGCGCGCGCGATAGAGTCCGCCGGACGCCTCGAACTCGACACCGACTCGCTCTGAAAAAACGACGGACATGATACTTCTAATAGACAACTACGACTCCTTCTCATACAACCTAGTCCACTGCGTGGAAACCCTCGGGCGCCCCGTGAAGGTGGCGCGCAACGACGAAATCTCGTGCGAGGAAATAGAGGCGCTGGCGCCAGAGGCCATAATCCTTTCGCCAGGGCCCAGCAGCCCGGAAAACGCGGGAATCTGCATGGAGGCCGTCAGGCGCTTCGCGGGCAGGATACCAATCCTCGGCGTGTGCCTCGGCATGCAGTCGATAGCGCAGGCCATGGGCGGCAGGATAGTCCGCGCCCGCCGCGTGATGCACGGAAAGGTTTCGCGGATAACCCACAATTCCACGGGGGTTTTCAGGGGCCTGCCCTCCCCCGTTGCGGTGGTCCGCTACCATTCGCTCGCGGCCGACCGCACGTCGCTTCCGCCATGCTTTGAAATAACGGCGGAGGCGGAGGACGGCGAAATAATGGGCATCCGCCACAGGGACTTCCCGCTGGAAGGGGTCCAGTTCCACCCGGAATCAATAATGACCTCCGGGGGGAAGCGCATGATTGCAAACTTCATCGGGGAGGCGGCCGCCGGCGCGCAGCAGAAATGAAAACGGTTGACGCTGCAAGAAAGATAAGCGAGGCGCGAGAAAACCTGACCCGCGAGGAGGCCGCGGAAGTGTTCGACGAAATAATGTCGGGCGCCGCCCCGGAAGCCGCGATAGCCGCCTTTCTGGTCGCGCTGAAAATGAAGGGGGCGACAATGGACGAGCTGGTCGGGGCCGTGTCCATCCTCAGGAAGCGCGCGGAATTCATAAGCGCGGGCGGCCGCGCGCCCATCGACACGTGCGGCACGGGGGGGGACGGCCTGGACACCTTCAACATATCGACGACTTCGGCCTTCATCGCAAGCGGGGCCGGGGCGTGCGTGGCAAAGCACGGCGGGAGGGCGGTCTCGGGCAGGTGCGGCTCGGCGGACGTGCTTTCCGAACTCGGCTTCAACGTTGAGGCGTCCCCGGCCGTCATGGAGCACTGCCTCCAGGAAAACGGGATAGCCTTCCTTTTCGCGCCGCGAATGCATCCGGCGTGGAGGCACGCAATGCCCGTGAGGAGGCTCCTCGGCTTCCGCACGGTCTTCAACATGCTGGGCCCGCTCGTAAACCCGGCCGGCGCATCCGGCCAGGTGCTCGGGGTGTTCGACGCAAGGCTGACGGAGCTTTTCGCCCGCGCCCTCCGCGAGCTTGGCTCCAGGCGCGCCCTGGTGGTCCACGGCGACGACGGCATGGACGAAATCACCGTCTGCGGCCCGACCCGGATAAGCGAGCTTAGAAACGGCGAGATAAGGACGTACGAGTTCCGCCCGGAGTCCGTGCTGGGCGAATGCGGGTCTTTTGAAGACCTGCGCGGCGGAAGCCCGGCTGAAAACGCCCGCAAACTCCTCTCGATTCTCCGAAACGAGGACGCCACCTCCGCGCGCGACATATGCCTTTTAAACGCCGCAGCCGGGATAATATCCGCCGGCCTTGCCGACGGCTTCAAAGAGGCGTTCTCAATGGCGAAGGATTCGCTGGAATCCGGGCGCGCCCTCGGAAAGCTCGAAACCCTCATAAAATTTTCAAGGGAAGTATGAACGGAATTCTCGGCAAGATACTGGCAAAAAAGCGCATCGAAACTGAGGCGGAAATGCTCGCCGTTCCCGCAGCAGAAGTCGAGCGCGCGGCCCTGGCTGCGCCAAAACCTCCGAGTTTCAGGGACGCCCTGGCCCCCTCCGGCGGAATCCCGGCTGTCATAGCGGAGCTGAAGAAGGCGTCGCCGTCAATGGGGCTGATACGCGCCGATTTCCGGCCGGAAGAGCTGGCGCCCGCCCTTGAGTCCGCAGGAGCCTCGGCGCTTTCTGTGCTGACTGAGAGGGAGTTTTTCATGGGGGGGCCGGAGTGCCTGTCGCAGGCGGCCTCCCTCGTAAAAATTCCGGTGCTTCGCAAGGACTTCATCTACTGCGAATACCAGCTCCTCCAGGCAAGGGCGCTCGGCGCATCCGCGGCGCTTCTGATTGCGGCGATGCTTAAAAAAACGGAGCTTGAAAGGCTGGCCCGATTCGCAAAGTCGCTGGGCCTCGACGCGCTCGTCGAAACCCACACCGAGGGCGAGCTAGAGTGCGCGCTCGAATGCGGCGCTGAAATCATAGGGGTGAATTCGCGCAACCTGAAGACCTTTGTATTCGACTTCTCGCTTTTTGAAAGCCTGCTTTCAAAAATTCCGGAAGGGGCGAGGGCCGTGGCGGAATCCGGCATGGAAACGCGGGAGGCACTGGAGAGGGCCGCAGAGTGCGGCGCCCATGCGGCCCTCGTCGGAACCGCGCTCATGTCCGCGAAAAACCCCGCAAAAAAGCTCGAAAGGATGCTCGGCGGAAAATGAAGGTCAAGATATGCGGCATAACCTCGGCCGAAGCCGCGCTGGCGGCCGAAAGGCGCGGGGCGGACTTCGCGGGCCTCATCTTTGCAAAAGAAAGCCCGCGCAGGCTCGAAATTGGCGAGGCGGCCGAAATCGCCTCCGCGCTCTCCTCGGCAAAGCCCGTCGGGGTGTTTCTGGACCAGGACCTGGAATTCGTGCGCAGGGCCTCCGAAGCCTGCGGGCTTTTCGCAGTCCAGCTCCACGGTTCGGAGGATGCCGCTTTCGCGCTCGAATGCAAAAAGTTCGCGCCCGAAGTCTGGAAGGCGGCGTGGCTTGAGTCGCAGGCCGACGTCGAAGCCGCCGCAGCGTTCCCCGCCGACAGGATAGTGGCGGACGCTACGTCGGGCCCCCTGCGCGGGGGATCCGGCAAACGCGCCGACTGGGGCCTCGCGCGCAGGCTGGCCGGGCTTTGCCCCGTAATCCTTGCGGGGGGAATCTCCGCCGAGAACGTAATGGAGGCCGCGCTTGCGGCGAACCCGTGGGGGGTGGACGCAAACAGCGCACTCGAATCCCGCCCCGGGGTGAAATCAATTTCAAAAATAGAAAAATTCATGGAAGAGGCAAACAAGTTAAAAAATCGCGGACGCTACGGAATCTACGGCGGATGCTACGTGGCCGAGACCCTGGTCCCGGCGCTGCACGAGCTGGAAAGGGTCTTCCGCCAGGCGTGCTCCGACGATGACTTCAACGGGGAGTTTTCATACCTTCTCAAAAACTATGTGGGCAGGCCCTCGCCGCTCTACTTTGCAAAGCGGCTCACCGAAAGCTGCGGAGGGGCCAACATATGGCTCAAGCGCGAAGACTTAAACCACACGGGCGCCCACAAGATAAACAACGCCCTCGGCCAGGCCCTGCTTGCAAAGCGCATGGGAAAGACGCGCCTCATAGCCGAAACCGGGGCCGGAATGCACGGGGTGGCGACGGCCACGGCGGCCGCCCTGCTGGGCTTTGAATGCGACGTGTTCATGGGAAGCGAAGACATCCGCCGCCAGGCGCCCAACGTGGAGCGCATGGAAATGCTCGGCGCGCGCCTCGTGCCCATCTCAACCGGAACCGCCACGCTGAAGGACGCCATGAACGAGGCCCTCAGAAACTGGGTGGCGACAGTGGAAAACACATTCTACGTGATAGGGACGGCTGCAGGCCCACACCCGTATCCGGAAATGGTCAAAAAATTCCAGTCGGTGATAGGCCGCGAAGCGCGCGCGCAAGCCCTTGAGGCGTTCGGCTCACTGCCGGACGAAGTGGTCGCCTGCGTCGGCGGCGGCTCCAACGCGATAGGGCTTTTCAGCGCGTTTCTGGACGACGCGGGCGTGGCCCTCACGGGCGCCGAGGCGGGCGGAAGCGGTATTGAAAGCGGCATGCACGCGGCGAGCCTCAATGCGGGCGAAGTCGGCGTGCTCCACGGCAACAAGACATACCTCCTCCAGGACGCGTCCGGGCAGATAAAAAACACCCACTCGGTATCGGCCGGCCTCGACTACCCCGGGGTGGGCCCCGAGCACGCGCACCTGCGCGACACCGGGCGGGCGTCATACGAAGTCGTAAACGACGACGAGGCGGTGGAGGCATTCCGGACGCTTTGCAGGCTGGAGGGGATAATCCCCGCGCTCGAATCGTCCCACGCTGTGGCGCAGGCAATCAGGAGCGCAAAGCGTCGCCCCAGGGGCGAAAACATAATCGTCTGCCTTTCGGGGCGCGGCGACAAGGACATGGACTCTGTAATGGAATATCTCGGGAAACGGAAATGATAAGCGAAATTTTCAGGAAGGCGAAATCCGAAAACCGCGCGGCCCTCGCGCTATTTATAACATGCGGCGACCCGTCGATGGAGTTTACCGAAAGGCTGGTCGGGCGCATAAGCTCCTGCGGGGCCGACATAATCGAGCTGGGCGTGCCCTTTTCAGACCCCATGGCGGACGGCCCGGTCATACAGGCGGCCAGCCAGCGCGCCATTGCGGCCGGGGCGAACCTTGAGAAGGTCATCGGCATGGTGGCCCGCCTGCGCAAAAACGGGGTAAAAACCCCGATTGTGCTCTTCGGATACATGAACGTGTTTTTCAGGCTGGGAATCGAAAAGGCGGCCCGCATGAGCCGCGAGGCGGGGGCCGACGCGTGGCTCATCGCAGACCTCCCCCTCGAGGAGATGGGCGAAGCGCTCCCCGCCCTCAAGGCAAACGGCATGGACTTCATCCCGCTCGCGGCCCCAACCACGCCCCCCGCGCGGATAAGGGAAATTTCCGAGGCAGGTTCGGGATTCCTCTACTACGTGACAGTGTCCGGCGTGACCGGCGTGCGCGACAGGCTCCCGGACGGCTTTGCAGAAAGGCTCGCCCAGGTGCGCGCGGCGTCGAAGCTCCCGGTGGGCGCCGGATTTGGCATATCGAATTTTGAAAGCGCGCACGCTGCGGCGGCGAACGCCGACGCCGTGATAGTGGGAAGCAGGCTTGTGAGCCTCATACACGAAACCCACGCCGCCAAAGGCGAGGATGCCGCCCTCGAAGCCGCCGGAAAATTCGTATCCGAACTCGCGGAGGCCGTCAGGCGTTAGCCCCCGGCACGAGCCGCAAAAAATCCCGCCAAAGCGGGCGCGGCGCGCGGAAAGGGCGCGCTCCGGAGCTTAGCCCCGGCCCCCTTCCCCGCCGTCTGGCGGCTCGTCGTCATAGCCGCGGTAGCTGCCGTCCGGATTGCGGAACTCCTTGGGGACGGGATTGAGCTGGAAGAGCGGCAGGAGGGCCAGAAGGCAGACTATTGTCATTCCCATGACGAAGTATCCTGCCATGTCGTGCACGGAGCCGCTTATGGACTCAGGGCCGTTGTGGTAGGCCCAAAACGACAGGAACATGGCCCTTATTATGTTGTTTATAAAGGCAAAGACCATGGAAAGCGCCACGAGCGCCGCCTTCTTCCAGAATTTGTTAAGAAACACCGCCGCCAGAAAAGTCCCCGCAAAGAGGCAGGCCGTCAGGCTCCTTATGCCGCTGCATGCGTCCGCCACGCCGACTGAGCCGTTTGGAAACTCCAGCACGTTGGCCCTCAGGGTCACCACGTATCCGAGGCTGTCCATGAAAAAATATACGATTTCCGCCACATAGCTCAAAAGAAAGAGGCTTATCTTGCGCTCCACGCTGTCGAAAAGCGGCGCGGAAACGAGCCACGCAAACGAGGAAAAAAGAAAGAGCCCCGTGAATGAAATCCTCTCAGACATCGGCTTGAGGCGCCCGTCCGCACCGTTCTGGGAGGCGAAGAAAGCCATCGCAAACACGGCGAAGGAAAACCCGAAAGTCGCGATGAACGCCGGAGCGCCGAAATTTCCGGACACGGCAAAAAAGAATACGCCCATCAGAAAAGTGAGCATTCCGCACGCGAACATCGCCATAAAAAACGCCGACACCGCCTTTTCAAGCAGGCCGTAGCGCACCTGCTCCGGCGACGCGGCGCCGAAGTACGACGATATGCGCCCGAAGCGGTCGTAAAGCACATATATGGCAAATATCGGCATGAAAAACCCGAAGAAGTAATCCTGGCGCGTCATCCATATGCGGGACAGGGGCACGAACAGGATGCACATCATAAAAAGCGCGCAAAACGCCAGGCCCACTGCGGCGGGGGGAAGGCGGAAGAACGCATATTTTTTGAGGGATTCGGGAATCATTTCGCCTGCCCCTCCCCGGCTGAACGGTCAAACAAAACGAGCGAGCCGAGGGCCTCCAGTATCGGGGCCACGTCGGGGTCGGAGATTATGGAATCTATGGGGGCGGAGGAGTCTATCCTTATGAAATACTGTTCCGGGATTCCCTCCATACCCTGCCTGAACATGTTTTCGACATAGCGCACGGCGCTCGGGATGCGCGTATCCCCCACTCCGTAATCGTACCCCTTTCCATCGACCACGTACCAGTAAATCACCTCCCTGCGGACCGACTCTCCGGAATTCGACCTTATCTCGAACTTGCGCGTGTTTCCGGGAAAGAACTTCCCCCCAGGAGCCTCTATGACGCGTCCGTTCACCTTGAAGTCGGGAAGGTTCGTCCATCCGCCCTCGACCCAGCAGTTGTCGGGGAGGTGGGTTGACGCCCTGGACACAGGCTCCTTGCCCTCTGCCCAATAGGATATGTAAAGGGTGAACTCCCCGCCGTCCGGCGAGACGTACCTGCGGGAGAGGTACTCGTTGACAGACAATATGTTCTCCGAAGCCCTCGCAACCTCCTCAGTCGGCCCCAGCGGCATATCCCGCCCGATCCACTTCCCCGATTTCATCGGGATTGCGCGGTCCATGTGGCCAACCGGCTTCGGGGGCTTCATTCCGCCAATGGTGCGGAGGTTGAAAAACAGCATCATGGCAAGCGCCGCGCACACGGAGGCGACGGCCATATATAAAACAGTCTTTAGCATCTGGTTTTTTTCGTATTGCGGTGTTGGAAAAAATCGCCGGCCCTAGCGGGCGTATCCGTTGAACTTGAGCCACGAGCGGAGCATTTCGCCCCAGGCTGCGACCGGCATGGCGCGATGGTTCAGGCCGTAGCCGTGCCCGCCCTTTTCAAACATGTGGAAGTCCGCCGGGACGCCCTCGCGGCGGAGCGCGAGAAAATACCCCACGGAGCTGGCCTCGTAGGCGGTGTCGTCCATGGTCTGGACGATGAAGGCGCGCGGCGCGCCCTTGGTCACCCTGATTTCCGGAGACAGCGCGAGCGTCCGCGAGTCGGCGAGGTAGGCGGGGTATATCAGGACTGTGAAGTTGGGCCTGGCGGAGAGGGAGTCGGCGGCGTCCAGAGGCTCGTAGGAGGGCGCGTCAAAATTGGTGGAGACCCTGGCAGACAGGTGCCCCCCTGCGGAAAAGCCCATGATGCCCACCTTGTCCGGATCTATGTTCCACTTTTCTGCGTTTTTCCTGACGAGCCTCACCGCCCGCTGGGCGTCCTGAAAGGCGGCGTCCCTGTCGCCGGGTATGCGGTATTTCAGGACAAAGCAGCTCACCCCGGCCCCGGACAGAAACTCCGCTATCGCAGTGCCCTCCTTGCCGTAAGCCAGATGGCCGTAGCCGCCGCCGGGGCATATTATGACGGCTGCGACGGGGTCGGCCGAGTCGGCCTTGTAAAAGCGCAGCGTCGGGGTTGAGACTCTCTGGAAACCCTCGTTGGGTTTTCCCCTCTCGCCTGAAGACTTCTCCCCGCCGGCCGACTTCCCCGGCATTTTCACGCCGTCCCACAGGCCGAATTCCCGCACGCCCTCCTGCGCCGCAGAGGCCAGGGCCGCCCAAAGCGCGCACATGCAAAGCGCGGTCTTTAAAAATTTCATATCGAATCTTTCCGTAAAATTAAGCGTGTTTTTGTTTGCGGGAATTTATAAAGCGCCCCCGCCGCTTGTAAAGCCATAATTGGCCGGGCCCCGCGCCCCAAACGCGCGCCGCCCAAAAAAATATATTGTAAAGGCGCCCGCACGGTGAAATAAGAGTTCCATATGGATTACATCGCCGACCCTTCCAGATACGAAAAAATGACATACAACCGCGCCGGTACAAGCGGCCTCAAGCTTCCCGCCGTGCAGCTTGGCATGTGGTACAACTTCGGCAGAAACGCCGACTTTGAAAACTGCAAGCGCATGGTGTTCAAAGCCTTCGACTGCGGAATCACAACGTTTGACATCGCCAACAACTACTGCAATTCAACCGCCGAATTCGTGGCGGGCGAGATTTTCAGAAACCACATGGCCGCCTACCGCGACCAAATCATAGTAACCTCAAAAGCCGGCTACCGCGACATCGAAGGCCCCTACGGCGAATGGGGCTCCAAAAAGAGCGTCATCGCAAGCCTCGACCGCAGCCTCAAAAAAACCGGGCTCGACTATTTCGACATATTCTATTCCCACCGCTTCGACCCCGAAACGCCGCTGGAGGAGACGATAGACGCGCTCTGCGACGCGGTCCACCAGGGCAAAATCCTGTACTTGGCCGTCTCCAACTACTCCGGGGTCTGGGCCCAGAAGGCGTTTGAAATCGCCCACTCGCGCAGGGTTCCCCTCATCGCAAACCAGGTGAGGTACAACATCTTCGACCGCAGGATAGAGTCCTCCGGCGCGCAGGACACGCCCGGGATGAGCCTTGTCTGCTACTCCCCGCTCGAACAGGGGCTGCTCTCTGGCAAGTATCTCGGCGGCATTCCCTCGGACTCGCGCGCTGCGGTGGATTCCGGCAACCCCTGGCTCAACGAAGGCATAATAAAGCCAAGAATCGACGCCGTGCGCAAACTGGACGAAATGGCGCGCGCCCGCGGCGAAACGCTCCCGCGCATGGCCCTCAAGTGGCTCCTCCAGCGCAGGAAGGTCGCAAGCGTGATAATCGGGGCCAGCAGGCCCGAGCAGATTGAGGACTCCGCCAAGTGCGCCCTCTCGCCGGAAATCTCCCCGGAAGACATGGCGCGCATAGACGAAATCGCAAGGCCGCACTTTATAAAATGGTAGCCGACCGCCCGAAATGTTCCGCAGAAAAAGAGAGATTTTCGTAAAAAAGGACGTGATACCGCCGCACATGATTAACCCCATGACGCGGCGCAAGACCTTCAGCCAGACCCGTTTCGACCGCTTTGACATACCGGGCGAAACCGGCAAGTCCGTAAAGAGACTCCTGCTTCTAATCCTCGCCCTGTTCGGAGCGTGGTTCGTTTACGAATGTTTCCTCTACTGGAACATATTCGGATAATGCCCCGGAAATCCCTCTGCGGCGCGCACAAAAGTGCGCGCCTTTTTTTGCCCTTGCCGCCCCGGGAACCTCCGGGCGGCCAATGCTCCGGAAGCGTGCGGCAACGCAAAAAGCGGGGCTTTACGCGGGAAAATGGCGGCAAAAATGGACGCAAGAGCGCAAAATGCCGCCCCGCAGATGCCCGCCCCGAAAGCCCTCCACTTTGGCGCAAACCAATTCCCCAAAAGGCCCCCAAGAC
>URJJ01000061.1 GCA_900548185.1 uncultured Opitutales bacterium
GGGATGCGGAAGCATCCCCAGGTCAAGGGGCTTTGCCCTTTTTACGGTTAGGATTGTTCTTTTAGGTTGGGATATTGAATAACGGTCGCTTTCTCCCACTGGGGTGAGGAGGCGGTATTTTGCTTTTTAAAAATCCTTCCGCAGTGGGCTCGGCCCTCTCGGGATGCGGAAGCATCCCCAGGTCAAGGGGCTTTGCCCTTTTTACGGTTAGGATTATTCTTTTAGGTTGGGATATTGAATAACGGTCGCTTTCTCCCATTGGGGGGAGGAGGTAGTATTTTGCTTTTGCAAAATGCCTCCGTAGGGGGCTCGGCCCTCTCGGGATGCGGAAGCATCCCCAGGTCAAGGGGCTTTGCCCCTTGTTAAATGTTTGTTAGGGAGGAAGGAGGGGATTGACAATCCGGTTCACTGGTTGGATTTTGATGCGGATTAAGGATTATTGAAATGAGCGTATTCAAAGGCGGATCAAAAATTTTCAGGAGGGTTTTCCTCTATGTAATGCTTACGGGCTTTTTGGTGCTGAGTGTCGTTTTGGCTTTTATGTTGAGCGTCATGACGGCTCTTTACGACTCGCAGATGAGGGAGTCGCTCGTAAATTCGGCGGAGCTTATAGCGCAGGGGGCGGGGCGCGGGGAGTTTCCCGACATGGCCGCCTTCAGGGGGTTGTGCGACGAATTTTCCAAAAATTCGACGATAAGGATAAGCATAATCTCCCCCGAGGGAAAGATGCTTTTGGATAGCGGCGGCGACGAGGGGCAGATGGAAAACCACGCGGGGCGCCCCGAGGTTTCCGAGGCCGTAAAGACTTTGGAGCCGGCCGTATCGAAACGCTTTTCAAAGACCCTTGGGGCGCACATGATGTATGTGTGCGTTCCGGAGAGGGACAAGTCCGGGCGGCTGCACTATCTCATAAGGCTTGCGATGCCCCTGGACAGGATTGAGAAAGTCAAGGAGAACTTCCTTTACATCGCCCTTGGTCTGTACGCGCTTGCGCTTGCCATAGCGGGCGCTGCCGCCTACCGCATCGCCAGGGGCGTGAGCGTGCCGGTCGAGGCGCTGCGCGAGGGTGCGCTCGAGTATTCCAAGGGGAATTTCGACCACAGGCTGCCGTCCAGCGACATTCCGGAGCTCGACCTTCTCGGGCGGGGGATGCAGAGCATGGCGCTCCGCCTGAAGGATGAGATTTCCAAGCTGAGCTTCCGCACTGAAATCCTTTCGGAAACTTTCGCCGCAATGCGCGAGTGCGTGTTCGTCTGCTCTTCGGACGGCTCCATAATATTCATAAACGGGGCCGCCGAGCGCATGTTCGGCGCGGGGCCGGGGTCGGCTTCCGGGCGCAGGATAGGCGAGCTTGTGCGCGACAGCCGTCTCATGGCGCTGATTGACGAGACGTTCGCCTCGGGCAGGTGTTCGGCCCAGGCCGAGCTTTCTGTGCAGGGCGGAATGGACATAGACTTTACCGGAACCGTCCTTGACGGTCACGAGAGGCGGGCGATATTCGTGCTGCACGACATAAGCGATATAAAGAGGCTTGAGCGCATGCGCAAGAACTTCGTTGCCGGGGTGTCGCACGAGCTGAAAACCCCGATAACGTCAGTCAAGGGGTTTGTGGAGACTCTGCGCGAAATGGAGTCGGATTCCGACAAGCTGCGCTTCTTCGGGATAATCGAAAAGGAGGCGGACCGCATGAACTCCATAATCGACGACATGCTCCTGCTCTCCCGCATGGAAATAGACCCCGAGAGGGAGCGCAAATATTTCTCGGAGGTGCGCATATGCCAGGTCCTCCAGGAGGCGGCCGGAATGCACGAAGCGCGGGCGGCGGAGCGCGGCATAAGCTTCGAGCTTTCGTGCGATCCGGACCTTGTCGCGTCCGCTCATGCGGCGCTGCTTGTAACCGCCGTCGCAAACCTTGTCGGGAATGCGGCGAAGTACGCCCTCGAAAACACGTCCGTGAAGATTTCTGCAAAGAGGGACGGCGGGTGGATAGTCATATCGGTGGCAGACGAGGGGCCCGGAATCTCGCCGGAGCACGCCTCGATGGTCTTCGAGCGCTTTTACAGGATAGACAAGGGCCGCTCGCGGTCGATGGGCGGAACCGGGCTTGGGCTTGCCATAGTAAAGCATGTGGCGATAATGCACGGCGGCGCGGCATGGCTTGCGCAGGCTCCCGGCGGCGGCAGCGTGTTCTGCATAAAAATAAGCGGGGCCCGCTCGGCTTCACAGCCGGAGTAGGGAAGGGGGCCGGATTTTCGTCCGGCGCTTCAGGCGCGGCATGGCTTGCGGCCTGCGTTTGTGTTTTTTCTCCCGTGCAAAGGGCGGTAAAATTCTGGGCGCGCGCCGATTGCAATCTCCCGAAAGAGGCGAAAAAGCTCGCGGCGTTTTGCGGCAGGCCCGGAGGGGTTTCCTTCGCCGCGCAAAATTTCATTTCCCAATTTGTACCAGATGCTAAAATTTTGTTAGAATGCAGGAAAACGTTTGACAAGCCTCGCCCGCGCGCTTGTGATGTTTGGCATGGAAATCCCCCATTTGAAGGGGCCATAGATTCTCTTTTAGCGGGCCGGGGTTCGCAGGCTTTTTAGCTTTTTTGCATGTTTAGAAAAGGCCCTCTCTTCCCCCCGTCGCGGCTGCGGACGCCACGTCTGCGCCGTCCCGATTCCTTCCGCCCGGCTCCGCGCCCAAAGGGGTGCCGCACGGAAGGAATCGGCGCCGCCTGGGAGACGCCGCATATGCGATGCCGCGGCGCGTTTTCCGGAAAACCCCCAGCCTGCGCCCCTGCGCCATAGCGCGCGGTTTCAGGCTTCGGGCGACCCCTTTCCGGATTCCGCAGCGCTCGCGCCTTTTCGCGGAATATTTTCGCGCGGGGCTTTGCGGGGGGCTCTTTTTTGGGGGAGGCAGTTCCGCGCGCGGCGGATTCCCCTCCGGCGCGGTTGGTTTGCAATAAAGAAGTAGAATCATATGGCAAAAGCGAAATCAAAGGCTGCGGCGAAGAAACCCGCGGCAAAGAAGGCCGCCGCCAAAAGGGCGGCCGCCCCCAGAAAATCATCCCAGAAGGCGGCGAAAGGCGCCAAGTACACATACCTGTTCGGCAAGAAAACCGACGGCGACGCAAAGATGCGTAACCTCCTCGGAGGCAAGGGCGCAAATCTCGCCGAAATGGCCAGAATCGGCCTTCCCGTACCCCCCGGATTCACAATCACCACTGAAGTCTGCGCGTATTTTTACGCCAACGGCAGGAAGTATCCCGCATCCCTTTCCGGGGCCGTAAAAGACGGCGTAGCGTCCGTCGAAAAGCAGATGGGCAAGGTTTTCGGGGACGCTTCTGACCCCCTCCTTTTCTCCGTCCGCTCCGGCGCGCGGGAATCCATGCCCGGCATGATGGACACCATCCTGAACCTCGGCCTGAACGACGACACCGTTGAGGGCCTGGCTGCAAAGACCTCAAACCCGCGCTTTGCGTGGGACTGCTACCGCCGCTTCATCCAGATGTACGGCGACGTCGTAATGGGGGTGCAGGCGCGCAACGAGGCGGAGCGCGACCCGTTCCACGACGTGATGGAAGCCCTCAAGGAGGAGGCCGGGGCAAAGCTCGACACCGATTTGAAGGTCGAAGACCTCAAGGAGCTTGTGAAGCGCTACAAGGCCCTGATTGAGGAGCGCGCCGGGCGCTCGTTCCCGCAGGACGTGTATGAGCAGCTCTGGGGCGCGATTGGAGCGGTGTTCGATTCATGGATGAACGAGCGCGCGATAATCTACCGCCAGAAGTACGGCATCCCCGCCGAATGGGGCACGGCCGTCAATGTGCAGACGATGGTGTTCGGCAACAAGGGCGACACATCCGCAACCGGCGTGGCCTTTACGCGCGACCCCGCAAACGGGGAAAACGTCTTCTACGGCGAATACCTCATAAACGCCCAGGGCGAAGACGTCGTGGCCGGGGTGCGCACCCCGCACAAGATTTCCATGCTTTCAAAGGAAATGCCGAAAGCCTACAAGGAGCTCCTGGCCATACGCTCCAAGCTCGAAAAGCATTTCCGCGACATGCAGGACTTTGAGTTCACCATCGAGGAAAACAAGCTCTACATGCTTCAGACCAGAAACGGCAAGCGCACGGGCCTCGCGGCCGTCCGCATCGCCGTCGAAATGAACAGGGAGCGCCTCATGGACGAAAAGACCGCACTGAAAAAGATTCCGGCAGAGTCGATTTCAAGCCTGCTCGTCCCCGTATTCGACCCTGCGGCCGTAAAGAAGGCAAAGCCCATCGCGAAGGGCCTCAACGCAGGTCCCGGGGCGGCCACCGGAAAGGTCGTGTTCTCGGCCTCGACTGCCGAGCTTGAAAATTCCAAGGGCGTAAAGACCATCCTCTGCCGCGAGGAGACTTCGCCCGAAGACCTCCGCGGCATGATAGCAAGCGAGGGCATCCTCACCTCCCGCGGCGGCGTGAGCTCCCATGCGGCGCTGGTCGCCCGCCAGATGGGCAAGGTCTGCGTCTGCGGCGCGTCCGACATCCACGTGGATTACGGAAAGCACCTCATGTCTGTCGGCAGCGTTGTCGTAAAGGAGGGCGAATACATCTCGATAGACGGCACGACCGGCGAGATATTCCTCGGCGAAATCCCGACCGCCGACAGCGAGGTTGTAAGGGTTCTAAACGGCAGGATGAAGCCCGCGAAAAGCTACACCTACCAGCTCTTTGAAACCGTGATGAAGTGGGCCGACAAGCACCGCAGGCTCGGCATCCGCACGAACGCCGACAGCCCTTCGCAGGCTAGGATGGCGCTCCTTTTCGGGGCCGAGGGCATAGGTCTTTGCCGCACCGAGCACATGTTCTTCGAGGGCGACAGGATAGACTCGATGCGCCAGATGATTCTGGCCACCGATACCGCCGAACGCCAGGCAGCCCTGGCAAAGCTGCTGCCATACCAGCGCGCCGATTTCGAAGGCATCTTCAAGGCCATGGACGGGCATCCCGTTACCGTGCGCCTGCTCGACCCGCCGCTGCACGAGTTCCTTCCGCACGAGAGCGCGGCCCGCAACGCCCTCGCCGAGAAGCTCGGCGTGAGCTCGGAATACGTCGCCGAACGCTGCAAGTCGCTCGAAGAGCAGAACCCGATGCTCGGCCACCGCGGCTGCCGCCTCGGCAATTCCTACCCGGAAATCACGGAAATGCAGGCGCGCGCGATTTTCGAGGCCGCCGCAAAGGTGATGAAGGGCAGGAAGCCCGTGGACGTTAAGCCGGAAATCATGGTTCCGCTCGTGGGGTTTGTGCAGGAGCTGAAGTACCAGGTCCAGATAATCCACCGCGTCGCGGCGGAAGTCATGAAGGAAAAGGGGGTAACCATAAAGTACATGGTTGGCACCATGATTGAAATCCCCAGGGGCGCCCTCACGGCCGACATGATAGCCGAATGCGCCGACTTCTTCTCGTTCGGCACGAACGACCTCACCCAAACCGGCCTCGGCATGAGCCGCGACGACAGCGGCAGCTTCCTCGGCCGCTACAAGGAGCTGGACATTCTCGCGCAGAACCCCTTTGCGTCGATAGACCAGGAGGGCATCGGCCAGCTTGTGAAAATCGGCGTTGAGAAGGGGCGTTCCGTGAAGCCGAAACTCAAGATAGGCGTCTGCGGAGAGCACGGCGGCGATCCTGAATCAATACGCTTCTTCAACTCTATCGGCCTCAACTACGTGAGCTGCTCGCCCCCCCGCGTCCCCGTGGCGCGCCTCGCGGCCGCGCAGGCCGTGTTGTAGGCGGTGTCGGAGAATTGAAAGTTGCGGCGGTCCGGTTGCGGGCCGCCGCTTTTTGCATTTTTTGCCCGCGCGTTAAGGGCTTTTATACGCAAGTAGAGTTTTTTGCATGTGCGTTTTTTTTCCGTCTGCGCCGGTGGGGGAAAGGCTGCCGCGCCGATACAAATTGTGCGCTTAAAACGGGGCGGGACAGACTCCGCAAGCTTGGGGCGGTTTATAAATAGAATTTGGCAGGGACTTATTCCATGCCCCGATGAAACGGCCTTGTCTCCTTTTGGGGCTGGCATAGATTAGGGAACGGATATTGCGGGCGGCGCGGAGAATTGGCCCGGCGTTCTGAAAAGGCCGGCCTCCCTGCGGTTGCGGGTTTTTGCGTACCCGTTTTTCAGTCGGCCCGCTTCCATTTGCATGGGCGTTTGCCGAAACGGGGAGAGTGGCATATTGCGGCTTTCCGCGTGCGCTTTCCGGATTTTTTAGGAAATACGCATGCCGCGCCGCCTGCTTCGCGGACAATTAGGCTTGAATAGCGGGGCGCCCGCGTCTTTGATTCGGGCAAATGGAAAAATTCGGGGGCCTGGAAATAAGGGAAAATGTTCCGCTTGCTGGTTTTACGACGTGGAAAATCGGCGGGCCGGCGCGGTATTTTGCCGAGGCCGACTCGTCCGGCGTCGCCCCGCTTCTCGCATGGGCCGCGCAGTCGCGCGTCCCGGTGTGCGTTTTGGGGGCGGGCTCCAACGTCCTTGTGCCCGATTGCGGTGTGGACGGCCTGGTTCTGCGCATGAGGCCGGGGCCGGACTGCGTGCGTTTCGGCGACGGCTTTGTGGAGGCCGACGCGGGAACTCCGCTGGGGCGCCTTGTGGGGGCCGTTTCGGACGCGGGCTTTTCCGGTTTCGAGTTTCTGGCTGGCATTCCGGGGTCCGTGGGGGGCGCTGTGTTTATGAATGCAGGCACAGGCGGGCCGGAAGGCAGGGAAATTTGCGACATATTTTGCGGCGCGGCCCTGATTTCGCCCGAAGGCAAAACCAGGGCAGCCGGACTCTCCGACATGGGCTTCGGCCACCGTGCAAGCGCATTGCAGAAGGGCGGGGACATCCTGCTTTCCGCGCGTTTTTCTACGGTTTCGCGCGCCGACCCAGAAGAAATCCGCGCATCCGTGCGGGCGGCGGTTTCGTCCCGCAGGGCGCGGGAGCCGGAAAACAGGAGGACTGCCGGAAGCGTATTCAAGTCCGCAGGCGGGGTTCCCGCCGGATGGTATATTGAACGGGCCGGCCTCAAGGGCAAGCGCGTCGGGGGCGCCGTCGTGAGCTTCAAACACGCAAACTGGATAGAAAATGCAGGCGAGGCGACTGCCGAAGACGTCCTCTGCCTCATATCGGCGGTAAAATCCGAAGTTTTCAGCATGTTCGGCGTAAGGCTTGAAACCGAGGTGCGCATTCTAAGGCCCCGCGCAGGCCGTTAGCCCGCGCCACGTCTTGTGCCAGTCAGCGCGCGCCTTCCGCCTCTGAGTTCGCCCGGCCAGCAGCCCGGCACCCTTCGGCAGCCTTTGAGATGCGCATGGAATGGACCCTGGCAAATTCCCCCCCCTTGAGCTGCGAAGCCACGGCGCCGAATGCCGCAAAGCGCGTTCCCGGCGGGGCCTTTTCCACAATAGTTATTTTTGCGCGCCTCGGCTTTCCAAACGGGGGAAGGGACACAGTCCGCCTTGAGATGACCTTTCCGGAGGCGTCTGCAAACGCCAGCGATATGTAGGCTGCGGAGGATGGGGCCACCATAAATTCCGCGTCCATTTCAGCCCCCAGCACATCGCCGGGAGACGCCCGGACGGCCCTTGAAAATTCCGCGCCCCCGACATTTTTTATTGCAGCGCAAGCCTTCCCATCTCCGTCTGCGAGGACTCCGAACACGCAGCCCCTGTCCGGGGAGAGGCGCGACGAGAATCCGGCTGGAAATCGCCCCGCGTCGGGGAGGGCTTCCGAAAAATCCGTGAAAAACAGGGTTCGGGAGCCTTTTAAAAATTTTTCAAGAATTGAAAGCCTCTCCGCCCCGACCGCCTCCGCAAGGCGCGCCCGCCCGGACTCTGAAAGGCGGGGGAGGGCGGAAAGCGCCGCCGAGTCTTCCGCAGGGTGGAATGACTTTTTCCACGGAAAATTGGGGACGGGATAGGCCGAAAACGCCTCCCTAACCTTCCGCATCGTTGAATATTCCGCCTCGCGCCGCCGGGCTTCGGATATGAGCCTTGCGGCCTCACCGGGGTCGCGGCTTTCGGGCGCGGAAAATACCGCCTTTTGCGCAAAATAATGGCGCGAAAGGGCCTTTGAAACTTCAAATTCAAGCCTCAGCTCAAACACGCGCCGGGCTGTTTCAGGGTGCGACGCGGCGCGCTCGGCGGCCGCGAGGGCGCATTCCATTTCCGCTGTCACGGCTTCGGGAAAGAGCTCCGCAACGGTGTCGCGGCGGTAGAACCCGAGCCACCTCGGCTCTTCGCCCCGCGCGGCCCAGGCGGATTTCGCGGCCCTGAAAAAGTCCCGGACGGGCTCCGCGCTCTCCTTGTAATAGTACGAATAAAACTCGCCCTCAAGCTCCCCGAAACCGCGTTCATCCCCCCCTAGAAGGCGCATCAGAACCCAGATTTTTCCCGCGTCGTAGCCCCACCTCGGCAGAGCCTCTGCAAAGTATGCCGCAGCGCCGTTTTCAGCCCCGGTTTTTACGGCCTCGAACTCGTACTCCCCTATCGGGCGGGGCACGTCGTAGGGGGCCCCGTAGATGTAGGAGTAGATGCCCCACATTTTTGCGCCGCTTTCGCCCCATGCGCGCGCGAGTTCGGCGTCTTCTGCCCTGAATGCGCCGTCGAAAAAGTTCATGCGGTCGGAAGTGAGGAAGGGCAGCAGGCCGGGGGCGACCTTTCCGCTCGGAGGCAGCTCCGTTGAGCGGTATGCGAGGGCTGATAGGAATTTGTCCGGATGCCGGGCGGAGGCGAGGCGGGCGGTTTCTGATGCGAATGCGAAATATGCGTCGGAGTACGACGGGTATCCCCTGAAGAAGTCGCGCGGAGGCGGATTCTGCGGGGTGCGGGCGTCGAAATTTGAGCTGTCGTTTATGGAAATGGAAAAGAGAGGCGCGCCGGGGTTTTTGGCGAAGAATTCCGACGCCCTCCCCGCCGCAAATTCCGCAGCGCCGGGCGCCGAAAAATTCGGCTGCGCGCGCTTCGCGTCGGCGCCGTCCGCTGCGGGGCGGAATTCGGGGTGTATTTTGAAGGCGTCCGCGTCGAAGACGCCGGAGAGGTTGTGGCTGAAGCCGCCGAGGGCGCGGGTTTCCCCGTTTAGCAGGAGCAGCCGCTCTTCTTCGGGCGTGCGGCCGCCCAGATAGATGTGGGAGGAGACCATCAGGGGCTTTGAGGTTTTTCGCCCTGCGGGAATCGCTATTTCCGTCCCGCTGGGGCGTTCGGCCCCGAGTTCGCCCGGCGCGAAAAACCTGAAGCCCGCCATGCCGAGGAAGGCTGCGGCGGCCGCCTGGGGGCTTGCGCTGTAAAATATTCTGGCCTCTGTCCTGCCTATGGACATCTCTATTTCCGCGCTCTTGCGGGGCGGGGCGGGGGAGGCCGGGGAAAGCTTTTCGGCGCCCGGATTTTTCAGTATGAATATTCTTTTTGAACCCCTGAACGCATCCGGAGACGGGGTTATCCTGACGCGGCCGGAGCGCGCGCTTTTTGCGATGTTTTCCGCTATCATGCGGGCCGCCTCGATTTCGGCTTTTGAGGGATTTTTGGGAACAACCACGGCGAGGTCCGCCCTGCCGTTTTCTGCCGGCATGAAGCGCGGCTGCGCGGGCCGCCTTGGGGATGGAAGCGGCCCCCCGGACAGCGCGGCGCAGAGGAGGGCTGTTGCGGCGGCAGCCGAAAGCGGCGCGAAGAGGGCGGTTGTCCCGGTGCGTTTCATCGCATTTGACGCTTTCAAAATAAGCGGGGCCCTTCAAGCGTATTTGTCAGAAAAAAGCTCCCCCGAAGGGGAGCTCTCGTACAACGAATAGGCTTATGAATCGTTTTATGCCGGCTGTCCGGGCGTCAGACGGCGCCCTCGAGCCAGCGGAAAAATCCGGCTTCATACGCGGCGTGCGCCACTGCAAAGAGCGCGATGACGACGACCACGGTGGCCGCAATCCCCTCGTTTTCGGAAAACGGCCTTTCGCCCGGGGCCTTCTGCCTGCGCGCCCAGATGAATACCGGTATGCCCAGGGCCAGGAATATGAATTCCATAAGCAGGTAGTTAACGCCGGCGGCGTATATCAGCCACAGCGCGTAGAACGTGCCTACAAAGCCCGAGACTATCCCCAGCCGCGCCGATATGCCAGTGCCCTTGAAG
>URJJ01000062.1 GCA_900548185.1 uncultured Opitutales bacterium
CTGCGAAACTCCGTTTCCTGAGGGGGGCCATGCCCCTGCGGCGATTTTTGCTTCCGCAAAAACTCACGCCGCTCCCCCAAAAGCCGCCGAGAGCCAGGCGGATGCAAAATATTCATGCGCTCGCTTGGCTACATTCATTCCAAGGGCGAAGCCCCTGCACCTGCGAAACTCCGTTTCCTGAGGGGGGCCATGCCCCTGCGGCGATTTTTGCTTCCACAAAAAACTCGCGCCGCTCCCCCAAAAGCCACCGAGAGCCAGGCGGATGCAAAATATTCGTGCGCTCGCTTGGATATATTCATCGCTTGCGCCATCCTGCCGCAAAAAACCCCGCAATGGACATCTGCGCCCTCCTTCAATATCCATAATATACTTTCCCCGCAAAACATATAAAAATGGACCTGACATAGACAAGGGAACAGAATGCAGGCTGGAGGGGGATGAAATTATGCGCGGAGAAGAAACGCCCGCTTAAACTTCCGCGAAACGCGGCCTGATTTTTCGTTTCTTTCGGGGCATTCTAATCTATGTCAGTCCCTATATTTAAGCAATATTTCCTGTGCTTTGTCTCTAACGGGATATTCCTTTAATTCTGGACTCAGTTTTGAAAAATCACTCGGAGCAAGCGAATTTTTCAAGTTTTCCATATGTTTGGACCATTTTTCTTTAAGCGCTTCAGACGGATTAAGTTTGCCGGTGTCGTTCAGCAAGTGTTTCAAAAACTCAATATCTTTCGTTGAAGAAAACTTTTCAAACGCAGAAAGAGCAAAATAACGCATATATAAGTCGTTTGAAGTGTCTTTTATAATATCTTTTACATTGCTTATAGAGTTTTTATCCCCCTTCAGCATCATTAGAATGTTTATGCAGTTTTTCGCGAAGTTATCGGATGATGCATTCTGCATCTCACGCAGAACACTGATGTCAATCCCCCTGATTTCAAGTATATTTTCCAATGAATCCATTGCTTCCACTCCGCCTATGGTCCAACCCTCATAAGAATTGAAAAGTATGAATTCTTCTTGATTTTTTGGAAAATTCTCACATAATGGAAATGTTTTTAGTATATTACTTATTATTTCAGCCTTTTCATTAACAATTTGAAAATTACGGTCTGTTTTTAGAACTTCCGTTATCAATTTTAAGTGCCTGCAATCATCCGCTTCTATTGAAAAAGACTTTAGTATCCTCAGAAGATGTTCATCTAATGGCACACTTTTCATTGCCAAAATGATTGCATTTTTATACAATCCGTTCTGCAAGGAGAGGACCTTTTGCAAATTAAATCGCTTAGCGTACATCTCTTTTACGATATATGCTCCGACCAATCGGCCGGCAATTGCATTATTTGGCCCAGGATTATCCATATTAACAAGCAGCTCATATAAGGCGTCACTTGACGCAATTGAATTCATCTGCCGTATTTCAAAAATTGCAGACTCCCACTGTTGCCCATATTCAACGGCCTTCAATTTACGGATTATCTCATCCGTTGAATCCGTTTCGCTTAAATATGCGCCATAAACCGGAAAAATCCAAAATAGCACCAACACCATTAGTAGCAATTTTTCCTTATGCTTTTTAAAACTAAACTCATTCATATTGTTTTCCCGGTTTAGACAAATCCTCATTGTTGGCAGTTCCTGCACCCCCAAGTTTCAGTTTTTATACATGTGCATACCACGTTATTGTTATTGCCATAATGCATTTCCAGCCGAAATAGGTTTCAAGATTAATAGCAAAAAGTTTCATTAATGACATTATTATCCCTACTAATGGTAATAATCAAACCTTTTAATTTCATATTTTATTTGGGGCAGACATAGATAAGTGAACAGATTGCAGGTTGGAGAGGGATAAAATTATGCGCGGGGAGGGAAGGCCCGCCTAAGCTTCTGCGAAAGGCGGCATGATTTTTCGTTTCTTTCGGGGAATTTTTAATCTATGCCAGTCCCTTAAAATTTCCAAGGCCGCGCCCCCAAAAACGGCGGATTACGCCTCACGCAGAAAAAAATCCGCCCACTCCATAGTTTTGGAGCTTGACATATCGAAATAAACAAGCACTTTTGGGTGCTTTCAATTGATTGACTTCAGTTGTTCTTTGCGGGCGTAGCTCAATTGGCAGAGCGCGACCTTGCCAAGGTCGAGGTTGTGAGTTCGAACCTCATCGCCCGCTTTTTTCCGCAGCATCTTTTTCCGATATTTTCGCGCCCCATTTCCGGGCGCTTTTTTTGTGCGGTAAAAAAGCGCACGCGCTATGCCCTTAAAGAGTTTAAGGCATATTCCATGCAAGGGAAAACTGCGGAATCAAGCCCTACCCCTCCGTCCCCGTCCTGCGCCCGCCTGAACCACGGAAACCACGCCTGAACGAACGCAGGCGGCGCGGAAGGAAAAAAAGGGCAATCAGATTACATCCGGCATTTTTATTTCGTAAATTTCCCTGAATATCTGCGCGGCCTCGTCTTTTGTAACCCAGGCGTCGGGCACGCCGTGAAGCCATTCGACAAGAAACTCCCCGGTTGCTTCGTTAAAGCCGCACAGCACCATAAAATGCTGGCCGTCTGCGCCGGTTTTTATCTTAAGCTCCCCCTCCGAGCGCAGGAACGCCTTCAAATCCTCTGCGGAAGCCAGTTTGCCCCGTGCGCGGCTTCTCCTGTTTATTGCGGATTTGTCGGAATAGCTTATGTCATAGCATCTGATTACGACGGGGATTCCGGCTTTGAGCGCGGTCAGGGCCTTTTGTGGATTGAACTTCTGGACAGGCCGTATTTTTGCCTTAACGCTTTTTCTGAGGTAGGCGAAAGTGTTTTTGGTTGAATCCTCCGGATCGCCCTTCGAGAGAGCCTTCAGATATTCGTCCAGGGCGGGGTCCCCCTCCAAAAGCGCCACGTAGCGCGCCCAGATATTGCATACCGACACCGGGAAATCCGAAAATTTTTCCCTCAACTCTTCCGACGGTTTTCCAAACGCTATGACGGCATCGCCGTTGGGCATCGTTTTCATATTTTCCAGGAGGCGCAGCTTCATATCTTTTGCCGGCTCTCCCCCGAAAGCCTCCGCATTGAAAAACAGCGCCCACAGGGCGGCGAGGAATATGGCGAATTGTTTCATGGCAGATGGCTCATATCGGGAAAAATCCGCCCTTGTCAAGTCAAACTGAATAACATTCACCAATAGTTCATCCCCAAAAAGGGCCTCCGATGCCCCCCGGAACGCCCGCATTGGCCAGAAGCGGCCTTCCGCAAAGGCTTTTCCCGTTTTGGCGGATTTCGGCGGCTCCCCAAAGCTTTTGAGTAAAATCAGTGCGGATGGGATTCTGAAACATGAAAGCGCATCGGGCAAGCTCTGCATTGAAAACGCCGCCCCCAAGCAGCGCGCCCCGCAAAAGCAAAACCGGCCCAAGCTCCCCGCCCGGCAAGGGGGCAAAAAAAAAGCCCCCGAAGGGACGTTAAAAAAACACTGCTTATTTATTTTAATCGGGGCGAGAGGATTCGAACCTCCGGCCTCTACGTCCCGAACGTAGCGCTCTACCAGGCTAAGCTACGCCCCGAATTAAAAGATATGGATTTATGGCCCCGGCAGAAAATCTTTCAAGCTTTTTTTTGAGAAAAAGGCAAAATCCCGCCCCGCAATCCCCTTTTTACCCAAAACCGCGCGGATAAATCCGCCCCAAAGCCGATTTGCACGGCCCCGCAAATGGGCAAGCCGCATGCGCAGGCGCCGCGCCCGGCATCCGCGCGGCGGCCCGAACGCGCCTGAACGCGCGGGGTCGGCCGGCCTTCCCTCATGTTTTTGCTTGAAGAGAGTTTCCACATAAATACGATGCGGTGCATGAAAATATCCTCCATCATGAGGCTTGCGGCAGCGGCCGCGGCCGTACTCGCGGCATCGGCCCTCCCCGCCGAAACGATAAGGCTCGCCGGAAGCGACATCATCGCCGAAAAGATATCCGAAGCGGTGAAGAAAAACGCCGAAACGCTGCGCCTTGACGTGGATATTTCCATGATAGGCTCGCGCGCCGCGCTTGAGGCGATGAAAGGCGGCTCGGCCGACATCGCAATCGTCGCCATCCCCGAGGGGCAGCCCCTCCCCGAAAATCATACGCTCGTGCCGTACGCCCACCAGATAGCGGCGATACTCGTAAACCCCCAGAATCCCGTCGAGGCGATTTCCATTCCGCAGCTCAGGCGCATTTTCGGGAACCAGGGCGAGAGGGCCGACTCGTGGAGCCAGCTCGGATTTACAAACGCGGCCTCGCTGCGCAACATCATGCCCGTTTCAACCGGCCTCAAGGACAACATAGCAGTCGAGCTTTTCAAGAGCAAGTGCCTGAATAACTCCAACCTTTCAGAGAGCGTCGAAATCAAGGCCGACTCCGCAGCGGCCGCGAGGGTCGTGGCGGAAGCCGGCAACGCAATAGCCATATCAACAAGCGCAGTGCCCGGGACGAAGCCCCTCGCAGTGTCAAACCCGACTGCCGGGGTCGCGGCGGAGGCGTTTAAGCCCACTCCGGAGAACGTCCAAAACGGCGACTATCCGCTCACCATGCATTTTTACCTGATGTACAGGCCCGATTCCGTAAAAAAGATACGCCCGCTCCTTCAAATGCTTTTGAGCGACAGCATGTCCGACCTCATAGAAAAGGGTGGCCTAATGCCCGCGCCGAAAAATTTCAGAAAAAGTTACAGTTTGGAGCTTGACATATCGAAATAAACAAGCACTTTTGGATACTTTCAATTGATTGATTTCAGTTGTTCTTTGCGGGCGTAGCTCAATTGGCAGAGCGCGACCTTGCCAAGGTCGAGGTTGTGAGTTCGAACCTCATCGCCCGCTTTTTTCCGCAGCATCTTTTTCCGATATTTTCGCGCCCCCTTTCCGGGCGCTTTTTTTGTGCGGTAAAAAAGCATATGCGCTATGCCCATAAATAGTTTAAGGCATATTCCCGACAAGGGAAAACCGCGGAATAAAACCCTACCCCTCCGTCCCCGTCCTGCGCCCGCCTGAATGGCGGAAACCCCGCCTGAACGGACGCATGCTGCGCGGCAGGAAAAAAAGGCGGCGGCGGAAGAAACGGGGCGGTCCGCCTCCCTCGCCTTCCGACGATAAAACAACCGCTATCACTCCGGAGACAATCAGAAGAAAGCCGCAGACTGCGGAAACGCCCAACGGCTCGGAGAAAAATACAAAACCCGCCAAAAGCGCCGCAAGCGGCTCAAATGAGCCCAACACGGCAGTCACCGTGGGGCCGGCGCGCTTCACTGCAAGCACAAGCGTGAAGTCCGAAATCACTGTCGGTATCAGCGCAAGCAGAAACAAATTTAAAAACGTCCCAGCGTCGCCTATGCCTTCAACCCCTCCGGAGGCTGCGGCAAACGCGGCAAACATGGCAGACCCGAAGGCCAGGACGTAAAACGTGAGCGCTATGGAATCCATCTTCCCGGCCCCGGTCGCCCTCACGCCTACAATATAAAGGGCGTAGGTCGCAACGGTGCCGAGCGCGCACGCCGTCCCGAAAGCGTCGAACAAACCTCCGCCGAACGTCATGAGCGCGACGCCCGCAAGGGACAAAACCGCCGCCCCCAAAACCGCAGGCGAAGCCCTCTCCCCAAAGAACGCGGCCATCATGAAGGCCACCAGCACCGGATAGAGGAAGTGCAAGGTCGTCGCCGTCCCGGTCGGGATGCGCATGTAAGAGAATATCAGCCCGAGAGACGTGGCCGCATACAGAAACCCCAGGACGGCCAGGACGCACAGCATGCGGGCGGACACCCTGAAGCTCCTTCCAAGAAACGCGCCGGCAAGGCCGATGACGGCCGCGGCGATTCCGAACCTGTAAAACAGTATTGAGGGCCTCCCCATGGAGCCCGCAGAAAGTATCGGCATGGTAAAAAGCGGGACGAGGCCGAAACTCACGGCCGAAACGACCGCGTAAAATATTCCCTTGAATCTGTCCATAAATCTTCCTTCCCTGAAAAGGTTAAAACGCAAAAAAGCCAAAAACATCTCGCCCTGCGGGATCTAAAGATCCGGCAGGTCCGACGGCCTCTTTGCGCAAAAGAAAATCATGGACAATGCTGTTCCGCCGCCGGGGAGCGTCCGCACGCAACCCCAAAGGGCGGCAAAGGTTAAAATCAGACTCCGGCGCCGCCGCAGGCGGAGCCGTTTTTTATAAAATCGCCAAAAATCCGCAAAACTTAACAAAAAATCCGCCGGGGGATAAATTTTTTTGATTTTTTTACGAAAGCCCCTTTTTAAGGGTTCGTCCGCCGAAATAAATTGACTCTAAAGGGGACTGGCGGAAGAATCGGTTTCAATCAAATCCACATTTATGAAAATAAGAAACTGCATCAATATCGCGGGGGCGGCGACGCTCGCCTTCCTCGCTTCACCAATAGCAAACGCAATGACAAACGAAGAGAAAGAATATCTCAACCTTTACGGGATGATTATCTGCGACCGCGCGGGCGCCAAGCAGCTCGGATTTTCCGAAGAGGAAATGAACGCATTCATCGACGGGATGAAAAGCCACCTCAAGGGCGACCCCATCCCCGAAAACGCCAAGGACACCGTGGCGAAGATGCAGGAATACCTCGAATCCAGGGCGCAGAAAATAGCCGAGGCCGAGGCGGCCAAGACCAAGGCCGCAAACGAAGAATTCTGGAAGAAGATAAATTCAGACCAGAAGATACAAAAGACGCCCTCGGGCCTCGCATATGAAATCATAACGCTCGGCGAAGCCCCGCTCCCGACGGAAAACTCCACGGTTACCGTCAACTACAAGGGCACCCTCCCGGACGGGACGGAATTCGACTCCTCTGAAAAATCCGGAAAGCCCGCCGAATTTTCGCTCCAGCAGGTTATCCCGGGCTTCAGGGAAGGCCTCCAGAAGGTCGGCAAGGGCGGCAAAATCCGCCTCTACATCCCGGCCGAACTCGGCTACGGCGACCGTTCCGTGGGGATGATTCCCCCCGGCGCGACCCTCGTCTTTGACGTGGATATGATAGACGTAAAGTAGCGCCCAAAAGCTGCGGATTTTAGCGCCTCCCACCCGGAGGCGCTTTTTTTGTCCCGCACGGCGGGAACATCAAACAGGCGCCTTACCCCGCAAGAAAACTTCGGCAAAAATTACGTTTTATATTTGGGAGCGGCATAGATTGGAATGCCCCGAAAAATCAGGCGGCGTTTCGCGGAAGCTGAGGCGGGCGTTCCCTCCCCGCGCATTTTATCCCTCCAAGCCCCTTTCCATTCCCTTATCCCATACCCTTGCCCTTCTGGCATATCCCCCGCAAAAAATCTTAAAGGAAGTTCAGGGAAAGCCATAAGGCGCAAAACATGCGCCCGCAAGCGGCGTTAAATTTAAAACCTTCCCAACATCCCCCTTCCGCTCAATGCAAAGCTTTCTGGCAGGCAAAGCCACTGTAAAAAGCGCAAAAAAGGGCCTAAGATTGCCCCCGCGCAAAATCGGAGGGCATATTTTAAAATGCGCGCGCGGCAGAGTTCCAGCCGGCAAATTCCACGGCAAAGTGTTCCGCTGAAATGCTCCAATACTCCAAAAATTAAAAATAACGCCCCGCCACTCTCCGAACTGCCTCCTTCAAGCATCCAATCGCCCCCAAACACCGAAAGCCAACCGCCGCCTTCCGCCGCGTGAATCCCCCCGTCTCGCCGCGCGGCGGCGGTCGTGCGCGGAGGGGAGGGCAAAAGCCTCCCAAAAAATGGGATATAAGATATTTCCCAGGCCCATAAAATCCCGAGCCGCGCGCACGGAAACGGAATGAAAAAAAAGCGCGCGGAAGCCACCCCCCGCACGCCGTAAAAAAACCTGCTGCGCCGCCCTACTCCACCGTGACGCTCTTTGCGAGATTGCGGGGCTTATCCACATCGCATCCGCGCTCAACTGCAATATAATAGGCGAGGAGCTGGATTGGTATGGTGTCGAGCACCGGGCGCACGCACGGGTCGGACTTGGGAATCACAATTACGTCGTCTGCAAGGCCGTCTGATATGAGTTCGGGGGAGTCGGTGACGAGGATTACCGGGCCCTTGCGGGCGCCGATTTCCTTTGCGTTTGAAATCACCTTCGGGAATATCTCGCCGGCGTTTGCAAAAATCACGGTCGGACATTCCGGAGAAACCAGGGCTATCGGGCCGTGCTTCATCTCCGCCGCCGGATACCCCTCCGCATGTATGTAGGAAATCTCCTTGAGCTTCAGCGCCCCTTCGAGGGCTATCGGGTATTCCTCAAGCCTGCCCATGAAGAGGAAGTCGGGGAACTTGGCGTATTTTTTTGCGATGCGCCTTATGTTGTCCGCCTGCTTCAGCGTCTCTTCGACTAGCGACGGCAGGGACTTGAGCGCATCGACTATCTCGCGCCCCTCGGCGAACGAAAGGTCGCGCATCCTGCCGAAATAGAGCGCGACAAGCAGCATTATGACTATCTGCGAAGTGAAGGCCTTTGTGGAGGCCACGCCCACTTCCCGGCCGGAATACTGGTAGAGGCCGCCGTCGCTTTCGCGCGCGATGGTGGAGCCGACGACGTTTGTCACGGCCAGGGTCCTGAAGCCCTTCCTCTTGGACTCGCGGAGGGCTTCCAGGGTGTCTATCGTCTCGCCGCTCTGGCTTATTACAAATACGAGCGTATTCTTGTCGAGGGGCGGGTTGCGGTAGCGGAATTCACTGGCGTACTCGACCTCAACGGGGATGCGCGCGTAGCGTTCTATCAGGTATTCGGCAACGAGGCAGGCGTGCCAGGCGGTGCCGCAGGCGCAGAACAGTATGCGGTCTATCTGCCTGAGCTCGTTGGGCGTCATGTTGAGCCCGCTTAAGACCGCCGTCGACATGTCGTCCGAGAAGCGGCCGCGTATCGCGTTTTCGACAGCCTTGCGCTGCTCGAAAATCTCCTTTTCCATGAAGTGGCTGAAAGAGCCGAGCTCGGCCGTCTCAAACTCCCAGTCAATCTCCTTTATGACGCACTCTATCTGCTGGCGCCCGTTTGTGATGACGTCGCTTGAATCCTCCGTCACGGCGGCGACCTGGCCGTCCTCGAGGTATATCACGTTGTGGGCCCTGCCCGAAAAGCCGGAGACGTCGCTTGCGACCATCCGTTCGTCCCTGCCTATGCCGATTATGAGCGGCGAACCCTTGCGCGCGGCTATCATTTCGCCGGGGAAAAGCGGGCTTATCACGGCAATCCCGTAGGTCCCCTCTACGTGCAGAAGGGCCTTGCGCACCGATTCGAGGAAGCGGTCGGGGTTCAGCTCCTGGGTGCGGTTGTCGAAATGGTAGGCTATCAGGTTCACAAGCGCCTCGGAGTCCGTTTCCGACTTGAAGGCGTAGCCCTTGCCGGTGAGAAACGAGCGCATGTTCTCGTAGTTTTCTATGATGCCGTTATGCACCATTATGAAGCGCCCGCAGCTCGAAACGTGCGGGTGGGCGTTGGCGTCGGTGACGCCGCCGTGCGTGGCCCAGCGCGTGTGCCCTATGCCTATGTGCGCGGAAAAGTGGTCGGCTTCCACTTCGGAGGCCATAACCGCCACGCGCCCGGCGCGCTTGCGCACGTCAACCACGCCCTCCGGGTTTATCATGGCCACGCCCGCGGAGTCGTAGCCGCGGTACTCCATGCGCTTTAGCCCTTCGATGAGAATCGGCGCCGCCTCCTTTTTGCCAACATATCCTATGATTCCGCACATAACAGATTTCCGAATTGAAAAATTTGACGCCGAATCTACCAGACGGGGGAGGCTATACAACAATAAAATTCCCCCTGTCTCTTATACACATCTGACGCTGCCGACGAAGCTA
>URJJ01000063.1 GCA_900548185.1 uncultured Opitutales bacterium
GCCCTTGATTTGCGCCCCGCCCCGGGCTTTGCGCTTCATTCGGCGCCCGTTTGGATGGGGCGATTTTTTTGCGCTTGCCGGGCGGAGCGGGCGCGCCTTTGCGGCATGGATTTGCGCGCGGCCCGTTTTTTTGGGCCCTTAGCCCTGCCAGTCCCGGAATCGGGAGGCGGTTTTTTACGACGGGGAAGGCCCGCGGAAATCCCGCCAGCGCCCGCGCGGATTCATCCCCGATTCTTTAGCGATTTTTCCGGGGCGCAAATGCGGCTCCCGCCCCGCTTTCGTGGAGCGGGAGTTTTTTGCCTCCTTTTGCGGGCGGCGGCGTTTGAATGATGGGATAGAATACGGAAAATTCCGGGAAATAACGGCAATTTGCCGGAATTTAAAGGCTTTGGGGCGGAATTTGCGCCCGGATTTGAGTTTTGAAATTTTTTGCGCCGGCCCCAAAAAAAATGAAGTGAGATTTGGAAAGGTTTTTCGCCCTGTTTTAAATTTTGCGTCCTGCTTATCCTCTCGCGCCGGGTTGAAAAAAGGCTCCCTCAACAGACTTACAAGGGCTTTGAAAAGCGGTTGCAGCGCATTTTTTTTGCGCGGCGCGGAATGCGGCCGTCGGAGGGGCGGAAAGGATAGTCAGGGTTTGCCGCAAACCCTGTCATGGCGATGTTTACAATGTCTGCGAAGCGTTAGCGATTTTTATCCTTTCTTAAAAAGAGGCGTTTTTCGATAGGGCAGGTATTGCCGTATTTTGTGCGGCCTATTTGGGGACTGCAATGAGACGCTTCAAAAACTATTCAATAATCATGCTGCGGCACTTGTCGAAGCGCGGGCAGAACTGGACGGCCCTCTTCCGCTCTTCAAGGTTTGGCGCAGGTTCTGCGGGGGTAAAAACTCCGAGCCTCGGAACAGGCGGGCCAGGATGCAGCCGTGGGCGGCAAGCATATTTGGCCGGGGCGGCGGAAGCGGAATGCGGATGCCTAGGGCGCCGGGGCGGATAGGATTTTCTCCGTCCTTTGAGATATGTCCCGCGCCCGCCGGAGTTCGGAGAGGAAGTCGGCGCGCCCCTTTTCAAAGCCGCCCGAATCCCCCTCCGCCGCAGCTTCAAACATGCGCCCGAGCGACACCATGGCGTTGTAGTAGGCCGGGTTCGTCCAGGGAAGCTCCAGCTTTATCTCCATTATTCTGGCTTCTATGGCTTTTTGGAGGAGGTCCCGGTTTTCAAATATGGCGGCGTCGAACACGGGCTGGGGGGATTCGCCTTCGCGCGGGATGGCCAGGACGCACAGCCTCCTGATTTCGGCATCCGAATCTTCCGGACGCTTCACCCCGCCTAGGCGCGCGAAAATTTCCCCGCAGAGCGCGGTGCGCCAGTAGAGCCCGAAATCCCGCGCGCCCGGAAATTCCGCCCGGAGCGTTTCCGCAGCCTTTGCCGAATCCCCGCCGCATACGAGAAGCCTCCGCATCAGGGATTCAAATTTTGCGGGCTGGCCGCAGGCGGCGCGCATGGCTACCATCGTCCAATAGGCCGATATTTCATTGGCCCCATCCGGCAGCCTCCCCGAAAAGACATCCTCGGGAGGGGCGGGCGGAAGCTTTGCGGCACGGCGCGCCATCTCAAACGAAACGCCCCGGGAAAGGCCGGCTGCCGCCGAGACGTCGAAGGCGTCCTGCATCCATTTCGGAACGGAAAAAAACGCCTTTTCACCGCCGAGTGCCAGCGCAAGGGTCCGCAGGTAGGCGCGGTTGAGCAGCCGGCAGAATTCGTCGAGCGGAAGTGCCGGGGTGCACTTCACGGATATTACGGTGTCGCCGCTCCTGCTTATGTTTTCAAGAAAATGCCCGTCAAATTCCGCATCGCCCTCCGGCAGCATGTGGATTTCCACGGGCTTTGCAAACGGGGTTCCGGGGCCGAAGCACTGGGCGAACGCCTTGTCAGCATTCTCGGCGAGGGCCAGCGCGAGGTTGCGGGCCTCGTAGTCCTTTGAAAATATTGCGAAGGCCGAATTGGACGAGAATGCCTGGTAGAACTGTTCGGCCTTGGGGAGGGTATCGAGCGAGAGGTCGGCCTCTGATTTTTTGATTTCCTCCTCCAGGACGGACTTCATCTTTTTTAACGCCTCGTCGCTCATTCCCGCAGCTTCCGGGGCGGGGGCGTCCGGCTCCGCCACGGCTAGTTTCGGGCGGGCTGCGAGCCTCGCCGCTATCCCGGCCAGGGCAGCTTCCCGCTCCGCCGCAAACCTGTCCATCTCTATTTCAAAATCTGAAAAATTCTGCGGCAAAACGGCGGCGCTTCCGCCCGTTTCCGGGCCTTCGCCAAGCTCTTTCCGGGCCAGCTCCCTCTCCCTTTCGAGGGCGCGGAGCATCTCGCCCATCGTGCGCCCGCCGCCGGAGTCCGCTTCGCTTCCGGGGGCGCAAACCCCGCCGGGCGCGGCGGAGAGCGCGGCGCATAGGGCGGCTAACAGTGAAAGGCGGATACTCACGGGCGCATCACCAGGGTTTCGCCGTCTATTTCGACGGATGAAAAACTTTTGAAAATCTCAGCCGCCTCGGCGGTCGAGGGGCCCGCAATATACGAGTTGAGCGTCGAGGCGAACATTCCCCTGGCGGCAAGGAGCGGTATCCTGGCCCCGCCGAGGCGGGCGCCGGCAAGCTCGAGCGCGCCGGAGCGCGAACGGAACGTGAAGGCCAGGGGGCGCACCATGTCCATGCCCATTATGGGGGCGTTCACGTCGACGGTTAGCTCCAGCTCTCCGCCGCCTATGCGCACCCTCGGAATTTGCGCCGCAGCCGTGCGCCCCGAGCCGGAAGCGATGTCGCCCGCCATCGCCGCAGCGATGGCAGCCCTTATTCCGTCCGCCCTCGACACCGTGGTCCATCCGCGCTTCGGCATGAGGCTCGGGTCTGAGGCTGCGGCGCGGAGTTTGGCATCCCCGCCGGGTGCGGGGGAGGGCGGGGAATCCCACGCCGTCCACAAGAGGGAGGCCATGAAGCCGCACGCCGCCGCCAGCGCAAATGAAAGCGCAAACGACGCGGCCCTGAATGCCATTGCGCGCAGGCCCATGCAAAAGGCGCTAGTAGCTGCGCCCCTCCTTCTTTTCAAAGTAGTTTATGAATGCGCGGTTGAGCACCTTGAAGCCGCCGGGGGTGGGGTAGTCGCCGGTGAAGTACCAGTCCCCGGAGGAGGACTTTATGGACTTGTGGAGGTTTTCAATCGACTGGAATATGAGCTGGAGCTCGCCCTTCCAGGGGATGTTCCGGGGATATACGAGGGCGGCTATCTTTTCGGAGATTTCGTCGTCGGTGAACTGGTCGTATATCTTCTTTACGTGGTTTTTCATCTCGCGGGGGTCCTTGTCCGCCTGTTCGCAGCAGAGCTGGTAAACCTCGAGTATGAGGTCGCGGTTGCCGCGCTCCTTGAGGAGCTGCACGGCCGCCTGGAAGGCCACGAACTTGCCCAGCTCGCTCATGTCTATGCCGTAGCAGTCGGGGTAGCGTATCTGCGGGGCTGTGGAGGCCACAACTATCTTGCGCGGGTTCATGCGGCTCAGAATCCTCAGTATCTGCTGGCGCAGGGTCGTGCCGCGCACGATGGAGTCGTCAAGGGCGACGAATGAATCGCTGGGGGTCACCACGCCGTAGGTTATGTCGTAGACGTGGGAGGCCATCTGCATGCGGTCCTTTTCGGAGCTGATGAAGGTCCTGAGCTTTATGTCCTTGTGGACGACCTTCTCGCCCCTCGGCCAGTTGTCCATTATGAGGCTGTCGAGAACCTCGGAGGTTATGGGCGCCCCTTCGGCCGACATCTTTAGTATCTCGGCCTTGACCTCCTCGCGGCGCGAGAGGCGAAGCTGCTGCATGAGCCCGTAGTAGGCCATCTCGGCGGTGTTTGGAATGTAGCTGAAAACCGTGTTTTTGAGGTCGTGGCCGACGGCGTCCATCACCTGCGGCACGAGGGCGGCGCCCAGGGCCTTGCGCTCGCGGTAGATTTCGGGGTCGTTGCCGCGCGAGAAGTATATGCGCTCGAATGTGCACGACTTCTTTTCGCCCGGCTCCCTGTAAACCTCGTCCTTGCATTCCCCGTCGTGCTTCACAACGAAAATGTGCCCGGGCTCGAGCTCGCGGACGTTCTCCTCGGTCTCGTCGAAAATTGTCATGAGCGGGACGCGCTCGGAGGCGAAGGCCACTATCTCGTCGTTTTTAAGGTAGTAGCACGGCCTGATTCCGTTTGCGTCGCGCAGCACGAAGCCGTCGCCGTTGCCGAGAAGGCCCGCTATGGTGTAGCCGCCGTCCCAGTCCTTTGCGGCGCGGCGGATGATGTCGACGGGGTCCAGGCGGTCCGCCATGAGGCGGAGCACGTCGTCGCCTGAAAAGCCCTGGTCGCGCAGGCTGCGGTAGATTTCAGAATGCTCCATGTCGAGGTGGTAGCAGATTTCCTCCATTATCGACTGGGTGTCGGAACTGAAAACCGGGTGCGCGCCGCGCTCTATGAGCTTGCGGTTCAGCTCGTCGGTGTTGGTGATGTTGAAGTTGCCGACGAGCATCACGTTGCGCGAGGGCCAGGTGCTCTTGCGGAAGAACGGATGGCAGAGGGTCTTGTCGTTTTTGCCGCTCGTGCCGTAGCGCAGGTGGCCGATGAGAAGCTCAGCGCAAAAGTCGAAATTGTCCTTGGCAGTCGAAGGGAATTCGGGGTGTATTGCGCCCTCCTTCACCAGCTCCTGGTAGGATGCAAGCTGGTTTGCGAATATGGAGGAGAGGGCGTTTGCCTTCGTGCTCCTGTCGCGGAACATGAACTGCTTGCCCGGCTCCACGCCTATCTTGACCGCGCCTATGCCCGCGCCGTCCTGGCCGCGGTTGTGCTGCTTTTCCATGAGGAGGAAGAGCTTGTTGAAGCCGTAAAGCGGCGTCCCGTACTTTTCCTGGTAGTAGGATATGGGCTTAAGAAGCCTCACCATCGCAATTCCGCATTCGTGTTTTATCGCATCGCTCATATTTTTACTCTCGAAAAAAGTGTTTTTACTGCTTTGAGTCTGCCTCGGCCTCAGTGGTTCGCGGCCCGGCAGGATTCAAGAAACCTCGCTATCCGCGAAAGAACCCTGTCCCTTCCCATGATTTCGGCCATAGGAAGCAAATCGGGTCCGCCCGACGCCCCGGAGATGGCAAAGCGCAGCGGGGGGAAGTATTCGGTGGGCTTCAGGCCCCTCTCCTGCGCGGCTTTTTCAAAGGCTGCGTGCATCGCGTCCGCGCTGAATTCCGGAAGGGCGGAGAGTATGGCGAGGGTCTCCTCCATGCGCGCTGCGGGGTCGCCCTTTCTGAAAACCTTATCCCTCGCCGCAGGGTCGAATGCGTAGTTTTCGTTGAAGAAGCATTCGACGAGGGAGGGGAAGGACTCCATTGCGGAGACTTTCTGCTGGGCGAGCCTGAAGGCGGCGTCCGCGTACGCGCCGTCGTTTCCGAAACCTGCGCCCGCCCTCTCCATCGCCTTGCGCGCGAGCTCGGAGAACTTTTCCGGAGGCAGGCCCCTTATGTGCTCCGTGTTGAAGTGGGCCATTTTCTTTTCGTCGAAGCGGGCATTCGAGCGGACTATGCCATGGAAGTCAAAAAGCGATATGATTTCGTCTATCGGCATCACTTCCTTCTCGTTTTTCGGGTTCCATCCGAGCATGCACAGGTAGTTGCGGACGGCCTCCGGCATGAAGCCCTTCTGCTGGTACTCCTCTATGAGCGCCCCGCGGTCGCGCTTGCTCATCTTGCCCTGGCCCTCGCTTTTTAGGATTAGCGGGATGTGGGCAAACTGCGGCATGGGCGCGCCGAATGCCTTGAAAAGCTCTATGTGCTTGTTTGTGTTGGTGAGGTGGTCCTGGCCGCGTATGACGTTTGTAATTTCCATCGCGATGTCGTCCACGACGTTTACAAAGTGGAAGACGGGGGTGCCGTTTGAGCGGAAAATCGGGAAGTCCTTTTCCTCAAGGCGCTCGACGTCGCCGTAAACCAGGTCGTGGAGCACCTGCTTTTGGCCGGACACCTTGAAGAACACGGCCCCGTCCTTGTCGTAGGCCCTTCCGTTTTTGCGGAGGATTTCAAGGTATTCGAGGTATATGCCGTCGCGCTTGCTCTGGAAATACGGGCCGTAGGAGCCTCCGACCTCCGGGCCTTCGTCCCAGTCGAGGCCGAGCCAGCGCATGCCGTCCACGAGAACCCTGAGGGACTCTTCGGTGTTGCGCTCCTTGTCGGTGTCTTCGATGCGCAGGACGAATGTTCCGCCCGTGTGCCGGGCGTAAAGCCAGTTGAAGAGCGCCGTGCGGGCGCTGCCGATGTGAAAGAATCCAGTGGGGCTGGGTGCGAATCTTACTCTCGTTTTTCCGCTCATAAAAAACCCACAGATTGCCGACTTTTCACCCGTTTTCAACAAAAAACATGCGCCTTGCCGCCGCTTCGGCGGCCTCTCGGGGGCTTGGCCGCAACCGAACGCGGCAGCCCCGGGCTCGGGCAGCGTTTGGGCGGCGCGTTCCGGGGCGGCCTGCTGCGCGGGGCGGAGTCCGGTTTCTTTGCGAATTCAAAGCCGAAAATTCCACCAACTTTGCCGGGTCATAGCCCCTGCGCCCGCTCGCGGGCCGACAGAACGCCGTAGAGCCTGCGGTACTCCGGAACTTCGATCCCCAGGGCTTCGGCGCGGCGGACTATCCAGCCTGTGAGCGACTCCAGCTCGGATTTTCGCCCCGCCTCAAAGTCGCGCTGCATCGAAGTCGTGGAGCCGGGGGGCATCATCGCGGAGTATCCCGACATGGTCTCTCTCGCAAAGTCCGGCGGTAGCCCTTCCCCCGAAGCTTCCGCCACCGCGCAGAACTCGCAAAGGAGCGTTTCGAGCGATTTCACAAGGCGCGCGTCGCGGGCGAGCCGTCCGTAGTTTGCCCCCGACGCCGCCATGACAGTTGACAGGGGCGATATGAAGCCGAACTTGGACCAGACCCTGCGCGATATGTCCGCGTCAAGCCTCGCGGATATTCCGGCTTCCGACATTATTTTTGCGAGGCGCCCGAGGGCCGGGGCGCATTTTTCTTCCCCGCCTAAAAAATAGGCGGCCTTGGCGGTGTCGCACCTTATCCTGCCGGGGGAGGTTATGTAGGAGACTATGTAAACGCAGGCGCTTGCCACGCAGTTTTCCGGGAAGGCTGCGGCTATCATCTCTCCGGCCTCAAGGCCGTTTGCAAACGGAACCAGCGCGGTTGACGGGCCGACGCACGGGGCAATCGATTTGACAAACTCCCCGACAGCCGGCGTCTTCGCCGCAAAAATTACGTAGTCGCAGACGCCTATGTCCGCCGGGGATGCGGTTGCGATGAAGGGGCGCGCGGCGGTCTTTTCCCCGTTCCAGTCAAGCTCTATGCCGTTTGCCGCAATGCTTTCGAGGGTCTTCCCCCGGGCGACAAAGCAGATTTCAGCCTTCTCCCCTCCGGCGTAAAACGACGCCAGGTTCGCCCCCAGAAAGCCTCCGACGCCTCCCAGCCCGAATATCGCAATCCTCACTTTTGCCATGCCTTTCAGTATCGCTAAAAAGGGGCGCGATTCCAGCAAAAAATCCGGAGTCTGCGCCATTTTTGCGCATTTGACCGGGCGGCGTTTTTCAGGCTTTCACCGCATCGCTTCAAGGGCTTCCGCCGCAGCGCCCCGGGCTTTTTACAAATGGGCCTCCCCCTTCCCCGGGCGCGCCGGCCGGGCCGTGCCAGCTCTCGCGGCCCTTCCGGGCGGCCCGCTTCGCCGCCAGGCGGCGCGGAATCTGCCCCCTACTTTGAGAGGGACCTCAGGAGATATTCCACTGCGCGGGCGAGCACGTCGTCCTGCTCCATCGCATTTTCAACCGAGCTTATCGCGTGCATGACGGTGCCGTGGTTTCTGTTCCCGAAAAGCTGCCCGATTTCCTGGAGGGAGTGGGAGGTGAGCTTCCTTGAAATGTACATGGCGACCTGCCTTGCAAGCGCGATGTTCGCCGGCCTCCTCGGCCCTACGAGGTCTGCGACCTCCACCTTGTAGTATTCCGCCGTCTTTTTCTGGATGTCCTCAACCCCGGTCTGCCTGGAGCTTTCCTCCTGCAAAAACGCGTCCGCGAGGAGCTTTTCCGCAGTCTTTACGTCGAGCGCCCCGGGGGAGGAGACGAGCGAGGCGTAGCCTATGAGGCGGTTGAGGGCGCCCTCCATGCGGCGGACGTTCTTTGTTATGCGCCGCGCGAGCAGGTCGAGCACCTCGGCGGGAATTTTTACGGAGAGGGCTTCGGCCTTCTTTGCGAGAATCGCCACGCGCGTCTCGTAGTCGGGGGGCTGTATGTCGATTGGCATGCCCCATTCAAAACGGGAGACGAGCCGGGCTTCCAGGTCGGGAATCTCGCTTACGGGCCGGTCGGAGGAAAGTATTATCTGCTTGCCGGCGTTGAACAGGTCGTTGAAGGTGTGGAAGAACTCCGTCTGGCAGCGCTCCTTGCCGGAGAAGAACTGCACGTCGTCTATCATTAGCACGTCCACGGAGCGGTATCGCTGGCGGAATTTTACAAGGTCGTTGTCTTGTATCGCCTTGATGAACTCGTTCACGAACCTCTCGGAGGAGAGGTAAACTATGGACGAGGAGGGGTTGTTCATGAAAATGAAGTGGGCGACGGCGTGCATCAGGTGCGTTTTGCCGAGGCCGGTGGAGCTGTACAGGCACAGGGGGTTGAAGGCGCTGCCGGGCGACTTTGCGACTGCCAGGGAGGCCGCATGGGCAAGGCTGTTGCCTTCGCCTACCACGAAGTTTTCAAATGTGTTCCTCGGGTTTATCACGGGCGGGACCGCCCCGGCGGGTTCGCTCCGGCGAATCTGGCGCCGGGGGGCGGGGGAGGGGC
>URJJ01000064.1 GCA_900548185.1 uncultured Opitutales bacterium
CGGCAGCGTCAGATGTGTATAAGAGACAGCCCTCCCCCGCGCTCGCCCCCAAGCCCCGCCTTGTGCAGGCCCAGTATTCCGGCGCGGGAGGCGGCGGGCATCCCGGCGAATTCCTGGCGAAACGTTCCTTTTTCTTCAGCTACCTTCCCCACGGCATATTTGATGCCGAAAACTACAAGGCCCTCTCCAGGGACATGTCGGCCAGAAAAATGAGAAGGCTTTGGGAGCGCGAAGTGGAAAGCCATCTTGAGGGTTTCGAGTCGGAATCGAATGAGATTGCCATGGTGGAAACGGCATCCCGGAACGGCTCAAAATTGTGGCTTATAAAATTTCCACAACCATGCCGGGAAGATATACCGGCATTTATTATCATATACGACGGCAAAGAAGGCCCGAGATACTTCACGCTGGGAAAAATATCTCCCACGGAATCCGGGAATGAAAGCACGGCGATATTGCGCGAATGTTCGTTACTACCCACAGGAATCCCGCGATTCACAGGATTTCAAATACATATTAAAAAAGGCGTCGAGACCGAATTCTTGGAGCATGTAAAAGCGATGCTCGAATCCGATTCGCAACAGCCCGGCGCAATGCAGGGAAAAAGGAAATCCAGAGACGCGGATTACTTCGGACGCCCTTGGATAAAGAGGGGTAAAGACCGCTAAAGCGGAGCGGCCCGGGAGCATCCCCCATCCACGCGCCATGCCGGAAAATTATGCGAAGCGGAACGGGAAACGCCCGGGCGCATTTGCAAAGCTTGAAATAAGCGCAGAACAGGCATGAAATAAAAGCGGGCATGGGCTGGAATGCCCCGGAAGAAGCGAAAAAACATCCGAATGCCCTCCGGAATGGCGCGGCAATCCCGCATGGGAAAAGCCCATTCTAAATACGGCTTATGCTCCCCCGGTCCGCGCGGCTAAAAAACAGAAACTGCGGAATGCCCGCAGTCCGCAGTTTTGAAAAAGCCCGCATATAAAGCGGCCTTTGCCGCGAGGCGCCGGAGGAATTTTTCCGGGCGCAACGGCGCACTCCAGCCGCGGCGCGGCATCACCGCCTGCTCTTTGCCCGTGCGAGCTGCTGGGCCACGGCAAAACGCATGACCGCCTCAAGGCGCTCGATTTCGGCGGGATCGACCTCGCGCCTCGACTTTGCCTCTTCGAGGGCCTTAATCGCGCGCTCCTTCGCCTTCTCAACCTCGGCCTCGTTTATTTTCGATACCTCTATCGCGGCCTCCGTAAGCACCGACACGGTGTCGCCCATGCACCTCGCATAGCCCTTGTCAACCGCCAGATTTTCGACTTTCCCTCCGATTTCAACCGCAAGCTCGCCCGCCTCAACGATTGTAAGAAGCGGGATGTGCCCCGGCAGAATCTGGATTTCCCCGGCGCGCGTGGGCACTGTCACCGAGTCCACGCCGCCGTTTTTCCATGCGACGCCCTCCGGGGTCACTATTTCAAGGTAAAGCGGCATAACGCTAGCCCTGCGTCCCCCTCTTGGCCTCCCCGGCCTTCTGCGACTTCTCGTGGGCCTCGAGAACCTCCTCGATAGTGCCCTTGTTGAAGAAGTCGTTTTCGTTCACGTGGTCCATTTCGCCGTCGAGAATCATTTTGAACCCGCGGACCGTGTCGGCAGTCTTCACATACGTTCCCGGAACCCCGGTAAACACTTCCGAAACGTGGAAGGGGTGGGACAGGAACTTCTGGATTTTGCGGGCCCGCGAAACCGTGAGCTTGTCCTCGTCGGAAAGCTCGTCGATGCCGAGAATAGCGATGATGTCCTGAAGGTCCTTGTACTTTTGCAGGACCTCCTGCACGCCGCGCGCCACCTGGAAGTGCTCCTCGCCGACAATATCCGGCGTGAGGGCGTTTGAAGTGGACGCGAGCGGGTCGACGGCGGGGTAGATGCCGAGGGAGGCGATAGCCCTGTCGAGGACTATCGTCGAATCCAGATGGGCGAAGGTGTTTGCGGGGGCCGGGTCGGTCAGGTCGTCCGCCGGCACGTAAACGGCCTGGAAAGAGGTGATAGAACCCTTCTTGGTGGACGTGATGCGCTCCTGAAGCTCGCCCATTTCCTGCGCTAGCGTCGGCTGGTAGCCGACTGCGGAGGGCGATCGGCCCAAGAGGGCGCTGACTTCGCTGCCCGCCTGCGAGAAGCGGAAGATGTTGTCTATAAAAAGGAGGACGTCCTGGCCCTCGGCGTCGCGGAAATACTCGGCCATGGTGAGGCCCGAAAGCGCCACGCGCATTCTGGCGCCCGGCGGCTCGTTCATCTGGCCGTAAACCAGCGCGACCTTTGATTCGGAGAGATTTTCGGCATTTATGACGCCCGAGTCCGACATTTCATGGTAGAGGTCGTTGCCCTCGCGCGAGCGCTCCCCCACGCCGGCAAAAATCGAAAAGCCGCCGTGGGCCTTTGCGATGTTGTGGATGAGCTCCATTATGACGACGGTCTTGCCCACGCCCGCGCCGCCGAACGCGCCGACCTTTCCGCCCCTGATAAACGGGCAGATGAGGTCTATCGGCTTGATGCCGGTTTCCAGAATCTCGGCCTTTGTGCTCTGCTCTTCCAGGCTGGGCGCGGGCCTGTGTATGGGCAGACGCTCCGAGGCCTCTACGGGGCCGGCGTCGTCAACCGCGTCCCCGGTGACGTTGAAAATCCTGCCGAGCACGCCGCGGCCGACGGGAACGGTGATGGGCGAACCCGTGTTTTTGGCCTTGTCGCCCCTGCGCATGCCCTCGGTGGAGCCCATTGCCACGCAGCGCATGACGCCGTCGCCCAAATGCTGCTGAACCTCCAAAGTGACGCCCTTGCGGACGCCTTCCACGTCCATTTCCACATTCAAGGCGGTGTAGATTTCGGGCAGGTCGCCGGAGTCGAATTTGACGTCCACGACCGCCCCCATCACCTGGATTACCGTTGCTGTCTTGTCGCTCATCTTGTTTTCCTTAAATTCTTGTTCATTCGCCGCAGGAAGCCGCCGCGGCCGCCGCGATTTCCGTGATTTCGGTCGTTATCGCCGCCTGGCGGGCCTTGTTGTACTCGAGGGTAAGCGAGGCCATAAGCGATTCTGCATTGTCGCTTGCGCTCTTCATTGCGACCATTCTGGCGGACTGCTCGGACGCCTTCGCATCGAGGGCCATGTGGTAGACGACGTTTTTGATATAATACGCCGGAAGCTCCGCAAGAAGCTCCGCCTGCGACGGCTCTATGAGAATTTCGCGCGGGTCGTCGGGCCGCTCGGCTATATCCGCCCTGTACTTGACCCGCATCCTGTCCACAAACTCCCTGAGGTCCTCAAAAGGCGCGACGCGCACAAGCTCCGGCTCCTGCTTTATCGTGTTTATATAGGCCGGGTAGAGCACCTCTATCGAGCGGGCGCGGTCCTCGGCAAACTCCCTCATGGCAAATTCCACTATCACGCGCACCTCCTGGAAGGACACGTGGTCGGAAATCTTGAACTGCGCCAGAAGCTTCCGGCCGGTCGATGTTATGAACTTGGCGGCCTTGGAGCCGACAGCGACAAACTCGCAGTCGTCCCTGTCGAGGGAGGCCAGGTATTTGAAAAGGTTCGTGTTCAGGGCCCCGCAAAGCCCCCTGTCGGTCGAAAACACGATGACAAGGCGCGGGTTTGACTGGTTGCGCTCGCCTATGGATTCGGCTATTTTTTCCGTGAGAACCGGATCCAGTATGTCGAGCAGGTCCATCAAAAGCAGCGTGTACTCCCGGCCCGACTCGGCGCGCGTCTGGGCGCGCTTCATCTTGGAGGCCGCCACAAGCTGCATGGCCCTGGTTATCTGCCCCGTGCTCTTGACCGCCTTGATTCGGCCCCTTATTTCGCGCATTCCCTTCACTGCCCGGACCCTTCAGAAGTCATTTGAAAGACTTGCGCCACTGGCCGCACGCTTCGGAAAGCTCCTGGGAGAGGGCGTCGTCGAGCGCCTTTCGCTCCGCGATTTTTCCGAGAATCCGGCCGAAGCGGGCGCCGAAGTATTCGCGCATCGACTTCACCGCCTCCACCACCCGCTTCACGGGAATGTCCATGAAAAACCCGTTCTTATAGGCGAACAGGACGGCGACTTCCATTGGCGCCTCTATCGGGGAATTGTTGTTCTGCTTTAGAACCTCCACGAGGCGGTCGCCGCGCGCTATTATCTCCTTTGTGCGCGCGTCCAGGTCGGAGCCGAACTGCGCGAAGGCCGCCAGCTCCTTGTACTGCGAATACTCGCCCTTGAGCGACGCCGAGACCTGTTTGAGCGCCTTTATCTGCGCAGCCGAGCCGACGCGGGAGACCGAAACGCCCACCGCTATCGCGGGGCGGACGCCCTGGTTGAAGAGGTCGGTCTCAAGAAATATCTGGCCGTCCGTGATGGAAATGACGTTGGTCGGAATGTAGGCTGAAATGTCCCCGGCCTGGGTTTCGATGATGGGGAGGGCCGTGAGGGAGCCGCCGCCGTTTTCCTCGCGCAGGCGGGCGGAGCGCTCAAGCAGGCGCGAATGCAGATAAAACACGTCGCCCGGATACGCCTCGCGCCCGGCGGGCCGCTTCAGGATGAGGGAAATCTGGCGGTATGCCGCAGCGTGCTTTGAAAGGTCGTCGTAAACCACGAGCGCGTCCATGCCGTTATCCATGAACCACTCGCCTATCGCGCAGCCGGCGTAGGGCGAAATGTACACGTTCGAGGCGTTTTCCGCTGCGGAGGCCGCCACGACTACCGTGTACTTCATAGCGCCCTTCTCCTCCAAAAGCTGTATCGTGCGCGCGATTTTGGAGTTCTTCTGGCCGATGGCTACGTATATGGAATAGACCGGGCGGAAATCCAGGTCGCCGCTTTTCAGGCCCTCGTCGTTTATGCGGGCCTGGTTTATAATGGTATCGAGAGCCACGGCGGTCTTTCCGGTACCGCGGTCGCCGATTATGAGCTCGCGCTGGCCGCGCCCGATGGGGATGAGAGCATCCACCGCCAGGATGCCCGTCTGGAGGGGCTGGTCCACGCTCTTTCTGGGCAGGATTCCCGGGGCTATCTTTTCAACCGCGTACATCGCGCGCGGCTCCACCTTCCCCTTGCCGTCGAGCGGGTTGCCGAGCACGTCGACCACCCTCCCCAAAAGCTCCATGCCGACGGGCACGCTCAAAAGCCTTCCAGTCGTCCGCGCCTCCTGGCCCTCCTTGATATGGGCGACATCGCCCAGGAGGATGCAGGACACCTCGTCCTCGCCGAGGTTGAGGGCTATCCCGTAAACGCCCCCCTCGAACGAAATCATTTCGTTGTACATGGCGCCGCTCAGGCCGCTGACGCGAGCCACGCCGTCAGCCACCGATATGATGCGGCCGACGTTCGTCTTTTTCGACTCCGCCTCAATGCGCTCGATGCGCGATTCGATTTCCCTGATTATTTCGTTCATCTTGTCTGAAATTCCTTAAAAATTTGCCGAAGGCGACGAGAGCCCTTCCAGACGCGCGCGCACGGAATTTTCCCAGCGCATGTCGCCCACCGCCACGCTCACGCCCGCGATGAGGCCGGCGTCCTCCCTGAATTCTATTTTGGCCGAAGGGTTGACGCCCCTCACAAATTCGGCGAGCGCCCCGGCAGCCGAATCGGAAAGCCCCCCGGCGTGCGAAACCACCGCCGAATCGCGCATGATTTTCAGCGCCAAAATGCGCCGTATCTCGCGCAAAACCCGGCCGCGCACGCCCTCGGGCATGTGCGAGCCCGCATATTCGCAGACGGCCATCGCCCTTTCGGCGTCAACCGAACCGTCGGGCGCAAGCGCGAGGCCCGCAAGGATTTTTGCGCGCTTCTTCGGGGTCATTTTCCCTCAGCCAGCCTTTCTGCGGCGCGCTCGGCAATCCTGGCCTTGGCGGCGGGATCCACAGAGTCCCCGAACACGGCCTCGGCAGTCCTTGCGACGAGGGCCGCAACCTCGCCTTTCAGCTCCTCTTTCATTCGCTCGCGGTCGCGGGCAATCTCGGCCTTTGCGTCCTCCATTACAGATGCCGCCTTTGCGGAAGCGTCCGCTGCGGCCTTTTCAATCATGGCCCGGGCGTCGTCCCTGGTTTTGGCTATAATGGATGCCGCCTCGGAAGCCGCGGCGGAAATTTTTTCGGAGCAGTCGCGCTCGCACTCCTCCAGCTTTCTGCGGGCCTCCTCGGCGTCAGCAAGCCCCCGCTCGATTTTCGCCCTGCGCTCGTCGGCCGACCTGGCCACGGGCTTGAAGGCGAACCTGTAAAGGACGAAGGCCAGCAGGACAAACATCAGGCCCTGCGAAAGCAGCATGTCCCACTCGACGCCGAATTCGCTCAAAAACGACAGCGGACCGCCCCCGGATGCAAGAATGGCGTTCATTCCCTGGCGCGCCCTTCCGGATTATTTTGCGAGAAATATCACGTAGAAGGCGACCGCCTCCGCGAGCGCCATGGCCACGAGTGCCTGCGTGAGGATTTTGGAAGACGCCCCGGGGTTGCGCCCCACGGCCTCCACCGCCTTCATGCCGATGAGGCCCACGCCTATCGCCGCGCCGATGCAGCCGAGGCCAACGGAAATGCTTCCGCTTACCGATGAATTCAATGCTTCTGCCAATATTTCTGTCATGCTGTTGCCTTTCCTATGTAAAAAATAAACGCCGCACCCGGGGCTTTCGGGGAAACTTCCGTCAGCGCCCGGCCTCCCCCCCGCCTTCGGCCTCCGCGCCGTGCCCGGGTTCGTCGTGGTTTGTGATAAGCCCTATGTAAAGCGCGGTGAGCAGGGTAAACACAAACGCCTGCACAACGCCCACCAGAAGCTCGAGAAAATAAAACGGAAGCGGCAGTATCCATGTTAGAATCTGGGCGGCCCCCCATCCGCCCCAAGCCATGGAATGCATCTGCGAAAGCAGGGTTTCGCCGCCGAACACGTTGCCATAAAGCCGCAGGGAAAGCGAGAGCGGCCGTATGCAGGCTGAAATCACCTCTATGAAGCCAACCGCGAAAAATATGGGGAAAAGCATGTAGTAAACGGGCGCGGGAACATCCCCCTTTTCCGCCTTGTTGCCGAACCAGTCGCGGTAGAGCGCCCCGAAGCCGGCGTACTTTTTCACGAAGTAAAAAAACAGGGCAAAGGATATGAGAGAGAGCGCGAAAGTCATGTTGAGGTCGGTGTGCACCGGACGGATGAAGGGCGCGAAACGCCTCACTTCCACCATGCCGTCCGGGGCCTCGGCGGCGGCGTGAAAGCCCTCGGCCTCGTACGCGGCGACCTCCGCCGGAGCCACCCGCGCGGATTCGCTCAGCCCCACAGAGCCTACGCCCGGCAGAAGCCCGCTCCAGTTCATCGCGAGTATATACGTAAAAAGGCACAGGAGATACGGCGCGGCCCCCCTGTAAGCCTTCGCCCCCATGACCGGCTCAAGCACAGACCCGAGCGCCCCCATTATGGACTCGACCAGAAGCTGGCCCTTGGAGGGAACCGCACTGGCGCCGCCGCGCAGCAGGACGAACCTGAAAAAAAGCGCGATTCCAACGCAGAACACCGCACACGTAATCATCGAATTTGTGACGGGCAGCCCCGCCACCCGGAACATGACGTCGGGCTTTATGGATTCCGACGCGGACGCGGCCGGCGCCGCAGCCAACGCCGAAAGCGCAAAAACCGCCCTCGAAACGAAGCGCGGCAGGAAGCGTCGGTGTTTCCCGTCTAGAGTCATTATGCAAAAAAATAGACGCCCTTTTTACGGGGATTGTCAACAAAAAACCCGGTCCGATTCATGCACCCTCCGGACGCCGTTTTGCGGCGTCCGGAGGGCCGGGCGGCGCAAAAAGCAGAATGCGCCGCCTCAGACCCCATGAATCAATTTAACCATATGGTTTAAACAAATGGTTAATCCTTTTTTAATGTCAAGCGTTTTGAAAATTTTTTTGAAAAAAAATCCGCCGCCTTCCCGCCAAAAAACTCAGGCTCGCATCCAAAATACATGCTGAATGCGCCAAAGCGCACAAAGAGGCGGGCGGAAAGCGGATTCAAGCCGCCTCCACCATCTTTTAGGAAAAAATCCGCCCCATTCCCAAGCTGAACGGCTTTACCCACATTTTCGCTTTGCCCGGAATATTCCCAACCAATGGCACTCTTCCCCATTTTTCAGAACACTCCGAAGGCTCCGCCTTCCACAAAGCCCCCTCTTTTCCGCCTACCCCCACCGATTAAAATGCAAGACCCGATGTGTAAAACCCGCACGGCGGACAGCCCTGCCGAACCCCTGCCCCACCCTGCAATCCGCAAAAAAAATCCCAGATTGAGCAATCCCACCCAGAATATAATACAACCCGAGCCATTGCCTGCGGCAATGCGGCAAGCTCACAGAAAAGCCGCCCAGACTCGGGCGGCGATTCGCGCCACAAGATGCGAAAACATCTTAGATCCAACGGCACGTTGATAAGGGTTGCACTCCGCCACACACAAAAGATAACACAACCCAAGCCATTGCCTGCGGCAATGCGGCAGACTCACAGAAAAGCCGCCCGGACTCGGGCGGCGATCTGCGCCACAAGATGCGGAAGCATCTTAGATCCAACGGCACGTTAGTAAGGGTTGCACTACGTCCCAAACAGAAGATAACGCAACCCGAGCCATTGCCTGCGGCAATGCGGCAAGCTCACAGAAAAGCCGCCCGGACTCGGGCGGCGATTCATGCCACAAGATGCGAAAGCATCTTAGATCCAACGG
>URJJ01000065.1 GCA_900548185.1 uncultured Opitutales bacterium
GCCTACAAAGCCCGAGACTATCCCCAGCCGCGCCGATATGCCAGTGCCCTTGAAGAGCCCCTTTTCCTGCGATATTTTCCAGAGGTACAAAGTGCTTGCAAAGTACGCCGGCAGCACCATCACGCCCGTTATGTCGAGCATGAAGTTCCAGGCGTTGCTTGAAAAGTACACCATGAGCATCGCAAGCTGCATGAGCGCGCTTGTGACGAACAGCGACACGCTCGGGGAGCCGTTTTTGTTCTCGCGGGCGAACTGCTTCGGGAAGGTTCCGTCGGCGGCCGCGGCGGCGGGGAGCTCGGCTGTTATCATGGTCCATGAGAGCCAGCTTGCAAGCACTGCCACGAGCAGGCCGCAGTTCATTATGACGGCCCCGACCGCGCCGTTTCCGGGAGAGAGCTTGTTTATCATGGCTTCGAGCACGCCCGCAGTGGAGGGGTTTGCCACTCCGGCCAGGTCGGCCTGGGTCATGAAGCCGTAGGGCAGGAGGGAAAGGAGTACGTATATCGACAGGCATCCGAAGAATCCGAGCAGAGTCGCCTTGCCGACGTCCGACTGGCTCTTGGCCCTGCTCGACATGACGACCGCGCCCTCTATGCCTATGAAGGCCCACAGGGTGACGAGCATCGTGCTTTTAATCTGCGCGCCGACGGAGCCGAGGTTTGTTTCGCCGTGGCCTGTCAGGTTGCCCCAGAAGTCGAATGTAAACTGCTTCCAGTGGAACACTGCAAAGGCCGCGATTATGAATATCGCAAGCGGTATCAGCTTGCCGACGGTGCCTATGAGGTTTATCACAGACGCCTGCCTGACCCCTGCCAGCACGACGAAATTGAAGGTCCATATCAGAATGGAGCCGCCTATTATCGAGTAGAGGTTGTTGCCCCCGGTGAACACTCCCGGAAAGAAGTAGTTCAGGGCGTCCATGGTTATCACGGCGTAGCCGACGTTTCCGAATATCTGGCAGAGCCAGTATCCCCAGGCTATGGTAAAGCCCGCGTACTGGCCGAAGCCCTGGCGGCTGTACATGTACACGCCCGCCGTAAGGTCGGGCTTCACAGCCGAAAGGGTGCGGAACGTATTTGCTATGAAATAAATGCCGATGCCGGTGACAATCCATGCGATTATCACCGCCCCGGCGCCTGCGCCGGAGGCCATGTTCTGCGGGAGGGAGTATATGCCGCCTCCTATCATGGAGCTTACCACGATTGCGGCAAGTCCTATGACCCCGAGCTTTTTGACGCCCGACGGCGGGGTTCCGGACGCCTGCGCGGCGGGGGGCTGCGCGTTTTGGGATTTGTCTGAAGTTGACATTGAAAAATTCTCCTTTGTGGATTTGCCTGCGGGCTAGATGCCTGCGGGTTTCTGGAGGGCGCGTCTGAAGCGCGTTGGGGTGTAGCCGCCCGGGGCGGATTTTTTTGCGGCGCCGCAGCCGGACGGGCCGGCGCCTTTTGCGGCAGGCGGCCGCATCGGATTTGATGTTCCGGGAACCATGTTATTCCTTTCGATGTATTTTGTGTTGATTTTCGGCCTCGTGCGCCGGTGGGGCGGGGGCTGCATTTGAGTGAAAGGGTGGCCGCCTTTCGGCGAGCCTTTGAAAGCCCGGACTGTGAATGCTCCGTCCCTTCATCAATCGAACGCCCCGGGCGTTTGTTAACATGTTTTTGGCATGCGGGAAAATCCGGCGGGGGCGCGGCCCCGGGATTTCAGGGGCGCGCGTTTTCTGCGGCGCCGCGCGCGGCGGAAATATTCGATGTTCGTTGACTTCGGCCTCAAAAACGCCCTATCATTGCCGAAAAATCCATTAGCCATGGCAGACATAGAAGCGTTGAAGAAAAAGTACGAGGAGGCCGGACAGCCCCAGGTCTTCAAGTTTTGGGACACTATCGGGGATGTGTGCCGCGGGCGCCTCGCCTCGCAGCTTGAAAGCGTGGACCTGGACGAGCTGGCGCGCCTGAATGAGGAGCTGGTTTTCAAGTCGGACGGAAAGCCCGCCGCCGACTATTCGGGAATAGAGCCCGCCCCCTTCGTGCCCAGGCCCGGGGATCCGGCTGGCGACCCGAAATGGGCGCGCGCCCGCGAAGCCGGGGAGGAGGCCATCCGCGCGGGCAAGCTCGCCGCCTTTGTAGTGGCGGGGGGGCAGGGAACGAGGCTCGGGTTTGACGCCCCAAAGGGCGAGTTTCCCGTAACCCCCGTAAAGGGGCGGAGCCTGTTCAGGGTCTTTGCAGAAAAGATTCTGGCTGCGTCGCGCAGGTATGGGGCGGAAATCCCGTGGCTTGTCATGACAAGCAGGATAAACGACGCCGAGACCAGGAGGTTTTTCGAGGCGAACTCGTATTTTGGCCTCGACAGGGAGTCGGTAATCTTCTTCTCGCAGGGGCTGATGCCGGCCGTCGATTTCGAGGGCAGGATAATCATGTGCGACCGGGGCGAAGTCGCCATGACGCCGGACGGGCACGGCGGGTGCCTGCGCGCCATGGTGCGCAGCGGGGCGGCGGACGCCCTGAAGGCGCGCGGGGTGGAGTACGTCAGCTACTTCCAGGTCGACAACCCGCTCGTAAACCTTGCAGACCCCTACTTTCTCGGCTTCCACATCCTTGAGGGCTCGCAGATGTCGTCAAAGATGATACCCAAGGCTTATCCGCTTGAAAAGGTGGGGCACTTTTGCGCAAAGGACGGCCGCTTGTGCGTGGTGGAGTATTCGGACCTGCCCGAGTTCTACCAGCGCCAGACCGACGCCAGCGGAAACCTGCGCTTCCTCGCGGGAAGCGTGGCCATACACATGTTCGACCTCGCCTTCATGGAGACCCTCGGGCGCTCGGGGGTGCTGCCGTTCCACAGGGCCGACAAGAAAGTCGAGTACGTCGACGACGACGGCGTCGTCCGCATCCCCTCCAAGCCCAACGGCGTTAAGTTTGAAATGTTCGTGTTCGACGCCCTTCGCGAGGCGAGAAACCCGGTCATAATAGAGGGCGTCCGCGCCGACGAATTTTCGCCCGTGAAAAACGCGGAAGGCGTGGATTCCCCCGAAACATGCCGCAGGGACCAGAACCGCATGTTCGCCCGGTGGCTCCGCTCCGCCGGGGAGCGCGTCGAGACCGATGCGGACGGCACGCCGCCTTTCAACCTCGAAGTCTCTCCGCTTTTCGCCTATGACGCCGCCTCGTTTGCCGAAGCGTGGGGCGGGCTTGCCGAAAAGCCCTGGATAGGCGAGGGCATGTATCTCGGCTGAATCCGCCGGCCTGCCTCGGGCCGGGGCGGATTGGCCGGGAGTCCGCCTTTCCGCGCGCCCTGCGGCCGGGGGGCGCAAAATATTTGCCGCATTTGAAACTTTTTTGTTGGACGGGCGTTCAAATTTGATAAAGTGCCCGTAAAAAGGAATGCAAATGAATTCGCGCAGAAGAAATATCAGGAGGGCCAGAAGGGCCTTTACGCTTCTTGAAATACTCGTTGTAATAACGCTTCTGGCGCTGCTTGCGGCGGTGGCCGTGAGCAACGTCGGCTCGCTCATGTCCGGCGGCCAGACGAAGATAGCGCAGACTTTCGTGCGCTCGTCGCTCGACACTCCGCTAATGGCCTACCGGATGAACGTCGGGGCGTACCCGACGACGGAGGAGGGGCTGCAGGCCCTCATAGAGGCGCCCGAAAGCGCGAAGGGGACCTGGGCCGGCCCCTACCTCAAGCTCAAGGAAATTCCGAAAGACCCGTGGGGAAACCCCTACAGGTACGAATGCCCGGGAAAGCACAATGCGGACGGATACGACGTGTGGTCGCTGGGCCCTGACAGGGTTGAGAGCGACGACGACATCGGCAACTGGTAGCTTCCATCCGTCGGGGGCCGCCGCAGTGCGGCCGAGTCCGCCCGGCGTCCGGGGCGGGGTTTCGGGGTTTAATCCGGGCGCGAAGGCAGGGGGATGAAAAAGGCGTTCACGCTTCTTGAAATTCTTGTGGTGATAGCGCTTATGGCTCTCGTCGCAGGGCTTGCCGCGTCCAATTTCTCGTTTGTGGAAAACGCGTCGCGGAGGCCGCCCAAGGCGGTTTTGATGGAGGGGATAAAGCTCGCGCGCGTCGCGGCGGCGGACGCCGGGGAGGAAGTCTCGATGTACTTCGACCCGGAAAGCCGCGACATCGTTCTCAGGGCGTCTTTTGACGGCAGGGAGCTGGCTCGCATGAACCTGTTTTCGATGGACGCGCAGGTCCGCGAAAAGATGGCGCGCCGCGCCGAGGAAACCGGGGAGGTGTTCGAGCTTCCGGAGGCGTCGCTCGCCTTCTATCCGGTCTATCCCGGAGAATGGGGATTTTCCAAAAGCGACGCCGAGGGCGCCGAAACCCTCCCGTGCATCCGCTTCGCTTCGGATTCGACGATGACGCCCGCGAGAATCGAGCTTAAAATCGGCGAAAAAACCGTCGCATCGTTTGAAGTTGACCCGTTTTCGGGCCTCCCCGCCGACAAGTGGATAGGGGACGCCCGGGGGAGGGGCAAATGACGCGCCGCCGCGCAAGGGGGGCGTTCACCCTCGTCGAATGCGTCGCGGCCCTCGCGCTTTTTGCGCTGATTGCCGTGATGTTCGGGCAGACGTGCTTCAACTGCCTCAATTCCGTCCGCATGCTCAGGAAAAATTCGGAGAGGGACGCAATCTTCGGGGTCGTCCGCTCGGCGGTCCTGTCCGCCTCAAGCCTCGACGACATCCGCTCCGGAATCGAAGCCTACGACATGGACGGCAACCGCATAGAGATAAAGGGAGACGCCGAGCCCACCCGCATAATCGACCTTTTCAGGCTGGAGGTGTCCTGCCGGGAAAACGGCTACTCCGACGTTTTTTACCTCTTCCGCCCGGGGTGGTATTCGCAGGGCAACATAACAGTGGAGAGGTCCGACATGCTCGACGACCGCAGGGACTGGCTGGATGACACGCGCAGGCAGAGCGAATTCAAATGAAGGCACTCAGGGCGTTCACCCTCGTCGAGATGCTCCTCGCCCTTGCCATATCGGCGATGGTCATGGCGGGGGCCGTGGCCCTCATGTTCGACATGGGCTCTGTGATGCGCCACTTCGAGGAGGGCGATTCATTCGACCTGCACGTAAACGGGGTGGAGGACTTCCTCGCCAAGGCCTTCCGCAATTCCGCGTTTCCTTCGGACCTCCCGCAGTCGCTCGCAGGCTCGTCCGCATCCTCGGGCGCAGTCCGGCAGGGGAACCCTCCGGACTCGATGTCGGGCGACGACCGCAGGCTTTGCTTCGGCGTCATTGACGACAGGCCGTTCTTTGCGGCGCGCCGGGGATTTTCGCCGGAGAAGGTGGCCTGGCTGGACTTCCGCAGGGACGGGGGGCTTTACGTCCTGTGGACCTTTGTCAAAAACGAAAATGCGGACTCCTCTGTGGTTTCGGAGAGCGACAGGCCGGTGCACGAGAGCCTCGTCTCCCCGTTTGTGACGGAATTTGAGTATGTGTATATCGACTCGTTCGGGAAGTGGACGTATGAGACCGACATGGAAAACCCCTCGGCTTCGTCCGCCTCCAGCACGACCCTCCCGGATTTTGTGAGGCTGAAGTTCAAGCGGGGCCGCGAGGAGGACGTCAGATTTGTGCCGCTTTCGATGTCAATGGATTCGCAGTTCGCGCCCTCGGCGCAGGCTTCCCAGAGCCAGAGCCGCTCCCAAACCGGCCAGCAGGGCGGGGGGCAGCAGCAGGGCGGCGCTTCCGGAGGGAGGGGCGGAAGGTGAGGCGGCCCGGCACACGCGCGCGCAGGGGCAGCGTCCTGCTTTTCATACTCGGGGCGACCCTCTTCCTCGCGGCCGTCGTGGCGGTCATTATGAAGTACGCAATAGTTGAAATGAAGCTCCGGGCCCCCGTCGTCATGGGGCATTCGCTGCGCCAGGACGCATTCAACTGCCTCTATGCGGCCATTGCGGAGCTCAAGGAGTATCTGGAAATAGACGGCGGCCTCTACGCCCCGGCGCAGGGCTGGGGAAGCCTTCTGAAGGACGGCCGCGCGGGGCTTCCGGAGGGCCTTTCCGCGGAAGTCGCCGTGGTGGACGAGACCGGCAAGCTCCCGCTTTCCTCCCTGAACGAGGACCAGCTTGAGGACCTGCTCTACGAGATGGGCTTTTCCGAACCCGTCGCCGACGAAATCGCACAGCTTTTCCTCGACTGGACCGACTCAGACGACATCGCCCGCACTTACGGCGCGGAAAAGGACGATTACGAGCGCGGGGCGGCCGTCCCGCCAAACCGCATGGTGCGCTCTTTTTCGGAGTTGAAATATATAAGGGGCTTCGGCGAATTTTTCTTCGGCCCCGACGGCGAGCCGAACGAGATGTTCCTCAAGTTCGCCTCTGCCGTATCCCTTGAAAACACGTCGTCCGAAGTCAATTTCAACACCGCTTCGGAGCTGGTTTTGAGGGCGCTTTACAGGATGGACGACCTCGACTTGGACAACTCGATAATGTCGGCCATAAAGGGCGAAACGGGCGTGGTTGACGGGGGGATATACTGGCTCACCTCAAAGGACCAGATAACGTCCCGAGGGGCCTCGCCGCCGACGAGGTTTGTCGGGGTCTCGGCGAGGTTCATAAGGATTGAGGTGCGCGTGGGGCGCGGGGTCTCAAATTACAGGGTCACGGCCCTGTGCGAGGTTTCGGAAAAGTCGATTTCCGTAAAGTCGATAATCGAGGGCGCGCGCAGGTGAGCATTATTTTTATGAAAATTGTCGCAAATCTGAAACTTTCCGTTTCAATATGCATTAAAAAGAGATAGACGCAATGGGACGCAGAAGAAAAGGGATACTGTTTTTGCCGCAGGAGGCGTTTTTTGTCAAGGCCGAGGAGGCCCCGTCGGGGCTTTCCGAAGCCGACTTGCGCTCTTACGCCCGGACCGTGTTGGAGTCCTTCTCCCCGGTTCCCGCCGACGGGTTGCAGTGGGGGTTCTGCGTCTCAGGCGGAAAAATCCTGATATTTGCGGCGTCGCACGAGCGCCTTGCAAAGTGCGCGGGCGGCGCGCGCCTCATGGAGTCGGCCCCGCTTGCGGTGCCCTTTGCCGCCCTCGTATGGGGTTTGCCGCTGCCTGACGGGTGGTCCGTCATAAGGCGCGTTTCCCGCGAAACGGCGGAGTATATGGCTGTTGACGTTTCTGGCGGCGCATGGCGCGACGCATTCGCGCTCTCTCGCCCGAAGTCCGCCCCCGAGGGCGGGGTGCTTGCCGAGATTGCGGGCCTGTCGGGATGCCCTGCCGAGGCCCCGGTCTGGGACTTTTCCTGCGAACCGCTCATGTTCGGCCGCTTCGAGGCGCGCATAAGCGGCGAAAACTCCAGCCTGTTCCACCGCGTCGGCGGGGCGAAGTTTTGTGACAGGGCCGACGTTCGCGGGGAGCGCGCGGTCAAAGCCGCCAGGGCCGCCGCAGCCAAGGCCAGGGCTTTGGCCGCTTCGTGGTGCGCCGCAGGCGCCGCCGCCCTCGCCCTCGCCGCCTGGTCCGTTTCGATGCTCTTCCAGGGGGCCGAAGTTTCGCGCCTTGAACGCCGCATGGCAGACATCCAGGACGATTTCGACTACGTTTCCAAAATAAGCGCGGATTCCGCCTTCCTGCATTCCATAATTTCCAAAAAGACCTCAAACACCCTGATGATTGCGCGCGTCAACCGCTTCCGCCCCGAGGGCGTGACGTTTACAAAGACTTCCGTGAACTCGCCGAAGGCGATAGAGATAAGGGGGAAGGCAAAGTCGGTGAACGAGGTCTCGGCGTTTGAGAAGGCGCTTAAGGCGGCGCCGGGAGTCGCGGGCGTAAAGGTTTCGCTTTCCGGCGCTACGTCCTCCGGCAACTCGTGGACGATGAACGTCGAATTTAAGGACTAGGCCGATGTTTGAAAGAATTTACAGGTTTTACGCCTCAAAGACCCCCCGCGAACGGGCGATGCTCATGGCTCTGGCCTGGGTCGCCGTATGCGTCTGGTGGTGGTGGCTCTCGGGGAAACAGGCCGACCTTTCGGCCAGGGCCGAGATGCTCGAATCGAAGATAGCCGCAGCGGAGATGATGATTTCCCAGAAGCCTGCGGCCGAAAAGAAGCTCGCCGAGGCGCGTTCGCAGCTCGACGAAAAAAAGACGGTTTCCGACCTGCGCGTCGAACTGGAGGGGATTCTGAAGGCCGGAAAGTTCGGCTCATACTCCCTCTCTTTCGCGCCGGACCAGGCTGCGGGAAAAATGACCGTGCGCACGGCCAACGTCGGGGTGCAGAAGACCGACATGGATTCTCTCATAGCATTTGAAAAGTCGGTTCTCGCCAAGGCGCCGTACGTGTCTGTAAAGAGCGCCGAATTCACCTCCGACGGCAAGGGCGTGATGTCCGCGCGCTATGAGATAACGTCTTTTGAATTCAAATGATATTGATGATGGGAGCACATATGAGAGCAGTTTTTAAATGCGCAATTTTATTGGCCGGGGCGGCGTGCCCCCTTCCAGCCTCGGCGCAGGATTCCGCGCCGCAGCCGTCTCCGGCCGCAGTCCAGGCGCCCGCGCCCGGCGGCGCAGCAGCGCCTGCCCCCGCGACTGCGGCCCAGCCGCAGGCTGCGCCGTCCCCTTCCCCTTCCTCCGCTTCCGGGCTTCCTCCGCAGGATGGCGGGGGCGCTCCCGCCGCCCTGTCTCTTATACACATCTGACGCTGCCGACGAAGCTAGA
>URJJ01000066.1 GCA_900548185.1 uncultured Opitutales bacterium
ATGCGGCCCCCTCACGGAGTCCGCATTTTTAAATTGGGTGCAGGGGCTGGATTTGGACTCGCTCGCACGCCGTGCTCGTCTCGCCCCTGCGGGGCGGCGCTGGCGCGCCGTCCTTCACGCAAGTCCTTTTTAAGGCTTGCGTGTTGAACCAAGGTTCATTTTTTGCTGCGCAAAAAACTGCGCTTCGCTTGAATCCAGCTCATCGGCGCAAAAAAATGCGGCCCCCTCACGGAGTCCGCATTTTTAAATTGGGTGCAGGGGCTGGATTTGAACCAACGACCTTCAGGTTATGAGCCTGACGAGCTACCAAGCTGCTCCACCCTGCGTCAATTAAAAATCCATATACAATCATACGGCCTTTTTAAATCAAGCCTTTTTTTCATCTTTTTTAAAAATTTTTCAAACAGCCCCGCCGCCGGGGAAGAAAATGCCCCAGCCCGCCGCATCTCCCGAAAAAAACCTGCCCGATTTCTTTCGGAACCGCCCATGCCACGCCTAAAAGAAACCTAACGGGAAAAATATACATCATTCAAACCTGAAGGCAGCCGCCCCATCTCAGCATGGCATGGAAACAGGCGGCCGGCATGATTGCATAAAAAAGCCGGGAACTCCCTTGCGGCGAATCCCGGCCGGAAATTTTCAATCGCGCTCAAATCCGCTTTTTAAAGCGCAGCACAGTGAGCGAATTGGCCGGAAGCTCCATTTCAAACTTGCGCCCAAGCCTTTCGGAAGTTTCCGCCGGCTCGGCGTCGGAGGAATCGGGGTCTCCCGTAAGGACGGTCTTTTCAACATCCGACTCGCGCGCGACAAACGGCAAACTGACGGTGGCCTCGACCTTCGCGGGCAGCGCGTTTACCAGCTTTACGATGTAATCCCCGCTCCCGGAATCCTTCACAACAGACGCGCCTACGCGCTCCGCCACGCCCTCGCCGGATGCGTCGAGCTTTATTGAGGACGGATAGTACACGTCGCCCGAATTGGTCCCGAAGAGCTTTTGGACGTGGTAGTCAACCGTCGGATAGACGCGCTCCCCGTCGAAGTATATCAGGTCCGGGTTCCACTGCGTGGCGCCCTTTTTGCCAAGAAGCGGGGCGTAAGAGCTCATCACCACCACATCCCCGTTGCGTTCGAGGTTTGCCAAATGCATCGCCGCCGCCACCGCCGTTTCGACAGTGCTTGTCTTCTCCTTGTTGTGCCCGGCGTATTCTCCGACATACACCTTGCCCGCGGAACGGTCGTAGCCGTCGTAGAACCCGCCGTTTGCAAAGAACCAGCCGGGAGAGACGTAGTAGTGTTCGTCAACTATCGGCAGGCCGATTTCCCTTGCGAAGCGCCAGCCCTCGTCATAGTCCATTCCCCCGGCGCCCGGCCCGCACGTGCCGATTACGGATATTTCGGGGTGCTTTTCCTTCACGGCCTTGAATATCATTTCGAAGCGCTCCTTGAAGGCGTCGTTTATCAGGTCCTCGTTGCCGACTCCCAGATACTTCAGGTTGTATGGCTCCGGATGCCCGTTTTCCGCCCGGATTCTGCCCCACTTCGTGGTTTTGGCGTCGCCGTTTGCCCATTCTATAAGGTCGAGCACATCCTGCACATACGCCGGCATCTCGTCCATAGGGATTGTCTCCGGCTCCTTTCCGACAAACTGGCACCCCACGCCGGCTGCGACAACCGGAAGCGGCTCGGCGCCAATGTCCTCGCAGAACTGGAAATATTCGGCGTAGCCGAGGCCGAGCGTGGCGTGGTAGCCCCAGATGTTGGGCATCGGCTTGCGCGCCTCAAGCGGCCCGATTGAATCCTTCCAATGGTACAGGGTGTCGAGCAGCCTGCCGTGGGCTACGCACCCGCCGGGAAAGCGCACGAACTTCGGCTTTATGTCGGCAATGGCCTGGGCGATGTCGGCCCGCAGGCCGTTTTTGCGGTTTTTAAAGGTCTTTTGAGGGAAGAGCGAAACCATGTCAAAGGCGTAATCCCCGGCGGTCTGCGGGACTAGCTCTAGGACTCCGGCCCCGGAGTCTTCCGAAGCGGTCAGCACCGCCTCGGACTTTTTCCATCCAGACGGGCCGACTTCGACTTCGCACTCCGCGACTGTTTTGCCCCCCGCGCCGACCACGCGCACCGAGACTCTGCCCCCCTTTCCGGAAAGCGCCTTTGAAAACATTGAAAAGTCGTACTTTTCTCCCTTTTTGAGGAATATGCCGTCAAAACCGGCGTTGCGCAGGGCGGCCCCCGGCTTTTTTACGCGCATGACGCCGTAGCGGGAGTTGTTCGCATGCACCGGGTCGCCCGTCATGATTTCAAACGCCGCCCCGTCTCCGGAAAGGCTCCAGAACTGCCCCTCCTTCCACTGCCAGTTGTCCCGCTTCGAGGATTCAAAGTCGCGGTTTTGCACAAGCTCCGCGTAAAGCCCGCCGTCAGCCCCGTAATTTATGTCCTCAAAAAACACCCCCATGAGGTTCGGGCTTATGGCCTTTGCCCCCGAAGCGCCTACCGATATTTCGGCTTTGACAGACTCCCTTCCGCCAAGCTCGCGCGCGATGTCCGCCAGGGTTTTCGTTGAAAGCGCATACTTGCGCCCGGCCTCGTCGCGCCTTTTTATATAAGACGAAACCGTTTCGGCGGGAATCTTTGAAATCCGGCCCGACTGCATTCCGAGCCCCTCGACTTCCGCCTGCGCCGCCTTTCCGCCGGAGGCCGCAGCCGCCTCATAGGCCGTTTTTGAAGAGGGTTCGGGCTTGGAGAACTTTCTGAAATCCTTCGTGGAAGCCCTGAAGAAGGCGCCGCCGCTTTTGAAGAACACCCCGTGCCCCCCGGGTACCTCCGCAGCCACGGGGTCTGAGATTTCCGCTCCCGGCATTATTTCGGGATAATTCTGCCTGCGCCACGAGAAGAGGTCGTCCGAATGCGAATGCCCCACCCTGCCCGAATTTCCGCCGAGCCCCCAGATGCAATGCCACTCGCCGTCCCGCGCGCGGAAGAGAAACGGCGACAGCATCGCGCGCTCATCCTCCTTCCCGAATTCGCTCAAGACCGCGCTCTGCCACGGCCACGTCAGGTGCTTCCACTCTTTTGAATCCGAACTGTAAGCCAGGCTGAGGCCGCGGTCCTTTGCCTTTTCGGTTTTCGAGTTTGAGAATGCAAAAAGAAGGGCGCCTTCCCCGGAGGCCGAAGCGTCGGCCGCCGCAAGCGCGCACGGTAAAACGGCGGCGAGCCCCGCGAGGCGGAGCGCAAGCCCCGCAAGCAAGTGCACCGTCGTGTGTCTTTTAGTCGCTGTTTTCATCATTGCTGCTTTCAGTATGCTGTTTCCATCGGGCCGCACGCGCGGCATTTTTTAACTTTCGCCATTCTAAGGGCAGCGCGCCCCCAGTCAAACCCGGGCGAATTTTACAGTAATACGCCGCCCCCGTTCCGCCCGGAAACGCCGCCGCACTCCGGAAAAATGCGCGGCTTAAGTACAGTATTACTGTAATCTTACAAACTGTTTGAAAATGGCGCCCGAGTTTCGGAAAATGTTTTCCATAAGAACACCGCACGTTCCGGACAAGCCGGGAGCATGCGGATTGCGACTGAAAGATTCAGGCAAAAATCCCTCCGCCTGCGACGCTTCCGCTCGGCGGACAAAACGCAACACACAACTCCCCAAATACCATGAGAACAAAAATCCTCAAAATCGCGGCGGCGGCCGCGTCAATATCCGCGGCAATCCCCGCGTTTGCAATACAGTATGCCGGCGTCGAAATAGACGCGTCAAACATCGGCCAATACAAGGGCGAGCAGACCGCAGACTGGATAGGCGGAAACGTCTGGGCCGTGGACTTCGGCAACAGCTACGGCCCGCATACCGACCTTTCAAACACTCCGGGCGACAGCTATTTTGTCGCCACCTCAACCCTGAACGCGGCAGACGTAAAAAAAATCACAAGCGGCGGAAGCGGATTTGCAAATTCGCTCATAATAGTGGATGAAGACTTCGACGCCAACGTATATTATTCGACCGGAGGATACGGCGGAGCCTCCCCCTCCGTGGATTTCTCCGACGGGAAACTCTCATACTCCGGGTTTGTCACGGACTTTGTTTTCAGCGCCGAAAACGGGGGCTCCTGCCATACGGTGTCCTCCTCCGTCCAGGACATAAACCTCCAGGGGACGGCAGTCCTGCTCGACTTCTCCTCCATATACTCCCCCGGCTCCACAATATCCGGAAGCGGAACTCTCTTCGACGGCTCCCAAAAGGGCCTGAGCGGATACGACAGCGTGTCCTACTTCTACACGCTTGACGGCACAAGCTACCATTCGGCAGACTCCTCCGAAAACGGCATATCAATCGAAATATCCGCTTCCGGAGACAAAATTTCGTGCACCTACGCCATTCCCGAGCCCTCGGCCTGCGCCGCAGTGTTCGGAGCATTCGCCGCAGCCATGGCATTACTGCGGATAAAAAATAGAAAACGCCTTTAATCCGCAGATTTTTTCGCCCCGGCAAGGCGCCCAAAGCGGCGCCTTTTCCATGAGGCTTCACATTCAATAACAGAATAAGGGCGGCCTTCCAAAAGGCCGCCCTTTTCCGCAATAAAAGGCGGCAGGCCCCCATAAAAATACGCATGGAAAAACCGCCGCAGGCACCCCCTGCGCGCCCCATCGGGAGGCGGCAAAATTCCGCGCAGTTTTCAGTGGGAGGGCTTCGGCTCATGCGGCAGCTCATCCGCATAAAAAACGGAAACGATTAGCCATACCCCAATCCCCGCCGTTTTTTTGCAGAAACGCCACCCGCCCGCACTTCCACTGGGCGCGCTGCTGCGCCAAATGCGAGGAGCGGAAACGGTATTACTGTAAAGGGGCAAAACATTTGCAACTTTCAAGACATGAGGCTTGCATTGATTGCGAAGAGGGCGGACGTATCCAATCCCCCCGCAGATTCACCCCAAAATGGCAAACGAAAATGAAACCAATAATACAAGGCGCAATATCCATAATTGCAGCGGCCGCTTGCTCAACGGCCACGGCACAAATTACGGAGGTTGACATCAACACCCCTCCCTCGGAACAGACAGGCTACAACGAAGGCAAATATTATTTTGACGCCACAAACGCCAGCTCCGAGGTTTACAATTTTTTTATAGACGTGAATAAAAGCGTGGACAATGTTCCCGCAGGAAATGCGGAAGCCCTCATTGAGATAGGCGAATCGTCGGAAATAAACATAGGAATGTGGACGTGGTTTAACATAAACCAGGCGGCAGGAACCACCTCTTCATATTCCTCCAAATCCGACTTCACAGGAACCGTCATAAAATTCAACACGGGCTCGGACGGCTCGACAGGCTCCATAACAAACCTGCGCGAATGCCCGACAGGAGGGCAAAACTCCTCGATAAACTCGCTTGTCCTTCTGGATTTTTCCGGATTCGACACCTCCGCGGACGCAAGCGTATCGCAGGACCTTTTCAACTTCGGCATGTGGTCGGGATACTCCGGCAGCAAGTACGTCGCAACAATCGCAGGAGCGCAGTATGAGCTCTCCTACAACGGCTCCACTGAAATATCCACCGCCGACGGCGTTTATACGATAACCCTGACCGAATCCACCGGAAATGCGGAATACAGAAACGACAAGCGATGGCTGACCTACGACCTCTCCTATTCGGCAATTCCCGAACCCTCGACCTACGCGGCGGCCTTTGGCGCATTTGCGGCGGCCCTCGCGCTTCTCAGGCGGAAGAATTGAGGCAAGGGATTTGCACGCCGCAATGACGCCTTTTAAAGCGATAAAAAGCTCCCGGCAAACGGCCGGCGGAAAATGCGCATGAAAAAGCCTTGCCGCACATAAAGCGCGAACTTTCAAAATTCACAAAACCGCTAAAAAAATCAATTGCGATTCCTGCCCCAGACCCGGGCAGGCCGCCCCCGGCGCAGCCGCCAAAATGCGGCCGCCGCCCGGCCCATACCACCCCAAATACGGCCGGCGCGGCGCGCGCGGGGGCGGAACAATTTTGGGAAAAGAGCCCGCCATACATGGCGGCTTTTCCTTTACACGCTCACATCCCCGTGCAATTTTACGGGGCATATGGAAAACTTAAAGCCGGGCCTATCCTCCTTATCAATAACCGCAGTTTCCCCCCAGAACACGGCCGCCGCCATGGGTTCTGGCGACATGGAAGTGTTTGCAACCCCGGCGATGGCGGCCCTAATGGAAAACGCCGCGATGAACGCCGTGGCGCCGTTTCTTCCGGATGGGGCGGCGACGGTTGGCTCACGGCTGGAAATCTCGCACACCCGCCCGTCGGGCGTCGGAGAGCGGATAGAGGCGCGCGCAACGCTTATAAAAATTGAAGGAAGGCGGCTTGAGTTTGAGGTATCGGCCAGAGACTCGCGCGGGGAGGTTGGCTCGGGCGTGCATGTGAGATATATTGTGGACAGGGCCAGATTTCTGTCAAAGCTCTAGAGGCGCAGGCTGCCGCCGCCCATTTGCCTGCGGCATGCGCATTGAATCCCGATGGCGGCATAAAAAACTTGAAGATGCGGGGACACCAAAGGCGGTGTGCCTATAAATCGGTTTTTCGCGCCCTGAAAAGCCTCGGCTGATACCCGGCATGAGGCCCCTTGACAAATCCGATTAAAAAACTTCCGCCCCGCCCTTTTAAAGCCAGCTATCCCCTCCTCCGCACCATTTTGCCACGCGGAAAAGCCACCCCGGGCGTACCCGTCGCCCCGCCCTTTCGGGCTGCGGAAAAATCAGGCGGCGTTTCGCGGCAGGTTAGGCGTTTTTTTCCTTATTCGCGCAAAATTCCATTTAAGAATCCGCCTTCCGCCTCCTTAGCTATGCCAGAGCCGCAAAAAAATCCCCTCCGCAAACCGGCGGAGGGGCGCAGGGGTCAGTCCGTAAAGAACCTGGAGCGAAGCGCATCCCAGAATTTTGCCAGGGCGCCGCGCCTGTCGGGAAGGACGGGTTCGGGCTCCGGTTCGATATCGTAAAGCCCGCGAGAGTAAATCCGGTTTACGGCAAGGTAGAGTTCGCGGCTTATCCACGCATCCGTCGCGGCGTAGGTAATCTGCTTTTCGGTGAGCTTCTCGGCGGCCCAGTTGCTCATCTGGGCGCTTTTTGAAATGCGCATGCCCATAAACACGGCGGCCAAATTGCGAAGGCCGGTGTTGACTATTCCGATTTTGCGCGTCTTGTCGCTTATGTCCTCGAATCCCGCAGGCTCGAAGTCGCGCAGCTTGCGCAGCCCGGAAACGTCGCCCTTGACGGCGACGCCGACCTTCCTGATTTTCGGATTTGCAAGGGGGGCGTAAATCTTTGCCAGGCATCCGCGCAGCGCGTCGAGCCTGAACACCCAGACGCATTTTTCGCCCCCGAGCTGGAGGATGGACACGGGATAGTTCTGCCCGCGCCTGAAGCTAGGGCGGGATTCCGTATCAAACCCAAGCACGCTCTCCCTCGAAATCTGCCTGAGGGCCTCGTCGGCGTCCGCCTCCGTTTCCACCACCTTGAGCGGGCCGGAATACGCGGCAAGCGGCAGTCTGGACACAAGCTCCGAATCTATCCGCCTTGGGAACACGCACTTTACAACACTTTCTTTTATACCATTCACGACAATACGCAGTCCGGGCGCCGCCGGGGCGCCGTTATTCAAAAAAAATCCGGGAACGGGCCGGAAAGACGCGCCTTCGCGGCTCCGGTCCGCTCCCATTTGCCTCCCTTATAGCACACGGCGGCGCGCAGATTAAAGGAAAAAGAAATTTTTTTCAAAAAAACTTGACAGGCCGGAAAAACGGCCGCATTAAAAACGGCTTTAAATTCCAAGAAATGTTCAACAAGTACTGGTGGTTCAAATACAGGTCGCAGCTAGTTTAATTAAGTTTAAACCGGTTGGCGGCCTTTTGTGTTTGGCCGCCTTTTTTTGCGCCCTACATGAAACCGACAAGAGAAGAATTCAAAAAGCTCGCGAGGGACGCCAACGTGGTTCCCGTCTACGCGGAGCTTCTGGCAGACATGGAAACGCCCGTATCGGCGTTTGCAAAAATCGCTGAACGCCCCGGGGCGTTCCTGCTCGAAAGCGCAGAGAGCGTCGAAAACTGGGGCAGGTATTCGTTTTTGGGGTTTTCCCCGAAGGCCGAATTCAAGCTGTCAGGCGGCGCGGGCAGGCTGACTTTTTCGGACGGCAAGTCGCGCTCATCAGCCCCCGGGGAGTTCCCGCTCAAGCCCCTGCGCGACTACATAGCAACCCGGAAAGTCCACCAGCCCTCCGACCTCCCCCGCTTCTTCGGCGGCGCGATAGGCTATTTCGGGTACGAAACGGCGAACATGTTCGAGCGCCTGCCCGAGCCAAAGACCGAAGCCCTCTGGGACGACGCGAGCCTTGGCCTCTACGACGACGTTATAATTTTCGACAACGCCCGCCACACGGTCAAGATGGTCGCGGCCGCCCACATCGACGAGTACGCCTCCGCAGACGATGCGTACGACGGCGCGTGCGCCCGGGTGAGGGCGCTCATGGAAATCTACCGCTCTCCCCGCCCTGAAACCTGTCTCTTATACACATCTGACGCTGCCGACGA
>URJJ01000067.1 GCA_900548185.1 uncultured Opitutales bacterium
ATCTACACTTCTAGCTTCGTCGGCAGCGTCAGATGTGTATAAGAGACAGGTTTGTGGGGCGTTTGGGTGCGCTCTGCCTTGCGGGACTCGGGGGATGAGTGCGCATCGGGCAGCTTTCCGGGCGGGAGGCGGAGCCGGAAGTCTGTGTTTTATATTCCAATCTGAGTTTTTTGCGTAAAAAAGGATAAAAAACTTGCATGGGCCGCCCTTAAAAATATCATGCAAACTAGGTTTTTTAGATGGGGATTTGAAGGATGGAAGAGTTTGCAAGGGAAGTCGCGCTTTCAAAGGACGCAGCCGAGCTGCACAGCGCGCTCGTTTTTGATTCGCCTGAGGATGCCAGGCGCAAGTTCGCGTCGCTTGCCGTTTTGCTGGCGGGGGTCGGGGCGCGCGTCGTTTCGGTGGAGCTTTTCGGGCCGTCGAAATACTCCGAGTGCGCGGAGATTTTCAAGGCGGAGGCCGGCGCGGCGGAGTGCCCTGTAATGAGGGTGCTTCCGCTTGACGAGGAGTCCGCTCCGGAACTTGCCGGCGCGCATGTAACTTCGGTGCGCGGGGTGGAGCCGGAATTTGAAAAGACGGCCTCCGGCTCAAAGGCCGTTCATTTTGAATGCGGAGGCGAGGAGTACTGCCGGACTTTCGGGGTCTGCGCGCCGGACTCGGGCGGGGACGCGGCCGAATACACGAAGCTTTCCATCTCGGAGCTGTCGGAGGCTCTCGCCGCCTGCGGGTTCGGGTTTTCAGACGTGGCCCGCACCTGGTTTTACAACCGGGACATCCTTTCGTGGTACGACGGCTTCAACCGCGGGCGCACGGAAATTTTCAGGAAAATGGGCGTGTTCGACGGGCTGCTTCCCGCAAGCACCGGCATCGGCTCGCCGAATCCGGCCGGGGTCCGCATCCAATGCGGGGCGTTCGCAGTCAGGGGCGCGCCGCGCGCGGGCAGGGTGTACGAAATTGAAAGCCCGCTTCAGTGCGGGGCGCCCGAGTACGGCAGCTCTTTCGCCCGCGCCGTCGAAATGGAGCTTGGCGGCGGCAGGCGCATAATGGTTTCCGGGACGGCGAGCATCGACCCCGTAGGCAACACCGTGCACTTTGGCGACATCGACCGGCAGGTGAGCCTGACAATGCGCGTGATAGGCGCGATTCTCGAATCTCGCGGGATGTCCTTCAAGGACACCGTGAGGGCCGTGGCCTACTGTATGAATCCGCGCTATTACGCCGCGTTTAAAAAATGGATGTCTGAAAATTGCGAAATCCCGCATGTGCCCTCATACAGCACGGTTTGCAGGAGCGACCTGATGTTTGAGGTCGAGCTTGACGCCGCGTCAAACCCGCGGAGCCGTTTTGCGGGCGGCGGGGCTGCAAAATAAGGCCCGCTGCGCGCGGCCGCCGTTTAGGGCATAGTTTTGCGCTCGGCTTTCGGCATTGTTTTTCCGCCTGTTGCGCATGAAGCCGCAGATTTTTGGCGCATCCGGCATAAATGTGCGTCCGCTGAAAAACCTGCTTCTCATTGGGGCCGGAAGGCTTTTGGGCGTATCTCAAATTCCCGGGGCGCTCCCGCTTGCAGAGCGCCTTCCCATGCAGCCGATGTCTTTTAGAAACTTGGGCTCTTTGTATCCTGCAATCGGTTTTTTGCAGCCTGAAAGCCCCTGCGGAGTTTTTTCATAAGACCAATCCCGAAAGCCCAAACCGCCCGCAACTATTGATTTTAAGGGCATTTAAACCCATTTAAGGCAATTTGAGCCTTCCTCATATCAGACTGCTCAAATCAGCGGGTTCGCATTAAACTTTAATGGCGGAGAGAGGGAGATTCGAACTCCCGGAACCCTCGCGGGCTCAACGGTTTTCAAGACCGCCGCAATCGACCGCTCTGCCATCTCTCCAAAAAAATATTCAATCCAGTATGCGGCGGAGGGGCGGCTATTCAAGCCAAATCTTGCGGAAGCGTCAGGAAACGGAGCGCGCCGCCCGCATTTCACCCGCGCGCGGCAGGGTTTTTTTAATGGGCGGCCAGTCGGGCATGGAGGCGTTTGCCCGCATGCGGGTGCAAAATGCGGCAGGCGGCGCGGGTTTATTTCTCCGCGATGCCGGGGCGCGTCTGGGTTGCGGGGTCGCCGGAGTCCGCGCCTGCGGGAGCGCGGTTTTGCAAATCCTTTTTGCGCATCTTCTCGCTTTCTAGCCTTATGCCGTGCACAAGCCAGGACGCCCACAGGCCGGAATTTACGCTAAAGAGGCTTATGCCCGTAAGCATTAGCGCCATCGCCGTCAGCTTCCCGGCGTGGCTTATGGGAAATACCGTGCCGTAGCCCACGGTGCTCACGGTATCTATGGACCACCATACGGCGTCGAAGGCGGTTTTTATCGTCGCGTTTTCAAGCCCGGATTCAAAGTGGAGAATGAGTATGGAAGAGAGCCATATGCTGGCAACGAGCGCGGCTCCGGAAGCCATCAGCGTCCCGTTGAAGCGGCTTTCGACAAAAAATGCCGCGAGCCTCTCTGCGGAGCGGGCGGCGCGTATGATTCTTATCACACCCATTATCCGCCCCCAGCGCAGCCACGGCAGGTATGGTATGCTCGACACCAGGTCTATCCAGCCCCACTTCCAAAACAGCAGCTTGTGCGGCGACGCGGCCCAGCGCCACAGCACGTCCGTAAGGAAGAAGCCGCACGCGGCGAAGTCGGCCCAGCGCATGATTTTTATGACCTCGGCGTCGTTGGGCTTTATGTGCGGGTAAACCAGGCCGGCCAGGACTATGAGCGACCAAAACAGTATGGCGGCATGCTAGGCCCCGCCGGGTCCGCGCACCCATCCGCCTTTTTGCGAATTTTCCATAAGCGGTTTTTCGCGCGGACGGGGGAATCCCGGAATCCGCGCGGCATTTTGCTTTAATGCTATCGTAATTTTTCCGCTTCCGCTAAGCCGGAGGGAGGGCGGAGGCGCGGCGCATTCCGGGAATTTTTTAGGGCCTTGCACAGATAATGGAACAGAATGCGGGTTGGGGGGATGAAACTTTGAAAGAAGGGGCCCCTCTGCCTGGGCCGCCGCGAAACGCCGCCTGATTTTTAGTTTTTTTTCGGGGCATTATAATCTATGCCAGCCCCGTTTTATACATTTTGATTCGTGGCTTATAAGAGGAACGCCGAGGAGGGCGGCAATCCTTTGTAAAATAGGGCGGAACCGAGCTATAGGGCGGAACCGAGCTTCCGCAGGCGGATTTTGCGGCGGCATCCGCCCCTCCAATCCGCGCCGGGGATTTTTTTCTTTACAGCCGGGCCGCTCGGGGGTCTCATACCCGGCTTTCGCATATGGACAGACTCAGGGGCATTGCTTGCGGGGCGGCTTCGGGGGCGGCTTACGGGCTGAACCCGCTGTTTGCCCTGCCGCTTTTTTCGGCCGGCATGGGGGTGGATTCCATCCTCTTTTACAGGTTTTTTGCGGCGGCCGCCGCCATAGGGGCCCTCATGCTTGTTCGTGGCGAGGACTTCCGGGCAAGCCCTGCGCAGCTCCGCTGCCTTCTTGCGATGGCCTTTCTCATGGCGGCATCGTCGGAAACCCTGTTTTGGGGCTACACGTTCATGCCAGCCGGGGTGGCTTCGACGATACTCTTCCTGTACCCGGTGTTCGTGGCCTCGATAATGGCGCTTGTGTTCGGGGAGAGGTTCACATGGGTTTCGGCGGGGGCCGTCGCGCTCTCGTTTGCGGGGGTCGCTCTGCTGTACGGCGGGGGAGGGGAGAGTCTGGACCCCTTTGGGGTTTTCGTGGTGGTCTTGTCGGCGCTGACTTACGCGCTGTACCTTATTGCAATAAACAAGTCCGGCATAGGCGGCCTGGGCGGGGGCAAGATTTCGTTTTACGCGCTGCTTATGGGTTCGGGATTCCTGCTTTTGAAGGCGGGGCTTTCGGGCGGCCTCCAGCTCCCGCCGGACGCGCGCGCCGTCGCCAACCTCGCGATGCTCGCGGTAGTTCCCACGCTGCTTTCGACCATTCTTGCGGTTTACTCCATCAGGTATGTCGGCTCCACGGCGACTGCGATACTCGGGGCGCTGGAGCCGCTCACCGCCGTGTGCGTCGGGGTGGCGGTGTTCGGCGAGCCGGTCACGGCGCGTTTGGCGCTCGGAGTTTTGGCCATTGTTGCGGCCGTGTCGATGGTTGCGGCGACCCCCGCGCTTCTGGGCTTTTCTGCGAGGGCCGGGGCGTTCGCCCGCCGCATTTCGGGGCGCCGCGCTGGGTAGCCTCGCCGCCTCAGGCTCCGCCCGGAGGGCTTTCTGCGCCGCACCTTGGGATGCTGTGGGGGCAAAAAAAAAGCCCCCGCTTCGGAGGCTTTGCACGCGCTTAAAAATCCGGAGGCCCCTATGCGGCCCTCCTGCGGAAATATATGGCGGTAAATGCCGCAATCCCGAATGCAGCCGCGCAGGTTCCCGGTTCGGGGACAGCGGTCACCATGCCGCCCACCGCGAAATAGGTTGGGGCCTTGCAGCCGTGGTTTGTGACGGTCTTTCCAGTCGAGGCAGTGTACTGCTCGAAGCCGAAGGAGACCAGCTCCACCCCGGCCCCTATTTCGTTTAGGATGTCGACGTACGCCCAGTCGTCCAGGAGGTCGGTTCCGTTCCCGAGCATTATGGAAGTGGAGCCGATTTCATTTTCGCCTGAAATGTCGTAGCCGCTTATTATGAGTTTGAAGTAGTCGCCCTCCTCAAATTTGGTGTTCCAGCCGTCGCCGTTTAGCATGCTGAAGTAGGAGTAGGTAGTGTTCGTTATCCACATGCCCTCTATTGCGTCGTCCGGCGATGTTATCCCAATCGTGGCCAGGCCGTCCTCGGAATATTTGTTGTAGCCCATGCCCACGCCGTCCCCGTAGAACACCAGGTAGTTGTCGCTGCCGCCGTACCCTGAGCCGGTTATGGCGGAATACTGGTTTTTGCTTCCGGCTGTGGAAGTGTCTGTCATCGACGAATACGCGAAGCCGTGCCAGGAAGTGCCCATGTACGGGTTTGCGTTGTAGAGGACGCCGTAATTTACGCCGCCGTAGGTGTTGTAGGCGTGGTAGAATCCGGAGCCGTAGGAGGAGCCCATGATGTCTATCATGCCCTGGTCCTCCTTCCCGGTCTGCACCAGCGCGGACGGGTCGTAGTGCGTATCCTTTCCGATGCCGAGGTCGGAGAAGTTGTAAAGCTGCCCCGCCTTTGAGGCGCAGGCCGCCAAAACCAGCGCCGAAAACGCGGCGGCGCGTGCGATTGTATTTTTCATGTGTCTCATTTCTTTTGCCTTTAGGGATTGTTTTTCCCGGCAAAAAAAACGGACGCAACCCGGCGCAGACGCCGGGCGGCTCGAATTTCCTTGCGCGGGAATTTCCAGCCAGACCCCCACAATCGTCTCCCGGCTCGGCCCTCAGGATTTCACAGTCCTGCACCCGCGCGCCTTCCGAAGGGTTTACAACGTGGCTTTGTGCGCGGGCGGTTCGCGGGCCTCACGGTGGCGCGACCGCGTCCGAATTTCACGGACTTCCGTTATTGTGCGGATTTCTGTATGTTGTCTGGGATATTCCCCATTCCGCAGCCGCCAGTCAACAGCTATTTTTGCGCGGCCCGTCCGGGGGGCGCAAAAAAGCCGCCCCCTGAAAAATCCGGGGGGCGGCGCGCCTTGCTGCGGGCGGAGGGCATCAGCCCTCGGCTTCGGGCCCTGGCTTGAGGAATGTGAATATCCCCGTAAAAATCAGGTTTATGCCGACAAGCACCCCGATAAACCAGAAGCCGGAGGCGATATTGGCAAGTATCAGTATGCCCAGTATGCCCGTCGCCGCCGCGTTTAAAAGCGTTATTCCCGACGCCGGGCCCCGGCCCCTTGAACGCTTCCAGTAGAGGAATAGGAACGCGCTCTGGACCACGAATATCGCGCCTATTGCCACGGTCAGCACGAGGGTCCCCTCCACGGGGTTTGCCATCATGAAGAACCCGCCGAGGGCGTACAGGACGGCCATGACAAAATACAGGGCCCTGTCCCAGCCGCCCTTCATCTGGGGGGATTGGAAGAGGGCGAAAATGGCGCCCACAAAAAAGCATGCGCCTATTACAATGTCCACGGATATGGACGTCGCTATCGGGTAGGAGAGGCAGAATACGCCCGCCAGCGCGAGGAGCGCGCCCGTTATTTTTCCAGATTTCATAAATCCTTTCGGTTTCGCCCGTGAATGTCCGGCTGCGGACGGGGCGTCGTTTGCTTACGGGTTCTCTTATCGTAAAAGCCCCGCAGGCTTAAAGGCCCAAAGTCGGGGCGGGGCTTTTTCGGCGTGTGCGCAGGCGCGGCGCAAAACATTGTTTGACTTGGGCGCGGCCTGTTTCCCATAATGGGGCCTCAAAAATATGCAGCTATGACCAGGATAGGAACGGTTTTTAAAAAGGGCGCGGCGCGCGCGATGCTTCTCGGAAGCGGCGAGCTGGGCAGGGAGGTCGTCATCGAGCTCAAGCGCCTCGGCGTCGAGGTGATAGCGGTTGACCGCTATGCGGACGCTCCCGCGATGCAGGTGGCCGACCGCTCGCACGTGATTTCCATGCTCGACCCCGACGCCCTGGAGCGCGTCATCGAGCTTGAGAGGCCGGACTACATCGTCCCGGAAGTGGAGGCCATCGCAACCTCCAAGCTCGTGGAGCTGGAAGCCCGGGGCTGGAACGTGGTTCCGACCGCGGCGGCGGTGAACTTCACAATGAACCGCAAAAACATCCGCACCCTGGCGGCCGAAAAGCTCGGCATGAAGACTTCGCCCTACATGTTCGCCTCCACCGAGGATGAATTTGCGCGCGCCGTCGAAAAGATAGGCATGCCGTGCGTCGTAAAGCCCATAATGAGCTCGTCGGGGCACGGGCAGAGCGTCGTGAGGGCCCCCGGGGACGTAAAGGCCGCGTGGGAATATTCCCAAAGCGGCGGGCGCAGCGGCGCGGGCGAGGTCATTGTCGAGGGCTTTGTGGATTTCGACTATGAGATAACCATGCTCACGGTGCGCCACAGCGGCGGCACGTCGTTTTGCGAGCCCGTGGGCCACGTCCAGGTTGACGGGGACTACCGCGAGAGCTGGCAGCCGGCTGCGATGTCGCCCGGGGCCGTCGAAAGGGCCCGCGAGTACGCCCGCCTCATAACCGACGCCCTCGGGGGGCGCGGAATCTTCGGCGTGGAGCTTTTTATAAAGGGAGACGAGGTGATTTTCAGCGAGGTCTCTCCGCGCCCGCACGACACCGGGATGGTTACGATGATTTCCCAGAACCTCTCGCAGTTTGCCCTCCACGCCCGCGCGATTCTGGGAATCCCGGTCCCCCACATAGAATTCTACGGCCCCAGCGCTAGCCGCGCCGTGGTGCTTGAGGGGGATTTCGACAATGTGGAGTTTTCGGGCCTGGAAAAGGTGCTGGGGCGCCCGAACGCCGACATGCGCATTTTCGGAAAGCCCTGCGTGAGGGGCCACCGCCGGATGGCCGTGCTGCTCGCCCGTGGGGAGGATACGGACGCCGCCCGCCGGACGACCGCCGAAATGCTCTCCGAACTGGGCGTCTCGGCGTCCTGACGGCTTCCGCCGCCGCCGCGCACGGTTCCGGCCGGCGCGGCTTTTTTTGCCTTTTGCATTTTCCGTATGGCTAAATTTTCAAACCCTCCCGGCTTTGAGCATTCGAGGGCCGTCCTTCCAAACGGCATGGCGGTCTGCTGCGGATTCCTCCCGGGGCTTGAGACTGCCTCCGTCCAGTTGTGGGTGCGCGCGGGGTCGGCTTCCGAAGGCCCCCTCTCCGGCTGCGGGGTCTCGCATTTTGCCGAGCACATGCTGTTCAAGGGCGCGGCGGGGCTTTCCGCTTCGGAGATGTCGATGCGCGCCCTGCGCGCCGGCGCCGAGATGAACGCCTACACGTGGTACGACCGGACGGTCTTTTACGCCGACCTGCCGCTCGGGGGCGTGGCGGAGGGCCTTTCCATCCTCTCCGACATGGCCTTCCGGGCGAACCTCGACGAGGGCGACTTTGAATCCGAACGCTCCGTCATCCTCCGGGAAATCGACATGTGCGCAGACGACCCCTCGGACGTCCTCTTCGACGCCTTCGCCTCGCGCGCCTTCCTCGCGGACGGCTGCCGCCATCCGGTGATTGGCCGCGCCGACCTGCTGCGGTCGCTTTCGTGCGGCGAGCTGCGCGGATACGTGCGCGGCCGCTACCGGCCCCAGAACATGTTTCTTAGCGTGGTTTCCGGCCTTCCCGCAGACGTTGTGCTCGGCATGGCTTCCGACCGCTTCGCATCGGAGCCTGCGCGGCGCGAAATCCGGGAGGGGTGCGCGTGCGATCCGCCCCAGACGGGTCCCCGCCGCATATCGCTAGAGGGCGGGCGGGGACCCGTCTGG
>URJJ01000068.1 GCA_900548185.1 uncultured Opitutales bacterium
TCCGCTGGGCGTCCTGGGCACCATAGGCACCATGATTGCCATAAGGTACATATACAGGATAAACATCGAGCGCGAGGCCGCCGGCATCGCCGGGCGCGAGCGCGATGCGGTGGACGCCAAGCGCGTTTCCCTCGTCGTCCGCAACCCCTCCATCGTCGGCAAGCAGATACCGGAGCTGCGCAGGCTCATCGGCAAGAATTTTGTGATTTCGCGCATATGCGGCGACGACGGCGAGATTGTCGTCCCCGGTCCGGATTTGCGCCTCAATCTCGGCGAAAAGGTGCTGGTCATAACGGCCGCGCGCGACGTGGAGGCGGTGTCCGCCTTCATCGGGGAAAAGATAGACATGTCCTGGGACAGGCTCAAGGCCTACATGGCCGCGCGCCGCATACTCGTCACAAACCCCTCCGTGAACGGCCGCACCCTCGGGCGCCTCGGCCTCTATGACGGCCTCGGCTTCAACGTCACGCGGGTGAACCGCGCGGGCATCGAGCTTGTGGCGCACCAGAACCTCAGTTTGCAGATGGGCGACCGCGTCACGGTAGTCGGCAGCGAATCAGCCATAAACAACATCGAAAAGCTCCTCGGCAACTCCCTCACAAACCTCAGGCACCCGAACATAATCCCGATTTTCCTCGGCATATTTCTGGGCGTCCTTGTCGGCTCCATACCTTTTGCAATCCCGGGCATACCGCAGTCGGTGAAGCTCGGCCTCGCGGGCGGCCCGCTCGTCGTGGCGATTCTCCTGGGCAGGTTCGGATACAAGATGAAGCTTGCCACCTACACCACCATGAGCGCGAATTTCATGCTGCGCGAATTCGGCATAGCCCTGTTCCTCGCGGGCGTCGGCCTCGGCGCGGGCGAGAATTTCTGGGACACCATAGTAAACAGGGGCGGCTACGTCTGGATAGGCTACGGCTTCATGATAACCGTGATACCGGTGCTCTTCACCTGCATATTCGCCCGCTCGGTTTTCAGGCTGGACTACTTCACAATGATGGGCGTCATTTCAGGAAGCACCACAAATCCCCCCGCGCTGGCGTACTCGAATTCGGCATCTCCCAACGACCTCCCGGCTGTGGGGTATTCAACCGTGTATCCTCTGACGATGTTTTTGCGCGTTCTGACTGCGCAGCTTCTCATAATATTTTTCGCGGCCTGACGGGAATTTTCCCACGGCCCGGGTCCGCCCCGCATCCATGCGCGGCGGATTTTTTTTGAGCCGGAAGGGGGCGGCAATTTGTGTTGACTTCTACCCGTCCCGGAGCGCATTATGAATCCGGAGAAAGGGGATTTTTCTATGAGAGGACTCAAATCCGGTTCCGCCGGGCGCCGCGGCGAGGCCCGCGTCATGCGCTCAGTCGCCCGCGACATTCTTGCGCGGGGCAAAAACGAGACTTACTGGAGCATCGGCTACCGCACGGCGAGAATCGCCTACGCCGTAAAGTACGTGGCTTTCCCGATGGTGTTCCTGTTCTTTTTCGTGGTCTGCCCGCTGTGGCTTTACGAGCCGAGGATTTTTTCTTCGGACATGCTTTCGCAGATGTCCGAATGGCAGGTCTCGCAGTTTGCAGCCAAGTTCCCGGTCGTGCTTCTCGTGCTTTTTCTGCCGGCTTCGCTGTTTGTTGCGATGGTCGTTGTGGGCCAGATAAAGAGGTTCCACGACATGAACCTGTCGGCGTGGATGTGCGTGCTAAACGCCGTGCCCTTCGCCCCCGTATTCATAACGCTCGCCCTGTGCGTGCTTCCCGGGACGAAGGGGCCGAACCGGTTCGGCGACCCCCCCGGCGAACGCTGACCGGGCGCCCGCGCCGCCCGTCTAGCCGCCTTCGAGGGCTTCCGCCCTGCGCTTTACGTACGCCTGCGGGGTGGCCTTCCCAAGATGGGTGTTGTAGTGCTTTTTATAGTAGCGCGCGAGGGCGTTTACGTCGTCTGCGGGCGGGATGGGGTCCTTTGTCTGGGCGTATTTCAGGCGCGCGAAAACTGCGGCCAGCTCGTCGTTTTGCTGGAGGTCCTCAAAGGTGATGTCGCCTGCGCCGGGTTTTGCGTAGGCGCGCACGATTTCCGCGTAGAGTCCGGGCCGGGCAGACTTGAGCGCCCTGTCGCGCAGGTCGCAGAATGTGGCGTATTCTATCTGGAAAAGCCCTATCGCGAATCCGTGCGAATCCTGGAAGCGCGGGCGCAGGCCGCTTTCGGTGCAGGCTGTGCCGAAGAGAAGCTCGCGCGCCTCGGGGGTGTCGTAGAGTCCGGGGGAGCCGTTTGCGCGCGATATGAAGGCGCAGGCGCCAGCTATGGCCATGCGGGCGTCCCCGACTGTCAGTGTCCTCTGGGTGCCGGAGTATTTCCTGCGCAGCTCGGAGAGGTAGCGCTGCTCCTCCAGCGTCATTTTCTTGCCTGAAACCCAGGCGGAAAACTCAGGGGGCGTCAGGAATATGAAAGCCCAGGCGAAGGCCAGCGCAAATACTGCGGCCGCCCGATTGAAGGCCCCCTTAGCTTTTCTTTTCCCTGGCATTTTCCGGATTTTTTTGTGCGTGAGAGGATGCCCGCGCCCGGGCGTTTTTGCAAGCATTTTGGACGCCGCCCCCGGGCGGAGGTTTTTTGCGCTTTTTGCTTGTTGGCGTGCCCTCCGGCGGGCATTCTCCCGATTGAAATGAATGGCGAAAAGACAAGGGTTTATTTTGCGGGCGCGCTGTTTTCCTCCAAGGACATAGTCGGCAACCGGCTCGTGGCCGAGGCTGTGGAAAGGCTCGCCCCGCGCTATGAGATGGTTCTGCCCCAGGACTTCGAGCAGGGCAGGGCGGACCCCAGGCAGATAAGGGACTGCGACATCCGCGCCGTGCTCTCGTGCGACATGGGCGTATTCAATTATGACGGCGCGGAGCTGGATTCGGGCACGGTGGTCGAATTCATGCTCGCAAAGTTTCTGGACAGGCCCGCTCTCCTTCTTCGCACGGACTTCCGGGGCGGCGGCGACCAGACCTACGGGCCCGGAGGGGAGCCGTGGAACCTCATGACCTCGTTTTTCCCGCGGACGCGCACCCTGCTCGTCGATTCCGCAGCCCTCTACAAGGATTTTCTCGCTGGCGGCGCGTTCGACTGCCGCGGCTACTGCGACTCTCTCGCCCTCAGGATAGCTGCGGAACTCGACGCGCTTTCGGGGCTTCCCCCGCTTATGCCGGAAAGGCTGCGCGCCCCGGTTGGGGAGTGGTTTGATATGATGTCTGGAATCTGAAAGGCGGCTCGGCGCCACGCATTTCGGATGCGGGAATCTGCGCTCGGGGCGTTTTTTTGCGCAAAAAAAAGGGGGCGGGCCAACGGCCCGCACCCCCGAATGACAGATAATGAAATCCGAGCGCCGGATTGTGCGGCTTTTCAGCCGCCCCGGCATTTCCTCCCCGGGCGATCGCACCCGCACTTTCCCCCGCATTCTCCGCCGCACCCACATCCGCCGCCGTTTCTGAGGCGTTTTATGCCGCGGTATGCGGACAGGGCAACGAGGCCAACGGCCAGCAGGGCTATGACTGTTCCCGCTATGTTCATTCCGCCTCCCTAGCCGAATATCGGCGTTCCTATCCGGTATATTATAAACGATACAATCCAGGCCGTGGCTATCCAGAATGCGACGGTTATCCACGTCCACCTGGCGCTCCGCATTTCGGCGTGGGCGGTTGCGACCGCCGCCATGCACGGCACGCTCAGCAGGTTGAAGGCCATGTATGAAACCGCCGCAACCGGGGAGAATGCCGCCGCGAGCGTAACGGCGAGAGCGGCGCCCGCTGCATCGTCTTCCAGTGCGTCCCCGTCAACTCCGGGATTGTACAAAACGCCCATCGTGGAGACCACCATCTCCTTTGCGATGAGGCCCGTGAGGGCTGCGACCACCGCCTTCCACCCGTCCGGACCCGAGGCCCATCCGAGCGGCTCGAACACGGGGGTGAGCAGTGAGCCGAGGGCGCCAAGTATGGATTCTTTGCCGTTTGCCTCGACCATTTCGAGAGAGAAGCTGAAAGACGACAGAAACCATATTACAACCGTCGCCCCGGCGATTATCGTCGTCGCCCTCGTCACGAAGTACCTGAGCTTTTCCCAGAGGTTCAGGAGAAGGTTGCGCGCAAGCGGCATGTGGTACGGGGGAAGCTCCATTATAAACGGGGCGGCGTCGCCCTTGAGAATGGTCTTTTTAAGTATCACTGCGGCCGCGATGGCGGTGAAGATGCCAATCATGTATATGCCGAACACCGCCAGGTCTGCATGGCTCGGAAATATCGCCATTGAAAACATCGCCCATATCGGGAGCTTCGCCCCGCAGGAGAAGAAGGGGGCGAGCATTATCATGAGCCTGCGCTCCCTCTCGTTTTCGAGCGTGCGCGAGCCCATTATCGCGGGGACGAGGCAGCCGAAGCACATGAGAAGCGGCATGAAAGCCTTTCCGGAAAGCCCGAACCTGCGCAGTATCTTGTCCATGAGAAACGCGGCGCGGGCCATGTATCCGGAGTCCTCCATAATCGAAAGGAAGAGGAATAGCAGAAGTATCTGCGGCAGGAAGCTCATCACGGCCCCCACGCCGGCCAGCACGCCGTCCACTATGAGCGCCGAGGCCCATTCCGGAGCCGCTGCGGCTTCCAGCGCCCCGGCGGCCCACCCGCTCACGGCGTCCATCAGCTCCCCGGTATATTCGAGAAGCCTGACGCCGGGCGACAGAAGGGGCTCCTCAGCCAGGCCCAGCGAAGCCAAAAACAGGAAGTTTTCGCCGAATGTAAAATTGAATACAAAGAGCATTGCCGCAAAGAATATGGGCAGCCCGAAGAGCCTGCTTGTGAGCACCGCGTCAACCCTGTCCGAGAATGTCGGGGCCCCGCCGGAGCGGCCGCGCTTCACGGCGCCTTCCAGAAGCCCCGCTATCTTTTCGTAGCGCGCGTTTGCAATCCTGGCCTCAAAGTCGTCCCCGAAGTCTTTTGAAGGCGGAACGGACGAGATTTCGGCGAGGGCCTGCTTGCGGGCAAATTCGCCCATCGGAGCCCCCTTGACGCCCTCTTCCAGAAGTTTTACAGCAAACATCACCGGGTTTTTCCTGCCTTCGGAGGCCGCAATTTTTGCGAGGGCTGCAATTGCGGGGCCGAGGTCTGAAGATTCCAGCGGCGAGCGGCCCTCCCTGCGCGTTTTTGCCGCCCGCGCGGCGGCCTTTGCCAGCTCTTCCAGCCCCTCGCCGCGCAGCGCGCATATTTCCACAACGGGTACGCCGAGCTTTTCGGAGAGCTTGCGCGCATCGATGCGGACCTTGTTTTTCAAGGCGATGTCGGCCATGTTGAGGGCGACCACCACGGGGATGTCCGCCTCAAGTATCTGGCTTGTGAGGTAGAGGTTGCGCTCTATGTTTGAGGCGTCGACGATGTTTATCACGGCATCCGGGCCGCCCTCCAGGATGAAGTCGCGCGCCACGGCCTCTTCGGGCGAGTATGGCGAGAGCGAATAGATGCCGGGAAGGTCGATTATTTCGGCCTCCACCCCGCCTTTTTTGCACATTCCCGTCCGCTTTTCAACCGTCACGCCCGGCCAGTTGCCAACGTGTGCGCGCGAGCCTGTAAGGCCGTTAAAGAGCGTGGTCTTTCCGCAGTTGGGGTTTCCGAGTATCGCAAACTTCATTTTGCCTCCCCCCCGTCCAGCGGCTCCACCTCTACAAGCCCGGCCTCGCTCTTTCTGAGCGACAGCTCGTATCCGCGCAGGCTGACTTCTATCGGGTCCCCGAGGGGCGCAGTCTTGCGCAGGTAAATTTCGGTCTTTGGGGTTATCCCCATGTCGAAGAGCCGGCGTTTTACGGGGCCGGCCCCGTTTATTCTGACGGCGCGCATGCGCGAGCCGGGTTTCATGTCTTTTAGCGTTTTGTTTTCGCCCATATTTCACCTCACTGCGATTTTCATCGCAAGCTCCCTGTTTATGGCGATTTTTGAGTCGCCTATTTTCAAAATCAGCCCGCCGGAGGATTCCCCCAGCGGGGTCAGGCGGCGCCCCGCCAGTATGCCGAGGCTTTCGAGCCTGCGTTTCAAGGCGTCGTCGCGCGGCGTTTTCACTATTTCCACCTGTTTTCCGAGTGGCGAGACTGCCAGTATCATGTATTTTCCTTTTTCAATTTGCTGCAAACAAGGGGCCGCCGCCTGCGGCGGCGGCCCCCGCACATGTCTGCCTGTTTATTTCACACTAATCAAAACGGAACTAAAATATCACCTCAAAGCGGGCGCCGGCCACGAATGCCGTGGTCTTTTCCCCGGCGTCGTTCGGGGTGTCGAAGAAAACCTGGAAGCTGGGCTGGAGGCTCATGGACTTTGTCAACTGGAAGCGGTAGGTCGTCTCAAGGCTCACCCCCCAGCGGATGAGGTCTTCCGCCTCCCTTATTCCCTTTGCAGATTCGGCCGCGCTCACTCCGAAGCCGAAAACGTCGTCGCTTCTGCCGGGAATCGGGGCGAACCAGTTGATGCCGGCGTCGATGTACTTGGATATTTCGGCGATGTCGTCTTCGGGCGTGTATGCCAGGCGGACAAAGCCGCCGAGGACTGCGTTGCCTTCGGAGTCGGCGATGAAATCCTGCTGGATGTTCAGGTAAAACGAGTAGAAGTTGCGCTCCTCGCCGCCGGTTGAATAGTTCGCGAAGCTGCCGTTATGGTAGTTGCCGCCGAAGGCGACGCGCCCGGCAAGGCCGCCTATTTCGTAGGAATATCCTATCTGGTACCAGAAGGCCGCGTCCTGGAGGCTGTAGTCGAAGCCGTTGTTTGAGGAGACGTCCTCGCCGCAGTTGCCGTTGTAAATCCCCAAAATCACGTCAAAGCCTTCGTATTCGTAGGAGATTGTGGCCCCGAGGGTCGCGAGGGCGTACTGCGAAAATGCGCCCGCCCCGTTTGAAAGGGTCATGCCCGCGTTTGCGGGTATTGCGCCGAAGCTGGAGTTTAAGAAGAGGTCCGAATAGTCCATGCCCATGAAGTCCTCGTCCGCCGCAAGCTGGCCGACGCGCAGCGACACTGTCCCGTATTCGCTCTCGAAGGAGTTTGAATAGTAGATTTCAAAGACGCGGAACATGTCGCCGGAAAAGATGTTGCTGACGTCGCTTTTCGCGTCGAGGTATTCCCCGAAGTCCCCGGAGGACGCGTAGTAAAAGAGGCTCATGCCGATGGTCCCGAGGCCGTCTTTTTTTGCCAGCTTTGAGAGGTCCTGCTCAAAGCCCAGGGTAAAGAGGCTGTCCCAGACAGTGCCGTCTTTTATTCCGCCTGAGACGTTGCTCCACTGTTCGCCGGCCCACGAGGCAAGCGGCGTGAATCCCGCGTCCTCCACCGGGCCTGCGGCGAGCTTTCCCAGAAACAGGCTCTCGCGCTCCGTCCACGACTGCGGGGATTCCGCTTCCGGCAGGGCCCCGGACCCGGATTGCGCGCCGTGGAGCGCCGTTATGGCAAGCAGGGAGCACGCGGCAGCCTGCGCCTTGATGAGGTTTGATTTCGATGTCATAGTCGTTTCTCTTTTTCTTTGAGTTAGATTGGACTAACTTTGTGCCTAAAAAAAACCGGCCGCCTCACTTGCCTGCCGCCCCCTCCATTGAGGGGCGCGCGCTGCGGGATGAATCAGCGCACGGCTTTCCCGCCGCACACGACGGGCATCCCCCGCTTCGGCAGCCGCCGCCGCACCGGGGGCGCATGTTTTCGATGTATTTCACAAGCTCGCTTATCTTTTTCATTATGTCTTCCTTTAAAATATGCTCGACTTTGCACGCCGCCGAACGCGCCTCCGAAGTTTCCACGCCCAGCACCCCCTCGAAAAAGTCCGTCAGGGCCTTGCGCCTTTCGAGGAGGCGCACGGCAGTTTCCACGCCTTTTTCGGTGAGGGTTGCGGGCGAGTATTTCTCGTATTCCACGAGGCCCTTCGACTTCAGGGAGTTGAGGGCGAAGTTTGCCGACGGATTTTTCACACCCCTGTCGGCGGCGATGTCCCGCAAGTGTGCGTGGCCGTGCTCCCGGGTGAGGCGCAGTATGGTCTCGAGGTAGTCTTCCAGTTTTGCGGAGGGTTCGTCGGATGAGGGTGGCATGGGAAAAAAATTATGGGTCGAGAAATGTTAGTCTTAGCTAACTTTGTCAAATAAAAAAATTAGCTTAGTCTAACTTTTGCATTTGGGTTAAGCCTTGCGGGGGAGTTTTGCATGTGGGGCATGTCGATGCCTTGCATTGAGTTAAAAAATTTTATTTCTCCGGAAAGCCCGGTGCATATTTTTTCGTTTTTTTTGCAATTTGAATTGGGCCGCCGGGGGAGGGTCTGTCTCTTATACACATCTGACGCTGCCGAC
>URJJ01000069.1 GCA_900548185.1 uncultured Opitutales bacterium
CCCCCCGCCCCCGTAATGCGCTTCAATTCCGCCACCCTCGACGCCGTGCTCAAAGAGGCGCGCGCCGAACTTAAAATTTGACGAACGCCGCCCGCGCCCCATACTGCCTTCCATATGGACAAATTGGACGAAATTTTCAAGATGCAGTACGAGCTTAACAAGCGCATAGGCATAGACACCGAAACGCTCGACGAAGCCGGGCGCGTGAAGTGGACGCTCAACTACATACGCGCCCTCCAGCAGGAGGCGGCGGAGCTCACGGACTCCGTGCCCTGGAAGTGGTGGGCGAAATACCAGAAGCTGGACCTCCAGAACGCCCGCGTCGAAGTTGTGGACATGCTCCACTTCCTCATATCGATAGCGCAGACTCTCGGCATGACGGCCCAGGATTTCCACGACGCCTACGTAAAGAAAAACGCCGTAAACCACCACCGCCAGGACACCGGCTACTCTGTAAAGGACGAGGACGACTGCCGCTCCATATAGCCTCCGCAGCCGAAGCCCCGGCGCATGAAACCGGCGCGCGCTCCGGGCGCAAAAAGGCCCCCGCCTTTTGCGGGGGCCCTGTTTTGGCCGGACGGCCGGGCCTCTATCTGCCGAACACCCTGTCGGCCACGGCCTGAACGTTTAGCTCGGTTCCCGACAGCTCGGCCCCCGAGAGCGTTATGATTGAGTTGGGCGACTGCGCGAATCCGCCCGACTCGACCGGGCGCCCCTCCGAATCCACGAGGTCGCAGTCCACAACCACCCTGTTTACCCGGGCATATACGCCCTCCGACACCATTATGGGCGCAAGCTCCCCCGCGCCCGCATCTTCTTTTGCCATATTATTTCAGCCTTTCTATTTTTACCGAGAAATCCACCGCCCCCTCATAGGCCGCAGCCGGGGTTGCGGTTATTGCGCCCTTCGAGGAGTTGAGCCACGTCCCGCACTCCGTCCAGACCCCTGCCGCCAAATCCTTCTGCACTGCGGCGTTTGCCGCGCATTTTACAGAGATTGCCACATTCGACGTCGCCCGCGCCCATACGGAGATTCTCGAGTCGGCCTCGGCGCCGGTTTCTCCGCATACGTTCTGCGCGGTCGCAGTCCCGGCCCACGAAACGGTATGCGGGCAGAGCGCCGGGGTATTCGATTTTGACGCCAAAGCCGCCCCCCGCAGCAGCATGTGGTTCTTTGCCGCCGACAAATCCCGCACCACAGACCCGTCGGCGGAGCCGGAATCGCTGAGAGCGGGCCCCAGAACCTCGACGGACAGGTTTGAAACGGAGAACCTGGCCTCGGTCCAGGCGCGGGCGCCTATCTGGAAAAACAGGAATGTCGCGTTGTGGCCGCATACGCCCTCCCATTCAAAATCGGAGTTGTCGGGGGCATGCAGGACGATTGTGGTGCGCTTTGCGGAAGTCTCGTAAAGGGATGCTCCCGTAGCGCCAGCGTCTGCGGAATTGACCCTGAACTTCACCCTCACCCTGGAGCCTGCGCGGATGGGCTGCGGGAACGTGCAGGCGAGCGGCACCCACGCATCCGTGTTAAACCCGCTAACGACAATTTCATCTCCGTCGTAAACCGCGCTGCCGTTGTTCCAGCTCGACACATGCGGAAACTTTTCCGGATTATTTTCAAAGTATTTTCCGGGCGGGCATTGCCGCAGAAGCGGGCTTTCGTCAAGGCCCGACACATAGTCTGAAAGCGTGTAGGCGCTCCCGGGTACAGAGCAGTCAAAGTTGAAAGCCTTTATGCGCGAAACTGCGCCGGAAGCCCCGTCGCCACCCGCCGCAAACGCACCGTGCGGGACGGACAAGGGAGCCTCGATTTTCATGTCCCCGTCTACAAAGAGCCTGGCTATTGAGCCGTCAAACACTGCGGCGAGCGCATGCGGACGGGCGGCGTCAAGAGGGGCGGACGTCCCCGCAAAAGCCGCGCCGCCGCCCGACACAGAAAGCGCCGACTGGCCGAGGCTCCACACGGGCCCCGAATATCCGGGAGAGACGGTTGCAAACACCGTGAGGGAGGAAAATTCCGGGATGTCGCCGGAGGCAGAAAGGCTCCCGCCCAAAAGCCAATATCGGCCCGCCCCAGAACGCTCCATCAGAATTTCCCCGTGCCCGGACACCCTTGAATCGACGCTTGCGCAGGCGTCCTCGCACGCCCCTATCCTGACTTTTGCCGCCGAAATTTCCGAATTTGCGGAGGCGAGGCCCGCGTCGGTTTCGGATTTGGAATAGACGCCAAGGTTGGAGCGAGCCAGGGACTTGTCGGCTATATCGGAAAGGGATTTTGACTTGTCGGCGTACTGGGCGTGGGAGTGGCCGAGTCTGGAGTACTGCGAATCGTGGTTGTGGCTTCCCGCGACGGAGGCGTTTATGGCGGCGTCGCACTCCCGTATGGAATAGACTTCGAGGTTTGAGCGCGCGGCGGAAGCCGACTGCAAATCGGACAGGTTGGCCGACCTTGCGGCATACGTTCCAACGGCCTCGGACTTCTTGAGATAGACCGGGTTTTCAAGCGGCTCGACGCCCGGCTCGGACAGGTAGTTTTCGCCCACATAAATCCATCCGGAAGAGAAAAACACCCTTTTCCCTCCCCCGAACTCCACGTACACCGACATCCATTTTTCCCCCGGCGCAATCCTCGTCTGCAAGCCCGTAAACCCGAAGCGCGCATGGCGCCCCGAAGATTCCGAAGGGGCCTCCCCCGCCGCGGTTTCCGGCTCGGAAAATTCCGAGACCTCGCACCTTGCAAGCAGGACGGGCGCGCGCGGGGCGGGCGAGTTCACAGCCCCCACGTCCAGAATTTCCAAAACGGCCGAAACCGCCCCCGACAGGTCCGCAACCCTGCCGTTTTCCAGGAAGAGCGCTTCCACCACCAGGTCGCCCCCCCGGCGGAAGGCGACCGCTCCGCCCGTCGATGCGTCGATGGGGGAATCGGCGGAGGCCGCGTCCGCGAATATTTTTATTGTTCTTGCGTCTGACATGTTTCCTTTCGCTTTTTATGAGATTTTTCGATTGTAAACGCTTTCCCGAAAACCGTCAAAAGTACTGTTGGAACTTTTGAAAGAAGAAGTGCGTTTGATATTTTTGAAAAAAGCGGCGTGGCACTATGCCCTTGAAATCCGCGCCCGGGCGTGCTTCGATTGCCCGCATGAAAATAAGGGGAAAATCCGGCGGGCTAGCGGAAGCGTCCGCATACGCCGCGCGCGCGGCCGGCGCAAACCCGTTTGCCCTTGAAAAGTACAGGGACATGGACGCCGACCTCGGCGTCCTCTACAAGACGGCCGACGGGGAGGAGCTGAGGCTCGACATAGCGCTGCCGCCGGAGCCCGCATTCGGCGGCGCGGCCCCGCTTGTGCTTGAAATCCACGGCGGCGGATGGGACGGGGGCAGCCGCTACAATTTTTCGCGCGATATGGCAAAGGCCCTCCTCAGGGCGGGCGTCGCCTTCGCAGCGGCGTCCTACCGCCTCGTGCGCCCGGGCAGGACGGTGCGCGCCTGCGCAGAAGACGTAAAAGACGCCGCGCGCTTCCTTGCAAAAAACGCGTCCCTGTACGGCCTCGACACCCGCGCTTTCGCGCTGTTCGGCCATTCGGCGGGCGGGCACCTCGCGCTCCTTGCGGCCCTCTCCGCCCCGAGCGACTTTCAGGGGGACCCGGAACTTGCGGGGTTTGACCCGACATTCGCCTGCGCCGCTGCGAAGGCGCCCGTAACAACGTTCTTCCACGCCGACCACTTCAGGCTCGACATGCGCAGGGACCGCTCCGCCCTCGAAAGGCTCCTTGGCGCCCCGCCTTCCGCAAACCAGGTCGAAGCCCGCGCCCTTAGCCCGATTTCGTACATTTCCAAGGATTCCCCCGCGACGCTGCTATTGCACGGCGACGCCGACAATCTTGTCACATGGAAGGACAGCGCGCTGTTCCACACCCACGCAAAAAAGGCTGGCGCAAAATGCGAGCTTGAAATCGCCAAAGGCGGCGACCACCTGTTTCTGGCAAAGGACGGCCGCCCGGCCCTGCGCGGCATGCAGCGAAGAATCGACGAATTCCTGATAACGCGCCTGACGGCTGCTGTGTAAATCCAAGTCTAGCCCCGCGCCGCAATTTGGGAGGACCTCCCGCGCAAACCCAATATCGCGCTCGGAAAGTTTCCCCGCCCCGGCGACGGGAAATTTTGCGCCGACTCCGGAGCGAATGCGCCAAATGGAGCGCGCATTTGCGGAGGCGCCTCTGAAGGCCGTATTCTTGCGGGAAAGGCCCCGTATGCGCGGGAGGAATCAAGAACCCAAATGCCGGGGGCGGAGCGGGCGCAAAAACGCCCCGCAGGGAAACGCCTGCTGGGGCGAAATCCGGCCGGCGCGCGCCTAGAACTTCAGCTTGTCGAACGCGCTGGTCCAGGAGCTGTTAATGTTTTCATCGCGGCGGGGGGGCTGGCGGGAGGCCCCGCCGGATTTGCCGCCCTGCCTGCGCGGTCCGTCCCTGCGCGCCGCATCCCCGGCGCTCGATGCGCGCTTTTGCGGGTTGGTTTTCATAGAAAGGGCTATCCGGTTGCGCGCCCTGTCAACTTCAAGAACCTGCACGCTGACCTTCTGGAGCGGCTTTACCACGTCGTGGGGGTCGCGCACAAATGTATCGGAAAGCTCGCTTATGTGCACAAGCCCGTCCTGGTGGACGCCGATGTCAACGAAGGCGCCGAAAGCCGTCACGTTTGTTACGATGCCCGGCAGGCGCATCCCCTCGCGCAGGTCCGCAATCTCCCGCACACCCTCTGCGAAGGAAAACGCCTCGAACTTTTCGCGCGGGTCGCGGCCCGGCTTGCCAAGCTCGCCCAGGATGTCCCTGAGGGTGGGCATGCCCACGTCGTCGGACACGTAATTTTCAAGCCTTATTCTGGAGCGCAGCTCGGGGGAGGCCATCAGGCTTGCCACGTCCGTACCGAGGTCCGAGGCCATTTTTTCAACCAGCGCATACCGCTCCGGGTGCACCGCGCTCGAGTCGAGAGGGTCGGCCCCGCCGCGTATGCGCAAAAATCCGGCGGCCTGCTCAAAGGTTTTGGCCCCGAGGCCCTTTACCGACAAAAGGTCCCTGCGCGAGCGGAAGGCCCCGTTTGAATTCCTGTGGGCCACTATGCCCGCAGCCACGGAGGCATTGAGCCCGGACACATACGAAAGAAGCTGGCGGCTCGCCGTGTTGACCTCGACTCCCACGCTGTTTACGCAGCTAATTACGACGTCGTCGAGCGAACGCTTGAGCATGGCCTGGTTTACGTCGTGCTGGTACTGGCCCACGCCTATGGACTGGGGGTCGATTTTCACAAGCTCGGCGAGCGGGTCCATGAGCCTGCGGCCAATCGACACCGCGCCTCGGACCGTGATGTCCTGGTCGGGAAACTCCTCGCGCGCCGCCTCGCTTGCCGAATATATAGACGCCCCGCTTTCGTTTACCATGACGACAGCCGTCTGGGGCGGGAGCCCCAGCGAGCGGACAAAAGCCTCGGTCTCGCGGCCGGCCGTTCCGTTTCCGATAGCCACGGCCTCGATTTCAAACTGCCTGCAAAGGCGAAGAACGGCGTTTCCCGCCTCCATCCTGCGCGCGGCGCCCTGCTCCGGGAAGATGACCTCGTGGTGAAGGAGCGCGCCCTGGCGGTCGAGGCAGACCACCTTGCAGCCCGTGCGGAAGCCGGGGTCGATTGCAAGCACGTTCTTCTGCCCAAGCGGGGAGGCCATGAGAAGCTCCCTCAAGTTGCTTGCAAACACCCTCACGGCCTCCTCGTCGGCCCGCTTTTTGAGTTCCAGGCGCATGTGGGTTTCGGTGGCGGGCGAAAGGAGCCTGCGGTAAGAGTCCTCCACTGCGGCGGCGACTTGGGCGGCGCACTCTCCGCCCCCCTTTACGAAGCGCGATTTCAAAATCGAAAGCGCCCCCTCCTCGTCCGGAAGCACGCGCATTATGAGAAAGCCCTCGGCCTCGCCCCTGCGTATCGCGAGAATCCTGTGGCTTGGCATGGAGGACGCCTTTTCGGAAATGTCGAAGTAGTCGCGGTACTTTGCGCCTTCCTCCTCCTTTCCGAACATCACCTTGGAGGTCGTAACCGCCTCGCGCTCGAAATAGGCGCGCATCTGCGAGCGGGCGTCGGGGTCGTCGGAAACCGTTTCCGCGATGATGTCGCGCGCGCCGGCCAGGGCCTCGTCGGCGTCGGCGACGCCCTTTTCCGGGTCGGCAAAGCCGGCGGCCTCGGCCGAGCACGAAGCGTCCTGGTTTTCGAGAATGAAGCGCGCGAGGGGTTCAAGGCCCTTTTCCCGGGCTATCATCGCGCGGGTCCTGCGCTTGGGCTTGAAGGGCTGGTAAACGTCCTCAAGGCGCGCCATGGTCTCGGCGGAATCTACGGACTTTTCCAGCTCCGGCGTAAGCAGGCCGCGCTCGCGGAGGGAGTCTTTTATGGAGGTTCTCCGGGCGTCCAGGAGCGCGAGCCGCTCAAGCTCGTCGCGGATTGCGGCTATCTGCACCTCGTCGAGGGAGCCCGTCGCCTCCTTGCGGTAGCGGGCGATGAAGGGGACAGTAGCCCCCCCCTCCAGAAGCTTGGCGGTCTCCTCGACCTGCCGCGCCGGGATGTTTACCGACTTCGACGCTATTTCTATGTGTAAAGGCTGCATGTTGAAATCCTATTTTTTAAAGAATACGAAAAATACCGCGAGCACCATGAAGGCAAACCCCACCAGATAGTTCCACTTTATCTCCTCTTTCAGGTAGAGGATTGAAAAGCCGATGAAAACCGCCAGCGTTATCGCCTCCTGCATGGTCTTAAGCTCCGCGACGCTGAGCGTCCGGTGCCCTATCCTGTTTGCGGGAACCTGGAGGCAGTACTCGAAAAACGCGATGCCCCAACTGACCGCGATGGCCGCCCAGAGTGGCGCGCTCTTGAACTTGAGGTGGCCGTACCAGGCGAACGTCATAAAAACGTTCGAAAGGAAGAGGAGGACGATTGGAATAGCGTATTTCGACATGGCTGCCAGACGGGCGTACCGCAAAAAAATCGCGGGAGGCGCACGCCCCCCACTTTTTCGATTGCAACATTTCACCCCCGAAAAAGTCAACCGTTTTGATTCGCAAAAAAATCGCCCCGCCGCCGCCTTTGGCATTGCAAACGCCGAGGCGCCCTGCGAGGGTTTCGGGACACATGTCTATTTTCCAGACGGTTTTGATAGGCCTTGCGCTCGCGATGGACGCCTTCGCGGTGTCGGTGTGCATGTCCGCGGCCTCCGACAGGCTCAGGCTCAAAAACATGCTCGTTATCGCCGGGTTTTTCGGGGGCTTCCAGGCCCTGATGCCATACGTGGGCTGGCAGGCGGGGGTGCTCGCCTCGTCCTACATATCCAGCTTCGACCACTGGATAGCCTTCGCCCTGCTCTCCTACATAGGCGCAAGGATGATACTTGAGGCGCGCAAATGCCGCAGGTGCGAGACCGAAAAGAGGATTTACGGCGACCCGACCAACATCAGCGTACTTTTCATGCTCGCGATAGCCACGAGCATAGACGCGCTCGCAGTCGGGGTCACCCTCGGATGCCTGGCAAGCGACATAGTTATGCCAAGCATCGTAATCGGCCTTGTAACCTTCGCCGTATCGCTTGCCGGAGCCGCTCTCGGCTCAAGGGTAGGCCGCTGGGCGGAGGGGCGGATTGAAATACTCGGGGGCGCCATTTTGATTGCCATAGGGCTTAAAATACTCATCGAGCACCTGTTTTTCGGCTGACGGCGCGTCAGGTCCCGCCCGCAAGGCCC
>URJJ01000070.1 GCA_900548185.1 uncultured Opitutales bacterium
AGATCTACACTTCTAGCTTCGTCGGCAGCGTCAGATGTGTATAAGAGACAGCGGCTGGACCGTGCGCGCGCTCGGCAAATCCGGAGCGCGGCTGGGCTCGAAAACCCTCGGGGCCGCCGGTTTCGGCGGAACCATGGGGGCGGGCCTCTTTGCAAAAGGCGGAATCTTCGGGGCCGGAGCCGGGCGCTTCACCTGGCTCTCGGGGCCGGGTGCGGGCTGCGGCGCGGCCGGTTTGGAAACGGCGGGTTCCGCAGGCGCGGGGGCCTCTGCGGCCGCAGGAGCGGGCGGGGCCTCCACGGGAGCGGGCGGCTCGGGCGCGGCGGCGGGAGCGGATTCGGCGGCCGTTTCGGATTCGGGCGCGCCTTCAGGCGCGGCCCCCCCGCTTTCTATGTCGGCCCTTATCATGTCCACGTAGAGGGAAGCGATGGAACTCGACGCGCTCTTAACCTCGAGCCCGTACGAATCCTTGCGCGTGTTTATGAAGTCGATGAGCTCCTTGCTCGTCATTCCGACCTCTTTTGCCAGTACATGTATGCGTACGCCCATTTGTCCGTTCCTTTAAATTTGTTTCGGCGTCGGCGCGCGGTCAGGCGCCGTAGCCCTTCACCGTTTCCAGAATTTCGGCGGCTTCCGCCGGGGAGAAGCCCATCTCCACGAGGTCTTCGACCGCGACGTCGTGGAAGGTTTCGGGGCTGTTTAAGCCGTTGTTGGCGAGTATCATCGCCTGGTGTTCGGTTATGTTCGGGAGAATCTGCGCCAACCCGCCTGCGGCGGCCTGAATCTTTTCGCTGAACCCCGCGGCGGCAGTCTGCTCCTTTTCGATGTCGAGCCTCCAGCCGAGAAGCCGGGATGTGAGCTTGGCGTTCGAGCCGCGCTTGCCTATCACGACGGAGAGGTCGCCCTCCGAAACTTCAAACTTCATGAGCTTCTGCTCGGGCACGACTTCGATGTTCCTGGCGACGGCGGGCCTTATGCACTCCTCAAGCAGGAGCTTCGGGTCGTCGTAATACTTTATGACGTCGATTTTCTCGCCGCCGAGCTCGCGCACTATGCTCTTTACGCGCGAGCCGCCGGAGCCGACGCAGGCGCCGACCGGGTCGATGCGCGGGTCGGAGCTGGCCACGGCGATTTTCGTCCGGTAGCCGGGTTCGCGGGCCATCGCCTCTATCTTTACGCTGCCGTCCGCTATTTCGGCCACTTCGAGCTCGAAGAGCCTGTGGACGAACTTGTAGCTCGCGCGGCTCAGGATGATTTCGGGGCCCCTCGGGGTGCTCTCGATTTCAAGGAGGAGGCAGCGTATCCTGTCGCCCGGCGCGAAATCCTCGCCGGGAATCGCCTCGCGGCGCGGGATGATGCCCTCGCTCTTGCCGAGGTCCACGACGAGCGTGCCCTTCTCGCGGCGGCGGACGGTGCCCGTCACGATGTCGCCGACGAGATCCCTGTATTCCACGTACACGCGCTCCTTCTCAAACTGCCTGACGCTCTGGATTATGCTCTGGTAAACGTTCTTCGCCGCGATGCGCCCGAGCGACGACAGGTCCATTTCGCGCAGAACCTCGTCGCCTATCTTGGGGTCGGGGAGGTAGAGCCTGGCCTTGTCGATGTGGATTTCGGTCGCGGGATCGGCCACGGAATCGGTGACCCGGAGGGCGGTCCACGCCTTGAGGGCGCCCGTCCTGGGGTTGATTTCTATGCGCAAATCCTGGCCGTAGTGCGTGGAGCTTTTGGCGGCGGCCTGCCTTATGGCCGCGGAAATCTTTTCGATCATGTCCGTGCGGCTGATCTGCTTTTCCTTCTCCATGTATTCGATTATGGCTAGTATCTCGCTGCTGTTGCTCATGCTGGTATTCTCTTTGTTAAAATGCGTTAAGGACAAAAAAAAGCGGGCCTTTCAAACCCACTCCTCCATGAGAGTTCAATTGTTCACCGTCATATGCTCAACATTTGACCTTTTCTGTCAAGCTTTTGGAGGATTTTTTTCGCATATTTTAATTTAAAGGCAAAAAACCCCGCACCGGCGCCGGGCCGGACGGCGCAAACCCGGATGCGAAACCGCCCGCCCATGCCCCGAGCGCGCCGCCGTCCGGCGGGCGCGGGCGGGCGAAAGGCTAAAACACCCGGTCGAACAGGGTGATTGAGGCCCCGTCGGGGGGAAGGGTGCTGTTTGTATCCTTCATTTCATAGCGCGTCCCCTGGTAGTCGTACTTGTAGAGGTCGGCCGTTATGACCAGGGTGCCGTAGCCTATTATGGGATAGAGAAAGCCGCCGTATTCGGCGCGCATGTTCTGGAAGGCGTAGTTGTTGCCCTCTATTTTGAACCCAGCCTTCTCGGCCGCCTCGTAGAGCTTGTCCAGCGCAACGCGCTCGGAGGGGCTCGTGCCTATGAACAGGATGCGAAACCCCGTATCGGAGCCGGACAGCCTCGTCTTTACGGGCGTGCCCGCCTGCGAATTGCCGTTCCACTGGCTCGCCGGCCCGTCGTTATATGTCATGCAGCCCGGCAACAGCGCGAGCGCGAGCGCGGCCAATGCCGCAGAAACAGTGCTTTTTACTCTCATAACAGCCTTTTTTTAGATTTCCTCGGGTAAAAATCCGCGCAGAACCTGCGAGCCCCCCTCGGCCTGCGGCCCAAAATGAGACCCGGAAACGCCGGCCTGCCGGACGCGCAGCCGGAGTTTTCCGGGGCGGAACGCCCTGCGGCGTTTCGGCGCGCGGCTCCCCGGAGGCTCCGCGAAAACGCCGCGCGTCCGCCGAAAAAAAAGGCCGCCCGAAAGGGGCGGCCAAATTGAAAAGAGCCTAGAACAGAACCTGGAGCGAGGCGCGCACAGTGTTTGAAATCGCGCGGTTGTCGGTCTGCGCGGCCGAAACCTTGTCGGTGTATTCGCCCCACTCGTAGCCGACGCCCACCTTGACGGAGGGGATGACGTACCAGTTCGCGCCGATGTAGTAGGTCTGCGCGCGGTTATAGAGGTTGTCCACGCCGCCGGGGGTCGAGAAGGCGCCCATGGTGACGGGGTTGAAGCCCATGCCGTCGGTGGCAATCATGGAGGCTCGGAACACGGGTTCGAGCTTGCCCCAGTCGCCTATGTCGAACTTGTAGGCGATTGTGGCGTTGAAGCCCTGCGGGGTCGCGTCTTCGCCCGAGGAATAGTTGCCGTTATCGACGCGCTGGAGGAAGTATTCGAGCATGACGGTCGCGCCGCGCCAGTTGAGGGAGACATACGGGTTTACCCCCCATACCGCGTAATTTTCATTGCCGCCCCTGACGTATGCGCCGTTGGCGTAGCCGTAGTTGAGGCCGACCTTGTAGGTGAAGGTCTCGTCCTTGAGCTGGGCCTCGGAGGCGTAGGCGACGTTGGCGTAGAAGGAAAGGTTGTTGTTGCCGTCGTAGTTGGCGAGCTTCGCGCTGGTGCCCTCGTAGGAGTTGCCGCCCACTACGGCCGCGCCGTAGGTCAGCCCGTCAACCTGCTCGACCGCGCCGTCCCAGAAGGCGCCTATCGCGCGGGAGCCGAAATTCTTGGCCCTCGAAACGCCCAGCAGGCCGTCGCCGATGTCGGGGCGCGTGAAAAACCATGTCGCAACGGAACGCTCGATGGTGAGAAGGTCGAAGTCGTTTATGCCCTGCTCAAGGCCCATGTTGACCTTGCGCATGCCGACGTCGAGGGTGCCCAGGAGGTAGTCGAAAGCTATCTTCTTTGAGATTACAACGGTATCGAGATAGTTGCGCTTCTGCCCTTCCGAGCCGAAGTCGGTGACGACCCTCGCGGTCCACCCGCCTATGATTTCCGCGCCGAAATCGACCTTCACATAGCGCAGCTCAAAGCCGTTGGTGTTGACCCTCGGCCCGGAGGAAGGGGATTTGACCTGCTGGCTGCCCCACGAGTACCACACATCCACGCCGCCGCCTATCGTGAGCACTTTGGCGTCGGGGCTGGACGGGGTGACGACCACCCTGTCCTTGGCAATCTGGGCCGCCTCCTGCTCGGATATCGTGCCCTTCTTTACGAGTGTTTCCAAAATGCTCTTGTCCTGCGCGTTTGCGAGCGCCAGGGCCCCCGCTAGGAAGGCGGCCAGTATCTTAGTTTTCATGGTGTTCAGTTTTCGTTTATGTTTTAAGGTTTCAAAAACCGGGGCGCGGCATTGCGCCATATGCGAATACAGCGCGCCGATTTTTGCCGGATAATCCGCAAAACGTTAAAAAAATGCAAGAATATTTTAAGCCTCCCCGCCGCGGGGGGACGGCCCCCAAGCAAAAAAATCCCCATGCCCCGCAGTGCGTAAAGACGGAAATCCGGAGGGGCCCCGCAATTATTTTATTGCCATGCGGCGCATCCGCATGTATCGAATTTCCGCAATTAGAAAGGATGTTATGCACAAGATACAAAAGTCCGTTTCTATCGGACGCAAATGCCGCTTCTGCAAGGAGGAAATTATGGCGAACATAAGCCAGGACGAGGACGGGTATTTTGTGACCGAAACCTGCGCATGCGGAGAAAAGGGCTACGAGCCGCGCAAAAACGCATGCGACATCCCCGAATACGAAGAGGCCCTGAAACGCCGCATAGAGTCTGACACAATTCTCCTTCAGGAAATCTCAAAAATCCCCCTCCAATAAGATTTCCAAAAGGCAAACGCCCGCCACGGGACTCCCGAAAAATCCCGAGGAAGTGTATGTTGTACGCCTGCGCCTTTAGTCGGCTCGGCTGTTCGGTTTTGCCAGGGAAACCCCCGACGGGCGGAGGGCGCCCTGGTCTGCGGACGCGCCGCGCGCCCCAGTCCCGTACAACGGGGGCGGAGGGAAAACGGTGAAAACAAACGCCGCCTAAATTCCCGAGAAAACCGAAATGTGCGCCAGCCATGCGCGCCATGTCCGGGGCGGGCTCCCCGGCGGTTCTGCGGACGCATCCTCATTCCGCCCCGCCTGCAAAAATCCCCGCGCGGCAGAACCGCCCCCCCGCGGGCTCGCCCATCCGGATTTGCGGGTAGTGCCTCTGGCAATTCGCAGACACTCATGCGGGCGAAAGATTTGGCGACACCCGCCATCCCCGCAGCCACATGCCGGGCAAAGGGCGGGTTTGCATGGACGGGACGCCCCGCAAAAAAAACCAGACAATGCCTACTGGCGGGCGGCCATTGCGGCATCTACATGGGGAAATTCCGCCGGGAAATCCGTCCATTCCCCCATCCATGCCGGAACAAAAAACGCCCCTCCGACTCCCGCAGGAAATCTGCAAGCAAAACCGCGCCGCGTCAGACTGCGGCGGACGCCCAGACCTCCCGCCGCTCCTCTTCGGACATGGCGCGCGACAGGGCTTCAACCATCCCCGAGAGCCGCTCCGGAACGCATGCCGCCAAAAACACGCCGCGCTCGGCGTAAACCCGGCGGCGCACCGCCCCCGCCTCCTGAAGGCGGCTGACAAGCCCGAACTGCTCGTGCGGCACAAAGATTTCCATCACTTTCGACTTCTCCGCAGCAGCCGACTCCATCCGCGCCGCAAGCTCTGCCATCCCCTCCCCCGTCCTCACGCTCGACACTATCGAATTCGGACAGCACGACACAAGATGCCTGAAAGCTATCTCGTCGGTTACCGCATCGGACTTGTTCAAAAGCACAATCGAGGGCTTGTCGCCCGCGCCGAGTTCGGCAAGCACCGACTTCGTGGTCTCCATATGCAAAAGCGCGTCCGGATTGGAAGCGTCCACAACGTGTATCAGCATGTCCGCAAACGCGGCCTCCTCCAGCGTGGACTTAAAAGCCTCCACAAAACTGTGCGGAAGCCTGCGGACAAACCCCACTGTGTCGGTTATGAGAACCTGCGCCCCGCCGGGCAGGCGCAGCTCGCGGGTGGTGGGGTCGAGCGTGGCAAAAAGCCTGTCCTCGGCCGCCACGTCCGCACCCGCAACCGCGTTTAAAAGCGACGACTTCCCCGCGTTCGTATATCCCACTATCGCCGCAGTGAACACCTCCGACCTCTCGCGCCGCTTGCGCTGGGTGGCGCGCACGCGCCCGACTTCGGAAATTTCGCGCTTCAGCCTCGATATGCGCGCCATGACCCTCCGCCTGTCAGTCTCAAGCTGGCTTTCGCCCGCGCCGCGCTGGGTGACACCTCCGCCGCGCTGGCGGCTCAGGTGGGTCCACGCCCGCCTCAGGCGGGGAAGCGAGTATTCGAGGCGCGCAAGCTCCACCTGCAATCTGGCCTCCCGGGTCACGGCCCGGCGCGCAAAAATCTCCAGTATTACCTCCTGGCGGTCAATCACGCATCTGCGCGAATCCCTCTCCCAGTTTCGCTGCTGGGCGGGGCTTATCGCATCGTCAAAAACTATGCACTCGCACCCCAGCCTCTTTGCCGCAGACTTTATTTCGGCAAATTTCCCCGCGCCCACCAAATAGCGGGGATTTGGCTCGCGCAAACCGACAAGCTCGCTCCCCGCAACTTCAAACCCGATGTTTCCAACAAGTTCCGCAAGCTCCGCAAGGAGGCCCGCAGCGTATTCCGCACTTTCGCCCTCCCGGCGAAGCCCCACCAGAAAAGCCTTGCCAGCCTTCCGGCACGAGTCCTTCAAATCAACAAGCTCCGCCATACCCTAAGCAAACGAACCCTTCATCTTCCCCAGATTTTCCATATTTCCCCTTTTTTCTCAACCATTATTTCACAAAAATAAACGCCAACGTACCACCAACGTTCCGCCAACGTTCCGTTGGATCTAAGATGCTTGCGCATCTTGATACGGCGCGCGCCGCCCGAGTCCGGGCGGCTGTGAGTTCATCTTGCGCATTGCCTGACGGCAATAGCTTGGCAGGTACAATCAGGAGCGTGTGTTAGGCGAGGATAATTGAAGAGGTATTCGCCAGTCTCTTTTTATAAATAAGCATTCTGTAAGCGTTCCGCTTAACCTAAGATGCTCGCGCACCAACGTATCGTTGGATCTAAGATGCTTGCGCATCTTGGTACGGCGTGCGCCGCCCGGATCCGGGCGGCTGTGAGTTTATCTCACGCATTGCCTGGCGGCAATCGCTGGGTAGAGACAATCAAGAGTGTATTTGATAATCACTTTTTAAAAAGCAAAAGAGTATTCT
>URJJ01000071.1 GCA_900548185.1 uncultured Opitutales bacterium
CGTCGGCAGCGTCAGATGTGTATAAGAGACAGTACCGCCCCCTCCCGGCCGCCGCGCCAGCCCTTGCCCTTGACAACGGGGAAAAAATGTAAACCATTGGCTGCGTATGTTAATGGATAGACTGCATTCGTACTGGAGGATGCCATACGTCAAGCTCCCGCAGGGGCAGAAGGAGGGGGATCCGTTTTTGGAAATTCCAAAGGCCGCCGACCCGAAGAGCGTCCACCTCGTCTGGAAGGGCGCGCACTCCTACATTGTCATGAACAAGTTCCCCTACAACTGCGGCCACCTGCTGGCAATTCCGCTGCGCAAGGTCGCCGACATAGAGGACTTGGAGGGGGAGGAAAAGGCGGAGTTTTTCGACTCCATAATACTCGCAAAAAGGATTCTCAAAAAGGCCCTGAACCCCGACGCCTTCAACATAGGCTTCAACCTCGGCGCCAAGGCCGGGGCGGGAATCCCCGAACACCTCCACTGCCACATCGTCCCGAGGTGGGACGGGGACACGAATTTCATGCCGGTGATTTCCGACACAAAAGTCCTTCCGGAATCCATGGACGCCCTCTGGGAGCGGCTCGTTAAATGCGTATGACCGAAAACACACTCACATTTTCCAGCGCCCGCGACCTGGGCGAACTGTACAAAAACAGCCACGAAAACCTCGAGCTTGCAGAAAGCCGCCTCGGAGTCACGCTCGTCGCGCGCGACGGAACGCTGAAAATTTCCGCCGACACCCCCGAGAAATGCGCCCTTGCGGGGGAGTTTTTCAACACGATGGCCCTCGCGAAATCCCAGGGTATGCGGGCCACGCAGCGCGATTTTGAAACATTTCTGGAAAAGGCCGCCACGGGGCGGATGTCCGAAGTCCGGGAAATATTTGAAAACCCCATAGTAATAAGCCTCAAAAAGAAGAGCATCGTCCCCAAGAACATAAACCAGAAGCATTATCTGAGGTACCTTTTCAAGGATGAAATCGTGTTCGGCATAGGCCCTGCGGGAACGGGCAAAACCTACCTCGCGGTTGCGGCGGCCCTCAACGCCCTCCAGTCCAAAAAGGTCGAGAAGATAATACTGACGCGCCCGGCCGTGGAGGCGGGCGAGGCCCTCGGGTTCCTCCCCGGGGACCTCCAGGAAAAGCTCCAGCCCTACCTGCGCCCGCTTTACGACGCAATATTTGACATGCTGGGCCCCGAAGAGAGCGCGAGGCTCGTCGAAAAGAACATCGTCGAAATCGCCCCCCTGGCCTACATGCGCGGCCGGACCCTCTCCGACGCCTTCATAATACTCGACGAAGCCCAGAACACCACGACCGAGCAGATGATGATGTTCCTGACCCGCCTGGGCGAAAATTCCCGCATGATAATCACGGGCGACATAACGCAGATAGACCTGCCCCGGAACAAAAAGTCGGGTCTGAAGGACGCCCTCGGCACACTTGGGGGAATCCCCGGCATAAAGCTGTTTTATTTCGACAAGTGCGACGTCGTCAGGCATCCGCTCGTCACAAAAATCGTAGAAGCCTACGAGGCCCGCCGCGAAGACGGCGAAAACACCATTTGAAAAAGGACCCCAAATGACCCGCAGGGAAAGACTCCACAAATACGACCTGGCCCCCGGACGGGCGAAGCTCGGGGCCGGCAAGAAGGCCGCCATAGCCGCCATGATACTCGGAATGACGGTTCTGGTCTATCTGATATGCTTCGCGGGGCGCACGCGCGTCACAATGGAGCTGATGCCGGAAAACGCCCGCGCGCGGGTGGTGTCGGCAATGACGTTTGAATATCCCAGCGAAATAAGGACGAAGTCGGCCCGCGAGAAGGCGGCAGAGCGGGTTCCCGCCGCCTACAACATCGCAAAGTTCCCGGAATCGTCGTTTACAAGGAACCTCCAGAAGCTGGTCGAGATGCTGAACGCCCGCCAGCTTGGCGACTCCCCCTCGCCCGAAGGCGGCTACGAGTCCGGGGAGGGCGGCGCATATCCGCCGGAAAGCGGAGCCGAATCGCTCTCGTCCATGCCGGAGGAAAGCTTCCTTGAGAGGGTCAAGCGGGCCACGGGCTTCAACATCAACGCCGCAGACCTCCCCTACATACTTTCCGACACCACACCGGCAAACCGCCAAAAGGTGTTCTGGCTCGTAATAACGCCGCTAAAGGAAATTGTAAATAACGGCATCTACGAGGACTCCGACCCCATATTCTCGCGCGAGGACTCCGTATTTTCCTCCGGCGCCAGCCAGCTCAAGCGCCTCAATAAAACCGCCGCCCGCGCCGAATTCAGGAGCCGCCTGAACGCCCTCGGCATATCCGAGTCCCTCTCGGACGCATTTTACAGGACGTTCATACAGGAGCTGCGCCCCAACATAGTTTTCGACGAGAGCCTGACCCAGAAGAAGCGCGAAGAGGCGATGTCGAAGGTAAAGACCGTGTACGTGACTGTGACGGAGGGCGAAACCGTGGCGGAGCCCGGCCGCAAGCTCTCCCCGCTGGAAAAGGAGAGGCGCCTCGCATACATAAAGGAATGCGAAAAGGACATGTCGGCAAGCAACACTTTCGGGAATTTCACAAGGGAGATAACCATATGCTTCCTCCTGATGTTCTCCGCAATGCTCTTTATAGTGGTGAGCAAAAATTCGCGCACGAGAAAGCCGAAAAACATAATACTCTTCGCCGTCCTGCTCCTCCTGAACCTCTTCCTCGAACGCGGGGTGATATGGATAGCCGACGCAAGCCCCGTCCAGCCTGGCGAAAACTGGGTGTACATATTCACCTACGGAACGCCCGTCGTCATGGGCCCCATCCTGCAAGTCCTCCTATGCTCGGCGTACATGGGGTTTGTGCTGTCGCTCATCCTGAGCGTGCTGACGACGATGATGCTGGGGCACAACATAGACTTCTTCGTCCTGCTATTCGCCTCGAGCCTCGTTGCCATATTCTACTGCAACGGCGCAAGCACGAGAAAGCAGGTCATAGTGGGCGGCATTGTGTACGGGGCAGTCCTCGCATTTTTCTCCTTCATAATGGGAATAACCTATGATTTTGAAGCGAAGCTTGTGGCAAAGCAGGCAGCAATGGCGATGTTTTCGGGCGTCATAACCGGCATACTGGCCACGGTCGTCCTGCCGGTTTTTGAATCGCTTTTCAAGATGTCCTCCAACATCACCCTTCTGGAATTCACCGACTACAACAACCCGCTTTTGAGGATGCTGCAAATGGAGGCCCCCGGAACCTACCACCACAGCCTCATGGTGGCCCAGATTGCCGAGCAGGCCGCAGTAAAGATAGGGGCAAACCCGCTGGCATGCACGGTCGGCGCCCTCTACCACGACGTTGGGAAGGTCGTAAAGCCCGAATTCTTCGCAGAAAACCAGGCATCCTCCAACCCCCACGACACCCAGACCCCGTCGATGAGCGCCCTCATTATAAAAAGCCACATAAGGGACGGCATCGACCTCGCCAGGCGCTATAAGATGCCCCCCCAGGTGCTTGAGGCCATATCCCAGCACCACGGCAACTCCGTCATAAGTTACTTTTACAACAAGGCCATGAACCTCGCAGGCGCCAAGGCCAGCAAGGAGGACCTCTTCCAGGCGCTGCGGGACGCCGGCATAGAGGAGAGCACGTTCCGCCACGAGGGCCGCAGGCCCCAGACGACGGAAACGGCGATTCTCATGCTGGCGGATTCCTGCGAGGCGGCCTCGCGCTCCCTGCGCCGCGTCACGCTGCACTCGATAGAGGAGCTGGTCGACAAGATTTTCCAGGGCAAGATGAACGACGGCCAGCTCGACGAGTCGCCCATAACCCTGAAACAGCTCGCCAAAGTCCGCGAGAGCTTCGTGTTCACGCTCCAGAACATGCTCCATTCGAGGGTGGAGTACAACACTCCGCCGGCCGTGCTTGCAAAGGATGCGCCAAAGCCCCGACCGCCATCGGAAAATCCCGGGGAAAAGCCCCAAAGCCAGACGGGAGAAAGCGCCGCAAAGCAGCAACCCCCATCTGCGGACGCCCCGGGCAACACGCCCTCCTGAGCGCATTGCGCGCCTTGAATCCGCGCCGGGCCTAATTTGTCCGCGCGGATTTTTTTGCTGTTCCGAGGCGCACCCAGGCCGCCCCTGTCTCTTATACACATCTCCGAGC
>URJJ01000072.1 GCA_900548185.1 uncultured Opitutales bacterium
CTAGCTTCGTCGGCAGCGTCAGATGTGTATAAGAGACAGGCATTACGGGGGCGGGGGGCAGGGCTCCGAGGAATTTCCTGCCGTAGGACTTGGTGACAAGGCGGGAGTCTAGGAGGGACACGATGCCCCTGTCGGACTTGCTCCTTATGAGGCGCCCGACGCCCTGGCGGAATTTGATTATGGCGTCAGGCACGGCGACTTCCGCGAACGGGTTTCCGCCCTCCGCCAGGGCCTTGTCGTACCTTGCCTCGACCAGGGGGTGGGAGGGGTTTGCGAAGGGCAGGCGCGTTATCACGACCTGCGAAAGCGCTGGCCCCGGGACGTCGATGCCCGTCCAAAACGAGTCCGTGCCCAGCAGGACGGCGCTGCCGTGCTCCTCAAACCGCCGTATCAGCTCGGTGCGCGGCATCTGTTTTTGAAGCAGGATTGGCCGCCCTTTTAGCAGCGCGCTTTCAAACAGGATTTCCGCCGTGCGGTTCATCTCGAAGTAGCCGGTGAAAAGCACGAGCGTGCCGCCTTCAACCCCCGCGCAGAGCCGCTCTATGACGGACGCCAGGCGTTCGCAGTCGAGCTTCTTTGAGTCGCGGTCTGGCTCGGGCGCGTCGGCACAAAGGAGCACGCGCATGTTTTTGCGGTAGTCGAAAGGCGAATCGCAGACCTTCTTTTCCGCGCAGTCCCCGCCTGTCTTGCGGATGAAGCTGGCAAGGTCGCCGCCGTTTGTGGCGAGCGTTGCGGAACTCATTATGACCGATGTGCCGCGCTCGAAAAGCACCTCCCTCAAAATCGGCGCCACATCCACGGGCGCGCTTGTGATGTGGACGGACGAGCCGTCCTTGCCGGCCTTTTCTACCCAGTAAACATGGTCGCGGGCCGCGAGGTATATCGCCTCCTGGAGGGAGTTGCGCGCCGAAGTTATGCGCCGCTGGTAGTCTTTCAGCTCGGCAGCGGCCTGTTCCGTCTTTGCGCGCTGGGCGAGCCCGGCGAGGGCCTGGGCGACGGCTTCCAGGGGCGCGTCCAGGGTGTTTTCATGCCACTCCGGGCAGGACAGCGAAACCGTGTCGCGCTTCGTGAGGAATTTTTGGCGCACCGAGGCGAAAAACTCCTCGCACGCGCGCAGGGCCTCCGCCACGGCCTCCTTTTCGTATATCTGCGCGAGCGCCCCCCGGGTTATTAGCCCGCGCCTCTTGCGCGGGTCGTATATCCTTTTAAGCTCGCGCGCCATTCCGAAGCTCGAAATTGAAAGGCCGAAATTTTCCGCAGCCACGTCCGGAACGAGGTGGGCCTCGTCCAGCACGCACATGTCGTTTGCAAACAGCACCCCCTTCGCGCCGATTTCTGACGCGGCCCCCGCCGCCAGGAGGGCGAAGAGCAGGCTGTGGTTGACTACCACGACGTCTGCGGAGGCCACGGCCCGCCTGGCCTTCTGGTAAAAGCACGTGCCGTCCGAGCAGTTCTTCGGGGTGCACGACGAGGCGTCCGCGTTCACCCAGCCCCAGACTTCCCAGTCGGGCGGCGGGGTTAGCTCCTCGACCATTCCGGTTTTTGTGGTGAGGGCCCATTCGGCGATGCGCTCCAGCTCTGCGGATTCGGAGGTGGCAAAAAGCTCTGACTTTTCGGCGATGGCGCGCTTGAGCCTGCCGGTGCAAAGGTAGTTTGCGCGCCCGACGAGGAAGGCCGTCTTGAAGTCGGCAAACTCCCCGAGGACTGGGTCGCGCGAGAAAAGGAGCCTTGCAAGCGGCAGGTCCTTTCTTAAAATCTGCTGCTGGAGGGCGATGGTGTGGGTCGAGACAATCAGCGGGCGCCTGAGGCGCCTTGCCGAAATTATGCCGGGAATGAGGTACGCAAGGCTCTTGCCCACGCCGGTGCCGGCCTCGAAAACAAGGGGCGAGTCGCATTCAAACGCCTGGGCGCAGAAACGCGCCATCTCCTCCTGCTCGGGGCGGTGCTCGAACGCCAGAAACTCCGCGAGAGACCCGTTTTCACGGAATATGCCCTCGCTTATTTCCGAAAGAAAAAGCGGGTCCTTTACGTCCGGCGAAAACATCTGCCTGCGGCCCGGCTAGTCCTGCTGGCGCTTCTTGAAGTTGCGCATGTGCTTGGCCGCCCTCATCATTCCGCCAAAGCTGCCGAAGATGTCGCATACGGCGCTGGCCTCGTAGCCGCTGTGGAGCATGCAGTCCTTGCACTCGGGACGCGTGCCGGAGTGGCCGAGGCTGTAGGAGTCGATGCAGTCCATTAGCTCGCGGAAGGTCTTGACGTAGCCGTCGTTTATCAGGTAGCAGGGCTTCTGCCAGCCGAATATGCTGTACGTGGGGTTGCCCCACGGCGTGCATTCGTATTCCTGCTCGCCCTTGAGGAACGCCAGAAAGCCCGGGGAATGGTTGAATATCCATTTCGGGTTGGGGTTGCCGAGAATTTTCCTGAAGAGCTCAACCGTCTTTTTGCGTTCGAGGAAGATGTCCTGGCTGGGGGCCTTCTCGTAGGGGAATCCCGGGGAAATCATCATGCCTTCGACGCCGAGGGCCATCACTTCGTCAAAATGCCTGCGAACTTCGTCGGGGTCTGCGTTGTTGAAGATTGTCGTGTTCGTGGTAACCCTGAAGCCGCGTTTGACGGCCTCTTTTATGGCCTTGACTGCGATGGCGTGGGCCCCGGGCTTGTTGACGGAACGGTCGTGCATGGCCTCGGTGCCGTCGAGGTGTATGCCGAAGGAGAAGTATTTGCTGGGCTTATACAGGTCGATTTTCTTCAGCAGTATCTGGGCGTTGGTGCACATGTAGATGAACTTCCTGCGCTCGATAAAGCCCCTTACCATCTCGGGCATTTCGTCGTGTATGAGCGGCTCCCCGCCCGCGATGCTTACGACCGGGGCCCCGCATTCCTCCACAGCCGCCCACGCGTCCTCTTTGGACATGCGCTTCTGGAGGATTTCTCGGCCGTACTGTATCTTTCCGCAGCCGGTGCAGTTGAGGTTGCATTGGAAGAGGGGTTCCAGCATCAGAACGAGCGGATAGCGCTTTTTGCCCTTCAGGGTGTTGCCCAATGCGTATTTTGCCACTTTGACTACTTGTGAAACAGGTACTGCCATAATCGCACTAAAAGTGGACTATAAATAAAATCTTTCAACCTTTTTTTTACGCTTGCAAAGTCCCGGTTTTCTCCCATTATTATAAACAATCCGTATTGGAGTCGTGTGCGCGTCTCGACGGCTTTCGCCGAATCCGGAATTTCTTTGGTGTTGCGCGCGCATTTTTTCCGCGGACTTGCAGGGTTTGCGGATTGGGTTTGCAGCAGGTTTTGGTCTTGGATTTATGGGCTGATTGTTTTGGAATGTTTGGTATCGGAGGGGATGAAAATGAAAAACGTATTGCCGGCAATTTTTATTTCGGCCGCGGCGCTGCCGCTTTTCGGCGCGCCCGAGCTTGTCATTTTTAAAAACGGGGAAAAGATAAGCGGGGAGGTCGTGGAACGCTCCGAGGCAGGTTTGGCCCTCAAAACCCCGTACGGCACAATCCAGATACCTTCTGATGCGGTGGAGTCGGTCGCGCCGCTAGTGGTTGCAGAAGCACCGCCCGCGCCGGCCCCTGCAACCGCTCCGGCCCCGGCAGCCCCTGCGGTTCCAGCGGCACCCGCGCCTGCGCCACAGGCGGAAGTTGCGGCAGTTCCCGCGGCTCCGGCCCCGGCAGAGCCTGCTCCTCAGGCTGCGCCCGCACCAACCCCTGCGGCACCGGTAACTCCAGCGGCACCCGCGCCCGCGCCACAGGCGGAAGTTGCGGCAGCTCCAGCGGTCCCGGCTCCAACAGAGCCTGCTCCTCAGGCTGCGCCCGCACCAACCCCTGCGGCACC
>URJJ01000073.1 GCA_900548185.1 uncultured Opitutales bacterium
GGTCTCGTGGGCTCGGAGATGTGTATAAGAGACAGGGGGGAGGGTGGGGCGTTTTTATGTGAAAATTGTCCGCTTATTTTACAAGGAGGATTGAGGGGCCGCCTAAAGCCGCAAGAACCCGCCTAAAGCCGCCATTTATAGGGTCGGACGCCGTATTTTAGAAAGCGCCCGCGCGGATTATTGAGTCGCCATCGCCTTGCAGCAAAGGCGCGCAAAAGCGCCACTCCGTGTCGGCTTCCGGGTTGAAAGACGCGGCTCTTGCCGCCTCAAGAACTTCGCGGGCGTAGTCGCCAATATGCGCAGTTAAATCCGGCGATATGGCCGCCGCAGATGCGCCCATTCCCACATGGCGCGGGTGTGCGTCTGATGTATGGTGATGTGCGGCAGCCGCCTTTCGGGAAGTTTTGGGAAGCCTCAATTTATTTTTGGGTCTGGCATAGATAAGGGAACGGAAAGCGGGTTGAGGGTATGAAATTTTGCGCGGAGAGGGAACGCCCGCTTAATCTGCCGTGAAACGCCTGCCTGATTTTTCGTTTCTTCAGAGGCATTACAATCTATGAAAACCCCTTGTTTTAACCCGTTTTTTTGCGGGAATTTTCGGGGCGGTGGGGCATGGCGGGACCCTGCGCGGCGCAGGGTTTCGGGGCGCGGCCGCCGCGGGGGAAGGAGGGCAAAACCGCCTCCGCAATCGTATGCGACAGGCGTTTTCTGGAATAATTTCAAATTTTATTGTTTAAATTTCCGGCGCCCTCCCTAAAGTTCCGCATCCATGTTGGACTATAAAATTCTGGCCTTTTCCGCCGCCGTGCTGCTGGCGGCCTTCTCCACGCCTTTCAGCGCCCGTGCCGACGCAGTGAAGGACGCCGAAAAACAGCGTGAAATCTCGGCGCGCGCCGACCGCCTTTACAAGGGCCTCAATGTGCGCCGCGATGTCGTTTACAAAAAATCCGGCGGGCGGGAGCTCACGATGGATTTGATTCTGCCTGAAAAAAACCTCTATAAGAACGGGGCGCCCGTGCTCATGAACATACACGGCGGCGGATGGAACGGCGGGGACAGGTACCACGTGGGCGGCGCGTGGGCCAGGGGCCTCGGCGAAATGGGCATCGCAGTTGCCACAATTTCCTACACCTTCGCGGAGGAGGGCAAGGCCGACGTGCGCGACTGCATCACCGACTGCAAGGATGCCGCGCGCTTTCTCGCAAAAAACGCCAAAAAATTCGGCATCGACCCGTCCCGCATAATGACGACCGGGCACTCGGCAGGCGGCCACCTTTCGCTTATGACGGCCCTTGCGCCCGACGAAAAATTCCCCGGAGACCCTTCGCTCAAGGGTTTCAAGCCCGGGTTCGCAGGGGCGATAGGCTTCGCCCCAGCGGTCTCATTCGACGACCCCGAGCACGACTATCCCGGCACGGTGTCCCATTCGGCCTCATGCTTCGCGCGCCTTGTGGGCGGAAGCCCCCAGGAGATAGCCGCGCTTAAAAAGGCGGGAAAAACCAACGCCTACGAATTTCTGAAGGAAAAATTCCCCGGCGACCCGCGCATAAAAATCGCGGAAGACGCGAGTCCTGCAAGGTACATTTCAAAGTCGTCATGCCCGGTTCTCATAATCCACGGCGACAAGGACGCTCTGGTATCGTACAAGGCTTCAAGGCACATGGCTGAATCCGCCTCCAAGGCGGGCGCCGACATAATATATGTCGAAGTTTCCGGGGCCGACCACGGGCTCCGCGGGAAAAACCTTTCGGTGTCGCCCGAATCCCAGGGCAAGATAAGGGACCTGTTTGTAATAAGGCACCTTTTAGACGGCGTCGAGCGCCGCTGAGGCCGGGCGGTTTGGGAACCCCGGGGGGCGCCCTTCCGGAAAACTGGGCCGTTTTGAAAATCCGCCGATATGTGAAATATGGGCGGATTTTTTATGCCAGTACGGGCCGCGCGCCGCGTGGGGAGCGCCTTGCATGGGCATTGCGGGCGCCGGTTCGGAAAATCCGGCCTTGAGCGGAAATATTTTTGCTTTACAGCGTAAGCCCGGCGGGGCTAAACTGCGTTCAAACGGAGGATGTTTTCCGGAAGGAGGCATGGTTTTATGGAAATTGAGGCATTCGAGATGAACCTTCGGAGGTTTTCAAAGTGCGTCTGCGGGGCGGGCGTCTGGGTTCTCGCATTCCACCGCCACAGGGTCGTTTTCACATGCAGGAAGTGCGGGTATTTTGTGGAGCTTCCGTATGCGAAGGCGCACGAGGTCTTTTGCAGGATAGTGTCCCGCCCCGGGCTTTCCGATGCCGCCACGGTTGCAAATGCGAAAAGAATCCTCGAGGCGTATCCGCGCTGGTCGGAGCTATCCTGAGCTCCGGGGGCTTTCGTCTGGTGCGGCGTGCCGGGAGGGCGCAAATTTGAAAGCGGGGCCCGCCGCGATTGGGTGCGCCGAAGGGGTGTTTGCTGGCGGCGCGGGGTCATGCGCGGAGTAGGGAAGGTTTTCCTTTCCGAGGGCGAATTTTTTTGCAAATGCCGCATTCCGCTTAAAAATCTGCCCCGGTCAATAAATGATAAAAGCGGCTGGGGCGGGCGGCATCGAAAGTTCGGAATATGGGCTTAAAATCGGAACAATATTTTAAATTGCGGCGGAATCCGGCCCCTCGGGGGCTGTAAAAATTCGGAACAGTTCCGGGAGATGCGGCGCGTATTATGACGCCGGTATTGGGATGCTCGCTGCAATGGCGAAACCGGGCATTCCAATGCGTCCGGACGCCTGAAATTTGGGCGTGGCAGCCCGTTCATATCCATTATTCTTGCGTTTTAAGCGTGCAAGTTCCGCATTTTTTCAAGGGGCATGGGCGGCATGGGCGGGCGGGGCGAGGTTAAAAAAATCCCCGGAGTTTAGAATATAAAAATGCAAAGGAGGGGGCTGGGAGGGCGAAGCGGATTTGAGGGGTGCTTTTCAAGCGGAATTTGTCTGCGCAAAGCGGAGGCGCTGTCCTTTCAAAAAATTGCATAGTCTTCATATTCCGATTTTCCGAGGGCACTTGTACCGCCCCAGCAAATTTTGCGGGCGGAGAGGGGGTGCGCATCGCCCAATTTAAACCGCCGCCCGCCCCTGCCGGAAAATCCCGCAAAACGCGGCGGCACGCGCATGCGCATGGGGGCTTGGAATGGGCTCTTTTCGGCGGCCGTTTTTGGGGGACGGCCCGATTAAAAAATGCGCCTGCGCGGGGCGGATTTTAGGCAAAACGCATTTTAGCTTTTTTAGTCCGTGCCGGGTGAAGGCGTGCAATTCCGTCGATTTAAGCGAAAATTTTTTTGCGCTGAGAGGGCTTTGAATTTTTATGCGGCAGGTTCTGCGCGGGGTTATTTGAATCGCGCCGGGTTCGCCTTTTGGGCGCGAAGCCCGCCCCGCCCGGAACCTTTTGTTTAACCGGGTTTGAGCAGTAAAAGCTGCATCATTTTTTGCAGTTTCGGGGCGGGTTGAGTCGCATATTGGAATGCTCTCTAAAAAGCCCGAAAATGCCCCTAGAATAAGCTTAAAAATAATTCCTGTCTCTTATACACATCTCCGAGCCCACGAGACCCTAA
>URJJ01000074.1 GCA_900548185.1 uncultured Opitutales bacterium
CTTCGTCGGCAGCGTCAGATGTGTATAAGAGACAGCCGCCGGGGTATCCGCCCCCGCCTCCGGGCCATCCCGGGGCTTTCCCGTATCCGCCTCCCGGCTATCCGCAGCAGGGGGGCGTCGAGGTCGAGTATGACGAAAACGGCCAGCCCGTCTATGTGGAGTACGAGTATGTCGAGGAGGACGGTGAAGGCGACGGCGAAACTTCAGGCGGCGAATCATTTGCCCCGCCTCCGGGCGCGATGCCGCCCCTCCCGGGCTTTCCGCCGCCCGCCCCGGGGGATGCCCCTAACGGGTTTCAGGACATGGGCCGGGAGGCGCAATTCGACGGGGAGGGCAAGGGCCGCGACCTGTCGCACGACGACGAGCGCATACTGAACCGCCAGAAGGAGGGTTTTGAGCGCGCGCGCGAAATCGAGGAGACCGAGACCAGGACGCGCAGGCTTGCGATTGTCATGCGCCTGTTCGTCCTCGTCGCAGCCATCGCCGGCGCGTCTTTTGCGTTTTACAAGTATTACGACGAGTTCTTCCCGCAGACCAGCGTGTTTGACGAGCTGGACGAAAAGAAGCTCGCCGAGCGCCTCCAGAGCGCCGAGATGTGGAACCTCGCATCCAACAAGGCAAACAATGTCGTCCGCGCATATTTCGAGGCGATAGGCGGAATCGACGCCGCAGGGCGCATATACGACAAGCTCATGTGGGGCACCCTCCAGACGGGCATAACAGTCGAGCCCTTCTACTGCATCGAAAAGAACAGGAGGGCCTACCTCAAGGTCGGGCCGGCCGGCTCCGAGCGCATATACCTGCTCAATGCCGACGGGGGCGCGAAGCTGCTTATGACGTCCTCTGTGACCGGCCCTTCCGAAGCGCTGTCGGTAACCGCAACTGAAGACTTAAACGGCATGATATTCACGGACGAGCACCTGCACTACGCCGCCTTCGTCGACTACGTGTCAAACAAGGACCCCTTCAAATTCACCGGCACGCAGATTTACGAGGACAAAATTTACGAGACGATAGAAATGCAGGCCGGAAACGGGGCGAAAATCGTCTATTACTTCGACCCGAACACCCACCTCATCGCGATGAAGACCGTCGAAAATTCCGGCCTTCTGGCGCGCATCGAGTACCAGGACTACGCGGTGTTCGACGGCGTGAAGCTCCCGAGGGTGCGCAACATATACGTCGACGGCAAGCTCTACGGCACCTCCCTGCTCAACTCGGCGCGGTTCAACCGCGACGTGATTTTCCCACGCTAACCTTTCCAAAACAGAACCTCATTATATGGAAGAAAAGAACGTTCCGCTGTTCGACCTGAAGAAACAGTACGCCTCAATCCGCGGCGAAATCCGCGCGGCATTCGACGAGATACTCGATAGCCAGATGATGATAGGGGGGCCGAAAGTCGCCGCCCTGGAGGAGGCCGTCGCCGAATATTGCGGCGCGGCGGGGGCGGCTGCCGTGTCGAGCGGGACGGACGCGCTGCTCGCCTCCCTCATGGCGGCCGGGATTTGCCGCAGCCCCCTGGATTCTTCCGACGCGGGCGAAGTCATCGTGCCTTCCTTCACATTCTTTGCGACGGCCGGATGCGTGTGGCGCGCGGGCGCCCGCCCGGTTTTCGCCGACATTGACGAGGACACCTTCAACGTCTCGCCCGCCTCCGTCGCGGAAAGGATTACGGGGCGCACCCGCGCGATAATGCCCGTCCACCTCTTCGGCCAGTGCGCCGAAATGGAAAAAATAATGGCCCTTGCCGATTCGCGCGGGATTCCCGTCATAGAGGACTGCGCCCAGTCCATAGGCGCCTCCCGCTCCGGCGTCCGCGCCGGGGCCTTCGGCCTCTGCGGCTGCCTGAGCTTCTTCCCCACCAAGAACCTGGGGGGCTTCGGCGACGGCGGCATGGTGGTGTCTAAGGATGCGGCGTTTGCGGAGGAGGTCCGCAGGGTGCGCAACCACGGCATGGAGCCGAAGTATTTCCACAGGTCGGTCGGCGCGAACTTCAGGCTCGACGCCCTCCAGGCGGCGGGGCTTCTCGTAAAGCTTTCCAGGCTCGACTCGTGGCACGAGGCGCGCAGGCGCAACGCCGCGTTTTACGATTCCGCGTTCGAGGGGGTGGGGCAGGTTAAGACCCCGCGCATCGACCCGGCGAACACTTCGATTTACAACCAGTATGTGATAAGGATTCCGAGGCGCGACGAGTGCGTGGCGTTCCTGCGCTCCAGGGGTGTGGGGTGCGAGATATACTATCCGATGCCGCTGCACTTGCAGGAATGTTTTGCGCCCCTGGGCTACCGCAAGGGGGACTTCCCCGTAAGCGAGGCCGTGGCTGCCGACTGCCTCGCCCTTCCAATCTTTCCCGAGCTTGAGCGCGGGGAGCTGGAGAGGGTCGCCGACGCGGTGCGCGACTTCGCGGCGTCGCTGTGAGTCCGGTTTTTTTGCGTCCCGTGAAATAAGGGCGCCCGCCGCATGTCCTTTAATACATGTTTTCCAGATACAGCTTCCCAATGGCCAGAAAAGATTTCAGCAAAAAAATATCGGCGACCTGCCTGTCGCTCGCCGCGCTCATATCGTGCGCCTGCTCCGACGGGGCGGCCAGCGCCAACGGGGACTACGTCCGCGCCTCGGCCGTGGCCGAAGAGGCCCGCGACGCCTTTGTCGCCGCCGACTACCAGCGCTCTCTAAAGCTCGCGCGCGACGCCGAGGCCCGCGTGCGCGGCATACTGAAGCAGTATCCCGACAGCGACATCGCCCTGCGGATAGTCACGGACGCCGGCCTGCGCCTCGGCTTTTGCGAATATGCGAAGTTCCGCGAGTCCATCCTCCCGGAGATTGAGACGATAGCCGACCCCGCCATGGCCCCGTTCGACCTCGCGTGGGCCGTCGCCGTGCGCGCCCCCAAGAACAGGGACGCCATGGTGGCGAATTTCGGAACCTATCTCGCCTATTACCCCCTCCAGATGAGGGCGCTGGCCTCGGAAGGGGCAAAAAACGGCTCCGAGATTTCAAAGGAGGCGCTGAACTCAATGATAGCCAGGTGCTTCGACTTCATAGAGTCGTCCGAATCAAAGCTCATGCTCACGCGCAACGTCAAGGCCGCCGCTGCCGCCTGCGCCGCCCCTCTCCCGGCCCCCGCCGCGCCCGAGCTGTCTCTTATACACATCTGACGCTGCCGACGAAGCT
>URJJ01000075.1 GCA_900548185.1 uncultured Opitutales bacterium
TGTATGATTCCCCGCTCACGGGGTTCACGTATTCGCCGAAGGCCCTGATTGTAAAAGTGTCGCCGCGGACGGTAATGAAAGGCCCGATGCCCGCAAGCAACTGAGACTGCAAGAGCTGGGCGCCGGGCAGGCCCGCAACGCGCCTGAACGACTTGCCGTCGGGCGCCATTGCGGACTGTTCGACAAAATCCCGGGTGTTTTCGGACATGAAGCTCAAAAGGTCGTCGAGCGCCTCGGGCTTTTGCTTTGAGAAGCGGTAGTCGCTGTTGAACACGGTCGCCTTTTCCCGGTTGTAGTTTTCACCAGCCCTGGCTATTGCGGCCGCCATTGTGCCCATAAGGCTTTTGTAGGCGGCATCCTCGTCCTTTGCCTCGGAAGCCTTCATAAGCCTCCTGTTCACAAAGTCGGCAATGCTAAAAAACGGAGCGCGCCTCTTTACCTCGGCTACGATTTCCCTGGCAAGCTCGTCTATTTCGGCCTCGCTTATGTTCCTTCCGGCCGCGGCGTCCCTGTATCCGAATTCCTTTTCAGACGGGTAAGGCGCAAGGGCCGTATTCAGGTTCCCAGGGTTTGGCATGAAAAACTCCTCGGGTGCGTCCGCCGACGTCTCCTTCGGGTATTCGCCTTCTGCAAGGGCCTTCTTTTTGACTCCGAGCATCCCCCCGAGGAAGGCCCTCCAGGCCTCGTAGGATGTCGAGTTAACATTGAACGCGCCCTCCACCATTATTTTGGAAGCCGAAGTGGCGTAGGCTTTGGAAGACCCGTAAAGGTCTGAGGGGTCATCCCCGGGCGAGACAAGTATGTGGCGCGTATTCGGCATGCGCATGCCGGCAAACGGCTTTTCAAGCCCCGTCTGCGGTATCGTGCTCAAATAGAAGCGGTCCCACATGGATGCGTTTAGCATGTACGAAATGTCTATGAGCTCGTTTTCGTGGAGAACCTTGTAGTCGCTGTTTACAATTTCCTCCCGCCTCAAAAACGGGGACGCCCACGACTCCCCGAACGCAATCGCCGGCTGCCACATCATCGCCGAGAGGTTTGCGTTGGAAAAGACGCCCAGCGACATGAGGTCGTCCTGCGACCTCGCGTACTGGTAGACGGGCACCACAAATCCGTAAGGGCGCCTTTCGTTGTCCCCCCTGCCCCAGAAATTCCTGTTATTATAAACCGATCCTATGGAGTTGGTGACCAAAACTGCAGATCCGAAGCGCGTGTTGCCTTCGTCGCCGTACATCCTGGTGTAATCCCAGTCCCCGTCGTTTTCAATGTACTGGTAGCTTGAGGACCTGTTTATGGGGTGGCTCACCCAGTTGTCCCTGTGGGTCTGGGAAAAGAGGGTCTGGTTCAGCGGGAGGGACGTCCACCCCACAGACGGGGCCTGGGCCATCAGGTTGTGGCCGTGCCTGGCGTCTACCCTCACGGCGTTCCCGTTGTCGCGGATGAAATTAGAGTGCGCCATATAGGCCGGCATGTAGGCCATCCCGCCCAGCCCCGGGCCGTCCTGGCCGCTTTCAAAGCCCTTGTCCTTTGGGGGCGTGAGGGTGGGAATGGTATAAGACGCCCACTGCGCAAATCCGCCGCTGTTGAAGCTCACCTCGCAATTGTCCCCGTCTGCGATGTCGTTATGGTATGCGCCGGGGCCGCTGTTATCCGCCTTTAGAAGCAGGCGGCCCATCCCGCGTTTCCTTTCGTTGGCGCCCTCCCCCCAGGTGCTGCCCTCTATCTCGGAAACGCTGGCAAGCTCAAAGGGCAGGTACTTTATATTGGAGGAGGACTCCCTGATGTTTTTTCTAACCTGGTCTGACTGCGTCGGGTTTTTGTCGGTTCCGCCAATGGTTTCCCGGGCGTAGGTTGTTCCATAGCCGTTGTCGTTGCCCTCTATGCTCGTATTGAAAGACGACCTTGGCGACAATGCGGTGTTCCATGCGTAGCCGATTGTGAAATGGTCCGGGAAGAAAACCGAAAAAATGGCATGGTGCCAAAAATTCTTCTGCCCCAGAGACTCCATGATGGTCTTGAGCCAGGTCGTATGCAAAAAGCCCTTGTTGTTCGGGGTTGCCATGGAAAAATGGGTGCCCCCGCCGGAGGACAGCATGGTCGTGTCGAAATTGGTCAGGTATTCGTAATTTCCGCCCTCCCGCTTCCACAATTCGTAGCCGATGTATGCGTATCCGGACTTGTTGGCGTCCGTATCGCTCCCGTCTGCGGAATTGACGGGGGCGACCCTCCAGTTTCCGGCGACAGACGGGTTGTTGTCGGAGCCTTCGGGCTTTACGGCTTTGACAAACTCCCTGTTCAGTGTCTCCCTGTTTTTGAAACGCTCAAGGTTTACCGGATTCTCCCTGCTTGCAAGCTCTATGCCCGTATTTATCAGTATTCCCATTCCGGCTGAAATCATCTTTCCGGACTGCGCCGTAACCCCCGGAATCAGCTTCGGGTAATTTGAGCCGCTCGGGATTTCCGTATCGCTGCGGGGGTCGTACCTTTGCATTGTGAACCCGCCGTCGGAGGCGCAAAGCTCCAGCGTTTCGCCGGGCTTCAGCTCCAGGTTGGGAATCTGCATGTTTATGACCGGCGCCCCCTGGACAGAGCCCTTGTTTTCGCTGTGGCTGCCCTTTCCGTGCCGCATGCCCCTGCCCTTTAGAAAGTGCGAAAAGAGAATCTTGGAAGTCTTGTTCGATTGGAAATACTTTGCGCCGGAAGCCCCCACGTCGCTTGTTATCTCAAAAGTCCTGTACGGGTGGAAGCGGTACTCGATTTCCTTTCCGGAATTGTCGGCAGCCGCGACTGTAAGCGCGTCGTAGCGCGTTATGAGCGGGGATATGTAGTTGCCCGTCGTCACCCCGCCGTTGTTTAAACCGTTGGAATAGCCCTCGCAGATGACGCCCATTTCCAAAACCATGGGCATATAAAGGCGCAGAAGGTAGTCGGTGGGCTTTATGGTCACATTGTGCGGGTTCCAAATTATTATGCGCGGATAGAAGGCCAGGTGCAACCCGATGTTTTCGGCGGGATCCCCGTCATAGGCCAGGCGGTAAGTCCAGGCGACGTTTGCCACAACCGGATAGAGCCCGTGTTTGGTTTCATTTTTTTTGTTTACGTGAGGCCGCGCCTCTATCCCGTCCTCGAATTTCTCCCCGGCATCCTGGAGCATCGTTGCCCAAT
>URJJ01000076.1 GCA_900548185.1 uncultured Opitutales bacterium
CGAAAATAACGCCTGGCTAAACAGCAAACACAAACCTGTTACTATAATTACGAGTCTTCTCTTAGCATTCATGGCGTATTTCCTCATTTAAAGCCTGCCCCCCCGCGAAAGGCCATGAAGGGGCCGAGCGGCAGGCCGCGTTCATTGAATACGCACACATCGGGCGCCGCCCAGCCCTTTGCCAGATAGCGGACGGCGTCGATTCTGCCGCCGGAGGAGGCGAGAAGAAGCCCGCCTCCATCCGCCTTCACTTGCGGGACCTCCCAGGCTCCGTCCACGAGCACTTCAAAGCCGCGCAATTCGCCCCTTATTTCAATCTTAGAACCGGGGGCCTTCAGCCTGAGAAAAGCCTTCGGCCCCTTGAATTCCGCGGATTCAAGCGAAGGATAATCCGCCTTCGACTTGCGCCCGTAAAACTTAAGAAGGGCCAGATCGCCGAGGCGCCCGCCGATTGTCAGCTTGTCTTTCGGATGCACGTCCTTTTCCTCGCCAAGGTCTATGGAAACAGCCATTGCGATATTCTCCATTTTCCCCGCAACCCGGGCCTGCTCGAGACGCGCCGAGTCCCAAAATTTGCGGTCGATAGACGGGAGCTGGACAAAGCAAAACGGCATATCAGGATTCTCGAAATACTTGCGCCACGACCTGATAAGGGCTTCAAATCTGGGTGCAAAAGCCCCGGGCCCGTCCTTGGCGTCCGCTTCACCCTGGTACCAGACGACGCCGCGCGCCGCAAACCCGGCAATCGGCGCAATCTTCGCATTGTAGATGAGGCTAGGGTTGGACATCATATTGCCGCGCGCAATCGGGGGCGACCCCGGCTTTTTTACGGATTTGACATCCCCCCCGGCGGCCTTTACCGCCTTTAATTCGGAATTGTACTCCCCAAGTTTTTTTGCGTAGGCCTGCCTTTCCTTTTCGTAATCATAACCCGCGTTTTCCCTTTCAAATTTGCGCAGCGCGCCCTCGAAGCATTCGAGCCCATCCAGATCCTCGCGGGCCATCCAAGTCGCCATATACGAGCCGGCGTACGGGGTTTCAACTATGCCGACCGGCACGTTCAAATCCTTGAAAAGCGCGCGGGCGAAATAGAAGCCGACCGCGCTGAAACGCCATGCCGTCTTCGGCGAGCAAACCTGCCATCCGGCCCCCTTGGGCGAATCCCATTGCGGGGAGAGCGCGGCGGCCCTGTCGTGCTGCACAAAAAACCTCACCATGGGGAAATCCGCATTTTCATTTGAGGATTTCCCGTGTTTTTCGTCCTTGAGCTTGTACTCCATGTTGGACTGGCCTCCGGCAATCCACACTTCGCCTATAAGCACGTTTTTCAGCGTCTTTGAAAGGGTTGAATTTTCGTAAAACCCAATATCCTGCGGAACCGCGTTCGCCTTTTGCGGAGGGATACGCAAAGACCAGAAGCCGCGCGGGTCGGCCCTGGTTGAAAACCTGGAGCCGCTTACCGATACTTCAACCCTTGCGCCCTCTGCGGATTTGCCCCAAAATTTCAAAGGGGAGTCCGCCTGAAGCACCATATTGTCAGAAAATATCCTCGGCACCGCAATTTCAGCGCATGCGAATGCGAGCGAGGAAAGCAGGAAGAGCGTTCCTATGGCAAATTTCATATTCTTTCCGGTCTTTCAAACAAAAGCTTCCAAATGGCGCGCCCGGCTGCGGGACCCCTTTTTCAGAGAATCCCAGCCGGCTCCGACGCTTACCGCCTGCGATGCGCCGCAAAAGCCAGCGCGAGCGCGCCGAACACCGCCGCGAACGCCGCAGGCTCCGGAACGGCCGTATATGTCGCGTACAGCCCGTCCTCACGGGCCTCAAGCCCCACATTGTCCGCGCCTATGGCCTTGAAGTGGGTTTCGGACAGATTGTCTATCCATTCCTGGTAGGTATCCTGGAGTCCGGAATACGAAATCAGGTTGAATTCGTTTAGCTCGCCCAAAGTCGGGGCGAATTCCCTCAAGTCGAGCAGTATCACGCCGGTCAGCGCCTGCGTCGCTCCGACCTTCAGAGTGGAAATCCCGTCGGCGTCGGCGACAAACGAAAGCGCCCCGCCTACGATGTTGTCGGCGCTGGTGCCCTCCCCGCCGGTCAGCCTGAACGCGGCGGTCGCTTCAAGCGTATGCGTGGACCCCACGATCTCGACAATCGCGCTCCCATCCGTCTGGCTTATCCACTGCTGCCCGATGTTGAAACTGTAAATGGAAAGGTTGTTGTATTTCCCCGAAACGAGCAGCTTCGCGTCGCCCTGTGGCTGTATCTGGCTGCCGTTTCTCCCGTTGCCGAGGTCAAGCCTGTTGGTGGCCTTGACGTTCACGTAGCCTGAGAGCTCCAGGGTTGAGGATCCGGCGCTAGTGTCGCACCCTATAAGGATATCCTTGTTTGAGCCCCCAGACCCCATTACGGTCAGGTTGAAACGATTTGCGTCGCCCGTGCCTCCGAGAACCAGGGAGCTGGTTCCCTGCGCGCTGTTTGTTATGGTGACGCTGGTGCCTATCGTCATCGTATGCTCGCCCGTGCCCTTTACGACGGCGCCGTTATTTATGGTCATGTAGTTTACGCCAAAATCTGCGTCTATATTGACCCATGAATCGGAAAGCGCGCTGTCGGACGGCCCCGAAATCGTAACATAGTCTCCGGTGTTGGGAATCCCCCCCAAAGCCTCAGTCAAATCGACCTGGTCTCCCTGGGATATGGTGTAGGAATAATTGGCTCCGAAAAGCTGCATCGTCGAGAGGGCAAACGCAGGCACAAGCAATCGTTTTGTTTTTAACGTCATGGTTTTTCCTTGTTATGGTGGTTGATAAGCAAAAACGCCCCATGCGGACACGCAAAAGCATGGCGAACGCAGAGTGAAACGGTCTTCCCTAAGATACTAGAATGCGGATTTATGCCAACGATCCGCATGTGTGTGTGCTGTCTCTTATACACATCTGACGCTGCCGACGAAGCTAGAAGTGTAGATCT
>URJJ01000077.1 GCA_900548185.1 uncultured Opitutales bacterium
GCCCTGTCAATATCTTTTTTGAGATTTTTTTCAAAACCTCAAAAAATTTTATATAGCAGAATGAAAAGAACTCTCCCTCCCCGCCCGAAAGTAAGCGCCTTCCGGCACCCCCTCCCCAACGAGAAAGGACACCCACAGTGTACTTCCTCTCAACTTCTGCAAGAAAAAAATTTTACCCACCACCATAAACCCCACATAACACCCTATCACCCAACCCATTACATTATACACTTTTTTAAAATACCCCACACCCACCAATGAAAAGGAGACGAATGACAGAGGGGGGCGAATAAAACTAAAGCCCGCTTGAAATAGCCCGCACTCGCTTTGTCATGCCCTCAGCAAACGCCGCGCAATAAGCCGCAAGCCCAATGCGGCACAGTGCCCGCAAACAGAAGCGAAGCGCGTGAAAACCGAAGAGTGGAACTCCGGCGGAATTTTAAAATTTGCGCATTTCAATTTTTCCAGCCCCCCCCAAGCATGCAGCACAGAACTTCAAGGGAAAGCGGCGCAATACCCATGTCCGCAACACGCAAAAAAAACGGGCATCTAAAAAAATCCGTTTTCGGAAGATGCCGCCAAACATTCCTCCGCCCTAACATTGACACGTTCCCCGGCAATCCGCTAACATGCGGGCATCTGCAAAGCTTTGGCTTACGCGGTTCTTCAGCCGCCATGGATGCGCGCGCACCGTGCGCAAATCGGGAATCCACAAACGGCCGCAAAGGCGCGTTCTGAGCGCAATCCGTCCGCAAAAGCTAGCTCGGGAATTTTCAAAAACATGCAAAGGATACGGAAGACAAAATGAAATTCGCACAGGCACAAAAAAAAATTCCAATCCGGCAGATATGCGCCGTCGCGCTAGCCTCTCTCTTCTGCCGCGCAGGGGCTGCGGAACGCGAACCGATTTACATTTACGACTTGCGCCCGACGCTCGCATTCGACGCATCGTCTGAAAAATCTGTCGCAAACGCCTGGGATGAAGCCCACGCAGTCGCGACGCTCCAGGGCCTTGCAAACCGCAGCGCGCCCCGGCTTTACGTGCGCTTTGTCGAGTTCGGCGGCAGGGACATAGACATGTACTGGCTTGAAAAATATTCAAAGCCCGGCGAATGGCTCTGCGGGAGGCGGATTGTCGAAATAAAATCACTTGAGGAGCTATTTGAACGCTTCGGAAAATTCGCCGAAGGGGCCGTCGTTTACGATGAAAAAGTCCCTGCGACATCTGCGGCAGCCTCAGCCGTAGCTGGGGCCGACGGCCTCGTAGCCCTGCGCATGGACGCATCCCCGGGAAGCGCATACTCGCGGCTCGTACTCTCCGGTCCGAAACTCAAAGAGAAAGTCCGCCTGGTAAATCCGGACGGCACGAGCATGTTTTCCGGAAAGGGAACGATACCCGGAACGTCGCGCAAATCCTCCGGTTCGCCGAAAAACGACGTCCACATATGGCTACTTGAAAACTACCTGAAAAGCGGAAAGTGTTCCGCAGAATTCGGGGCCTATTACATAGACCAATGCTGGCGGCGCTCGCCCGACGCCGCGCCGCGCAACCACCATACGCTTTCAAACCACGATTTCTTCGTCTCAAAACGCGCATTCTTTTTCGACCTTTCCCCGTGGGGCGACGAGCCCGCAACCGACGAGCCTTCCGCGCCGGCGGGTGCCGACCTGGAGACCATGAAAGAAATTCTCCTGGCCGCATGGAAGGCAAACGGGGGCGAAAAAATGTGCTACATCGGCGGCTTTCCGCCCTGGGCTTTCAAATACACCCGCCATGCGGGAGGGCGACACGCCGACGTCGAGACGGAATGGGAGTTCTCACGAATAATAAGCGCCTACAACGCCTTCAAAGACGCAGACGCAATCGGACTTGGCGCCCTGGCAAACGCGTCGTTTTGGATGCACTTTCCGCTTGAAAAAAATTATCCCCAGAACTGGGTCTCGCACTCCGAGCTCAAGGCGCGCGGCCTGCTGGACGAAAATGGGCGCGTGAATTTCGCGGGGAGGCAGTTTCTGCTTTTCTACGTGGGCGACTACGACTCCTCGTCGTGGATAAGCCAGCGCACGCCGGACCTGTGGGACAGCCCCGCGCGCGGCTCCCTTCCCCTCATGTGGAGCATAAGCCCCGTTCTGGCCGAGCGCGTCCCGCACGTCATGCACAATTTCAGAAAGACCGCGACACCCGGCGACTACTTCGCGGCAGCCGACAACGGCGCCGGATACCTCATGCCCGGCATGCTCCAGGAACCGCGCCCCATTTCCGGACTCCCCTCCGGACTCGACGCATGGGCCGCCCACTGCCGCCGCCACTACCAGAAATGGGGCCTTAAAATAACAGGCTTTGTAATAGACGGACACGCGCCGCAGCTAAACGCGGAAGGGCTGGACTGCTACGCCTCATTCAGCCCCGGCGGAATAGTCCCGCAAAAAACCGGCGCCCCCGCCCTCATGCACAAAGGCATGCCAGTGCTGCGCTCCGACTGGGACATCACGCCGGAAAACCCCGCAGAAGCCGCCGCCATCATATGCGACCGAATGCGCGACCGCGCCCCAATGCGATTCCATTGGTTCAGATCCATCCTGAAGTCTCCGGAATGGCACGCGCAAGTTATGGAGGAAGTAAAAAAACGCTGCCCCGGCGCCACCCTCCTCGACGCTCCCTCATTCTTCGAACTCCTCAAAATACACCTCTCCCCAGGGGCGTAGCCCCTGGACCTGCCGAACTCTGTTCGGCTGTGCCAAGCTTCGGCACGGCAGCCGCCGCGCCTCTCCCAGTACAT
>URJJ01000078.1 GCA_900548185.1 uncultured Opitutales bacterium
CTTCGTCGGCAGCGTCAGATGTGTATAAGAGACAGCCCTTCCCCCAGGCCCCCTGCGCCGGTTCCCGACCAGCCCGTCCCGAGCGTAAAAACCCCTAAAATCGAAAATCTCAAGCCCATCGACCTCCCCGACCCGCCTCCGGAGCCCGAACCCGCCCCCGAGCCCAAGCCCGAGCCAAAACCGGAGCCCAGGCCGGAACCGAAGCCGGACCGCAAGGCCCCGAGCGTGTCGGAGTCGAATTCCGCGAAGCAAAATACGATGACGATGGAGGAGTTTGCGAAAAAGTTCGGAAGGCCGAAGGCCCCCAGGCCAAAGCCCGTCCGCAATCCGCGCCCCGTCCGGGTTGACGCGGTGAAGGTTGACGGCAGGAGCTTTTCAATGTCCCCCTCCAGCGTTTCCCCCGCTTCCGGGGCCGTCACGCAGGACGAGATGTCGGCCTACATCGCCTATCTTTACGCCACTGCAAAGCAGTACTGGGTTCCGCCTGCGGAGTGCGCCGGTATGGACCTTGTCGCAAAGGTTGAAATTTCAATTTCCGCGCGCGGCGCCGTCACGAGGATAAGGGTTGTGCGCTCAAGCGGCGAGGGCGCGTTCGACCGCTCCATCGAATCCCTTTTCAGGTCCCTTACGCTCGGCGCCCCCCCGCGCGGCAAGGCCATAGCTGTAACTATAAATTTTGCCGCCCGCGACTAGCCTCCGGGCTTTTGCGCGGGGCGGGAGGCGTTTCGCATCGGGCGGGGCGCCCCGCATCGCGCGGCCCTTGGAGGGCGCGGGAAGTTTCAGGCGGCGGATGCGGCTTTGAATTGTTTTCGGGCGTTTCAGGCGCCCAAACGGGCGGAAACGGGCCGCGTGCTTTTTTTGTTGAAAGGGCGTTTGGCTTCATTCACTATAATGCGAATTTTTTAGGATAATTTAGACTATGAAACCCGTTGTATTCAATAATACGGTGCTGCGCGACGGCCACCAGTCGCTCGCCGCAACAAGAATGAAAACCGAGCAGATGCTCCCCGTCTGCTCCCTTTTGGACAACATGGGGTTCGGGGCCCTCGAAACATGGGGCGGAGCCACTATCGACTCCGGGCTTCGCTTTCTCGGGGAATTCCCCTTCGACCGCCTCGACGCCCTCAAGAAGGCCTGCCCCAAGACGAAGCACATGATGCTCTTCCGCGGGCAGAACATAGTGGGCTACATCCACTATCCCGACGACGTGGTCGAAGCCTTCGTCAAGGCATCCGCCAAGCACGGCATGGACATCTTCCGCATCTTCGACGCGCTCAACGACACGCGCAACATGAAGTGCTCCATCGACGCCGTGAAGGCCGCCGGCAAGGAGGCCCACGGCACGATTTGCTACACCTCCAGCCCCTTCCACACGGTTGACAAGTTCGTCAAGATGGGCGCCGAGCTCGAAGAGATGGGCTGCGACGCCGTCGTCCTCAAGGACATGGCCGGCCTCGTGCCCCCGTATGTGGCCTATGAAATCATAAGCGGCCTCAAAAAGAACATAAAAATCCCCGTCATATTCCATACGCACGACACTTCCGGCCTCGGGGCGACCGCCTACTACGCGGCCGTTGACGCTGGGGTGGACGCCGTCGACGTGTCCGTCGTCCCGTTTGCAAACGGCACGGGCCAGCCCGACTGCGCCAGAATGCTGGCCATGCTCACCGACCACGCGAGAAAGCCCGACTACGATACGAAGGCCCTCGCCGAAATCAGGCGGCACCTCACGAAAATCTACAACGAGCTCGGGGCCTACACGATGCTCAAAAACGAGGTCATCGACTCCGACGCCCTCGTCTACCAGGTGCCCGGCGGAATGCTTTCCAACTTCAGAAACCAGCTCAAGGAGCAGAAGATGGAGGACAAGTTCGACGAAGTGTTCGCCGAAGTCCCGTACGTGCGCGAAAAGCTCGGCTGGATACCGCTCGTGACCCCGACCTCGCAGATTGTCGGCACGCAGGCCATGATGAACGTCAAGTTCGGCCGCTGGAAGATGTTTACGCCCCAGGCCATGGACATCGCCCTCGGATACTACGGCCGCACCCCGGCCCCCGTCGACGAGGAAGTCAAAAAGCTCGCGGCCGAAAAGTCCGGCAAGGAGCCCATCACCGTCCGCCCCGCCGACCTCAAGAAGCCCGGCATGGAGGATCTGCGCCAGGCGCTCCGCGCAAAGGGCCTCAAGGACGACGACGAGCACGCCGTCATTTACGCCATGTTCCCGCAGCAGCTCGAGGACATGTACAAGAAGCCCCGCTCCGCCTTCGAACTCAAAAAGCCGTCCGCCAAAGGCGGCGTTTCCGGCAAGGGCAAGGCGGACTTCACCGTCAATGTGGACGGCGTCGCCCACAAGGTAACGATAGAGGAAATCGCCTAGCGGCGGCTTTCAGGGAGGCGCGCTATGAAGGGTTCCGACGGCGGATCAGAAAGGAAGGACACCTCCGGAAACGGTCCGGACCGCGCGGCCCCGCGCAAAGGCCCGCCCGGCGGCATGGTGAACCCGAATCTCAGGGCGGGCGGGGCTTTCCCGCCCCCGCCTCCGGGCCGTCCGCCTTTCGGGGCCTATCCCCCTCCTGTCTCTTATAC
>URJJ01000079.1 GCA_900548185.1 uncultured Opitutales bacterium
AGAATATACCGAAGAATCCCATTCCAGAATCCGCAAGCCCCCGGCTTATCCATATAGCCCCAAGATTTACCGCCTGCCAAATTGCCCGAAGCAAATGGATTTTCACCCGTCCATTCGGCTGCCTTAACACAGGCGGCTCCAAGAATGAAAGCGCAAGTCCCCGTAAAACATATGTGCGATGGAAATCGCGGAACGGTTTGATGCTTTGTTGAATCATAAAGCCCGTCGGGACTGGCTGCCAGCGGTTGCCGCGCGGTTTGCCTGAGGGACGCTCCGACATTAACTTTGGCCTCCCGCACCGCTCCCCTTCCATATGAAATCTGAAAGCCTAAAATCGTGTCGAATTGCATCGCGCCGCGAGGTTTGAGGAAAAGAACCGAACCTTTGAATGGAAAAGCTTGATATTTGGATATATTACCGCATCGCCCAGAACGCAATCACGGACAGCCCGCCTCATCGGTCGGCCGATATTATTTTCCCACGCAAAGTCCTGTTTTTTCCTCTCAAATGTTCGGCTTTTTGCAGATTAAAAGCACGGACGGCGATTTTTTCTCAAAACAATTCCGAAAACTAAAACCGCCCGCAGCCCCCTGTTTCAGCGGTTTTTTGCTGCGTTCAGCGGCCCATCAAACCTTTTGAGAAAAACCTGAATTATTCCGTAAGCTCACTCCGAGAACGGGCGTCAGCCGGACTCCAAAGCCCGTTTTTTACAATATTAAAAAGAGTCTGGCATGGATAATGAAACTGAAAGCGGTTTTGGGAAATGGAATTTTGCGCGTAGAAGTAAAGCCCGCCTGCTATGATGCGGAAAGGCGCCTGTTTTTTTTGTTTCTTTCGCGGCATCCCAATCCATGCCAGCACCATTAAAAATATCCGGAAAGACCTTTTTGAATTGGCTCTTTTTTTGAAAAAAATTCACCTGCCAATTTTCAAAAAAGTTTTTGGCGGCATAAGATGCCATGCAATGATAAATTTTACAATGAAAACAAACCGGAGAGCGGCGCCCAGTAAGGCCCCCCTCCCGGCCCGGCGCAAAACCCGCCGCCTGCAACTGCGCAGCGTATTGAAAACAAAAAACTGCACTTGCCTTGCGGGAACTTTGAGGGCGGGCAGCGCCATTTCTTTTGAGGCAGCCGCCTGAGGGAGGAAAGAGGCAATGCGAATGCGCTTCAAATTCCGCCGCAGCGTTGCCCGCCGCACATTGCTTTTCCAAAACCGCCCGCCGCCGCGCAGCCCGGACGGATTTTCATCCGCCGCAGTAAGACGCATGAATCCCCCGCCCGCGCACGCGCGGACATTTCCCGCCGGATGCCGGGGGTGGCGCCCCTACGCCAGAAGTCCCTCGGCGACGGCGCGCACGCGCGAAGCCATGGCGTTGAAGTCCCTCTTTTCAACGGAGAAGTCGAGCTTCTGGCAGCCCGTCTTCTCGTGGAAAAAGTGGAATATCTCCCCGTCGAAATGGGCGCCGAAGGCCACCTGGCAGCCCCCGTCAAGAGCCTTGAGAAACTCGCGCTCAAGGGCGACGGCAAGTGCCGTGGGGGCGTCCGAAAAGCCCGAAAAGAATGCGGCATCGGAGTCCCTGCACTGGACGGCTATCGCCCCCTGCCCCACGGCCGGGACGCAGCAGGGTATCTTCATCGGCCTGAACGAGAGGCCCGGGAATGACGAAATTCCCAGCCTGCCAAGGCCCGCCGCAGAGAGCATTGTGGCGTCTGCCGGCCCCTCGGCCACCTTGCGCAGGCGGGTCTCCACGTTGCCGCGAATCTCCGTCCAGACCGCGTTCGGGAAAAACTTCTTGAGCTGCGCGCGCCTGCGGGGGCTACCGGTCGCCACGAGCGCGGGCACTTCCGCACCCTCCTTTGAAATGAGCACGTCCCGGGCGTCGTCGCGCGGCAGAAAGCAGGGGATTGAAAGGCCGTCCGGCGAATCGACGGGCATATCCTTTGCGCTGTGGACCGCAAAGTCCGCGCGGCCGTCGAGCAGGGCGTCTTCAAGCTCCTTTGTAAAAAGTCCCTTGCCGCCGTGCTCCTCAAGCGACCATGACAGCTTCCTGTCCCCGGTCGTCTTAAATTCAACAATCTCGTACTCCGAATCCGGAATCCTGGCCGAAAAATATGCGACGGCCATGCGGGCCTGCGTCACCGCAAGCGGGCTCGGCCTTGTGGCCACTCTGTAAAGCTTTCCCATTTTGATGTACCCCAAAAAACTGGCGCACCCCCTCCGGGGGCGCAATAAAAATCCGGAAGCGCCATGCGGGCCTTTCAAGCGGCCCGGCGCGGAGCAAAGCGCCCGCCTCCCAGCCCTCCGGCAGGCCGGAGCGCAAAACTCGCGGCGTCCAAAATGCCCACAGGCTGCGCCCGAAAAACAAAGGGCGCGGCCATGCGGCCGCGCCCGGGGTTTGCAAAACTCGCGCTACTTGGACTTTTTAGCGGACTTCCTGG